>JAOUOP010000141.1 GCA_029880325.1 Myxococcales bacterium | reverse complement strand
ACCAACCAAGCCCTTTTCTCCCAATTACGCGCACTCCCACCGAACTTTGATCGTGGCACTGCAAAATCCACCCCCTCCTTCGGCCACTTCGGCAATTTCGCCGCCACGACTTTTTGAGAAGTTACGCAAGGTCAGGCACCTGAAGCGGCGGCCGCCGGCGGCGGCGTGGCGGCCGCCACCCCGGTGCCCTCGTCACCTCGCCGCTTCCGACCCTCGCTGCGCGCCACCGGCATCTCCGTGATCGTGATCCCCACGCCCAGTAGACGCTCGGCCACGACGACATTCTATCGCCCCAATCGACACCCCCTGATGGCCATCCGCGAGCCGCGGTGGCTATCTCGCGTATCGTGAGAGCCCGGGGTCACCCTAAGCCTCGTCAATCCAAGCCCCCATGCCAGCGGCGGCCCGGTTTGGCGGCCCGGTTTGAGACCGCGGCCGCCCTACGCGAAGACGTCGTCCAGGGTCTCGGCAGCCACGACGCGGGTGATCCAGCTTGTAAGCTGGGCACTGCTCGCGGTCTGTACCTTCGCGACCATGGCCTCGGACACCGGGCTGAACTTCATGTCCAACTGGATGAGCAGTGCCCTGGCCAAGCCCTCAGCTCGGCCCTCAGCCCGGCCCTCAGCCCGGCCCTGCTCGGCAGCCTTCTCGGCGGCTTCCTTGGTCAATTTTTCTGCGGCGGTCACGTATGCCTCCACGCCCTTTTCACCGACGTGCTCGTCCAGGAAACCCCGGACCTGCTCGGGGTCCGGGTCGGCGACTTTGAAAAGGTAGCACAGGACGGTGGCCAGCGCCTCGGGCCCCGATTCGGTCTCCGAGACCTCCCGGACCAGGCCTGCAAGCCGCACAAATCCCGCCGCTGAGCCCCCCTTGAAGTCTCGCAATGCCAGCAGAACCAGCCGAACCACGGCTGAGGTCATGCGCTGCTCGATCTGCTCGCTGCTGAGCGCCCGCAGGTCATCAAGCTGGAAGGCCAGCGACGGCAGCAGAGGCCCCAGGGCCGCCCGCGTGCTCTCTTCCAAGTCGACGAGGTCGGCGACGTTGGTGGCGGCCTTCCAGGGTCTGGGCCCGTGGTAGAGCACGCAGGGGATGACTGCCGGCAGCCGCTTGGCCTTCGGATATTGCTTCAGGTAGTCAGCCCAGATGCATACTAAATAGCGCAGCATCCGGAACGCCATCATCCCGTCCTCGCCACTTTGCCCCTCGAATAGCAGGTGGATGAAAGCGTCTCGACCATCGAGCTTGGCCCGCAGCAGCAGATCCGCCTGCACGGTGTCCAGTTCCTTGACGATGAACTGCGTCGACACCGAGGTCAGTGACGACCAGTCCACCCTCTCCACAATCGTCCTCGGCAACACAGCCTGAAGGTGGCTGGCTGCGTTTGCCGGCGAAGAGAAGGTTTCCTTGAACAGGGTGTCGTGGGGCTGCTCCTCGGCCATGACGACGAGGGTAGCGGCGCCCACCACGAAGACAAGCGCACCTGCCGAAACGGGCGTTCACGATGCGCGAAGTTCGATGCCGACCGGGCCTTCCGCGCCGCGCCGCGCCGCTGGGCAGTCAAGTCCGGCGGAAGGCCTCAATGGACCACAACACCGGGGATCTCGCCGCAAGGATCGTGCTTGAGATTACAACGAGAAAGTTTGGTCTACGCGGCCTGAGCTCGCGACAGGGCTCGTTCGAGTTCGCGCGCGACGAAGTTTCGGCGGCGGCTTGCGCCGATCTCGCTCACCATCTCGCGCGCGCGACGGGGGCTGAAGCGCTTCGGCAACTCAAACTCCGGAAGGGCGCGAAAGCGGCGCGATCGAGCGGGGCGGAGGTAGAGAACGTCGAGCAGCGCCTTCTCGGGTACAGCGATCTTCACGCCTGTGACGGCCTGCGTCTCGTACCCAAAGAAGAAACTTGGAGCGAGCTGGTGCAGCGACACTGTCCCCAGAGGCGTTTCCACGGTCCGCGTAGGCGCGAGCGTAGCTGCGTAGATGACCTCTGGGATCTGTTCGATCATGCCGTGATGATGGAGGGCGGAGTATAGCGAGACGTAGCTAGGCCTAGGCGCGGTGAGGGCCTCCGGCAGCATGAAGGGCTGGGTGCGTTCCGGTATCGACCAGCGCCCGCGGACGAGCCGCACCAGATGACCGGTCTCCGCTAGCCGCTGCAAGGTCTTGGCGGCGGCGTTGCGCCCGAGGCCCAGCGCCGCGGCGGCCTCACTCGTCGTGAAGGTGGCGAGGCCGAGCAGAAGGAGGGCGGCGTGGGCTTCGGTCGACTTCATGATCTGTTGCCTTCCGCGAGGGCATCGACCACCCGCAGCACCAGTTCCTCCCAAATCTCAGCCGAGTCATACTGGGCCTGCTGCGCGGCAGGAAGGAAGGCCAAGACCTGCCCCTGGAACATGTCAAAGTCCACCGACAGCGCGCGTTCCTGTGCTGTGTGCCGGGCATCTTCGTCAAGGCCGAGGAGCCCGGGCTCCGCGCCACTCGCGATCAGGAGTTCTAAGTCGAACACGTCCCGCGCCTGGGTCTCGCTCCGACCGATGAGCGCGCGTAGCTTCTGTACCAGAGCCGCGTCACGCCCGTAGTGGCTCGTCAGTGTTCGCGGCAGGCCGTACTCCGAGGTGAGAACAGGGTCGATCACGCCGAAGTCCACCCCCGGTTCGAGCCCTCGCCGACTGAACTCGATCTTCGTATGGCCCTCGACCCCTTCGATGCGCAGGCCCAGCTTCCAGCGCTGGGTCGTCTCGGTCTGCTTCGGGCGGGACGTGGAGGTCAGCTCAATCCGGCGCGCACCCAGGGTGCGCGATAGCGACGCACCCGAGAGCAGGCGGTCCACCTTCCTGCGCAGCATCTCAACCCCAGTCGTCTGAACGTCGAGGTCGAGACCTTCCGAATAGCGAATGCTGTGAAAGAAGAACCGGAGGTTGCAACCGCCCTTCACCGCATACAAGGCACGGTCGAGCTTGCCGCCCAGCTCAGCAAGAAATGCGAGGTGGAAGTACTCCACCCCCTGTCTCAGGGAAAGCATTATGTATTGCATTTAAATGCCTCACCTGGCATTTAAATGCAATACATAAGAACGATGGCACGCGACCGGCGCCCCTCGGGCCGGCTTTGCAGCTTGGGCCGCAGTGCCGGCGGGCGGTGCCTCAGCGCCGGCACTGCCGTAGCCTTGCGAACTGCCACGGCAGAACTTTGGGGATCGCGGCACCACGATGCCCAGCACCGGTGTGCCGTCGTAGGGCAGCACCACCAGGTCGGCCGATCGGCCGCAGGCTGCACTTCGCTGAGTTCGGCCGAGTCGATGCGAGCCTCGGTGTACTCGGGCAGCTCGATACCCAGAGCGTCACGCAACAACTCGGCGGCCAAACCAGGGCGGTTGCGGAACAGTTCCAGAAGTGCCTCGTGTCGTTGGGATGGCATCGGCGTCGAACCTATCACGCCACGATCGCCCCGGCCGCCGTGGCCTATTCCGCTTCTTCGAGACCACCGGCGGGCCATCCGAGTGCCGGGCGGAGCAGGCGCGGTGAAATTTCCAACACTTCCAGATCCAGGAAGTTCGTACCGTGAACTCGGCATCATGCCACCAGTTCTAGCCATCACATCCGAGCAGGTATCCGGTGAGCCGGTTGGGTTTTGTCACTTTCTTGACGAGCTGGGCGCTTTGTGACTTGCGCTACAGGACTTGGCATGTGATGGGTTGGGGTAGGAAGTGAGTGAATGTCGTTTGTTTCGTCCCCATGCGCTTAGGGGGGGCGGACGTTGGGACCGTTCGCATCTGCGTTGTCGTTGACGCGTGCGAACTGTTGGGAGGTAGAGCGTGGCCAATGGGACCATTGCACGTGCCGTCCTCGTGGATGGCGATGAACGCGCGCGAGCGCTTGTGGCCGCTGGTGCTGGGAAACCAGTTGTGGACCGCTGGGACGAGCTTTCCTGCGACGCGCTTCTGGAGGGTGCCGTTGGCGCCACAGTGGTGATGCTGAGCGTCAAAGAGGGCCGGGAGTCGGAGATCATGCAGATGGTTGTTCGCGCCCGCAGCCTGCCGGGATCGCCGGCCATCGTGGTCGCGGGCTACGGCACTCTGGGCCATGTGGTGGCGGCCCTCTTCGAAGTGGGCGCCAATGCCTTTCTCGATCTTTCGCAACCGGATGCCGATTTGGGCGCCGCGATCTCGAAGGCGCTGGATGGCGAAGGTCAGTGCCAGGCCACCGCGCGCCGCGTGGTTGGACGCGTGGGGCTGAAGGAAGCCCTGAGGATTATGCGCGCCAACATGGTGATCGAGTGCCTGCAGCGCAATCAGGGTAGCCGACGCGCCGCGGCGCGCGAACTGGGGGTCGACCGCAGGTACGTCCAACGACTGGCCGACGCGCTGGATGAAGACCCAACCAGTGCTCTCGATATCAGCTGAGCGGCCGGAACCGGAAGTCGGCGGGTCCGAGCCGTGCCACCAAGCGCAGCCAGCCGAATTGAGCTACACCCCTGCTCGCCCCCCCCCTGTCGAGACCGGCTGAAGCCGTTTCGGCCCTCGACACCATTGACCAGGAAAAGTGAGGGATCCCGGTTGATCCCTCCGACCCGCCCCAAAAAAATCCGAATTTCGGACAACTCACAGTTTGCGTTTCGAGCCGTCCCCCGGACCCGAGCCTCCAAGAGACCTAAATTTCGTTCCGCGGGGCTCGGCCGGCCCCTCAACGCCTCAATTTCGCGACTTTCGCCGTACTGCAGACGCACCAATACGCCGCGAGAGCCGGATCTCGCGACGCATGCCTCCGTGGGGCTCTGACCTCAGTCAGGGGGGTCGGAGCCGCTCCTGGTAGTGCCACCTGGCGGGCGGCCTCTTCGCTTGTCGCGCAGGATCACCTGCCGCCGAGATTTGGCGGCTTCTTCATCGGCGACCGTCCGATCGAAGCGATGGCGCACGACCGGCGCCCCTCGCGCGGGCTTTGCGGGTTGCTCCGCAGAGCCCGGAGCCGGCACGTCGGCGTTGGCGTCGTTCTCATCCGGGTCGCTGCTGTCGGCCGGTATGTACTCCGCGTACTCGCAGATGACCTCGGCCTCTTCTTCGAAGGTTTCGTTCACGAAGACCATCAACGCACGCGAGCGCTCGATCATCTGCTCCCGCGGCGACAAGACCGTCGCCTCGATCCAGGCGGCCTCAGTCTCGGCGTCCCCGGTCACCTCGCCCACGGGTGATGCCCCAGGCCTGATTGGTAGTCGCGCGACAAAGTCGCGCGACTACCAATCGGCCTGCGGGAAAAGCAGGCAAGCGATCGAGGTGGCCGGGAGAGGCCTAAATTCGCATTGCGTGCACGATTGGCAGCAATGCTGAACAAATCCAGTGTCACCGAAGCATCGGCTGCTGTTCGGAGGCTGCGTCAACTCGGTGCTGCCTGACGGCCCGGGGGCGGGGCCCGCTGTGCGGGGGGACGGGCGGCTTGCACATGCGGCGGTCGAGACGGTCTGCAGCGCACGGCTACGCCGCGCAACCCGCCCTCGCCGCGCGCGCCAAGCGACAGCCGCGCCGCAAGCGCTTGTCACGCGCGGAGCCCCCCGCACAGCGGGCCCCGCCCCCGGGCCTTGCGCTCTGCTCAACCCCAGCGCTGCGCCCATTGCAGCGCCACGATCCATCTGCAGCCACAACGAAAAGGCTGGCGCTGCGGTGCAAGTCGCTGTGAGGCTCCAAGTCGCAAAAACCAAACGGAGTCCAGCCTCGACTCCACCGCACGCCGGCCGAGCGCAGCATGAATCGCTCGGTTGCTTTCGGCAATACCGCAGAAAGGATCCCCATGAGCGAAACCAAACCCCGAATGCGGCGACTTGCAGGACTGACCCGCGCACGGCTCGACGAGCTGGACTTTCAACGCATCGAAGACCCCCGCAAAGCCCGGGGCAAGCGCTGGCAGCTGGACTCGCTGCTCAACCTTCTGGTGCTGGCCATGATGGCCGGGTGTAAGAGCCTGACCGACGTCGAGAAGCTCAGCGACGAGATGAACGGCCCG
>JAOUOP010000003.1 GCA_029880325.1 Myxococcales bacterium | reverse complement strand
GTCGAGTGAACCCTGCAACTGCCTATACTGGCGGCGGATCGAAGATTTCGTCTTCTGCATCCACGCACAAAGATCCTATTCGCAGAAAACGTCAAGTTGTTTTTGCACGGGCCCTTACGACGCAACATCACGGCTCCGAAGCGGCGGCCGCCGGCGGAGGCGTGGCGGCCGCCACCCTGTGGAACCAAGACCGAGCGCTCCCACTGAGGCGCAATGTGAAATGAATCACCCTCGGCACGCCTCTGGCCAGCCGCTACGACGACAGCTCCCCCGCAGACCTCGAAGCCGAGGAGAAGCTCAGCTACGACCCCAAAGCCCCCACCGACGCCGAGCTCACCAACCCCGAAGCCGAAGACCCCGGCGAACACGCCGAAGAAGACCACTTCATCTACAACGGCGGCCAGAAACTGCTGCCGGTACCCTCCGCGCGCGACTTGGGGATTGCTACGCAACACCTGGAGATCAAGTAACGCTCCCCGAAGTACGTGAGCCCGACTTCCTCCTCCGCCTCCCCGGCGGGAACCCCCATCGGCTCGGCCTCCACGTTTTCTGTGTCGGGTGCCCGGTAGATCTCCCGTGCGCCATTGGAGCAATAGTTGCTGGTCTCGACCAGCTCGGCGCTCAGAAGATCGATGACGGCAGAACTGGTGCCGATCAGATCACCGAGCGCATAGGTGATACGATGGTCCCCGTCGAGACCGGTTATCGGGCTCGTGCCCTTCCACACCACGCGCGCTCCCCCACCAAGTACTGCGTCTCTGCCTGCCAGGTGTCGGGGCTCCCCCCCCCCCCCCCGTAGCCGCAGCGTAGATCGCGTCGCCGCGCATTCAGCCTCGGCGGCTGTGCGAAACTCTTCGACATGCGGGCACATACGCGTCTGTCGCTTTTCGCCTGATTGTCGAAGCGCGCCTTTTCCATTCGCAGCCACTGGTCGACTGTGAATGTCTTGCCAGTGTGGGGAAGGGCCGCGCGGATGATGCGCGCTTGTCCCGCTTCACGATATGAGCCACGCCGCTGATTTCGCGCTTTCGCGCAGAACCAGAGGCGTGCGAGGCCGCTCAGTCCAAAGCCAGGGCCCTACTCACATACCGTCGCAGACAGCTTGATGTCGTCTACGTGCACCCACTTGCCGAAGCCTGCGCCCATTTCGCTTGACCAGCGCAGGGAGAGCGCCGTGGCGCCTTCGGCGGCGGCGGGCAGGTCCAGGGCGTAGAAGATCCAGTCGCTGGCCACCGGCTGCGAGGCCAGAGCGGCCCAGTTGGCTTCGTCGTCGCAGCCGCCGATGCAGTAGTCGACGACGGCTTGCTCACCACTGACCTGGCCGTTGCTGCGCATCCAGAAGCTTAGCTGCATGCCACTGGCCAGGCTGGCGTCGACCGCCGCGGATCTGATGTTGCCAGGCCCGTCGATGGCGACGCCGTAGAAGTCGGCGGCTTCGGGGTGTGCGCCGGCGGTCAGGCCGATGGTGACCCAGCCGTAGGGGGTGAAGTCGCCCAGGAGCGCGTCGCCGAAGTTTTCGTCGATGAGCAGGGCGTCGTTGCAAACGGGCAAACAGCTGTCGGTCTCTTCGTCGCAGGCGCCCTGTCCGCATGGGGGCACGCCGGCGACGCACGAGATGCCGTCACAGGTCTCGGCACCATTGCAGAAGAGACCGTCGTCGCAGTCGACGTCGATGCGACACTCCACCTCGACGCACTTGGTACCCAGTAGCTCGATGTCGTCGATGCGGGTCCATTCGAACCAGCCCCAGGTCTGGGCAACCCAGCGGAGCTGCAGCGTCGTGATGCCCTCGGCCGCCGCCGGCAGCGTGTGGCTGTAGAAGGTCCATGGATCGGCACTGTTGACGGTCACCAGGTTGACCCAGTTGGCTTCAACACCGCAGTTGCCCACGCAGTAGTCGACGCGGGCGTATTCGCCGCTATCGTAACCATTTCCGGCCATCCAGTACTGCAGCGTCATGTCGCTGAAGCCGGTGGTGTCGATGGTGCGGCTGACCAGGCTGCCGATTCCGTCGATGTTGGCGCCGTAGCTACCAGTGCCACCGGGGCCGCTCGCCAGAATGCTGGTGACGGTGATTCCCGTGGTGGTGAACTGACCGAGGCCGTTTTCGAAGTCGTCGGCAAAGGCCGCCGCCTGCTCGCAGACCCGGGACGCGGAGACGGTGACTTCGGCGCTGGCCTCGGCACTGAGGCCGTCGTTGTCGATGACCGTGAGCGTCACCAGGTAGGTGCCCGATGCGGGATATGTGTGGCTGGGGTTTTGCGCCGTCGCGCTACCACCGTCGCCGAAGCTCCAGGACCAACCCACGATGGTGCCATCGGCGTCACTGCTCTGGTCGGTGAAGCTGCAGCTCAGCTCGTTACAGCTCACGGCAAAGGCCGCCACCGGCGGCAACGTAATCGCCACGGCCTGGGTCAGCGAGGCGCTGAGGCCCTCGCTGTCGACGACCGTGAGCGTGACCTGGTAGACGCCGGTGGTGACATAGGCGTGGCTCGGGTTCTGCACGTTGGCCGTGCCGCCGTCGCCGAAGTCCCAGGACCAACTCGCGATGCTTCCGTTGGCGTCGCTGCTCTGGTCGATGAAGGCGCAGCTCAAGCCATCGCAGCTGAAGCCGAAATCGGGCACCGGCGGGATGGGACCGCTGGGCAGGCCTCCGGCCGCGTATCGCAGGGCGTTGGCCATCAGCCGCGCACCGTCCGTGTTCGCCTGCCAGAACCCGGACTCGACGTTGGAGGAGACCGGGAAGAAGTTCAGGGCGACGATCGGATGGTCGCCCACCTCCTTGACGACCACCAGCGGATTGTCATCGCTCCAGTGGGCCTGCTGGGAGGCTCCAACGGCGATGTCGGTGGTGTGGCGGTAACTGTGGCCGCCACCGTCGAAGCTGCTAACGCCTTCCATGATGGCATGGGTCGCGTCATCGATGACCATCACAGATGGTAGGTCGAGCACGTAGGGCCCGTCGTTCAGCGGCGAGTAGCCGTCGGTGTCCCAGCGTCCGCCGAGATCCCAGCCGCCACCGCCACTGTCCATGGCGAAGGTGGTCGCGACGACGGCGCCGCCCGCGTCGTGGTAATCCGCGACGTTGTTGCCGAAGGCATTGCGGTCGAGGAACCAGTTCCAACCGGTCACCATGATGGCGTCAAAGCTCAGCAGCTCGGCCACCGAGGGCGTGCTGTTGTAGACGTCGAGCCATACCACCTCGCTCACCAGGCCCGTCGACAGCAGGCTCTCCTGCACGTCGGCCGCCCAGGTGTTGTTGACCACCGCGAAGGCGAGGCCCACGCGCAGCGGCACGAAGTCCGGGTAGTCATTGGGGTCGAGCGGGTCGGTGCCCAGGCGCACCTCGATGCCGTCGTCAAAGGTGTCGCCGTCGGTGTCGGCGTTGTTCGGATCGGTACCGTAGAGGTTGATCTCCTCGCCGTCGTTCAACCGGTCGTTGTCAGAGTCGGCATCGCGCGGATCGGTGCCGTGGGTGATGACTTCAGCGCCGTCGCTGAGGCCGTCACCATCGGTGTCGGCGTTGTTCGGATCGGTGCCGTAGAGGTTGACCTCTTCGCCATCGAGGAGCCCGTCAGCGTCGCTGTCGGCGTGGTTGGGGTCGGTTAGCTTCTTGTACTCCTCGAGGTTGCTGAGCCCGTCGGCGTCCGGGTCGAGCGCCGCGTCGCTGGCGTCGTTGGGGTCGAGGCCATGCAGCAGTTCCCACTCGTCGGGCATGCCGTCACCATCGGCATCGGGCGGCGGTGTCGCCAGCGCCAGCAGCAGATTCCCGGTGACGGTCTTGCCATCCAGCGAGGCGAGCGGCTTGCCGTTGGCCATGATCTGGGCGCGGATCTCGGCCCCAGTCAGCATCGGATCGGAGGCCTTGAGCAGGGCCACAGCGCCGGTCACATGGGGGCAGGCCATGGAGGTGCCGGAGATGGTGTTGTAGCCGGTGCCGAGCCAGGTGCTGTAGACGTCCACGCCCGGTGCGCCGAGGTCCACGGAGGTCAGGCCGTAGTTCGAAAAGCTCGCCAGGTTGCCGAGGCGATTGATGGCCGCGACGGAGAGGATGTTGTCCACATCGTAAGCTGCCGGGTACATGGGGCTGACGTCAGCGTTGGCGCCGTTGTTGCCCGCCGCCGCCACGAACAGCATGTTGGCGTCTCGATGGGCCGCGATGGCGTCGAGCAGGGCCTGCGAGAAGCCACCGCCACCCCAGGAGTTACTGGTGGCGACCACGTCGATGCCAGCGGCCTTCAGGCCCAGGAAGTAGTCGAGGCATTCGATCGCGCCGGCGGTCGAACCCGAGCCGCCCGAGGAGAGAAACTTGCAGCCGATGATCTGGGCGCGCCAGCTGACACCGGCCACGCCGGTGCCGTTGTCTCCGCGGCCGGCAATGGTGCCGCTGCAGTGGCTGCCGTGTCCGTTGTCGTCGTTGGGGTCGCTGTCGCCGTTGACCGTGTCGATGCCATGAACGTCATCGATATAGCCATTGTCGTCATCGTCGATGCCGTTGCCCGCGATCTCGCGCGGGTTGGTCCACATATTGGCCGCCAGGTCGGGATGGTTGTAGTTCACGCCGGTGTCGATCACGCCGACGATCACATCCTCACTGCCGGTCACCGAGTCCCACGCGGCGGGCGCGTCGATGTCCACGTCCACCGTGCCACCGGACTGGCCTGTGTTGTGCATACCCCAGAGCAGACCGAAGTCGGGGTCGTTGGGGAAGGTGTCCTGCCGAGTGAAGGTCATGTTGGGCTCGGCGTAGAGCACGATGGGGTTGCGCTGCAATTGGGTGATCGCCGCCGACACGCTGAGCTGGGCAGGCAGCTCCAGAAGTTCGAGCCCGCGCAAGTGCCGAAAGCTCTTGAGGCTACGCGATCCGGGTAGCAGCGAGGCAGCCGAGCCGCCCGAGCCACCCGAGCGGGTACGCACGATGATCTCGCCCGGCACGTAGCTGGAGATGCTGGCGCGCGCTGGCGAGGCAGCTTGGGGCGTTGGACCCGGCAGGCCGCTCGAGGCGGAGGAAACCGGGTCGGGAGGCGAATCCGTGCTCGCATCGCCCTCTGTAAGTGCAGCCCGCGAGACGCCGACATGACCAACTATGGTCATGTCATCCGTCGTCTCCATGTCGTTGCAAGCAAAGGATGCGGCCATGAGAAGGACCGCTGCGGCAAACCCAAATCGTTGTGTCATCAAAGACCCCCGCGAAGACGCAGCACCCCTCCCGGGGATCCCGCCATCGCTCGACTTGTGGGCAGTGCCCTGGCCCGAGCCCCATCGCCCGCTACCCCATTCACTACCCCGTTGTGGCTATGAGTGTGTTCTAGTGCGCAAACCTCGTGCTGTCAAACCCTGTCAGTCCCAGGGCAACAGCCCATTCACTGCACGTTATCGGTCTTGCTACGCGGGTGCGACGGGAGGTGACCCGGGATGATTCATGGCCGCGGAGGCGGCTCGAACGATTGGCAGCAATGGTCCTGTCGCACGAAAGAAAGCATGAGCGAAAACTCGATGGCTGATCGCTACGGTTCCGTGGCTGCGTTATAATGAAGCGAGACGCCGTCCTGCGCTTCCAGCGCGACACAAGGACCGAAGGACAGGAGCCCCGATGAAGCGATCGATGTATTTCGCTACGTGGTCGGTCTTGCTATTCGCCTGCGGCTCGGCGGATTCGGGCGGCGGCGCGGCTGCCGGCGGAACCGACCCCCTAACAGCCACGTCCGAAGCCGGGGGAGGTTCCGCCGGGACCTCAGCCAATTCGACCAGCTCGAGCACTTCGGGCACCGCGGATAGCACGACAGCAGGTGGCACGACCGCCGGCTCCGGTGGCAGCGCCGGGACTGGTGGCGGCAGCTCCCTGCCTGGCGGCGCCATGCCGTCGACGCCGGGTGGCCGACCGGGCACGGACACGACCACCACGCCTGTCGGCGACGCCACCTTCACCGAGGTCTGGGCGCTTCTCGAAGCACGCTGTGCGGGAGCGGCCTGCCATGTGGGAGCGGCGATTCCCGGCGGCGGTTTGGCCCTGACCGATGCTGCGGCCGCGTACGACGCGCTGGTGGGCGCGGCCTCGCTGACCTGCTCCGGTCAGCTGCTGGTCGCGCCGGGCGATGCGGCGGCCAGCGTGCTTCTGATGAGCCTCAGCGGCGGCTCCAGCTGCGCGCCGATGATGCCGCGCAACGGTACCGCTTTCGGCGCCAGCGAGCTGGCCCTCGTGGCCGCCTGGATCGATGCCGGCGCCGCCAACGACTGAGCGTCCGCGAACGAATCTCTCTCCCCTTTGCCACACGCCTGCGGGCACGCTGGCGCCGTGCGTCCTCGAAGAATTTCTCGATGTACCTCTGGTACGACTGCGGGTTCTTCTGCGGGCACCGCCGCCATCGCACTCCGCCGTCACGCACCAAAGGGGGAAGCGATTCGTTCGCAGACCCTGAGAGCCTACACCACCCCTGACCCCCCCCCATCGGTGCTGGCATCCACCCGCACTTCATGGCATCTCCTCCGCCATGGAAATGTCCATCGAGGATGCAACCGCGGCGCTGACCGGCCCTGGCGCCCCCTTCGAAATCGTAGAGCAGGACGTGCTGGGCCAGCGGCTGCGCTGCTGGAAGAACATTCCGGCGACCACGCGCGCACTGCTCTTGCACGGCCGTGACTTCGGGCAGCAGACCTTCCTGGTCTACGAGGACGAGCGCTACAGCTACCGCGAGTTCTACGAGCGCACAGCGGCGCTTGCGCGGGTGCTGGTCGAGCGCTACGGCATCGAAAAGGGCGATCGTGTGGCCCTGGCCATGCGCAACTACCCCGAGTGGCCAATGGCCTTTTTCGCAGCCTCGGCGGTAGGCGCCATCGTGGTGCCGCTCAATGCCTGGTGGAAGGGTGGCGAGCTCGGCTACGGGCTTTCGGACTCCGGCTCGCGCGTGCTGATCTGCGACCTGGAGCGCGCGAACCTGATAGCGCCAGAGCTGCGCGATCTGGCCACCCTACCCCCGGAGAATGTGCTGGTGGTGCGCGCCGAAGTCGAGGAGCTGCCCGCCGGAATGCGCCCCTGCCCGCAAGAAGCCCCGGGCGAGGGACTGCCCGAAGTCGAGCTCTCGCCCGACGACGACGCCACCATCTTCTACACCTCCGGAACCACCGGCAATCCCAAGGGCGCGCTGGGTACCCATCGTAACATGATGACCAATATTGGAAGCGTGGGATTCGTGCGCGCTCGCGCCACGCTGCGCAAGGGATTGCCGCTGCCAGGCCCCGACGAGCCGCCACCGCGCAATGTCACGCTGGTGTCGGTGCCTCTCTTTCATGTCACCGGCAGCCATTCCATGCTGGCCTACGGGACCTACATCGGGGCCACGCTGGTGCTGATGCACAAATGGAGCCCTGAACGCGCGCTGGAGCTGATCGAACGCGAGGGCGTGACCAATTTCGGCGGCGTCCCGGCGATGGCCTGGCAGGTGCTCGAGAGCGCGGCCTTCAGTGGTCGCGACACCTCGAGCGTGCTCGGCGTGGGCTACGGCGGCGCCCCGGCCGCGCCGGAGCTGGTGCGCCGAATCGGCGAGCGGCTACCGAACGCGAGCCCCAGCGTCGGCTACGGACTGACCGAGACGAGCGCCGTGACCACCAGCAATGTGGGCCTCGACTACCAACACAAGCCCGACAGCATCGGGCCGGCGGTGCCGGTCTGCGATGTGCGCGTGGTGGGCGAAAGCGGCAAGGACATGCCGCCGGGCGAAATCGGCGAGCTATGGGTGCGCGGGCCCAATGTGGTGCGCGGCTACTGGAACAAGCCCGAGGCGACCGAGAAAAGCTTCGCTGAAGGCTACCTGCACACCGGCGACATCGTGAGTATCGACGCCGACGGCTTCATCCGCATCCTCGACCGCGCCAAGGACATGCTGATTCGCGGCGGCGAGAACGTCTACTGCGTCGAGGTGGAAGATGTGCTCTACAAGCATCCCGAGGTGATGGACGCGGCCGTCATCGGCATCCCTCACAGAGTCCTGGGCGAAGAGGTCGGCGCCGTGGTCCAGCGCGTGCCCGGCTCGAACGTCGACGCCGAGACGCTGATGGCCTTCGCCGCGGAGCGTCTGGCGCGTTTCAAGGTGCCGGTGCACATCGAGTTGCGAGATGCGCCCCTGCCGCGCAACGCCAACGGCAAGATCCTCAAGCGACAGCTCAAGGACGAGCTCGGCCTGACGTGAGCTTCTTGTCGAGCGAGGCCTCGGCACGAATGTCGCTCATGCCAAGGTCGCGCTTGACGGCGGCCGCCTCGATCGCCTCGGAGGCTTTCGACAGGGCACTGCGCACAGCGCTGGTCATGGCCTTGCGCGCAAGCAGCCGCTCCTGGGAAGCCGCCGCGCCGGTGGGGCGCTCCAGGCCCGTGGCCGCGCCGCTGAGCATACTGCGCAGGGTGCGGCTGGGTTCGTCCATCAGCAACATCGAAACCGTGGTGCGAACCGACATCTGCGTACCCTCGCGACCACGCTCGACGGTTTTGACGCTGCCCTCGATGCGAAAGATGGGAACCCTTCGCCGCTTCAGCTCGGCGGCGATGTCGCCACTCATGTCGCCCAGCGAAAGCACGACCACGTGCTCGAGACGATCTAACTCGTAGGCAATGCGGCCGGCCAAAAAGCGTTCGAGGTCGGAGCCCTGGAAGCCGCTCTGGTTGCGCATCTCGCCGAGCACGACGGCGTAGCGCACCTTGCGCAGGTCGCTGCGCTCCGAGGAGGGCGCTGCAGACAAGCTCGCGGTCGCCGACGGTGCGCCGCGGGAGATCGACTCGCGCGCGGCGATGCGCCGCAGCGAAAGCTTGGCCTGCTCGGCAACCGCGGGACTCTTGTCAGAGCTGGCGACGCGCAGGGCAGAGACCGAACGGCGACTACCCACGCGGCCGAGCGCGGTAGCCGCCGCGGCGCGCACCGCGGCGTGGGAATCGAGCAGCGCCCGCTCCAACGCGGCCGCCGCCGAAGGCTGTCCACTGCGACCGAGGGCCATCGCGGCGCGGGCGCGAACCCGGAAGGAACTCGAGTCGCGCAACATGCCGGTTAACGCATTGTTATCGTCAGCGTGGGCGACTCGCGGAGTGTGTACTGGGCTTGTGAGAGCTACCAGAAGCGCCGCCGAGAACATCCAGCGGCGAAGCTTCACGGGCGAACCAAAACTGCACATCAAGCCCATCGCCTACCGTAATGACAGCTCATTTGTGGGCGAGTCAACTATTCAATTGCGGTTCCGTGCGCCTCTGTAGGCAGCGGCCCGACACCCGCTCCAAGGTGCTATTGCGCCGGGATTTGCTCGCCCATGCGTGGGTACGGTGGCGATTGGTGCCACTGCATTGGTACGATTCGCAACGCTGAAATTTCAAAGTCGCAAGGAATCCCCCGTGTGCTGCGGACCAGCCGTGGGGAATTCCCAGGCTTCGGGCACGCCTTGGAATCGGCACGGCTTGTGCACTTCTACCTCAACCGGTGACCCCAATGACGGGGCACTGCGAGGTACGACATCAGATGCTGATCCGCACATCCAAGCACGCATGCTACGTCATGCTGCGCAACGGTTTGACCCTGGAGCTAACCTTCGGCTCCGGCGAGACCCGGGGCGTCTGGCTCATTGGCGATCGCTTCCTATTCGATGTGGTCGCGGGAGCGGCCTGAAACGTCGCGGGAGCGGCCCGATCCGTTTCGGGCGCCATTTGACATCGAGTCAAGACGGCACGCGCGCCAAACTTCGATGCAGCAGCGCGACCGTAGCCGACAACAAGAGATAGGCCGTGACCTGGTGCACAACCGCCCAAGGGATCGCCACCCGACTGACCACAGTGATGGCGCCGAGGTTGAGCTGCACAAAGCATAGCGCCGCCATTGCCGCCGCCGCCCGCCGCACCGCCGTCCGCGCTTCGCTGCGCAAGATCCAGCCCCACAGCGAAAGCCCGTAGAAGAGCACAAGCCACCCCAGTGCGCGGTGCAGGTAGTGGATCGAGGCGGGGTTTTGGAGCAGGTCGGTTATCAGGTCCGGCGAGCGAAAGAAGGGCCCCGGCGCGAAGTGCCCGTTCATGTCGGGGAAGGTTCCGTAGGAATAGCCCGCACGGGTGCCGGCCATGAAGGCGCCGTAGAGCGTCTGCAAGAGCAACAGCGCGACAAGGCCCATGATTGAAAGACGTGTCGAAAGACGGCTGCCTGCGCGGGCGGCCTCGGCATGTGACGGGGTGGCGGCATCGAGCGCCAGCCACAGCAGCCACTGCCCCACGCCGAAGGCGAGCAGCAAGTGCGCCGCCAGGCGAAAATGACTGACGTGGGGCACATCGACCAACCCGCTTCGGACCATGTACCAGCCGAGCAATCCCTGCAGGCCGCCCAGTAGCAGCGCAAGCGCCGTGCGCCAGCGCAGGCTGCCCTGGAGCCGACGGCGCGCGAGGAAGTAGAACCACGGCAGCATGAAAGCCACGCCCACCAGGCGGCCGAGCAGGCGGTGAGAGTACTCCCAGAAAAAGATTCGCTTGAAGTCGGCCAGCGTCATCCAGTGGTTGACCTGCTGGTACTGGGGCGAGCGTTTGTATTTTTCAAAAACCTCGGTCCATGCCTCTTCGCCCACCGGAGGCAGCGCCCCCATCAGCGGGTGCCATTCGACCATCGACAGCCCCGAGCCAGTCAGGCGTGTGATGCCGCCGACCGCAACCATCGCAAGCACCAGGGCCCACATCAGCCAAAGCCAGCGCTGAACCGATCGGTCCATGGTACTCCGTCAATGCTCGCCACGGCCCGATGCTCGTCGTGGGCCGGCGCGTCGCGCGCGTTCTTTGCTTCCGAGGCCGTTCGGGGCCGACCTATCGACGCTCAGGCCTAGTCCTAGATGTGCTCGGCGGGAGCGCTGAGCCGATGATCGGGGTCGATACGATGCCAGATGCAAGGACGGCCTCCGCCGGAATACTCCGTGTATTTCAAGGGGAGCGGACGCCGCAGCTGGCGCCGTAGGGGTCCCGAGAGCGGATCATGACTCCCGCCGAGCACATCTAGTTGGTCACACAAAAACCGATCACGCCGTTGACGTCCTGGCAGCTGCCGGCGTCGCAGGTGTTGTCGTCGGTGCAGTCCTCGAAGCAGCGCCAGTCACCACTCGGATCGTCGAGATCAACGGGAACACAGATGTCGCCGGGCGCGCAGTCGGTTCCCTTGCTCAGGTCGCAGGACTCGCCACGTGCCACGGGCGTGGCGCAAATGCCGAGGGTGTTGAAGGTGATCAGGTTGCCCAGACACTCCTGACCGGCGGAACACTCCGCCGTGGTCACGCTGGCCGGAATCTCGTCGGCGGTACCGGCGTCGCTGTCGAAGGGCACTTCGCAGAGGTTCACGCAATAGCCCAGAAAGTCGTCGGTGCAGCTGCGATCGCTGCACAGGGCGGTGGCGCCGATGCCACACTCGCCAAACTCCTCGCGCACGAAATTGAAGCAGACTCCCACCGTCGCGTTGGAGGTGAGGCCGACGCAGACCTCGGCACCACAATCGCTGTCGCCCTGGCACTCGCGCCCGCAGATGCCCACGGGACGACCGCCGCTGTCGACGCCCGCCTCCACGCAGCTCAGCCCCTCGCCGCAGTCGCTCTGCCGCGTGCAGAAGGAGCCGTCCTCACCATCGCCCACCGCGATCAGTTGCGAGGGGTCCCTGTCCGAAGCGGCACCGGAGTCGGGGTCGTTCTTGGCGGGGTCCGAGGTCGACCCATCGCTACCTCCATCACCGCTGACGGGGTCGCCCGAGTCGTCGCCGCAGGCGGCAAGGGCGACGCCGAATGCCGCCAAGACGAGGAAGAAGAAGCCCAAGGAGCGAAGAGTCTGCATGATTCCTAATCCCGAAAGCTCAGCCCGCTCGGGCCCACTCAATGCCCGCGCGGCAAAGGGAATGTGGCATGGCCCGGGGCCGAAGTCACCCCGGCGGACCCTGCTCAAAAACGCAGGAGCGGGCGCTCGCTGGCGCCCCCCGTCGCCGCATCGGAAGCCTCTCGTCGCTCCAGGCGCGGGTGCAACAGCAGCGGCAGCGCCACACCCAGGGCGGCGCCCACCAGCCAGCCGACCAACACATCGCTGGCCCAGTGCTTGAGGGCGACCACCCGCAGGAGCCCCACGGTCAGGGAAAAGACCGTGCCGACGGCCAACACCACGGTGCGAAAGGGGTAGCCGCGCAGGTGCGAGACGGTGGCCGCCGATGCGGCGATGGCGGCGCTATTGGAGGAGTGGCCGGAGAAAAAGCTCTGGTTGCTGTCGTAGGCGCGGTGCAAACGGAGATAGGTCTCGGGCCGTTTGCGGGCGCTCAGGAGCTTGACGGAGTGGGTCAGGGCCTGGGTCGCCAGCACCGCCTCGGCTACCGCGAAGAGATCTTCGGCCCCGCGCCGCAGACTGCGCCCGGCGCCGCCCGGTCCCGCCAGCCCCGCGGCGAAGGCCAGGCCCAGACCGCCGGCCCACACCGCGTAGAGGCCGAAGTCGCTGACCACGGCCACCGCTTCGCGACCGCGCGGCAGCGACAGCCCCTCCGAGAGCCACAGATCGAGTACCGATGGGGTACAGATGGCGCATCGCTCGGGCGAGTCGGCCAGCAAGTACAGCGCCAGATAGCCGCCGGCCAACGGCACGTCCACGGCGGCGGCGAGCCACGGGTCGAAGCGCAGCTCGTGGGGAGGCGTTTGGGCGCCAGCGGCAGCGGCGCTCAGCAGCAGGCTGCCGCACAGAGCAAAGGCCCCCAGGCGACCCCGGCAAGACCGCGAAGAAGGGCTCGAAACGCCCCGCGCGAGTTTCCGCCTCATGCCGCGCCCTGCTGCAATGTCATCGCAATTGCTCTACCTTCGCCGCACATGGAGCTACGAAACAAGACCATCGTCGTCACCGGTGGCGCAAGTGGCATCGGCGCTGCGATGTGCGAACGCTTCGCCCGCGAGGGCGCGCGCGGCGTGGTCGTCGCCGACCTGGATGGCCCAGGCGCACGCGGCGTGGCCGAGCGCATCGGCGGCCTGGGCCTCGACTGCGATGTCACCGACGAGCAAGCGCTGCGAGATGTCGTCGCCAAAACCGAAGCGCGTTTCGGCCCGGTCGATCTCCTATGCAGCAACGCCGGCATTTTCCTGGGCGACGGTCCCGAGGGCATGGCGACCTCGCTTTCGAATGAGGGCTGGCAACGCATCTGGAACGTCAATGTGATGGCCCACATCTACGGAGCGCGCGCGGTCTTGCCGTCCATGATCGCGCGCGGCCAGGGCTACCTGCTGCAGACCGCCTCGGCCGCGGGCCTGCTCAACCAAATCGGCGACGCCGCCTATTCGACCACCAAGCACGCCGCCATCGGCTTTGCAGAATCGCTGGCCATCACCCACGGTGATCAGGGCATCAAGGTCTCTGTGCTCTGCCCCCAGGGCGTCGCGACGCCAATGCTGGCTGGCCTCGAAGACTCGCCCCAGGCGGGCGATGGCCTGCTACAACCGGCGGAAGTGGCCGATGCGGTGGTCGAGGGCCTCAGCGACGAGCGCTTCCTGATCCTGCCCCACCCCCAGGTGCGAACCTACATGGAGCGCAAGGTCGCCGACTACGACCGCTGGCTCGGCGGTATGCGCAAGCTCCGGCGGCGTTTTCTGGCCTAAAGATCCCATGCGCTCAAGCGACTTGCTCGAGGACCTACCGGCGTCCGGCGTCGTCTTTCTGATCGCGCTGCCGCTGTCGATGGGCATCGCCATCGCCAGCGGACTGCCGCCGGCACTGGGTCTGATCACCGCCATCATCGGCGGCCTGGTCGTCGGAGCACTGGGCGGTGCTCCTCTGCAGATCAGTGGCCCGTCCGCGGGGTTGACGGTGCTGGTGCTGCAGATGCACCAACAGCACGGAGTCGAGACCTTCGGCGTGATCGTGATCGCCGCCGGCGCAGCGCAGCTGGCTTCCGGACTTCTCGGCTTCGGCCGCCACTTCCAGGCGGTCTCCCCGGCGGTGATCCGCGGCATGCTCGCTGGCATCGGCATTCTGATCATCGTCAGCCAGTTCCACGTGATGCTCGACAGCGACATTCCGGGCAGCGGCATGGACAACATCGCCACGATTCCTGCGGTCCTGTGGCGCACGATCACCCAACACAACGACCGACTTCACGACGAGGCGGCCATGATCGGCGTCCTCACCCTGGTGGCGGTCTTCAGCTGGGATCGCTTCAAGCCGGCGAAGCTGAAGATCGTGCCTGGGCCACTTGTGGCCGCCATGCTCGCGGCCGCGCTCGCTGCCCTGCTGTCGCTGCCCATCCGCTACGTGGCCGTGCCCGCAAACCTGGCGTCGCTGCTGCGCCTGCCCACGACGGCGAGCTTCAGCGCCCTGCTCGAAGGCGACGTCGCCTTCGCAGCGGTGGCACTGGCGTTCGTGGCCAGCGCCGAAACCCTTTTGTGCGCCTCGGCGGTCGCGCGCATGCACGATCGGGGGCGAACCAACTACGACCGCGAGTTGACGGTCCACGGCATCGCCAACGCCCTATGCGGTCTGGTCGGCGCTCTGCCCTTGACGGGCGTCATTTCGCGCTCCACCGCAAACGTGCAGGCCGGCGCCCGCACGCGCTGGGCCGCCGTGATGCACGCACTGTGGATCGCGGCCTTCGTGATCCTGCTACCGGATCTCCTGGCGCTGGTGCCGACTTCCAGCCTGGCAGCAATTCTCGTCTACATCGGCTTCAAGTTGATCAACCCGGCCGCCGTGCGCAGCCTGGCGCGCTTCGGCAGGCCCGTGCTCCTGATCTTCGCGGCAACGCTGGTCGGCATCGTGGCCGTCAACCTGCTCAAGGGCATCATGTTCGGACTGGTGCTCAGTGCCCTCAGGCTGATGTACCAGATGAGCCACGTGCACTTCGAACTCGAGAAGGTAGCCCAGCCGCTGCCAGCCTCCGAACGCGACGCTGCCCCGCTACCCGAGCGCTGGGACTTGCACATGCACGGCTCGGCGACCTTTCTCGGCCTACCCAAGCTCCAGGACGTCCTCGACAACGTCAAGGCCGGCGTGGAGCTGCACTTTCACTTCGACGAGCTGGAGTTCATCGACCACGCCTGCCTCGATCTGCTCACGGAGTTCCGACGGCGACACGAGGCGGCAGGGGGTAAGGTCGTGGTGGAGTGGGATGAGCTGCTGGCGATGCGCCAGAAAAAGAGCGTCCAGGCTGAAATCGCATCGCCGGAGAGGCGCAGTCAGACTGGCCCGCGATAGAGCACCGACCACTTTGAAGACGCCCTACTGGCAGGGCGTGGTGGCAGGTCCACCGCCTCCGCCGTTGCAGTAGGCGCACATGTCCTCGTTGGCCCGCGCTGTGCCGCCCGTGTAGCCGCTGAGAATGCACAACTCGCCAGCACCGCAATCGGTGTAGCTGCGGCAGTGCAGGCGATCGAGGAGCAGGCAGTGGTCGAGGGCGCAGCCCTCCCCCTGCAGGCAGTCTTCGTCGCGCGTGCAGGGCTGGCAGATCATCTGGCGACACGAAAGGGCCATGCCGCAGAAGTCTTCACAAGGGGCGTCGAGCTTCTCGACGAGCATTCCCTGCCACTCGGCCGAATCTCGTGGGTAATACTCGGTCGGGGTCACCGAGGTCTCGACGCAGGTCCCCACCGCGCCCGACGAGGCCTGGGCTTCATCACAGCTGACCACCGCCGAGCTCTTGGCGTCGGCATCGAGGATCTGGGAGTCGCTCAACGCGCAGTCATGCACGGTGCCCGAGCGCGTGACACAGCCCTCGTCGCGCTCGACGATGATCTCACAGCTCACCTCTGCGCAGCGCGCCAGGCGCACGACGCCGCCACCGGCATCGACCAATGCCTCGGCCTGCATGAGGCACTCGGCGTCGCTTTGGCATTCCGCCGCGCCGGCCGAACCGGTCTGCCCACTTTGCTCGGCGCCGGTGCCGGCGGTGGCCGCGCTTTGGGGATCGGCCGTGGTCTGGCCGCCGTCGTCGGAGCCGCAGGCACTGCCGAGTGCGATGGCTGCGAGCACCGTGGCGACAAAGAAGGCCGCACGCTGGCGCGGTCGCGGGCCATGGGGATGTGCAGTGGTCGTCATGCGGAAACCTCCGTGCTTTGGGGCGGGACAGCCCTTCGCTTCACACCCTACGGCATCCCGGAGACAAAGCTAGCGCAAATTCGAGCGATTTATCGCCGCATCTGAAGCACATATGCTATATTCTGCTAGATGTTGGACCATGACAGGCTCTCTCGGGAGCTGATGCGCGCCCTGCGCGGAGAGCGCAGCCAGACGGCCTTCAGTCGCGAGCTGGGCTTCGAAAGCAACGTCGTCTACCCATGGGAGGCCGGCCTTCGACACCCCGAGGCCTCCACCTTTCTGAAGGCGGCCCTGCGAAGTGGCGTCGATGTGGGCGCGGCGCTCGGCGCCTTCACCGCCGACGCATCCAGCTGGCGACGCCCGCGCGCGGCAACGGGCGAGGCCGCGGTTCAGCGCCTCGTCGCTCAGCTGGCAGGTCGTCGCAGCTCCGGCGCGCTCGCCGCCCGCATCGGCCGCAACCGCAACACCGTCTCGCGCTGGCGCAACGGCATGAGCGAGCCGCGCTTGCCCGATCTGCTGGCCTTCGTGGAAGCGAGCACCCTGCGGCTGCTGGATTTCATCGCCCTCTTTGCCGATCCCGCAGCGCTCGAAACGACGGCCACCGCCTACCTGCAGCTGCAAAACCAGCGCCGCGTGGCCTACGAGCTGCCCTGGAGCCATGCGGTGCTGCGCGCTCTGGAGCTCGCCGACTATGGACGCTCCGAACACCACGACGACCGCTTCATCGCATCGCGTCTCGGCATCGACGAGGAGGAAGTGCGACGCAGCCTCGACGCCCTGGAAGCGGCCGCCGTGATCGAGCACCGTGGCTCCCACTACAGCATCCGCGAAGTGCTCGCCGTCGATACACGCAGCGATCCAGCGCGCAATCTGGCGCTGAAGCGACACTGGGCCACGGTATCCACCGAGCGCCTCTGCGACGGACCGCCCCCGGAAGGCGCCCTCTACTCCTACAACCTCTTCGGCATCTCGGAGTCAGCCCTCGGGCGCCTGCGCGAGCTGCATCTGCGCTATTTCGAAGAGGTACGCGCGATCATCGACGCCTCGGAGACCACCGAGCATGTGGCATTGATGAACTTGCAGTTATTGACCCTGGATGGAGCGGGTTGAGGGCCGAGGGCTCGCGAAAGAATCGCTTCCCCCACTGGCACGCGCCTGGCAGGCACGTTCAGGCCGCGCGCCCTGGCACGGGTCCTCTGTGTGCCTCTGGTGCGATTGAAGATTCTTCTGCAAGCGCCGCCCCGACCGCACGCTGCCATCACCTTCCAAACCGCCGGATGCCTCCGCTCCAGGCAAGTTTCGAGGTCCACGGTGCAAATTCTGCGCGACCGAAAGTCGCGGTATCCCTTCGATCGCTTTGTCGACCGCCAGCCATTTCCGGAGTGCGCTCCATGGCATAGAATCCGCCTTGGAGCGCTCTGGCGATCGCTCGATGAAAGTAAGCCACGACGTCATCACGCGTCCGTTCGACTTCGTCCGGGATCGGGCGGAGCTATTGGCAATTATCTCCGAAGCCAAGGGGCCCATGCTCGACCTGCTCGGCGCCGCGGTGTCCGATGGGCACGCGCTGATCCTGGTGGCCGAACTCGGTGGCCACGTGGTGGGCTGGACGGCGCTGCGCACGAGCTATCGCACCGACACCGGTTGGAGCCCCGACGGGAACACCGCCGACTTTGTCGCAGGAGACAACGCCTATCTCGAGTACCTCGAAGTCGCGCTGCTGATGCGCGGCCGGGGCGTGGCCACCAGGCTCCTGGATGCGACCGAGCGCGGAGCCCTGGCCGCCGGCCGCAACCGGCTCTGGCTGCATACGAGTGAGGCCAATGCCGATGCGCAGCGGCTCTACGAGCGAGAAGGCTGGAAGCACGTGGACACCATCCACCCGACGTGGAAGGACCAGCGGGCGACGCGGGTCTACGCCAAGGACCTCACCCCGGACGGCCCCGCGCCGCGGCCTACTTCTTCGGCCCGCGGCGGTGAGCGCGGATCTCCGCAGCCGTGAACTCGGGCAAAGCGTCGAGCCCGCGATCCCACTGGGCACGGAAGTCGACGTAGATGTGGCGATCGGGTGCCTGGGGAAGTTCACCCTCGAGCAAACCGGGCGCGACCGCGAGCCAGGGGTCGGCGATCTCGGCCGGCGGTGTGACGCTGCCGCAGACCGCGCAGAAGTCGACGGCATAGGCCGGCGGTCGCTCCATCACCGGCAGTTCGAAGTGGCGTATCAACTCCCGTCCGGCGATGAAGCGGAAGTGCTCGGCCCGCACGGCAACGCCGGCCATGTGCCCACAGCCCGACACGCGGCGGCAGCGCGAGCAATGGCATAGCTCGAACGGCCCTGCGAGTTCATCGACCTCGAAACGCACGCCGCCGCAAAGACAGGACCCCTTGAACATGGTCACCTCCTTGCGGGTTCAACCTCGCCCATGGCGTTGGATATTCCCGGGTCGAGCGCCCGGGACACGGGGCCCGGACCGTACCGGCCTGGAGCTGGGCCCCCTTGTGCCCTGTGGCACGGCCTGGCCCTACAGCGCAGACCGTGCCCGTGAGCACGAATATAGCCCCCGAACCAGCGCGACCGGAGTCACGCTGCAACGCGAGCGTTCTCAGGCGGCAGAAGCGGCAGAAGCGGCAGAAGCGGCGGAGGCTTTTTCCGAAACCTCCTCCTCGATCTTGCGGGGCTTCATGCCCTTCTTCAGCGCCAACTCGAGCAGGGCGTCGGTGGCCGACGGCAGCCCCGTGACCCGACCCAGCGAGCGCGACCACAAAAGGGGTGGCGCATCGCTGACGCGCGTGACAGCACCGACGAGCTTGCGCACCGCGGCGTCGGCGCTATCGACCGCGCGCTTCTCGAGCCGGCCGATTGCCTCGGCCCGCGCGGCACGCACGCTCTTTTCGATGGTATCGGCGTTTTCGTCGTAGAGCGCGCCGATCTCGGTCGGTTTCACGTCCTGCAACTGGCGGGCAACGGTTCCGGCGACGACGCGCCGGCGGATCTTCTCAAGCATGACAGGCTCCCTTCTGCGCAGTGGAGATTGCGAGAAAACGAAGCGTAGGCCGGCGCGAGCGACCCGGTCCATCATCTTCGACCATCGATCGCACATGGGGGCCGAAGAAAAATTCCAGACATTCCCGCCAGAGCTACAAGCACCCGGCTCGGACGCTTCGCCTAGCCCAATGTGCCTGACCTGGTCAGGCCACAAAGGCCTCCAAACTGAGAGGTATTTATCGCCGAAGGCACACATCCGCGCACAGCGAATGTGCTCCAACGGCACATTGGGCCCGATCGCAAATTCGCGCGTCCGTAAGGGCTCGCGAAAGAATAACTTCCCCCTTTGGTGCGTGACGGCAGAGTGCGATCGGGACGGCGCCCGGAGAAGAATCCGCAGTCGTACCAGAGGTACATCGAGGAATTCTTCGAGGACGCACGGCCCGAGCGTGCCCGCCGGTGCGTGCCAAAGGGGGAAGTTATTCTTTCGCGAGCCCTAAGCCGCGAGCGGACCCTTATCTGTGAACGGGGCCCTGGCCGCGATCAATCCACGTAGGCCCAGAGCAGCTTGCGACTGCGTGCATCGAGCTGCTTGGGATCCGGGATCCAGAAGAGTCGCCGGCCACATCCTCGAGCAGCAAGCCACCGCCCGGAACCGGGCGCGGCCAGGTCTCGAGCCGCGTCTGAAAGCTGCGCGGCCCACACCGGGTCTGGACGTTCCAGCAGCGGATCTCGTAGTCCTCTTCGATGGCCTCGATGGCGGTGACACTCAGGATGAGGCCCGCGTCTTGCAGCCCCTGTTCGAGCGCCCGACGGCTGTCGACGTCGAGTTCGGCAGGGTCTGCGATGTAGGCCCGCTCCCTGCGTTCGTCATCGCGCAGCGAGACGTGGTGGTCGGGAGCACTCCAGGGGAAACAGCGCACGGGATGCACCGCATACTCCCGCACCCCCTCGACCAGCCACAGCCGACCGTCGGCGCGACGTTGCAGCGAGCGCGGCGGCCCCGGTCGCACCTTGGCTTTGCACCCAATCGATTCGATGGATTGTCGTAGCTGCATATTTCAGTTCGCTTCGTGCAATGAGTGTTGGAGTTCGTGAAGGCGCCGATAGGTGCCGCCTTCGATCATGAGCAGCTCGCGATGCGGGCCGCTCTCGGTGATGCGACCGTCTTCGATCACCAACAGCCGCGTGGCACGCCGCACCGTCGACAGGCGGTGGGCGATGGCGAAAACCGTGCGGCCCTTCACCAGCCGATCCATGGCCTGCTGGATCTCGTATTCGGTCTCGGTGTCGACGGCGCTGGTGGCTTCGTCGAGGATCAGGATGCGCGGGTCCTCGAGGACGGCGCGGGCGGTCGAGATGCGCTGACGTTCACCGCCCGAGAGGGTGTGGCCGCGCTCACCGACTACCGTATCGTAACCGTGGCGCAACTTGCAGCTGATGTCGTGGGCGTTGGCCACGCGCGCGGCGGCGACTACCTCGTCGAGGCTCGCTCCTTCCATGCCGTAACGAATGTTGTCGAGGATGCTGCCGTGGAAGAGGTAGGGGTCCTGCAGGACCATGCCGACCTGGCGCCGATAGTGGCCCAGCTCAAGCTGTCGCAGGTCGACTCCGTCGACCTTGATGCAGCCGCCTTGCACGTCGTAGAAGCGGGAGATCAGGCTGACGATGGTGCTCTTGCCACCACCCGAGGGCCCGACCAGGCCGATCATCTCACCCGGCTGTACGATGAAGCTCACGCCTCGCAGGACCTGGCGCACGCCGTCGTAGCCGAAGCTCACGTCGCGAAACTCGATGCGACCCTGCACGGGCTCGAGACGCACGGGATCGTCGATTTCCGTGATCTGGGGCCGACTGTCGAGCACCTCGAAGACCCGATGGGCCGAGGAGGTTGCGCGATTCATGATGCGCGACATCTGGCCCACGATCTCCACCGGGGCCGTGAACATGGTGGTGTAGAGCAGGAAGGACACGAAGGTCCCGGCCGACAGCGGCGGCCCCAGAACGCTGTCATGCCCGAGCAACCGCGGCAGAGCAAGGACCCAGATCGCCACCACCGACCCCTGCACCACGAACATCAGAAGCGGCCAAAAGGTCGTCCAGGATGCGTGGATGCGGTTGAATTCGTCGCAGGCACCGCGATTGCGTTCGCCGAAGCGCTCTACCTCACGGCCCCCCTGATCGAAGGCTTGAACCACGCGCATGCCGGGGATGGTGTCGCTGAGCACATCGGTCAGCGACGACGAGCGCCACCATGCGCGCAAGAAGAGCCGCTCCATGTGCCTGCCGTGCAGGTGGATCGCCGTAAAGACCAGCGGCAAGGGCGCGATCATCACGAGCCCCAAGCGCCAGTCCAGGTGCACCAACACGCCACCGAGGCCGATGAGCAGGATCAGGGCCAGCGATAGGTCGACCACGCCCAGGGCGAGAAACTCCCACAGCCGATCGGTGTCCGAGCTGACACGGGTGATCAAACTTCCGGTTTTCTTGCACGCGAAGAAGCCGAGGCTCAGGCTGTGCAGATGCCGGTAGAGGGCGTCGCGCAGATCGCGCGCCACCAGCTCGCCGAGCACCGTCATCAAGCGCAGGCGCACCCACTGGCAGGCCTGCCGCAACAGGTAGCTAAGTCCGATGCCGAGCACGGCCAGCCACGCCACGGTCGAGACCTGGGCCGCCTCGAGTTCACCGGCCTGCACCGGCCCCACGACGCGGTCGACCAGGTAGCCGCTGAGGTAGGGGGGCACAAGTGATCGCAAGGTGATGACCGATGCCGCCGCCAGCCCCGACAACACCCGGCGCCTGTAGGGCTTGAGGTAGCTGAGCAAGCGCCACAGCACCGCCAACCGATGGGTCGAGACCAGGGCCTGGGCCTCGCGGATCGGCCGCGCCACGCCCGTGGTGTAGCGCGTATCGGCGTCCCCGAGCTCGACTTCGCGCTCTTGCAGGGCCTGTTCGAGCACGAAGACGAGGTTGTCCATCACGTGCTGCTGCCGACGGGTGTAGCGCACGACCAGCAGGGGACGGGCATGGGGCGAGGCTTCGCGGCCGTGCAGGCGCAGGGTGTGGCTGCTCAGCCCCGTGTGGTGACTTATCTCACGGTGGAGGCGTGCAATCGACGGGCCCACACGGCGTCGGTGATCGCATGGGGCTTTCGCGCATGAAGGCTTCGCGGCTGCCGCGAGGCCCAGCTTGCCGGCGAGCGCACGACGGAACATATATGCATAGCACGCATTGAACTGAGCGTTTTGATGCGTGTTGCGACGTATTTATGTGGATTCCTTCCCTTCCGCGCCAGCCACGGCCGTATTTGCACTCGGTCGCGTCCGATCCTGCGGTACAAAACAGCTCCCGCGAATCTTCTGGCGCCTCAACAACGCCCAGCTTCGATCGGAGCCCTTCCATGCGACCCAGCGAGACCAAGCCCCACGTCATCATCCGTCACTGCGACAGCTACGACGCCGAACGCATCCGCGTGATCATCCGCGAGGGCCTCGAGACCCTGGGGCTACGTCCCCACGGCCGCACCCTGGTGAAGCCCAATCTGGTGATCGCTGGCGAGGGCTTCGAATACGCCTTCACGCGCCCCGAGTTCACCGAGGGCGTGGTGATGGCGCTCAAGGATCGCGACGAGGGGCAGATGCAGGAACTGGCCGTGGGCGAGCGCTGCGGTATCACCATCCCCTCGCGCCTGGCTTTCAAGGAGTCGGGCACCGACGGCGTCTGCAAACGCCAGAAGGTCAAGAAGTACTACTTCGAAGAACAACGCCAGGTGGAGATCCCGCTCAGCCACGAGGGCAGGCTGCGCGATTATCTCTTCACGCCGGAACCGGTCGCCAAGGCCGACTTCTTCGTCAACTGCCCCAAGTTCAAGGCCCACCCCTGGACCACGGTGACCTTCGGCAACAAGGCCTACATCGGCATCCAGGACGACCGCCACCGCCTGATCGATCACGACGCCAAGCTCGACGAGAAGATCGCCGACCTGCAGTACATCATCCAGCCGAGCTTTTTGGCCATCGATGCCATCGTCGCGGGTGAGGGCCGCATGCTCACTCCGATCCCGCGCGACCTGAACCTGATCATCATGGGCAACAACCAGTGCGCCTTCGATGCGGTCTGCTGCAATATCATCGGCTTGAACCCCTATCAGGTCGACCATATCCGCATGGCCCATGAGCGCGGCTTCGGCCCGCTTTCGCTCGATGAGATCGAGGTCAGCGGCGACGTCACGCTGCAAGAAGCCAAACAGCGCGCCGACGGCTTCGAGGTGGGGCTGATCCGGGTCGAGAAATACTTCGAAGGCACCAACATCACCGCCTACGCCGGCCCCCCCCCCGAAACCGAGGGCAAGGACTACTGCTGGGGCGGCTGCCCGGGCGCCATCGAGGAAGCCATCGAGATGCTGCGGCAGATGGACGAAAAGCTCGACGAAAAGATGCCCCGGCTGCACGTGGTCTTCGGCAACTACCAGGGCGCCATCGACTTCAAACCCGGCGACCGCGCGGTTTTCATCGGCGACTGCGCCCAATACGAGGGCAAGCTGGGCGACGAGCTGGTCTCGATCAAAAACCTCTACCGCCATCGCTCCACGCTCGACCCCTACACCATCAAGGGCGAAGACATCCTGGGCAAGGCGCTCAAGACCTACCGGCTGCTGTCGGACGGCAAGCACAAGTCCCATATCCGCCTCAGCGGCTGCCCCGTGAGCGTCGCCGAGCAGCTGCTGGTGCTCGCCCGCTACAGCAACGCCAATGACCCCACGCGCGACGCCAGCGCCGCCACCAGCTACCTTGCGTGGAAGTCGGTGATGGCGCTCAAGAGCCTCACCGGCCACAAGTACCAGGTGCATGGCCCGGCCGAACGCGGCGAAGCCAAGCCCGAGGGCATGGTGCCGGTCGCGCCGGGCGATGCCGAGTGAGACGCCGAGCTCGCTGAAGGAGCCGCGCCGCGCTCAGTTGACCGAGAGCTCTTGATCCTTGGTCGTGCGCGGGCGGCGCTGGGCGCAGTCGCGGGCGGCGGCGACGAAGCTCTTGAAGAGCGGGTGCGCGTCGTGGGGCCGCGACTTGAACTCTGGGTGAAATTGGCAACCCACGAAGTGGGGATGGTCGGGGATCTCCACCATCTCCACCAGCAGATCGTCGGGCGAGACGCCGCACAGGCGCAGGCCGGCGGCCTCCAGGCGTTCGCGGTACTCGTTGTTGACCTCGAAGCGGTGGCGGTGGCGCTCGCTGATGCGCGTTTTGCCGTAGATCCGAGCCGCCATGGAGCCATCCTTCAAGACGCAGGGATAGGCGCCCAGACGCATGGTGGCGCCCTTTTCCTGGATGCCGCGCTGCCCGGGCATCAGGTGGATCACGGGATGGACGGCCTTGGGATTGGCCTCGACGGTGTCAGCCCCTTCGAGACCGCACACGTGGCGCGCGTATTCGACCACCGCCATTTGCATCCCCAGGCAAATTCCGAAGAAGGGCACGTTGCGCTCACGGGCAAATCGAATCGCGCGGATCTTGCCCTCCAAGCCACGGTCGCCGAAGCCACCGGGCACCAGGATGGCGTCGAATTGCTCGAGCTCTTTTTCCCAGTCGTCGCGCTCCATCAGCTCGTCGCTGTCGACGTAGCAAATCTCGACTTCCAGGTCGTTGGCCATGGCGCCGTGGGTGAGCGACTCGTGCAGGGACTTGTAGGAGTCGCGCAGGTGCACGTATTTGCCGACCAGGGCCACACGCACGCGCCCGCCTTCGGGCTGGGTGGCCTTGCGCACGGTCTGCTTCCAGGTCTCCAGGTCGGGCTCGCGCGACCAGATGTTGAGGCGGTCGACCAACTGCTGGTCGAGGCCCTCCTTGTGCAGCCGGATCGGCAGCTCGTAGATGCAGGAGACGTCGGTCGCCGCGATCACGGCATCCACTGCCACGTTGGTGAAGTGGGCGATTTTGCGCTTCAGATCCTCGGTCAGCGGGCGGTCGACGCGACAGATCAGGATCTCGGGCTGAATGCCGAGGCCGAGCAACTCCTTGACCGAGTGCTGGGTGGGCTTGGTCTTGAGCTCCTCGGCCGCCGCGATCCACGGCACCAGCGTCACGTGCACCGAGACCGCGTTCTGCGGACCAAGCTCGGTGCGCAATTGCCGCACAGCTTCCAAAAACGGAAGCGATTCGATGTCACCGACGGTGCCACCGATCTCCACGATCGCCACGTCCACGCGCGCCGCCACTTCCAACACGCGCGCTTTGATCTCGTCGGTGATGTGCGGGATCACCTGGATCGTCGCGCCCAGGTATTCGCCGCGCCGCTCCTTGCTGATCACCGAGTCATAGAGCCGGCCGGTGGTGAAGTTATTGGCCCGCGTCATGCGCGCGCTGGTGAAGCGCTCGTAGTGACCGAGGTCCAGGTCCGTCTCGGCGCCGTCGTCGGTCACGAAGACCTCGCCGTGCTGATAGGGCGACATGGTGCCGGGATCGACGTTGATGTAGGGGTCGAGCTTGATGTGGGTCACGCGCAGACCGCGTGCTTCCATCAGCGCCCCCATCGAAGCGGCTGCGAGGCCCTTGCCGATGGAGCTGACCACGCCGCCGGTGATAAAGATGAATTTGGGCCTTTTCGATTTCGCTTTCATGTCGCTAACCGTGGTGGCTACCCCCCGACACAGCGGGGACGGGCGCCTCCCGAACCGCGTTGTGAACCACCTGCGGCCGGGGGCAGATATACTGTCGAAATTCTGAAAGGCTCGGGGTTGGGTATCCCTGCGAGCACGGGGCCACTCTACGGATTGTCGGTGGGGTGTCAACGCGAGCGGCTGCGCAGACGCAAATCGCGCGCCGGGGAGTGTCGTGCCTGGATGTACCTCGCCCCGGCGCGACCGCTCCAAGGAGCGCTGGCGCGGCCGCGCCGGGACAGCTATTTTTGCGCCGCTGCCCCCCACATCGGCGCCGATCCGGGGTAGCGTCCACAGCCCCCGGGCGCTGGCGACGGCGCGATCGCCCCGGGCACCCGAGCCGCATGGCCTACACCGTCCTCGCCCGCAAGTATCGCCCCCAGACGTTTCAGGACCTGGTTGGGCAGGATCACGTCAGCCGCACGCTGGAAAACGCCATCGAGAGCGATCGCGTGGCCCACGCCTTCCTTTTTACGGGCGCCCGCGGTGTCGGCAAAACCACCATGGCGCGGCTGCTGGCCAAGGCCCTCAACTGCGAAACCGGTCCCACCACCAAGCCCTGCAACTCTTGCGGCCCCTGCAAAGACATCACGGGCGGCACCGACCTGGATGTGCTCGAGATCGACGGCGCCTCCAATAACGGCGTCGATGACGTGCGGCGCTTGCAGGAATCGCTGCCCTTCCGACCTGCCCGCGACCGCCTGAAAATCGTGATCGTCGACGAGGTGCACATGCTCTCGACCGGCGCCTTCAACGCTTTTCTGAAAACCCTGGAGGAACCGCCTCCCCATGTGAAGTTCATCTTCGCGACCACCGAGCTGCACAAGGTTCCGATCACGATTCGCTCGCGCTGCCAGCGCTATGACTTTCGGCTGATCCCACGCGCGGTGATCGCGCAGCAGGTGCGGGTGATCCTGGAGCGCGAGGGCATCGAGGCCGACGACGACGCCATCGACATCGTGGCCCGGGAGGCGGCCGGCTCGCTGCGCGACGCGCAAACCGTGCTCGACCAGCTCCTGGCCTTCGGCGGCGAACGCCTGGAGGGGGCGGCAGTGGCGCGCGGCCTGGGCATCGCCGACCGCGACAATGTCTTGGCGGCCGTCGCCTCCATGCTCTCGGGCGATGCGGCCGGCTGCCTGCAGGCAGTGCACAGGCTGCACCAGGATGGCCTGGACGTGCTGCACTTCGCGCGCCAACTGCTGACGCTGTCGCGGGATCTGGTAGTGCTCAAAGTAGTCGGCGACGACCCGACCCTGGTCGATCTGCCCGACAGTGAGCGGGGGCCGGCCATGAAACTCATCGCCCAGCACAGCGCGCAGCAGCTGGAGCGCGGCTTTTCCGGGCTTTCGCGGGTGGTCGAGGCGGTGGCGGCGTCTGGGCAGCCGGCGCTGACGCTGGAGATGGGCCTGGTGCGCCTGGCCGACCGGCCGCCGCTCGAGCCCCTGGCCGAGCTGGTGGCGCGGCTGCAGGCGCTCGAGGCTCGGCTCGGAGGGGCGCCGCCGCCCGCACCAGCCTCGGGCTCAGCCGGCGGTGGGCGCGTAGCGAGCGGTGGTGGTGGTGGTGGTCGGGCAGCGGGCGGCGCTGGGCGACAGGGCGCGAGTGCAAGCGCTCGCGATGCGGCGGCAGCGCCGGCGCCAGCGCCGGTGCCAGCGCCAGCGCCAGCGCCCGCCGCGGCCACGGCGGGCGCCGACCGGGAGCCGCGCGAAACCGCAGCCGCAGCCGCCCCCGCTCCCGAACCCGAACGGGTACCCGAACCCGACCCCGAACCCGTGCGGGAGCCCGAGCCCGTGCCGGAACCCATCACCGCGCCGACGCCCGAAGCCGCAGCTTCACCGGCGCCTGCAGCCGAGGCCAGCCCGCGCGCTGGCGCCACCCCCCTACCCTCGCCGCCGCCGGCCAATGACAGCGCCCTACCCGACGTCTGGGAGACGCTGGTGACCCGACTGCACGACACGCAGCCAGCCCTGGGCGCGATTCTCGAGCACGGCACCCCCGAACAGGTCGACGCCAGCTGCATCCGCGTGCGCTTCCGCGAGGGCTCGTTCCACGGCCGCCAGGCCCAGGCCAGCAGCGCCCGCGAGGCGCTGGCCACGGTGGCCGGAAGGCTGCTCGGGGGCACGCCGCAGGTGGAGGTCGTGCTCAGCGCCGACACCTCGGGCACCACGCTGGCCGAGAGCCACGCCGAGCGCCGCAGGCGCGAGCGCGAACGCATGACGCAGAGCGCCCTCAATCACCCGCGGGTGCTTGAGGCGCTCGAGGTCTTCCCCGAGGCCGCCGACAGCGTCAGAGTGGAACTGGATTGAGCCCGGGCGAAAACGCCCAGATAAGGACGATCAGGCATGAAATTTCGCGGTGGAATGAGCGAGCTGATGCGACAGGCCTCACGCCTGCAGCGCAAGGTGGAAAAGCGCAAGGCCGAACTCAAGGAAGAAACGGTGGAGGCCTCGGCCGGCAACGAGCAGGTCACGGTCGTGGCCAACGGCGGCGGTGATCTGGTGTCGGTCACGATCGCGCCGGAGCTGCTGCAACAGGAAGACCTCTCGATGGTGCAGGACCTGATCGTGGGCGCGGCCAACGCAGCGCTGCAGAAGAGCCGCGAGATGGTCGAAGAAGAGGTCGAAAAAGCCACCGGCGGCATGAAGGTTCCGGGCCTGGTCTAGAAAACGGGCAACGCACGAGGGCAACCCAGCATGGCCAACCCGATCGCCGAGCTCGTGGGGCTGCTCAGCCGCTTGCCCGGCATCGGCGAGCGCACGGCCGCGCGTCTGGCCTACCACGTGCTCGACCAACCGCGCGATTACGCCGAAGCCCTGGGACGGTCCCTGGTCGAGCTGCATGCGCGCGTGCGCAGGTGCCAGCGCTGCGCCAACTACACGGCTGAAAACCTGTGCGAGGTCTGCCTCGACCCGCGCCGCGACGACGGCCTGGTGTGCGTGGTGGCGCGCCCCCCCGACGTGGCCGCCCTGGAACGCGGCCAGAGCTTTCGCGGTCGCTACTACGTCTTGCACGCCCTGCTCGCGCCCCTCGACGGCGTCGGCCCCGAGGCACTGCCGCTGGCTCCCCTGATCGAGCGCGTCAAAGGCGGCGAGCTGCGCGAGGTGATCGTGGCCACGCCCTTGAGCGTCGAAGGCGAGGCCACGGCGCTCTTCCTGGCCCAGCAGCTGCGTCCCCTGGGCGTTCGCTGCACGCGCATCGCCAGTGGCCTGCCCCATGGCGGCGAGCTCGAATTCAGCGACCAGATCACGCTGGCGCGCGCCATGGACGGTCGCCAGGAGCTTTGAGCCTGCAGCGGCGACTGCGGCAAGTGCGGCAAGGGGAGGAACGGCCAGATGCGGGGTGAGTCACAGGCTAGAGCGATGCTGATGCTGCGGGCGCGACCACGCTGGGCCGATGGCGCGCTGGCGCTTTTGCTACTGGCGATCGTGGGCACCATGATCGTGCCGCTACCGACCACGCTGCTGGACCTATTGATCGCCAGCAATATCGCGCTGTCGGTGTTGATGCTGCTGACGGCGATGACGGTCGGCGACGGCCTGGCCTTCGCTGCCATGCCCACGGTGCTGCTGGTCACCACCCTCTACCGCCTGGCCCTCAACGTCTCCTCGACGCGTCTGATCCTGCTGCAGGCCGACGCTGGCGAGGTGATCGCGGCCTTCGGGGATTTCGTGGTGCGGGGCAACTACGTGGTCGGCGCGGTGATCTTTCTGATCCTGACCTTGATCCAGTACGTGGTGGTGGCCCGGGGCGCCGAGCGCGTGGCGGAGGTGGGCGCCCGCTTCACCCTCGACGCCATGCCCGGCAAGCAGCTCGCCATCGACGCCGAGCAGCGCAGCTTTGCCCTGAGCGCGGTCGAAGCCGCCGTGCGCCGCCGCGCCCTCGAACGCGAGGGCCAGTTCTACGGTGCCATGGACGGGGCCATGAAGTTCGTCAAGGGCGACGCCATCGCCTCCATCGCCATCACCGCCATCAACATCGTGGCCGGCGCCGGCATCGGTGTGGGCATGGGCGAGCTGAGCCTGAAGGATAGCTTGGCCCTCTACGGACTTTTGACCATCGGTGACGGCCTGGTCAGCCAGATCCCGTCGCTGCTGGTGTCGGTCAGCGCCGGCATCGTGGTCACGCGCGTGGCTTCCGAGCACGACGACGGCTCGCTCGGCGCCGACATCGGCTCCCAGCTCTTCGGCGACCCGCGCGTGCTGCGGCTGGCCGCGGGCTTTCTGCTGCTGCTCGCACTGGTGCCGGGACTGCCGGCGCTGCCCTTTGCCGTGCTGGGCCTGGTGCTGGGCGCCAGCGCCCAGGCCACAGCGCGACTCGAGAGGCGGCGGGGTCAGCGGGCGCTGCTCGCCGATCGAAGCGGCGACACGGACTCGGAGGGGCCACCGCCGGAACTGTCGCTCCTGCTGTCGCCCGAGCTGGCAGCGGCCATGCCAGCCGGGGAGCTGCAGCGCAAATTGCAGCTGGAGCGGGATCAGGTGCGCATCCTGCGTGGCCTCAGCTTGCCGCCCTTGCACCTGGAGGTCGACCCCCGACTACAGGGCCGGCGCTACCGGCTCGAGCTGGCTTCGGTCACGCGCAGCCAGGGGGAGCTGCCCGCGCTCGACGCCGCCGCCACGGCCGCGACCCTGGCCGGCGCCCTGCGCGAGCAATGCCTGCGCCACGGCGCCGAACTGCTGGGTCTGCAGGCCACCCAGGAGTTGCTCGATGCCCTGGCGCGCCAGCACCCGGCCCTGGTGCGCCACACAGTTCCCCATCCCATCCCCCTCGAACGCCTGAGTCAGATCCTGCGCGCTTTGCTCGCCGAGGGCGTGAGCGTTCGACCGCTGCGGCAGATCCTCGAGGCGCTGCTCGAGTCACAGCCCGAAGGGGCCGAGGTCGGCGCCCTGATCGAGCGCGTGCGCAGGCGGCTTTTGCGGCAGATCTGCGCAAACCATGTGCGTGAGGGAGTGCTCTCGGTGCATCCGATCGATCCGATGATCGAAGAGGCCCTGCGCGACGCAAGCGCGGCGGGCGGCGCGTTTGCGCTGTCGCCGGATCTGGCCGACGAGATCGTGGATTCGGTGGCCCGGCGCTTCGGCGACGCCCGCGGGGGTGTACTCGTGGTCCAGGCCGACGTGCGCCCGCTGCTCAGGCGCCTTCTCGCCGACCAGCTGCCCCAGGTCCCGGTGCTCGCCTACCCGGAAATTGCCCCCGAACTCGAGATCGAGCGCCACCCCGCAATCGCGCCATAGGCCCCCGATGCCACCGCCACGCTCTGACGCAATGCACGAAAATCAATGTGACATTTCCGTGACAAGTACCTGTCCGCATCGCCATGGGTCCATGACAGGCGACTGGGGGCTGTGGTAGTCGCGGGTCGAAAGTCGGGATCGTAGATGTCCAAATCAGCGTCGACCAGCCCGGTGCCCACGCGGCCCGGGGCGTCCCCGGCCCAGGGTGAACAGCTTTGGCTGCGCGCCGCCATTGCGCTGCTCCTGCTCTTCATCTTCCTCGTGGGCATCCGCGGCATGGGCAGCGGCTTCAAGGGCCTGGGCAAGGGCCTGCTGGAAGCGTTTTTCCTCGAAACCAGCAATCCCTTCGTGGCGCTGGTGGTGGGCATCCTCGGCACCACGTTGGTGCAGAGTTCGTCGGTCACCACCTCGATGATCGTGGCGATGGTGGCGGCACCGGCCAACCCACTGCCGATCCAAAACGCGATTCCCATGATCATGGGCGCCAATATCGGCACCACGGTCACCAATACCATCGTGGCGCTCGGCCACATCGGTCGCCCCGACGAGTTCCGCCGCGCCTACTCGGCAGCCACCTGCCACGATTTCTTCAACTTCATGGCGGTGGCGGTACTGCTACCGCTGGAGATCGCGACGGGTTTTCTCGAGAAGACCAGCGGCCTCATGGCCTCGATGGTGGGCACCGGCGGCGGCGGCAAGCTGCCCAATCCGATCAAGACCGCCACCAAGGCCGCGCTCGAGCCGATCACGGGGGCGATCGAGGGCATCACCGACGACAAGCAAGCGGCGTCGATCATTCTGATCGCGGTCTCGGTGGCCATCATCTTTCTGACCCTCACGGGCCTCGTAAAAGTATTGCGCAGTCTGACCGCGAGCCGCCTGTCGGTCTACGTGACGCGCTCGCTGGATTCGAGCGCCTATGCGGCGATGCTGATCGGCGTCGTGATCACGGTGATGGTACAGTCCAGTTCGATCACCACCTCGGTGCTGGTGCCGCTGGCGGGCGCGGGCCTGGTCACCCTGGAGCAGGTCTTCCCAATCACCCTGGGAGCCAATGTGGGCACGACGGTCACGGCGCTGCTGGCCTCGATGGCGGCGCCGCCGGAAACCGCCGCGCTGGCCGTGCAAATCGCCCTGGTGCACCTGCTGTTCAACCTGGTGGGCATCATCGGCGTCTACCCGCTCAATCCCATTCGCCAAATTCCGCTGCGCGCCGCCAGTTGGCTCGCAGTGACCGCGGTGCGCTCCAAGCGGGTGGCGCTGCTCTACATCGTGGTGCTCTTCTACGGCTTGCCTGCGGGCCTGATCGCGGTATCGAAACTCTTCTGATCCGAGGTGCTGGCGTGTTCAAGCGACTCTTCTCCGTACTGAGCGGCGACTACCCCCTGGAAAAGGCGGCCCGACGCTTCACGAAGATGCTCGAGCTGTCGCGCGAGATGATCATCGAAGCCGACGCGGTCTACTGGGGCAAGCAGATGACGCCCGAGGAGCGCACCGCCCTCTACGAGAAGGACGTGGAAGTCAATCGCCTGCAGCGCACGGTGCGCAAGGCGGTCATCACCCATCTCAGCAGCTCCGCCTCCAGTGACGTGCCCTACGGCCTGCTGCTGATGAGCCTGGTCAAGGACGTGGAGCGCCTGGGCGACTACGCCAAGAACATCACCGAGATCCCGAAGATGGTGCGCCCCGAAGGCGGAACGCGCGAGCTGCCCGACGACGAGCTGGTGGCCGAGCTGCGCGAGATCACACAGCGCGTCATTGCAACGGCGCGCAATGCGGTCGAGATCTACAACGAGAGCAATAACGACCGCGCCAAGGAACTCACCCTGGAGGGCCGCTCGATCGCCAAGCGCTGCGATCAGCTGGTCACCAAGATCGCCCAGAGCGACTACAGCGCCAGCGTGGCGGTCGATCTGACGCTGGCGGCGCGCTTTTACAAGCGCCTGCTCGGCCACCTGCTGAACCTCTTGTCGAGCCTACTGATGCCCCTGCACAAGCTCGACTACTACGACGAAAACGCCATTCCGAACGATTGATGCCTCGGCGGGCAAGCAGCGCTCTGGGCCCGCTTCAGCCTTGCATCAATCTTGGCCAGCAAGCCCGAAGGCCTTGAGCTTTCGCTGCAGGGTGCGGCGGTCGATACCGAGGGCGCTGGCCGCGCGGGTGATGTTGCCATCCATCTGGCGCAGGACCTGCTCGATGTGAGCGCGCTCGACGTCGGCCAGGCGGCGCGTGGCGGCCTCGGCCTGGGCGTCCTGTTGCAGCGCCGCCGCCGGCGCGCGGGTCTGGACCTCGCGATGGCCCGAGAGGCTGGCCAGGAGCATGCGCCGCATCAGGGCTTCGTCGATCTCCGAGCCCTCGGCGAAGAGGGTGGCCCGGCGCAGCACGTTCAATAGCTCGCGCACGTTGCCAGGCCAGTCGTGGGCGAGCATCAACCCGAAGGCAGCCTCGGTGATGCGCTTGTCGGCCTGACCGATGCGCTCGAGCAGGTGCTGGCACAGGGGCCGCAGATCCTCGAGCCGATCGCGCAGGGGTGGCAGCAAGAGCGGCAGCACCTGCAGTCGGAAATAGAGGTCTTCGCGAAAGTTGCCAACGCCGACCTCGGCCCAGAGGTCACGGTTGGTGGCGGCGATGATGCGCACGTCGACCTCGACTTCGCGCGTGGTGCCTAGCGGTCGGATGGTGCCGTTTTCCAGGGCCCGCAGCAGCTTGGCCTGGGTGTCTTGGGGCAGCTCGGCGATCTCGTCGATGAAGAGCGAACCGCCCTGGGCGGCGACGAAGAGGCCCTCGTGATTGGAGGTGGCGCCGGTAAAGGCGCCGCGGCGGTGACCGAAAAGTTCGCTCTCGAAGAGCTCGCGCTGCACGCACGCTGCGTTGAGGGCGACGAAGGGCCCCTGGGCCCGCGGGCTGTGGGCGTGCAGCTGACGCGCCACCACTTCCTTGCCCGTGCCCGTCTCGCCGTAGAGCGCCACGGTCTCGTCGCTGGAGGCGGCGCGGGCGACAAACTCCCGCAGCTCGCGCAGGGCGGGGCCCTCGCCGACCAGTGGCGGCGCCTGGGTCTGGGGCCCGCGCCGCGCCGCCCGACTCTCGGCGGCCGCCTGACGCAGAAGCGGCGCCAATAACTCGGCGTCGACCGGCTTTTCCAGAAACGAAAAAGCTCCGAGCTTCATCGCCTCGACCGCCGCGCCCACGCTGCCATGGCCGGTCAGGACCACGGTGCGACTCTGGCGATTGGCGATGCGGCGCAAGACCTCGAAGCCATCGAGCCCCCCCATGCGCAGATCGAGCACGATGGCGTCTGGCTCGCTGCCGCGCTCGAGCGCCCGCAGCGCGGCCTCACCGCTTTCGGCCTGAGCCACCTCGAAGCCGTGCCGCGACAGCGCCTTGCTCAGGGCGAAGCGAAAGGATGCGTCATCGTCGACCACCAGCACCTGCGCGGAAGGAGGGCACTCGCTCATGCGCTCAGCCCCTGCTTGGGCACGAGCTCCAGGGCGGCGCTGCCCGCGCTCGCCAAAGGCAACCTCAGCTCGGCCCGCGTGCCGCCGCTGTCGCGGGTGCCCAGCTCGAGCGAGCCGTGCATGGCGCGCACCAGCATGTAGGACGTGTAGAGCCCGAGGCCTGTACCGCGCCCGGGCGCCTTGGTGGTGGTGAAGGGCTCGAAGAGCCGTCCTTCGAGCACCGGATCGAGGCCTGGACCGTCATCCTCGATGAGAATGCGCACGGCGCCATCGGCTTGATCCTCGTCGTCGACCACCGCGCTGACCCGAACCACGCTGCCACCTCCCTCGCGCAGCGCATCGTAGGCATTCTGGATCAAATTCACCAGCACCTGGACCAGCCGGTCCTGATCACAGCGCAGCTGGATGCGGTCGAGGTCCGACTCGACTTCGAAGCGCACGCCGCCCGGATCGCCAGCGAATACCAAAGCGCGGGCGCGTTCGACCACGGCCGAGATCGAAACCTCGCCGACGATGCGCAACCGCAGCAAATCCCCACCGGCCAAGAGCGAATGGGTGATGCGTCCCAGCCGTTCGGTCTCGGAGCGAATCAACGCCGTGGACTCGCCCAGATCCGTGAGCAGCTCCGCCGTGGTGTCGGGCGGGGCCTTGTCCAAGCGCGCGAGCGCCACGCCCATGTCCGCGGCCAGCGTGCGAATGGTGGCCAGCGGCGTGTTGAGTTCGTGCGCGACCCCCTGGGCCACGCGACCGAGGCTGGCGAGACGTTCGGCCAGCACCAGCTGACGCTCGGCCAACGTGGCACTGGTGCGATCGAGGTAGAGATTCATCACCCGGGCCTTGCCATCCTGCTCGCTGCTGAGCGGAAAGGCGAGCAACTCGTAGACGCGCTCGGGCTGCTCATCCTGGGTGGCGAAGCGGCAGCGACCGGCTTCACCCAGAGCGAAAGAGCGATCGATGGGGCACAGACCCGAAGCGTCGCGCTCGCAGGGCGCATCCATGCCCGGACAGTTCCAGGGCTCACCGCTCGACAGCCGCGGTACCAGGCGATTGGCCAGACGATTGCGCCAGACCACGCGATGGTCGGCATCGAGCACCTCCAGCCCCGCATCCAGCTCGTCGAGGGTATTGGACAGAAGCTCGTACTCCAGCTCGGCCCGATCCCGCGCCTGCTGCAGCGCCCGCTCCCGATCGCGCAGCTCGGCCACCGCATGAAGCACAAGGTAGGCCACTGCGCCGACCGTGAACACGAACGCCACCACGCGCGAAGCCGGCTCCCACAGACCCACCGGATCCCAGGTGCCGATGCGCAGCCCGGCAACCACGCCGGTCAGCCACAATAGGCCCGCGCACAGAAACGCCAAACCCGCCGCCACCAGCGTCGCGCGCGGCCCGGCCAGGATCCCGGCCAGGGCCACGTGAAAGATGTAGAAGATCACGAAGGGCGAAGACAGCCCGCCGGCGGCCCACAGCACCATGCTGAGCGAGAGAAAGTCGATCAGCGCCTGGTACATGGGCGTGCGCCGATCGAGGGCGGCGCGGCCGGCGCGAAGGTCGCGGTGGATCAAAAAGTTATAGGCCGCCGCTCCCAGCGCAGTGGCCGCCATCACCTGGTAGTTGACACCGGGAAAGGCGCCGGCGGCCGAGACCACCACGGCGACCACGATGCCCCCGAGCGCCACCCAACGCAACCGCACCAGCCAGGCGAGCCGCTCGGGCGTCAAACCGGCGGCGGCCGAGGCTGGAGCCGCCGCGACCGAGTCGATGTCGACCACGGGGGCATTATCCCGGAAGGCGGTGGCAATGGAAAGCGGGCGCCTCTGGCGAAACCGCGACTACCGCTGCGGTGGTAGCGCGCGGTGACTGTGGACCGGCCGTGCGTGACGCTCGCAGGCCTCCGAGCGCGCGGCGCAGGCAAAACGCAGGCTCCCCCGCAGGCCCTCGTCCTGATGGAGTTCGTAGGCCTCGAGGGCCGACTCGGCGCTTGAATCCTGCAGGGCTGAGAGTGAAACCGCCTGCACACGCAAGAGGTCGACGTGACGCGGCGACAGGCTCAGCCCCGCGGCCGCAGCCGTCGCCGCTTCGCCCTCCCTGCCGGCGGAGCCCAGCGCCTGGGCCCAGCGCCCGTAGGCTGCCGTATTGCGCGGCGCAGCGGTGATCAGGCGCGAGAGCGGCGCCAGCGCCTCCTCGAAGCGCCATGCCTTGATGAGAGCGTCAGCCTCGATGCGATCGAGGGCGGGGTGGCTTCCCAGGTGACGGCGAGCCCGCTGCAGCCACTCTTCGGCCTCGCGCAAACGCCCCAGCCGCGTGGCGAGGTCGGCCAGGGCCGCCTCGATCATCGCCGCCTCGCGCCCACCGTGCTCGATCGCAGCGAGGGCGTGGCGGGCGGCGAGCAAGCTGGAGCGCGCCGCGGGCAGCTCGTCGCTCAAACCATGGGCTAAACCCAAACCGTGATCGTAGAGGCGTTGCCAATCCGGAGGTAGCTCGGGCTCGGCGCGGATCTCGAAGTCGCCATCGGCAGCGACGCGCAGGTCGACGACCGCGATGTCGGTGGTCGGCTGCTCGACGCAGCCATCGAGCACGGGCAGGTCGAGGGCAGCCGCGGCCGCGCTGAAAGCCCGGCCACGGGCATCGCGGCTGGCCTCGCAGGCAAGGGCTGCAAGCGCGCGGCTGCGGCTCCGGTGTCGCAGCCGCGCGCGCAGTCGAAAACCGCGACTGCGCCCTCCAGCTGGCAGTGAAAAGGCGTAACGCACCACCGCCGCATCACGCGGGGCGAGCGTGCTGTCGGCGACCACGCCCGCAAACTCGGCGACCTCGCGCTGCAGTCGCTGGCGACCGTCGTGGCCGACAGCGCGGGCGCGCAACAGATGCCGCTGCGGATCGGCGTCACGGCCGGAAGAGGCCAGCAGCTGCCCGTCGCCGTCGCGCACTTCGAGCTCTACCCAGGTCTGCTGGGCGTCGCGTACGCCGCCGGGGAAGCGGTGTCCGACCCCCAGGTTGCGCACCACGACGTCGACTTCGAACTCGCGCCCCGAAAGGTTCAGGCGTCGACCCGGAGCTCGCTCGAACCGCTGCTCGCCGCCTTCGCCACGCACGACGACAATGTCGATGCGCGCCACGCCTCGAAGCGCCGCCTGCCCGCGCGCGACGGAGGCGGCATCGCCGGCCATGGCCGCCAAGTATGTGTGCCCGCCCAGGAAGCGATGGGATGCGATGCGACCGTCGTCGCCGCGGGCGCGGTCGCCCAGGCGTGCGGGCTCGCGCCGCATGTGGCAATCGATGCAGTCGCGCTGCGGCAGCGCTTCGTCCACACGCTGGATGTCCTGACCCGCATGGGCCGAGGCCGCCCAGGCCGAGGGCTCGTCCATGCCCATCAAGTGCTGACCATGGCCGCTGGCGTGGCCGACGAATCCGCGATGGCAACTGGTGCAAAGAGTAGCGCCCAGGCCATCGAGTGAAGCCTGCTCTCGATGCCGGCGCAGGCTCGTCGCATCGCCCTTGCGCGGAATCGCGATGCCTTCGCCACGCAGGGCGTAGCTGCCGTTGCCGTCCGCGCTCGCGGACTGGGCGCCGTGACAGACGCGACAGCTGATGCCCGCATGGGCGCGAGCATCGTCTGCAGCCACGGCAACATCCATGGCGCCGTCGATCAACAGCGCCACGTCATGGCAGCCCGCACACAGGCCGCTGGCCTTCGCCCCCATCTGCTCTCGAAAGCGCTCGACCGAAGCCCGGTAGATGGGATTGTTGAACGAGGACAGGGCGTGGGCGCTCTGCTGCCACTGGGCGGCCGCGTCGGCATGGCAACCTTCGCAGGTGTCGACATCGGTCAGCTGCATGCCATCGAGCGTGGCGTCGACCGCCAACTCGGTGAACGCCGGTGCAAAACGGCCAGGCTCCCGCGGTAGGCGCGGCTTGGGCGCGTGCGGAGGCTTCGGCGCTGGCAGAGGCGAAGCCGGCACCTCGACGCCCGGTGGTTCACGCCCGGGTGGCAGCTGGGCCACGCCGGCAAGCGCCACCAGGCTCAGACCCGCTGCCAACAGCGGGCGTCGAGGCGCAACCAGCGGCACGACTCAGCGCACCGCGCCGCGATGGCCACGGCGCCGCCGCAGGAGCAGCCACGCGGAGGCCAGCAAGACCGCTGCAGCCGATCGGGACCGCCGGCCGCCGACTGCGCTCACGCTGCAGTCATCGACCTCGGGCTCGGAGGACCTGTTGGCAGCAGGCGCCGCCGGCCCAGGACTTTTGCCCTTGGGAGACGGCTCCAGTTCCTGCTTCGGGCTCGCCGCAGGGGTCGGCTCCTTCACCGGCTCCGGTACCGGCGCCCCATCGGCCCGGTCGAGCAGCTGCGGCAACGCATGGCCGCGCTTGACCAAGTTCGCGCTCTTGAGCCCGCCACGGGGCGCGAATGCGAGTTCCTTGGCGGGCTGAACTTGACGACCGCCTCCTTGCGGCGGCCCTCCCCAACGGTTTCGGACGGGATTGTCGCAGGTGATGGGCCCCGTCCATGGATGTCGGATCGCGTATCGAGCCTGAAAGTTATTGATCGGCGCCTTGACAGCACCCTGCTCCAGCTCCTGGCCATCGACCAGGAACTCGCGCCCACCGGCGATCGGCGCGGCCTGGCGAAACACGAGGTCATCCTGGATCGATCCCTTCGCGTAGCGGGCATGCAGGCGCGTCAGAATGAACCCGCTGCCACCGCGCCGCTGCATGGCACGCCGGCGCTGCCGCTGCCGGCGCAGCTCCAGCACGCCATCCGACGCGCCTGTCGGCGACTCGGCCTCCCCATCGCTTGCACGGGTTCCGGCGTAGAGCACATCGGCACCCAGGGTCTGCAGCTCGTCGGCGCGCAGTGGCGGCGTGGGGCAGGGGTCGCAATTGCGGGCGTCCCAGGCGTACTCGGTGACCACTGCAGCCGGATGGCGCGCCAGGGTTTCGTCGAAGAGCGCGGCGTAGAGTTCGCCAAAACGCGCCTTGGCCTCGGGCTCGAGATCCAGGTTCGTGGGAATGCTGACGTTGTCGTAGTTGGCGACGGCGTAGCGATGGCCGGGCGAGAGGATGTGAACGATCAGGTCCTGCGTGCCCGCCGAGTTCATCATTCCCAGACGCACGGGCAGCGAAAAGTCGTCGTGGTCGTAGTGAAAGCGAAGTGGCGAGAGCTGGGCCGTGCCTTGATGAAATTTGACCTTGCTGACATCGACTTTGGCCACGAAGAACTTCATGCCCGCCTGCACGTAGGGTCGCAGAAGCTTCGACGCACCGGCTGGAATGGCGTACTTCTCCTGTCGCAACCAGGTCTCGAGGCCGGTGGAGTCCTTCGCGCTGAGGATCAGGATCTTGTACTCGCCGACGACGAATTTGGCTTCGATGGTGACGCCGAGGCGGGCGCCGCTTCTCTCCAGTACAGGGGCCGATGCTGACGTCGCCTGTGCCATCCGCCTCATCTTCATGACGGGCGGCTGAAAACACGGATCCTGCTCCCAGTACTCGACCAGGCGCGGCGCCGTCAGCGAGTCGACGCGGTCGAAGATCTCGCGCGGAAGCGTCTTGACGTGCTCCTCCTTCAGCACCACCGGGACCGGCACCACCATCGCGAAGTCCGAGGGCGGCCCCTGGTAGTTGTTCTGCATCGACAGCACCGTGCGGCTGCCATCCCGCATCAGCACCACCTGCGTCGCGTTGTTGAAGAGCTCGGCGCCACCGCCGGCCACGTAAAAGCCACAAAAGGCGTGCCCCGTCACCGCGGGTACCATCGCCAATAGAAATCCCAACGAAAACAGTCGCATCTGACCTCCCCAATCCGTCTCGATTGCAGGCCCGCCACGGCGACAGGCCGCGCGCAGAGGGTCTGACGCACGGCGCGCCCGCAAGTTTTGCAACCCGGGCGCTTTTTTTCCAGCAGGCCTGTCCCACAGCCCCCGAAAAGACGAAAGCCGCCGACGTCCATCGACGCCCGCGGCTTTCCGTTTCGGCTGCGCGCCCTGCCGGCTCAGCTGGCAGGAGCCACCGCGTCGATGATCGCGGGGTCGACCTCGTAGCTGCTCAAGAACTCGCGGCGCTCGCGGTTCATGCGCTCGACCCAGACCTTGTACTCGTCGAGGCGGCCGGCCTTTTCGTAAAAGGCCCGCGGCTGCAGGATCTCGGCCGGAACGGCAGCCACCAGGGCGGCGTTTTCCGGCGCTTCCAGATCGACCACCTCATAGCCGAAGTCCGGATCGGTGGTCCACTTCAGCCCCTGGCCGAGCAGGCCCTCGAGCATGGCGCTGGAGTGGGCGATCTTCACCTTCAAAGCCGTGCCGCCACCCACGCCCGCGGCGTCACCGCCGATGTAGCCGGTGTTCATCATCCACATGGTCACCGCGTCCATGGTCGCCGCCAGCTCGCTGAAGCGCTTGGCCTGCAGGCCGTGGCGGCCAGGGAAGAAGGGCTGGGTGAAGGGCGAGCGCGTCTTGCCGCGGTCCTTGCCGGCGGCGCTCGTCTTGGAGGTCTCGCCGAGCATGAAGTAGCCGGCGGCCTGCTCGGGCGAGGTGAAGCGCACGATGCCGGGGGTGGCGGCGTCGTCGCCCTCGTCGCGATTGAGGATGCCCATGGAGCGCACGGGCGGGATGTTGTGCAGGTCGGCGGCGCCCGGGATCGCGCTCATGGGGATGATCGAGCGGCCGTTTTGGCTCCAGATCACGAAATCCCAGCCGTCCTGCGGGATGTCGTTGTCGACCACGTCGGCGTACTTGACCTCACCCGAGATGTACTTGTCGACGTTTTCAGCCGATGCACCCGTGAGGATCAGGATCTCGCGGTAGCGCTTGACCTCTTCGGGCGTGACCTCGAGCTTGAAGAAGTCGAAGGTTCCGTCCTCGCTCAGGTAGGCGTTTTCCACCCAGGCGTCACTGCTGATGGTGCCGGCGTGGATCACCGGCTCGGCCTCGGCCGACAGGCGCTCGGTCTTGGCGAAGCAGCCGTTTTCCGTGATCGAAATCTCGCCGCCAGGCCACAGGCAGACCATGTCGTCCTGGATCGGCTCGGCCAGCTCGCCCTGCTTGGAAAAGGTGGTGGTGGTCTTGCCGGTGCCCGACAGCCCCATCACGGTCATGGTCACGCGCTCACCGTCCCTGCGCGTAACGGCCTTGGCGCCCGCATGCAGGACCAGTCCGCCCTTTTGATAGACGAACTCGTTGAGCATGCGCAGCACGCCCTTCTTGGACTCGCCGAAGTAGTCCGCACCCATCACGTAGGTCGTCCAGTTGGCCATGTCGACCAGGATCGCCTGGCGCCCGGGCATCTCCTCGACGCGGAAGTCGGGGGTGTAGATCAGGCGGAAGTTGGGCTTAAAGGGCTCCTGCTGGCGCTCCGCCGACTCGACCTCGGCGCGGCCGAAGGTCAGAATCTGCTGCATGCCTGCGATGTTCGCGCCCTCCGGCGTGTACAGCCAGGTGGAGCCGAGCGCCTTGGGGCCGACGCCGAGATAGCCGTCGATGGCGATCAGCGTGCCTGCCTTGGCGATGTACTCGGCCTGACGGGCGATCAGGTCGCGGCCGCGGGCCTCATCAATGACCTGCGCGCTCCAACGGTCGGCCTGCTCGGCATCGGCAAGCACGTAGGTGTACTTGGCCATGCGGGCCTTGTTGCGCGAGATCTTGTTGATGCTGCCGACCGCGGTTTGTTGCACCGCCGGTGTGTGCTCGAGGGCGAGCTTGCGAAGCTCGGCCTGAGACGGGTTTTCGATGTAACGGACCTCGTAGGGACGCGGGTCCAGAGAATCGGCCGCCATGGTCGGATACCTCCAGTCGGCGGTGGGGATACTCCAAAGCCAGGCGCTTGGCCACCTGAATTCGGGGCGATCGTTGGCTCCGGTGGGCGCGATTGTGCGATCCCCCTACCCCGCCGCACCCGCCGCGCAGTTGGACAGGGCCGCACAGCGCCCCCTATTCTGCGCCCCCATGGCCGCGCCACCGCTCGATGTTTCGTCCGCCACCGCCCCGCTCACGCCCCTTTCGGGGGACTGGAAGTGGCAGCTACGGCACGCGATCCGGGATGTGGATGCGCTGGCCGCGAAGCTGCGCCTGAGCCCCGAGGAGCGGGCCGGCGCCCTGCGCGCCCAGCAGCAGGGGCTGCCCCTGGCCATCACGCCCTATTACCTGGGCCTGGCCGACCCCGCGGACCCGCGCTGCCCCATCCGCCTGCAGGCCGTGCCCCGGGCCGCCGAGGGCCAAACGGTGGCCGGCGACATGCGCGATCCCCTGGGCGAGGAACAGCATCTGGTCGCCCCGCACCTGGTCCAGCGCTACCCCGATCGCGTGCTGCTGTTGGCCACCGATCGCTGCGCCGTCTACTGTCGCTACTGCACCCGCTCGCGCATGGTGGGCTCCGGAGGCGGCTCCACGCCCCTGGGCCAGCTGCAGCCGGCCCTGGACCACATCAAGTCGCACCCCGAAATCGCCGACGTGATCATCTCCGGCGGCGACCCGCTGGTGCTCAGCGATGGGCGCCTGGCCGAGCTCCTGTCGGCGCTCGCGGCCATCGACAGCGTGCTCTACGTGCGCATCGCCAGCCGCACCCCCGTCACCCTGCCCCAGCGCATCACCCCCGAGCTTTGCCGGGCCCTGCGCAGCCATCCGGCCCCCTGGCTGATGACGCACTTCAACCACCCGCGCGAGCTGACGCCCGAGTCCCGCGCCGCCTGCGCGCGCCTGGCCGATCACGGCATTCCGGTGATGAACCAGTGCGTGCTCCTGCGCGGTGTCAACGACGACGCCGCGACCCTGGAGGCGCTTTTTCGCGGGCTGGTCCGGACCCGCGTGCGCCCCTATTACCTGCTGCAGGCCGACCCCGTGCGCGGCACCGGCCACCTGCGCACGCCCCTGGGCCAGGGCATCGAGCTGATGGCGGCACTGCAGGGGCGGGTCAGCGGCATCGCCCTGCCCAAGCTGATCGTCGACACTCCCGGCGGGCGCGGCAAGGTGCCGGTGGGCCGCGACTACATCGTGGCCCGGGAGGGGCTGACGACCACCCTGCGCACCCATCGCGGCGAGTTGGTGGACTACCTGGATCCGCCGCCGGAGATCCGGTGACCCCCGGCCGGCCCAGGCCGCCCGGTCGGGTGACTGCGGGCCGGCCAAAGCCGCTCGGGGTGGGGGCCACGCTTGCGGTGGTGGCGCCCTCGAGCAGCTTCGAGCCCGAGGGCCTGGAGGCCGGCCTCAGCTGGCTGCGCCAGCGCTATCGGGTGGTGCACGCCCCCGACATTCTCCAGCGGCAGGGCTATTTCGCCGGCGACGACGGGCGCCGCATCCGGGAGCTGCGAGAAGCCCTCGACGACCCGGGCGTGGACGCGATCCTGGCCGCCCGCGGCGGCTACGGGGCTACGCGCATTTTGCCCGCGATCACACCCGAGCGGGTGCGCGCGGCGGCCAAGCCGATCGTGGGCTTCAGCGACATCACCGCCCTGCATGCCCTGTGGGCCCGGGCCGGCGTCGGGTCGCTGCACGCGCCGATGGCGGTGGCTCTGGGCAGCGCCAGCCCCGAGGAGCGGCAGGCTTTCATCGCCGCCCTCGAGGGCCAACCGCTTTCAGCATGGACGGGACTGTCCTGCGTGGTGCCCGGGCGCGCCCGGGGGCGGCTTTTGGGCGGCAACCTGGCGGTGTTGTGCGCGCTTTTGGGCACGCCCCAGATGCCGTCGCTCGAGGGAGCGGTGCTGCTGCTCGAGGACGTGGGCGAGCGCCCCTATCGGGTCGATCGCATGCTGACGAGCTTGCTGCAGTCGGGAAGTCTCGAGGGCGTGCGGGCACTGCTGCTGGGACACTTCACGCAAGCGGCAGCCGGCGTCGACGGCGTGAGCGTCGAGGCGGTGCTCGCCGAACGGCTGGGCACCCTGGGCGTGCCCGTGCTGTCGGGGGTGCCGGCGGGCCATGGCAGCCCGAACCTCTCGCTGCCGCTCGGCGCCGAAGTGAGCGTGGACGCCGGGGCCGGGAAACTGCGCTTCGAGGAGGGGTGACGGGCCTGCTGCGGGCTGCCGTCGATTCACTCACAGTCACGACCGCCATCCCAGGCTTCGAGCAGGCCCTGAACGTCGCTGATGCGCAGCAATAGCTCGCTGCCGTGGAGCTCGACATCCTGCTCGGCACCCTCGGGGGGCTCCTTTGGATGGGCGGCGTAGACTTTCTCGGCGGCCACCTCGTCCTCGAACATGATGCGCCAGACCAGGGCCACCTCTTCGCCCCGCTCGACTTCTCCGTACAGCCAATAGTGGTCATCGACCCAGGAGAGCGCCCACTGCCAGGCCAGCCCATCGTCGCCGAGCCTGCGCGATAGATAGGCGTAGACCTGGGCTGCGCCGAAGCGGTCGTGCACGAAGCGGTCGAAGGCGCGCCCGTCGCCCGGTTCAGGCGCCTCGACCGAGCATCGGATCGGTTCTTCGAAGGGCGTCTTGCGCAGCTGCCCGCGCATCAACTCCAGGGAGGTCACAGGCCGCCGGTCGAAGAGCTGGCGCACGCCGGTGCTGCCCCCCGCGCGCCAGACATCGATCATGAACGTCGCTCCCAGTGGATAGATCAGGCTACTCGAGACGATCCCGAAGGGCGCCCCCTTGGTTTGCACCCGGTCGCGGATCCGGCCGAGCCAGTTGCTGTAGTAGCCCGGGTAGTCGATCTCGTCGATCGCAACCCCCACGAGTTCGGCCACCGCCAACTGTTCGTGGAGTTCGGCCTCGCCCTCGGTGGCCGCGCGCCGTGCGAAGGAAAGGTCGGTGGTGGCGCCACCGATGAGCAGCCCGTCGCGATCCTGGAAAGCGTGGCTGAGTTCGTGCACGAGCGTGAGGGTGCCGCCCACCGCGTCGCCCTTGCCGCCGCGGTCGATGACGACCACTTCACCACCACCGTAGTAGGCGACCACGTTATCCACGCGCTCCTCGATGGTGGCGCTGGTGCTACTGGTGGTGGGCTCGAGCAGGCCGAGCAACGTCAGGCCGCGGTCGCGGGCACGCTCGCGGGCGCCTTGCTCCGGCGCTTGCGTGGCCGCACGATGGGCCGCCGCCTCCTCTAGCTGCTTGCGGTAGTCGTCGACTTTCACGTTGCGAATGGGAGGGACGCCGCCGAAGGCGTCGTAGCCGTCACCACGCCAGCTTGCGAGCGCGTAGAAAACGTCCTGCTGGCAACTGTCGAGGGCGATGTCACAGGCGCGGAGCGGCGGCCTCTCGGTGCAGCCCAGCAGCACGAGCGCCAGCAGGGGGAGCCCGCTCAATGTTCCGATGGCGCTCGCTCGCATTGGGCTCATAGGCTCGCTCCAACGCCCAGCCGCAGCCCCCAAACGCCTTCACCGCGCTCGCCGGCCAGGGGCTCGCCGAGGTTCAACAGGAAGCGTAGCTCGAAGCGCAGGCGCTGCAGCTGCAATGCGAGTTCGGGCTCGAATGAAAGCTGGCTGGTGCCCAGGTCGGCCGTGGGCATCCAGGCGAGGGCCACCCTGAAGCCCGGGCGCAGCGCCCAGCGCTCCAGGCTCAGGCGCGCGACGAAGGGGGCCAGCACGTGCACCCAGGGGTCGCCAGCGATGCGACCGTGGACGACCCAACTCAGCTCCGGGATGATGCCCAGGTCGGCGCGCAGCTTGCCCTTGCGCAGCTCGCGCAGCTGGATCGCCAGCAGTACCGAGGCGCGGTTGGGCGCCCACAGCGACAGCCGTCTGAGCCCGCCCATGGCCGCGGCGCGATCGTAGGCCGCCCGCTGCAGGCGCGCGCCGGTGCCGCGCTCGGCGATGGCCACGGGATTGGTGCCGCCCAGACCCAGCCGTAGACGCGCGCCCCGGCCGGTCAGCTCGAAGCTGCGAAAGAGCCAGCCCCGCTGATTGGCCAGCCTGAAGACGCCCTGGCTGTCGCCTCCGTCGGAGCGGGTGGTCAGCCAGACGGCGCCGCTCTCGAGCCCCAATGACCAGTCCGGATCCAGCCCATAGTGGCCGTGCAGGCTCAGGGTCGAGACGCGGGTGGCATCGGCGCCGTTGTCAGCGGCGTACAGGCCCAGCTGCCCGCCGAGCTGCCCCTGTCCAGCCTCCACATCGAGGTCGCTGCTATCGGCCGCGGCCACGCCCACGTCCAGCCCAAGCCCCAGACAGGCCCAGGCCAGGGTTGCGACGAAGGCGCCCACGCGCTGCGCGGTTCGTCGCGGACTGGAATGACCAAAAAGCATCACGGCTCGGAGGACTCGTCGGCGGAGATCGCTGGGATGGCCACCAGGCTGTCGGGGCCCGGCTCGGCAGCGCTGGTGGGCAACCAGCCGAGCTGCGAGCTGCGCCGGGTGGGCAGGTTTGGAAACCAGCTGAAGAAGCGGTCAAGCATCTCCTTGCGCTCCCCCGAGAGGTAGTCGAGGTTTTGGCCGCGGTCGATGATTTCCCAGTACTCGGGCGAGGAGATGCTCGATAGCTCGTCACGGATCGACGCCAGGCGCCCCGGATCCTCGTCGGCCATGTCGGCGAAGACACGGCGGGCGCGCGCTTCATCGCCGCGCAAAAGCAGACCGGTGGCTGCCTTGACCTGGGCCTTGCGCACGCCGCGCAGGCTGGCCTCCTGGACGGCGCCTTCGCTCTCGCGGTCGACCCTCAACAGGATGCGCAGGAAGCGATCGGTGGCCGGCAGCTGGCGTTCGTGGGCCAGCTCGGTGAGCGTGCATAGATCGTAGGCCACGGTCTCGAGCACGAAGGGCAAGTGGGCCTGGTAGGCCAGCAAACCGTAGTACTTGAAGTAGCTGGCGATCTCGACGGCGTGGGCGCTGTCGCCCCGCTCCAGCAGGTGGCTTGCGAGCATGCGGTACTGGTGGAAGATGTTGTAGGCGGTGCGCACGTCCTTGGCGTTGATGGCGAAGCGCACGTAGGTGTTGAAGAACTTCATGGTCAGCCCGAGCAGCTCCTGTTGCTCGCGGGCAGCGGCCGCCTCGCCCAGGCGGCGGGTGTCGATGGCCACCAGGCAGGCCACGTCGCGCATGCGATTGAGGGCCTCGGCATAGACCATCTGGTACTGGCGCAGCACCTTCATCTCGAACCAGACGCGGTCGGCGCTGACGTCGGCGAGCACCTCGGCGTCCATGGAGACGAAGTCGGGGTTGTGAGCCAGCTCACCGCCGACCACGAACCAGGCGTCGGGTAGTCGCTCGCGCACCTCCTGGTAGTCGCGCAGGAGATCGCCCAGGGCGTCGACGGCGGCCATGCTGACGCCCTTATCCCGGTTGTGCATGGCGTTGGCGGCCACGTCGGCCAGTTGCTCGACGCCGCGCACGGCTTCGGCCTGGCGCTGCTCCACCGTCGTGCCCCGACGACCCGAGCGCTCGTGGGCGCCGCGCTCGATGCCGGCCAGGGTGTGACGGTAGATGCGCTGGACGATGCGGATCGGATTCAAATAGCTGAAGACGTAACTGAAGTAGGGCAGCAGGATCAGCAGGCAGGTGGTCAAAAGCGCCATGCTGACGCCGATGCCCACGTAGGGCACGAAGCCGCCGCCCGACGCGCTGGGATCGAAGGTCAGCGTCACCCACATGCCCTGCAGGGCGGTGACCACGAACAGGCCCATGACCGCGAAGTTGACCGGCTCGCCCACGAACAGCTCGGTCACGCGATGGGTGTAGCGGTTGGAGGCCAGCTCCACGATGATCGCCACCACCGTCAACGCGATCGCCAGCACCGCCGCCACGATCTCGCCGGCGTTGGCCAGGGTATTGGCGGCGGCCTCCGGATTGGGCCGGATGATCAGATCGAGCACGCGGCCTGGGTCGGGATGGCTCGAGGCGTCGGCCCAGTAGGTCAGCACGAAGACGGTCAGGCAGGCCCCCGTCAGGATCGACAGGGGCAGAAGCCAGATGCGCAATCTGTCGTCGCTGCTATGCAAGGGCTGCTTCGGCGGCGACCCCGTGGCCCGTCGTGCCGCCGGCGGATGGTAGCAAAAAGCGGCGCGGGCGGCTTTCCGGGACTCGAGGCCCACTTCGGGCCGCCCTCGGGATTGTCACGGCGGCCAAATGCACTAAAGATACGCGGCCCCTCGCGGGGGTAGCAGGACAGCGCGATGTCGAAGCAAGCAGCCATGGAACGCCAGCAACCGAGCGACGCGGAGGACTCCGTCGAAGCGGCGCGCTACGCCCTGGAGTGGGCCGTGCGCGTGGCGACCGAAGCGCCCGAGGCCCTCGATGCGCCACCGCCGCGGCCGACGCGCGAAGCGCTCAAGGCCATCGCCGTGCCCGAGCTGCGGAAGGGCCTCGACAGCCTGCTGCTCGGCCGCCACACCCAGGACGGACTCGACGCCCTACTCCACGCCGGCGTGCTCGATGCGTGGCTGCCCGAGGTCAAAGCGCTGGTGGGCTTCGGCGACGGCGAGTGGCGTCACAAGGACGTCTGGAAGCACACCAAGCAGGTGGTGTGGCAGTCGGTGCCGCGCCTGGAAGTGCGCTGGGGCGCGCTGCTGCATGACGTGGGCAAGGTCAAAACCCGCCGCATCGAGCCCGGCGGCCAGGTGCACTTCTTCGGCCATAGCGAGGTTGGCGCCGCCATGTTCCGCCGCCGTATTTCCTCACGGCTCGGCTTCGAGGACGCCCTGCACGATCGCGTGCACTATTTGATCCTCTACCACCTGCGCGCCAGCCAGTACGACCGCAGCTGGACCGACTCGGCCGTGCGGCGCTTCGACCGCGAGATGGGCGACGGCCTCAAGGATCTGCTGGACCTGAGCCGCGCCGACATCACCACCAAGCGCCCCGAGCGCCGCAAGCGCGGGCTGCGGCAGATCAGCGAGCTGGCCCAGCGCATCGAACAGCTGCGCCTCGCCGACGCCAAGGTAGCGCCGCTGCCCAAGGGCGTCGGCGACGCCATGATGGCCCACTTCGCCATGCCGCCCTCGCGCCGCATCGGAGACCTCAAGCGCCGGCTGACCGCCGAGGTCGAGGCCGGCGCGCTCGAGCCCGGGCGCGACTCGGAATACTACGTGGCCTGGCTCGAGGCCCACCGCGACGAGCTGGGCTTGTAGCGCTGCCCGCGTTGTTTTTTCAGAACTCGCAAACGTAGGGCAGCACGTCGCTGCAGGCCGCGGCGCTCCAGTTGCCACCGACGCCCATGCGGGCGCAGTTATCGGCACCGGGTTCACCGCTTCCCCAGCTCTCGAAGCCGCCGGCCGTACCGGCCGCGTCGCCGCTCCAGAACAGGGCGTCGTCATCGCACCAACGCCACTCACCTTCGGCAGCCACGTCGGAAGCGCCGATCCAGGAGGCGCTCGACAAAAGGCCCGCGACAAAGTCGTTTTCGGCTTGATCTTCCAGGTGCACCAGCGCCTGGCCGACCCCTTCACAGGCGACCTTGGCGTCGTCCCACGACAGCGGGCTGGAGCAGACGAAGTAGGTCTCGTTGGCCCGGAACGTCGATTCGCAGCCCCGCGCCGGTGGCGACGGGCAACCGCCGGCGCAGCTGTCGCAGACCACAGAAGGATATTCGCTGAAGGTGCCGCGCGGCATGCAGCTTTCGGCGCCCTGAATGCGAATGCGACCGCCGCCGCCGCCGCCGCCGCCACCGCCGCCGTTGTTGCTGAAGCTCGAGGAGCCATCAGTGCCGGCGACGGCAGAGCTACCGCGACCGGCCGCCGCCCCGCCACCACCGCCGGCGCTGCCGCCGCCGGCGCCGCCGGCCGACGTCGCCGCGCCCGCGCCGTCGCCGTCATCGCCAGCGTCGCCAGTCGCCGACAGGCTGCCGCCGCCACCTCCGCCGCCGCCGCCGTGCACGCTGAGCACGACCGCAGAGTCAAAATCGAGGCTGCCGGCCTCGATCAGAATGGCGCCGCCGCTGCCGCCGCCACCTCCGCCGCCCTGAACGTCGCCACCACCGCCACCTCCGCCTACCGCCGCGATACGGCCGGCGATATCGAGCAGGCCCGCCACCGATAGCTGCACGGCACCGCCACCACCACCGCCCGAAGCCGCTATGGTGCCGGCTTCGCTGCCGAGGCCGCCGCTGCCGCCCGAGCAGCCACCACGCAGGGGCACCACGCTCGCAGCATCGACCACCGCCCCGGCTGCGCCGCCCGCGCTGGCACCGGAGGTGCCGCCATCGGCCCCCGGACTGCCATAGCCGCCACCCCCCCCACCACCGCCGCCGTCGCTGCCGGATTGATCGCCCCCCGGCGCTCCGACCCCTCCATCGCAGCGCTGGTCGGCGCCCGGGCCGGGCGTGGCGCCTTCGGCGCTGGCGTCGATTGCACCCGAGACCACGGCATTGCCGTAGACCGCGAGGATCACGGGTAGATCGCCGCGCAGGTGCAGGCTGGCGCCATTGCGCACGGTCAGGGTCTCCATCACCAACACCACGGCGTCGGGCCCCTCGGGCTGGGAGACCAGGACCCACGCCGGCTTCGGGCCGCACCAGTTGTCCTCGAAAGCTCGGGTCGTGGAATTGAAGGTGGCACCGGCGCAGTCGATGTCCACGGCCACCCGCTCCACCGCCTGCAACTCGGCGGCGCCGGGATCGAAATTTGCCGGCGCGTAGTCGTAGGCCAGACTGCCGGCCTCCGCGCTGGGCCCGCCATCGACGATGGCGTCAGGTCCCCCATCGCCGCCATCCTTGGTAGCGGCTGCGGTCGAGCCATCGCCCCCGTCCACGGCCGTGGTGCCGTCCAGGGTTGGCAGCCCGTCGCCGGCATCGACGCGGTACTCGATGGTGAGCCCCTCGACGGGACCGTCGTAGTTGCTGAGTTCGGTCGCCTCCTTGGGCGACACGCAGCTTGGCCCTTCGACGCAGGCCTGCTTGGGATCGGTGCCGCAGGCCGCCTCGAGACAGCCGTAGAACAGCTCGACCCTGAGCAAACGCGTCTCGCCCTCCACGAAGGAAAACGGCCCGCGCGGCTCGACCAGCACGGGCTCTTCCTGCCCCCTGGCGTAGGCGCGCACTTCCAGTTCGAGCGGTCCCGGTGGCCCCCCGTCGTGCACCAATACCAGCCGGCGCGGCAGCGGTTTTTCACCCAGGTCCACCTCAACCGTGGTGGGCTTTTCGAAGCCACTGACGTCTACCTCGAGCCGGGTGAAACCATCCCAATCGCTGTCGAGCAGCACCAGGATCTGGGTGAGCTTCTCCTCGGCGCAGGAGCCGAGCCCGAAGCTCGCCAGCACCAGCAGCAACAGGGCGAGGCGGCGGCGGACCATCAGGGCATCTCCAGGGCCAGCACGCGACCGCGCACCACGGGGGGATCGGTGTCACCCCGCAGGGGCTCGGCGTTTTGACCGCCGAGCAAGATGCCCAGCACCACGCCACCTGCGACCAGGACGCCGGCCCCCAACCACAGCCACGGGCTGGTCGCGACCGAAGCGTCGTCATCGACCCCATCGTGACCACCGCTCCCAGAGCGGGCCGCCGCGGACTGACCGGATTGCGACGATTTCACGCTCAGGTCGAGCGACTGTGGCAGGTTGAGGCGAACTTCACCGCGCAGCGAAGCGTCTCCGCCCACCTCCACGTCGGTCGCGGCCAGCTCCTGGCCGCCGCGACGGGCGACCACCCGATGCGCGCCCGGATCGACCGACACCGTGCGGATCTCCGGAGCCGCATCCAGCGAGTGCTCATCGAGTAGCAACTCCACCTCGCTGCGATCACCGACCAGGCGGATGGTCAGACTGCCGATCTGGGGCTCGATCTGCCGCTGCAGCTGCTCGGCCGCGGCGCGTGTGAGGTCGTCGGCCTCACCACCGCGCAGCACGCCGCGAAGCAACTCGGCGGCCTCGACAAAACGCCCCAACTGGGCCAGGGCCGAGGCCAGATTGTAGGCGACGACGGGTGAACTCTTGACCGCCAGTACGCGCCGAAACATGGCCTCGGCCGCGGCCCAGTCCTGCTGCTCGACACGCTCGAGCCCCTGGGCGAAGAGTTCACGCGCCTCGACCAGCTGCTCTTCGCTGGGCGCGTCGCTCGGCTCGCCTGCTTCTGTCGTCGTGGCGGCGTCTAGGGACGGCTCGACCTGAGCCCATGCGGTCGCAAGGGGCGAAAACGCGAGCAGCATGCCCGCCAGGAATCTGGCCAAGGGAACAAGCACCGGAAAAGGTCCGGCCGCGGCTGCACGGCAGCCCGGGCGCGACCCCCATGCTACACCGGATCGGGTCTACGATCTTAGGGCTCGCGAAACAATAACTTCCCCCTTTGGTGCGTGACGGCGGAGTGCGGTCGGGACGGCGCCCGGAGGACAATCCGCAGTCGTACCCGAGGTACATCGAGGAATTCTTCGAGGACGCACGGCCCGAGCGTGCCCGCCGGTGCGTGCCAAAGGGGGAAGTTATCGTTTCGCGAGCCCTTAACCGCAGAGGCCGGGAAGTCGCCGTCGGTGGGGGCAATGGTAGGCGCAGGTGGGCTGCGGTCGGAAGCCAGCTGCGCTACAAGGTGGTCATGGGTCGGATGCTTCCACTGCTCTTGGCCGTGTGCGCGGGTTGCCAAACCACCAGTTCCGGCACGGCTGACACGCCCCCGGACACAGCGAAGGAGCCCACAGCGACTGCGCAAGCTTCGACACAGGCTGAAGCCATGGCTGAAGCCGAGCAAGCGCAACAGGCACAGGCCCCTACAGATCCGAAGGCGATCCAGTGGACCAGCCGCATCACCTGGCAGAGCTTCGAACAAGGTCAGGCGCAAGCGGCGGCCGAGAACAAACCCCTGTGTCTGGTCGTGTATGCCGACTGGTGCGGGCGCTGCAAGGAGCTGGCGCCGGTCTTCGAGCGCCCGGACGTGGTCAACCTCGCCAAACGCATGGTGATGGTGCGCCAGAACGGCGACGAGCGCCCGGCCTGGCTGCGCGACCGCTTTGGAAGCTTCGGCGAGTACGTGCCGCGGGTCTTCTTCATCGACCGCCGCGGAGTGCACCGAGAAGACCTCAACAGCGGCCACCCGCGCTACCCCTATTTCTACAGCCCGGTGGCGGCCGAAAGGCTGGTGCAGTCGATGCAGCGGGTGCTTGCGATATAGAGCCCCAAGGTGGCGATCGAGCCGACAGCTACCCGGCTCGACACTGGCGGCCCGGCAGCTCCCTTCCACGATGTTTTCGCAAGGCGGGCCCGGGACTCGCGCTACAATCAGGACAATGCCGCCAAGTTCAGTCAAGCGACACGTCAAGGGCCTCAGCGTCATCGGGCTGGTCAAAATCCTCAAGGTCCACCGTCGCAACCATTCGCTGCCGGCACTGAGCGCGGGTCTCGAAACGCTCTTCGTCGATCGAGTCCTGCTCACCGAGTGGTACCCCATCGAGTTGCTGTGGGAGCTGCTGGGCCTGACCTACCGAGAGATGCTCAAGCAAGACCCCGATCGTCTAATCGAGATCGGTGCCGCTGGTAGTCAGGAGGCGCTCAGCGGTCCCCACCGCGCCTTCGCCGGGACTCGCGGCATCCTCGAAACCCTCCATGTCATGGGCCCCGTGTGGAGCAACTACTACGATTTCGGGTCGCTCACCGTCGAAGAACTCGAACGCGGCGTCGTACGCTTCACGGTCCATGACTACCCCGACATTCCCATGACCCACGGTCTCGTGCTCGCCGGCTGGCACCTGGGCGCAGCACGGGTCGCCGGAGCTCATGGGCCACGCGTCGAATTCGTCCAAAGCCCCTGGCAGGGAGCCGCGCGTCAGGTGCACCTGGTGCACTACGATGGCGACAGGGTCGAGTGATACGGGCTCCTGTGTCCTGCGTACACGCCCGGCGGGCAGGGCGGTGAAAGCACCGCAGCCTCGGCGACGCCAAGGGCTTGGTCGATGCAAAGGCGCTACGCGGCGGGTCAAGGCCTGAACACGAGGTCTGCCGACAGCGGCAAGGCCGAGGAGGGAGTGCCGGCCGCATCGGCCAGCGCGACGCAGGAGTCACCCTGCAGCGTCGTGCTCTCACCGCTCAGCACAAACTGGTACTCGGCGCGGGCCACTAGCAACAGCACGCCCCAAAGCATACAGGCCGGCCACACACGGATTTTCGACACACGCACCCCGCCGGAATGAGCACGGCCCCTATTGGCACAACTCAGGGCGCGCTCCATCCCCCCGGCTCGCTTCCGCTCGCGGCGGCGGCCCGCGTCGACAGGACTGGATGGGACCCGGCGAGCGGTCGGTGCCCCATGCTGGCGCCGCCGCCGGCCCCCATGCTATGGCGGACGACAGCCATGGCGATCGAATTTCGACACGAACTCGAGGTGAGCTACGGGACGCTGGAGGAGGTCAGCCCCCTGGTGCGCCGCATCGTCGCGAAGAACCCCGGCCCCTTCACCTACACCGGCACCGGCACCTATGTGATCGGTCGCGGCAAGGTGGCCGTGATCGATGCGGGGCCCAAAAAGCCCGAGCACATCGAGGCGCTGCTGTCGGCCCTCGAGGGCGAGGAAATCACCCATCAGTTGGTCACCCACACCCACAACGACCACTCGCCCGGCGCCGCCCTGGTCAAGGAGCGTACTGGCGCTCGCACCTACGGTTTTGGGGCCCACGGCGAGGGCCGCTACGAGCGCGGCGCCAAGGTCGAGGCCGGCGCCGACCACGAGTTTCGGCCCGACGAGGCGATGGGTCACGGCGACGTGCTCCTGGGCGATGGCTGGAGCATCGAGTGCGTGCACACGCCGGGCCACTGCAGTAACCATCTTTGCTTTCAGTTGATCGAGGAGAAGGCGCTGTTTTCGGGTGACCACGTGATGGGCTGGTCGACTTCGATCGTGTCGCCGCCGGACGGAGACATGGCCAGCTACATGGCCAGCCTGGATCTGCTGCTCGAGCGCGACGACCTGCGCTACTACCCGACCCACGGCCCGGTGATCGAAGAGCCCAAGCCCTTCGTGCGCTCCTTCATCGAACACCGCAAGCAGCGCGAAGCCCAGATCGTCGACTGCCTGCAGCGCGGTGTCGAGCACATCGCCCAGATGGTGGAAGAGATGTACCGCGAGCTACCGCGCCCCATGCACGGCGCCGCGGCCCGCTCGGTGCTGGCCCACATGCTGCACCTGATGGAGCTGGGCCGGGTGCGCGCCGAGGGCGAGCCGGGTGTCGGCACGCGCTTCATGCTCACCCCCTGAGACCGCGAGTTTAAGGGGGCCCTTGCGCGCTTTGCGCCGGTGTCTAAATTCATAGCCGTGTCCGTCTTTGACATTCCCCTGCGCGATCGGATGACGCCGCCGCTGTACACGGTCAGTCCGGACGCCAAGCTGCCGCAGATCGAATACATGCTCGAAGACCTGGACGTCTCGGGCATCGCCGTGGTGGACGCCGAGTTTCGTCCACTGGGGGTCATCACGCGCACCGATCTCTTGCACGCCGGCGCCGTGCCGACCGTCAGCCTCGGGCGTCACGGGCACCTGGAGCTGCCCGACCGGCGCGTGGGCGACACCCTCGCCGGCGCGCCCAGCACCATCGACGTCGGCCAATCGATGGAAGCGGCCGTCGAGAAGCTGCAAAAGGAGCGCATCCACCGACTGCTGGTGGTCGAGCAGGGGCGCCTGGTGGGGGTGCTCTCCACCTGGGACGTGATGGCCACGGTGGCCGAGGCGCGGCTGAAGCAGCCCCTGGGCACGCTGATGTCGGCGTCGGTGGTGACCCTCAGCCCCGAGGCCAATACCGCATCGGCCATCGAGCGCTTGCAAAACGCCCACGTGCACGGCCTGGTCGTGGTGGAGCGGGGCTGGCCCATCGGCGTCTTCGGTCAGGAGGAAGCCCTGGCCGCGGAGCGCTGGCCCCAGGAATCGAAAGTTGACCAGTGGTTTAGCCCGGCCGTGCTATCGATGCCGGCGAGCATGCCCGTGCACCGGGCCGCAGCCCAGGCCGTGGCCACGCGCACGCGGCATCTGGTGGTGATGGAGCTGGACGGCATCGGTGGCATCGTCACCACCTCCGACTTTCTCCACGTCGAAAGGAACTGAGCGTGGGCGCCAAGAAGATTCTGGTACCGGTGGATGGTTCGGACGGCTCGTGCCGGGCCGCGGCCCAGGCCGCCGAGCTGGCGCGGGCCCTGGACGCGGAGGTCACGCTCGTGCACGTCTACGACGCGACTGCGGTCGCAGCGATGGGGCTGGTGGCGCTGAGCCAGGTCGATCTGGGCAAGGCCCAGGACGAGGTGTCGAAAGCCGCCTTCAGCAAAGCCGAGGCCTCGATGGGCGAGGTGAAGCTCAGCCATCGCCAGGTCTTCGGCGATCCGGCCAAGGAGATCTTGGCCATGGCCGAGAACGAAGGCTTCATCCACATCGTCATGGGCAGCCGCGGGCTATCGCCGATGCAGGAAGTGCTGATCGGAAGCGTGAGCGAACGCGTGATCCGGCACGCGCCCTGCCCCGTCACCGTCGTGCGTTGACACCCGCGAACCCGAAGCCCTCTTTCATCTCGCCGGGGATGCGCATGGGCTTGCCCGTGGCGATGTCGATGAAGGCCCACAAAGTGGTGGCGCGGCACAGCAGCGCGCCGTCCGAGACGCGCTCGATGCGGGTCTTGCGCTCGCAGGAGGCCGCACGCCAGCGCGCGATGTGCGTCAGCAGGGCGACCTCTTCGCCCGCGTAGGCCGGGCGCAGGTACTCGACCTCGTGCTTGCGCACCACGAAGAACGATCCGAGCCCAACATAGTCGGCGTGGGCGTAGCCCAGGGCCGTGGAGTGGGCCACGGCCACATCCTGAATCCAGCGCACGTAGACGATGTTGGAGACGTGGCCCTGCTCGTCCACGTCGGCGCCCTCGACGCGCACGTCGAGCCGAAACTCCGGGACCTGATGCTCGCTTTCGCCCACGCTGAAACCGCGTGAATTTCGGCGCAGGCGATTGCGACTGTCAAGCGCCGCTACTCCATGGCCGCAGCCACGTGGCGCAGGACATCGATGTAGGAAACGATGCCCACCAGGCGCTCCTGGGCGTCGACCACGGGCAGGGCGCCGAAACGATCGGTGAGCAGGGCGTCGAGAAGAAGGCGCACGTTCTCATCGATCGGCACCGTGCGCGGGTCGGGCGTCATCGCGTCCTCCACACGCAACCGCTGCAGGGCGTCTGAGGCCTTGCCGTCGGCAGCGGCCTCCAGGGCTGCGACGGGATCGCCGATGACCGTGCGCACATCGCGATCGGAAACGATGCCCAGCACCTGCCCGTCGGCATCCACCACGACCAGATGCCGCACGCCCGCGGCCATCATCTTGGAGGTGGCCGACAGCAGACCGTCGTCGGCGTGGGCGGTGATCGGATCGCGCTGCATCAGCGTGCTGGCCGTGGCACCGTCGCGCAGGGGCTCGCTGCGCTTGAGGGGCGACTGGGCCATGGTGCCCAAAAGGTCGCTGACGGTGACGATGCCCACCAGCTCCCCACCATCGACCACCGGCAGACAGCCGAGCTTGCGCGTGCTCAGATCGGCGGCGGCATCGGCCAGCTCGGCGTTGGGATGGATGTGGTCGACCGGCGAGGTCATGAACTCGCGCACCTGGCGCTCGAGCACCTGCCCGTCGTCGCCGCCCTGCCGGGCGCGCAGCACGTCGCGCTCGCTGACGATGCCCGTAACCCTGCCGTCGGCGGCGCGCAGCACCGGCAGATGGCGGATCTCATTCCACAGCATCAACTGCAGGGCCAGGCCCAGCTTGTCATCTTCGGCGACGGTCGTGACCTTCCGCTGCATCACGTCTTTGACCTTCACTGTCGTCCTCCCTTCAGGGACTTTGCATGGAAGCGCCCGGATGCCTGTGGCTCCAGGGGCCCCCACGAAGTACGCACGGGTGCGCCGCGGGCAAACCGCATTGGCCCGGGCGAGCCGGCTGGCACACTGAGGCGCCCGGCTGGGGCCGTGGTCGCGACAAAAATGCGACCGCTGGCTCCGACCTTGCGTCCTTTGGCGACAAGGCCCGTCCTCCAGGTGAGAGGCACGGCCGGGCCGAGCCAGCCGCCGCGCCAAGCCCAAAAAGGAGCCAGGCCATGAAGTCGCGGGTGCAGCGGGGACGGGCCAAGCTGCGACTGCTACTGGAGGCCTGCTGCGAGTTCGCCCTCGACGCCCGAGGACGCATCATCGCCTGCGAGCCGCGCGGGCCCGGTTGCGAGAGCTGCTGAACGGGGCTGCCCCGCTATTTTTACCCGGATAATATTGCGCGGGAATTTTACCCGGGTAATACTGGGTGCATGGATACCAATACACCGCAGATCGTGGCCGGCTTTGCCGGTACCGAGCTGCTGGGGCGCGGTCCCCTGCGGGAGCTGGTGGCCCTGGGCAAGGGGCAACTCGACGACGGCGAAACCCGGCGCCTGGCGCTCTACGACGACGACAGCGGGCGTGTTGTGGACGTCGACTACGACGGCAGCCTCACGCAGGTGCTCGCCCGCCTCGACGCCCCGCCCGAGCCACCGCCGGCGGCTGAGCCCCGGCGTGGACCGGGCCGGCCGCGACTGGGCGTGGTCTCGCGCGAGGTCTCGCTGCTGCCGCGGCACTGGCAGTGGCTGTCGGAGCAGCGCGGCGGCGCCTCGGCGACACTGCGGCGTCTGGTGGAAGCGGCGGCAAAGGCCCAGGCCCCCGAAGCCCGCGCGCGCAAGGCCATCGACGCGGCCCACCGTTTCATATGGGACATCGCTGGCGACCAGCCCGACTTCGAGGAAGCCACGCGCGCCCTCTTCGCAGCCGACTTCGAGCGCTTGGCCGACCTGACCCTCGCTTGGCCCGCTGGCATCGTCGAGCAGCTCGAACGCTACACGGCGCGGGCGGGCGAGGCCCTGGACCCGCACCGCTCTTGACGTCGTCGCCATCGGTGACAAATGCTGACAGCGATGGGCCGTGCCGAACGCCTGCTGGATCTCGCCGAATTGCTGCGCGCCAGCGAGGGAACCACGGTCTTGGCGCTCGCGACCGAACTCGGCGTCAGCGAGCGCACGCTGCTTCGGGATCTGGCGACCCTGCGCGAGCGCGGGATGCCGATCACGGGCGAACCCGGTCCCGGCGGCGGCGTGCGCCTCGAGAGCGACCGGGGCGTGACAGCCGTGCACCTATCGTTGGCCGAGGCGGCCTCGATCTGGCTGGCAGCGCGGCTGTCGCGCGAGGCCAGCGACCTGCCCTGGGGCGAAGCTGCACGCTCGGCCCTGGCCAAACTGCTCGGCAGCCTGCCTCGGCACAAGGCGCGTGAGCTCAGGGCCCTGTGCCGCCGAGTCTATGTGGGCCCGGCGGCCAGCGCGGCCACTCGGGAGGGCGCCGGCACGCCGCCCCCCGAGTTGCTCGGTCACTTCGAGGCCGCCTTCACCGCGGGTCTCGGGCTCGGCTTCCACTATCGCGACCGCCACGGTCGCAAATCCGTTCGGCGCGTGGAGCCCCACGGGCTGCTGGTCCAATCGCCGCTCTGGTACGTGCTCGCCCACGACATCGACAAGGGTGAGCCCCGCATGTTTCGCATGGACCGCATCGCCCGCCCGCGCCTGCTCGCCGAGCACCGCTTCTCCCCGAACGCTGCGGTGATCGAAGCGCAGCTACCCGACGACGCGCACCTGAAGCCGCTGCTGTCGCGCTGATGCGGAGTGCAGTAGGCGGTTACAATAGTGACAGCACCTGTCATGAATAGAAGATAGCTAGAGTTCATGCCTCATACCTCGGAGCGTCCGAGAGGAGCACAACCATGAACCAAGCCATGAACCAAGCCATCACCATCCTCGCCCCAATCAAGCTCGCGCCCGGCAGGACCGAAAACGATCTAATCGCCGCCTCAGACCGCTTCCAGGAGCAGTTCGTCCGCCACCAACCGGGCGTCTTGCGCCGCGAGCTGGTGCGTAGGGCTGAGGGTGACTACCTCGACATCATCCAGTTCCGTAGCATGGACGACGCCGAGGCCGTGATGCAGGCCGAGCGGGAATCGGAGGTGTGCCGCGCCTTCTTCGAAGTCATGGAGATCGACGAGAGCTCGGATGCCTCGGAGAGCATCGACATCTGCAGCTCCCTGGCCACCTACGGCTGAGACGGAGGCTCTGCCCATGGGCACCAAAGCGATGAAAGACAGCCTCGGGCGCGAAGCGGTCACGCGCCTTGCGCAGAACATCGAACGCGTCTGGCCGGACTTCGCGGACAAAGCCTTTGTGGCTGCGGCGTGCAGGGGCCTCGGCAAGCTCGAGCTCAAGGAGCGCGCCGTGCACGTGGCCGAGGCGCTCGCGGCGCACCTGCCCGACGACTATCGCGCGGCGCTCGAGGTCATCGATCGGGCCGCCGCGAGCTGGGAAGCGGGGGACCCGGACGATGCGTTGCGCGGCTTTGCCGCCTGGCCGCTCTTCTTCTTCGTGGAGCGCCACGGTGTCGACGACTTCGACGCTTCGATGGCCACCCTGCGACGCATCACCCACCTGTTCTCAGCGGAGGGGGCCGTGCGTCCCTTCATCGAGCGCTACCCCAAGCGCGCCCATCGCGAGCTCGGGCGCTGGTCGCGGGACCGCGACGAGCACGTGCGGCGCCTGGTCTCCGAGGGCATGCGCCCGCGCCTGCCCTGGGCCGCGCGCATCCCGGCGCTGATCGAGGATCCCGCCCCCGTGCTATCGCTGCTCGAGCGGCTCAAGGACGACCCTGCGCGCTACGTGCAACGTTCGGTGGCCAATAACCTCAACGACATCAGCAAAGATCACCCCGAGTTGGTGGTCGAGACCTGCAGGCGCTGGAGCCGGGACGCGGGCGAAGGCCGGCGCTGGATCATCGGCCACGGTCTGCGCACGCTGATCAAGCGCTCACACCCGGGCGCGCTCGAGCTGATGGGCTATGGCTCGCGCCCCCGCGTGCGCCTGCAGGACGTGCGCATAACTCCCAGACGCGTGCGCCTGGGCGCGGACCTGCGCTTGTCCTTTGGGCTCGAGAGCGAGGCCCAGGGCGAGCAGGCACTGCTGGTCGACTACGCCGTACACTACGTCAAGGCCAACGGCAGCCTGAGCCCCAAGGTCTTCAAGCTGCGCAAGCTCAAGCTCGCCGCCGGCGCCCAGCGCGAGCTGCAGGCCACCATCTCCTTCGCCCCCATCTCGACCCGCAGATACTGGCCCGGCACCCACCGGGTCGAGCTGCGGATCAACGGAGCGCCCTACCCCCTCGGCGACTTCGAGTTGGTCGAGTCCTGAAGCTCCTGCGCAAGCTGCTCGAGCTTGGCCGCGATGGTGTCGCGGGCGACCCTGAAGCGCTCGAGCTGCTGCTGCCGCGACAGCGCCGGGTCGTCGCTGGCCGGATCGGGAATCGGCCAGTGCAGACGCTTGGCCTGGCCCAAAAACGCCGGGCAGACCTCTTCGGCGCACAGCGTGATCACGGTGTCCGCGGTGGCCGGGTCGATGTCCTGCACCGACTTGGAGTGATGGGCTCCAAGGTCGATGTCGAGCTCGGCCATCACCTCGAGGGCGTAGGGGTTGACGCGGCTCGGTGCGCTGCCCGCGCTCTGCACCGGGATGCGCTCGCCGAAGAGCGAACGCGCAAGCCCCTCGGCCATCTGGCTGCGGGCCGAGTTGGCGACGCAGAGAAATAGGATGCTCTTATTCATGCGCTTGGGCCTGTGGCTATACGTCGATGGAGCGCCGACCACAAGACGGAGCGAGCCGCGGTCCCCGCTCCGCTCAGAAAACCAGCGTGCGCTCGGCCCACTCGGTCCAGTCGGCCAGCTCCTCGAGCGTGCTGCGCCGACTGCCCTCGCACAGCTCGTCCTCTGAGAGCCCGCGCGCATCCATGCAAGTGCCGCAGACAGCGATTTCCGCGCCGCGGTGGGCGGCGGCCACCAGCATCGTCTCGAGGCAGTAGTAGCCCTTGGGTGGATGCTGGCCGCGGCGAGCGCAGGCGGCGGCGTCGCCCATCAGGAAGATGCGCACCCGATGCCCCTCGCGCTTGGCCAGGGCATTGGCCAGGCGCGTGCCGTTGTAACTGCGCTCGCTGCCATATGGCGCGTCGTTGAGGATGAAGAGTGTTTGCTGGGTCATGGTCATGCGCGGCCCACGTCGGCAGCGCCCTGTGCGATGCCCGCCGCCTCCGTACGCTTCAGGGTCTCACCCATGCGCAACACCGAAAATAGGCCCGAGGCGAAGGTCAGCGCCGCGATCGCGAGCGTCGCAGCCGTCAGACCGAAGGCATCCGCCACCACGCCCGCAAGCACGGCGCCCACGGCATAGCCCAGATCGCGCCACAGCCTGTAGACACCGACCGCGGAGGCGCGCCAGCTGGGGTGGGCGACGTCGCCGATGGCGGCCAGTAGCGTCGGGTAAACCATCGCGGTACCCAGCCCCAGCAAGGCAGCGCCGAGGGCGAAACCGCCAAAGGAAGTCGATAGCGCGATCGCGACGATGCCCAGCGCCTGGATCCACATGCCGCCCACGATCAGCCACTTGCGTCCGACGCGGTCGGAATAGGCGCCGGTGACCAGCTGCAACAGCCCCCAAACCGCGGGATAGATCGCCGCCAGCGTGCCGATCTGGCCGAGCGACATGCCGGCACCCGCGAACAGCAGCGGAAACAGGCCCCAGGCCATGCCGTCGTTGAGGTTATTGACCATGCCGGCCTGGCTCACCGAGGAGAGATCGCGGTGGGTGAAGGATGTGCGAAGGAAGACCGTGCGCGCCGACGGGACGTTTTCATGCGCATCGCCGCCGACCAGGCGCGACTCCACACCCACGTGATGGCGGGTCTCGCGCACCAGCACCAGCGACAGCAAAAGCCCCATGACCACGAAGCCCACGCCCAGGTAGAAGGGCTCGGGCCGCAGCCCGTGGCGGGCGGCGATGAAGCCGGTGGCCAGGGCGGCAAGCGCGACGGCGAAGTAGCCGGCGAATTCATTCAAACCCATGGCCAGGCCTCGGTTTTTGGGACCGGCCAGGTCGATCTTCATGATCACCGTGGTCGACCAGGTCAACCCCTGGCTAACGCCGAGCAGCACGTTGGCGACCAGAATCCAGGACCAGGAAGGCGCCCACATCAGCACGAAGGGCACGGGGGTTGCGACCAGCCAGCCGGCTACCAGCACGGCGCGGCGCCCATAGCGATCGGAGAAACGCCCGGCGAAGTAGTTGGTCAGGGCCTTGGTCACGCCGAAGACGACGATGAAGGAGAGGATCGCCGTGCGCGCCGCCAGCTTGAACTCCTGCTCGGCGATGGCTGGCAGGATCGATCGCTCCATGCCGACCATGGCGCCCACGAAGGCGTTGACCACCACCAGGAGCGAAAACTGCCCCAGGTTCTCGCGCAGGCCCAGGCGCGGCTCGTTCACGCTCGCCCCTGATTTTCGCGGAGGATTTGCGCCATGGCGTCGGGCTTTTGCGGGACTTCGGAGGCCACCTCGATGAAACGCTCCCGCGACAGTCCGAGCATGGGATTGTGGCGCTTTTCGAAGGCGATGGTGCTGGAGGGCTTGCCGCTCATGCCGGCACCGCACAGCGATCCCGAAAAATGCGCCGGGTAAACCTCCACGCCGTCACCCAGAGGAAGCAACTTGTGGTGAATGCTGTCGTAGAGTTGGGCGGCGTTCTCCAGGGCATTGCCGGGCAGGTCCGGTCGCCCCACGGCGCCGACGAAGAGGGAGTCGCCGGTGAGCACGAACCAGGGCTCTTTGCCCCGACGCAGGTCGGTGACCACCAGGCTCATGCTCTCGGGCGTGTGACCCGGCGTGTGCAAAACCTTCAGGCGCGTATTGCCGACCTCGAGTTCGTCGCCCTCGGCCAGCGGGTCGAAGGCAAAGGCCACGTCAGCCGATTCATGCAGGCAGTAGCGGGCGCCGACGCGCTCGGCCAGGGCGCGGCCGCCGGAGCGGTGATCGGCGTGCACGTGGGTGTCGAGCACGTGGGTGATGGCCATGCCCTTGGCTTCGGCGAAGGCGACGTAGGCGTCGATGTCGTGGTGATGGGCATCGACCACGGCGCACTTGCCGAGTCCACCGCAGCCGAAGAGATAGGCCGCGCAGCCGCTGTCGAAGTAGTAGAAAGGTCTGAAAATCATGCCGGGTCTCCTGAAACGCCGTGGCCACCGCGTTCGAGCTCGATGCCACGGGCGCGGAATTCGATGACGCCCGCTTCCAGGCGCCGCGCCGCAAAGCCGCCCGCGCGCAGCAACTCGACGGCCTCGACGGCCATCACGCAGTAGGGGCCGCGGCAATAGGCCACGACCTCGCGCCCCCTGGGCAGCTCCGACAGGCGCGTTTCGAGCTGGTCGACTGGGATCGAGAGGGCACCGGGCAGGTGGCCGGCGCAGTACTCCGCCGACGGGCGCACGTCGAGCACCGTCACCTGGGCGCGACGGGCGCGGCGCAGCAACTCATCGGCCTCGATGGCTTCGAGCCCGTCGCCGTCACCCAGGTAGGCGCGCGCCGCCTGCTCGACCTCGAGCAGCCGCGCCTCGGCCAGCGCGCGCACCGCGGCGAAGAACTCGGCGACCTGTTCGCTCGCCAGGCGGTACTCGACATAGAGGCCCTGCTTTTCGCTGTGCACCAGGCCGTGCTGGCGCAGCACGCGCAGGTGCTGGGAGGCGTTGGCGACCGAGACGCGGGCTTGTCCCGCCAGGGCCTCCACCGTGCGCGGGCCCTGGCATAGCAGGTCGAGCAGCTCCAGGCGCTTGGGCGCGGCGATGGCCTTGCCGATGCGGGCGAACTGCTCGTAGAGGGCGTCCTTGGAGGCGCGGGAACTGCGCATGGGGAGAGTATTCAATAATTCAATTGAATGCGCAATACCTTGGCACCCAACAGCGCAGGACATCCCTGTGGCCGTGCTAGAGTCCGCCCCAGATGCCGGCTGCCCCCCCCCATCCAGCGCGGGTCGAGGCTGAGCCCCGGCCGGCCCGCGCCGAGGGCAACCTGCCCGGGCGTTTCCGCCGCGTCTATTACCACCTCTACTCCAACAGCAAGGCCAGCCGCGCCGAGACGCTGCTGGCCGACCTCTCGCTGCTTCTGCTGAGCCGACTGCGGGCCGAGCACGAGCGCGATGACGGCGCACTCGTGCTCGACCGCTACCTGCGAGGCGAGGGCGGCGCCGACGCGCTGTTGCTGCCGGGCCTGCGCCGCGACTACCCCGGGCTGGTCGACAAGAGCGACCGCTTTCACATCGACGACGAGGCCCTGCGCCACGCGCTGTCGGAACTGACCGACGTGCGCCTCTCGGAGAGCGCCGCCCACGTGCTGGGCGAGGCCTTTCAGGCGCTGATCGGCCCGCGCATCCGCGGCGACCGCGGGCAGTTTTTCACGCCGCGATCGCTGGTGCGCGCCATGGTGGCGATTCTCTCCCCAACCCAGGGTGAATCCATTGTCGACCCGGCCTGTGGCACCGGCGGCTTCCTCTACGGAGCGCTCGCCCACCTGGAAGCCCGGGGCGAGCGTCCGGCGCGTCTCCGGGGCGCCGACAAGGACCGCGACCTTTCGCGCCTCTGCGCGGCGTTGCTGGCCCATCGCGACACCGAACACCGGGTCGCCAACATCAACTCCCTATCATCCGAGGCCTGGCGCCTGGCGGAGCTGGGCGACGACTACGATGTGATCCTCACCAATCCCCCCTTCGGCTCCAAAATCCCCGTGCGCGACCCGCGCATCCTGGGTGACTTCGAGCTGGCCCGAAAGTGGCAGCGGCCGAGTGGCGGGCAGCCCTGGCACATTAGCGACCAAGCGCTGCCCCACCAGGACCCGCAGGTGCTCTTCGTGGAGCTGTGCATCCGCAAGCTGCGCCCCGGCGGCCGCATGGGTATCGTCTTGCCCGAGGGCCTCTTCGGCAACAAAAAGCAGGCCTACCTCTGGGACTTCGTGCGCTCCCAGGGCGAGATCACCGCCCTCATCGACTGCCCGCGCACCACGTTCCAACCCGGCACCGACACCAAGACCAACGTGCTCTTCTTCCGCAAGGACCGGCGCAGAAGTCCGCGACCGCGGGTTCCGGTCGCCGTCGCCCTGCACTGTGGCCACGATCGCCGCGGACGCAGCCAGCGCGCCGATGGCACGGCCCACCCCGACGACTTCGCGCCGATCGCACAGACGCTGCGCATCGGCCCCAAACAAACTCGCTGTCAAGGCGCACCCTGGCAGCAGATCGCGCTCACAGACCCCCATTACTTGGTCCCCCGCTACTACATCGAAGAAGCGCCGACCTCGGCCTCCGAGCGCTCCCTCTTGGCTTCCGCGAGCTGGGCATCGCTCGGCGAGCTGGTCGCCGAAGGGCGCCTGTCGGTCCGCAAGGGCCACGAGGTCGGCTCCGAAGCCTACGGCACGGGGGAAGTGCCCTTCGTGCGCACCTCGGACCTGGCTAATTTCGAGGTCTCCACCGACCCCACCAAGGCGGTGGGCGAAGACATCTACCGGAGCTACGCGCCACAGCAAAAGCTGCGCGCAGGCGCCATCCTGATGGTGGTCGACGGGCGCCACCGCATCGGTACCACCGCGATCCTGACCGAGCGCTCCGCCCGCTGCCTGGTGCAGAGCCACCTGCGCATCCTCGACAGCCTCGAGCCCGAAGCGCTCGACCCCTACGCCCTGCTCTTCGCCCTGAACCTGCCGTCGGTGCGCCGGCGCATCCGCGACCTCGTCTTCATCCAGTCCACCCTGGGAACCCTCGGCCCGCGCCTCTTTCAACTTCGGATCCCACTGCTGACCGGCGAGGGCCCCTGGTCGCCGACGCTCGAGGACTTTCGCGCAAGCCTCGAGCAACGCGATCAACTCCTGGGCAAGCTGTCGGCGCTCGTGGGCCCGGAAGTCGAGCTATGAGCGACCGAACGCACCCCGCGACCGAACGCACCCCGGTTGACCCCCCATGAACTGGCTCGGCGTCGGCGTCTTCGTCTTCACCTACGTCCTGATCTCGACGCGGCGCGTGGCATGGCTTGGCCTGGACCGCCCGGCGGGCGCCCTGCTCGGGGCCGTCGCCTGCGTACTGCTGGGCGTGCTGTCCCCGGCTGACGCCATCGGCGCGATCAACGGCCCCACCCTGCTGTTGCTCTTCGGCGTCATGGGCATCGGCGCCTTCCTCGCCCTGGACGGCTTCTTCGATACCGTCGAGCTCGCCATCGTGCGCGTCGCTCGAACGCCGGTACGCCTCCTGGGCACCATCGTCTGGGGCGCCGGAGTCCTGGCCGCCTTCATCACCAACGACGCCGTCTGCGTGCTCGGAGCCCCCGTCGTCGTTCGGCTGATCGAGCGCCACCGGCTGCCCCCGCTGCCTTTCTTGCTCGCCCTGGCGACGGGGGCGAATACCGGCAGCGTCGCCACCCTGGTGGGCAATCCCCAAAACATGCTTTGCGCGCTGCTGGGGCAGCTCTCCTACCGCGAGCACCTGCTGCGCGTGGCCCCACTCGCCCTGCTCTGCCTCGCCATCAACCACGGAATGCTGGCGCTGATGTTCAAGCGGCACATCGAAGCGCGTGAGCTCGAGGCGTCAGTGGGCAACACGAAGCTCGACGGGCGCACCTGGGTCACGCTCGCGGTCATCGCCGCCACAGCCGTCGCCTACACCGCCGGCGCCGACCTGGCCTGGGCGGCGACCGCGGGCTTCGTCGCGCTGATGCTGCTGCACCGGCGGGACACGCGGCTTCTGTGGCCACGCATCGACTGGTCGCTGCTGCTCTTCTTCGGCGGTCTCTTCGTGGTCGTCGAAGCGTTCGTGCAGAGCGGAGCGCCGGCCCGACTCTTCGCCCACTTCCCGCTCGGCGAGGCCAGCGCGGGCGGCCTTTCCGGCTGGCTTCGCATCGCCACCATCTTTCTGGTGGGCTCCAACGCCGTCTCCAACGTGCCCTTCATCCTGGTCGTCCGCGCGCCCATGGCCACGCTCGCGAACCCAACCCTGGGTTGGGAGCTTCTGGCGGTCGCCTCGACTTTCGCCGGCAACCTCACGCTGCTGGGCTCGGTGGCCAATATCATCGTGGCCGAGAGCGCGCGCGACCTCGGGGGCATCGGCTTCGTCGAGCACCTGAAGGTCGGACTGCCCCTGGCCCTGCTGACGACCCTGGTCGGCACCCTTTGGCTGACGGCGGTGTGGCCCGGTTGAGAACCGTGCTCGCTGCGCTTGGTGCCCAAGGTTCCGCCGCGAAATAAACGCGTCACTTGAACTTCGAGGCGCCCGTCCAGCAAGGCGCGACGCCGCGCAAATACTCCATGCATTTGAAGGTGGTGCAACGCAGCTGGGCGGGATGGACCGGAGCTGAAATGACGCGTTTATTTCGAACGGCCGCCTGAGCGAAGCCGCAGGATGCGAACGGCCCCGGAGAGCACCAGCAGGCCCACGGCCGTGCCGACCACGAGATCGGGCCAGGCGCTGTCGGTGACTGCGACGAGCACCCCTGCGAGCACCACCCCGAGGTTCGCCAGGGCATCGTTGGTCGAAAAGATCCAACTCGCTTTCAGGTGCGCGCCGCCCTCGCGATGCTTCGCCAGCAGCGCGATGCAACCAAGATTGGCCATCAGGGCCACCAGGGCAACGCCGATCATCAGCGCCTCGACCGGCTCACTGCCCACAATCGCCCGGCGCGCGACCTCGCCCAGCGCCCCCAGCGCGAGCGTCAGCTGAAGCCAGCCGCTGAGCCTGGCGGCACCGAGCTGGGCCGAAGCTGCCCGGCCCACGGCATGGAGCGAAAGCCCGTAGACGGCGGCGTCGGCAAAGTTGTCCAGCGAGTCGGCGATCAGGCCCGTCGACTGGGCCGCGATGCCCAAGACCAGCTCGACGACGAACATCACGGCGTTGATCGCCAGCAGCTGCCCGAGCACGCGAGCCTCGGCGGCCGGATCCGAGGCCGGACGCAAGTCTTCGCATGACGCCTCGACCGTCCCATCCAGGCGAGCCCCAAAGCCCAGGGGCTCCAGACGCGAAAGCAGCGCACCGGCTTCACCCGAGTGCCAGACCCGCAGGCGGCGATTTTCGAGATCGAAGCGAAGCTCGCGCACCGAAGCGACACCTTCGAGGGCGAGCCGCACCAGACGCTCCTCGGAGGGGCAGTCCATGCCGGGCAGCACGAAGGTACTGGCCTGAAGGGCCTCGGGGCCTATCGGTCGCGGCTCGCTCATCTCGTCCAGCAGACGCATGTGTAGCCCGAGCGCTCGGGCGCTCCAAGTGGCTCTTCCACCGGCCTTGACTTAGATACATATACCCCGTATAGGTATATTGACGCCATGATGAGTCCTGAAACGAAGCAAGCCGTCCAGACCCGACTCAAGCGAGCCGCCGGGCAGGTCGCGGGCATCGAGCGCATGGTCGAAGAGGACCGCTACTGCGTCGACATCCTGATGCAGATCTCGGCGGTCCGCGCAGCGATGGCCAAGGTCAGCAAGCTGCTGCTGGAGTCCCACATCCAGACCTGCGTCACCGCCGCCTTCGAAAGCGACCAGGAGGCCGAGCGGGCCGCCAAGATCGAGGAGTTGCTGCGGGTCTTCGACAAGAGCTGCAACTGCTGAACCAGAACCCGGGAGCCACGAGCGCATGAACCTCTCGCCGCACCACGAACACGGCCACCCTCAGGATGGGTGCAGCAATGGCTCGACTTCCGGGCGTGACCCTGTGTGCGGCATGGACGTGAGCGACGGCAGTCCCCACCGTCACACGCACGCGGGCCACGACTACTTCTTCTGCTCCGCACGCTGCCGGGAAAAGTTCGAAGCCGAGCCCGCCCACTACCTCGAGGGCTCGAACCGCGACCACGCACGCGCCGCGCCTGCCGGCGCGATCTTCACCTGCCCCATGCACCCGGAGGTCGAGCAAATCGGCCCGGGCGACTGTCCCAAGTGCGGCATGGCCCTCGAACCGCACGCGATCGCGTTCGACGAAGACCAAGGCGAACAGAACCCGGAGCTCACCGACATGACGCGGCGCCTCATCTTCGCCGCAGCGCTCTCTTTTCCCCTCGTCGGCATCGTCATGCTCGACATGCTTCCCGGCCGCCCGATCTCGAACCTGTTACCCGGCCGTACGCGGGCCTTCGTCGAGCTCGCCCTGGCGACCCCCGTCTGCCTGTGGTCGGCCTGGCCCTTCCATGTGCGCGCCGTGCGATCGCTACGGAATCGAAGCCTCAACATGTTCACGCTCATCGGCCTGGGCGTGAGCGTTTCCTATGTCTACAGCATCGTCGCGACCATGCTGCCCGGGATCTTCCCCCAAGCCTTCCGCGGTCATGGCGGCGAGGTGGCAGTTTATTTCGAAGCAGCCGCGACCATCGTGAGCTTGATCCTCGTCGGCCAGGTGCTGGAGTTGCGCGCCCGCGGCCAGACCGGCGCCGCCATCAAAAAACTCCTGGGCATGGCGGCCAAGAGCGCACGAAAAATCCAGGACGACGGCAGCGAATCCGACATCGCCCTCGAAGAGGTGCAGCCTGGCGACCGCCTGCGCATCCGCCCCGGGGAAAAAGTCCCCGTCGACGGTGAAGTCATCGAAGGAACGAGCCACATCGACGAATCGATGGTGACGGGAGAGCCCGTCCCGGTCGCGAAAGCGCCGGGCGATAGGGTCATCGGCGCGACCGTGAACGGCACCGGAGCCCTTTTGATGCGCGCAGAACGGGTCGGCGCCGACACCCTGCTTTCACGCATCGTCGACATGGTCGCGCAAGCCCAGCGCAGCCGGGCGCCGATTCAAAAGCTCGCCGACGTGGTCTCCTCCTACTTCGTGCCGGCGGTGATCGCAGCGGCGCTGCTGACATTCATCGTCTGGGCGCTGTGGGGCCCCGAGCCGCCCATGGCCTATGCGCTCATCAACGCGGTTGCAGTGCTGATCATCGCCTGCCCCTGCGCGCTCGGCCTGGCCACGCCCATGTCCATCATGGTGGCGACCGGCAAGGGCGCCTCCCTGGGCGTGCTCTTCCGGGACGCCGAGGCCATCGAGGTGCTGCGCAAGGTCGACACGCTGGTCGTCGACAAGACCGGCACGCTCACCGAGGGCAGGCCCGCCCTGGTGGGCGTCGAAGTCACCGAAGCCCACGACGAAGCCACGGTGCTTCGCCTGGCGGCGGCGCTCGAACGCGGCAGCGAACATCCGCTGGCCGAGGCCATCGTGCGCGGCGCCAGAGCGCGCGGTCACGGGTCGGCCGGCGCCGACGACTTCGTCTCGATGACCGGCAAGGGCGTGCGAGGCCAGGTCGAGGGGCACAGTATCGCCCTGGGCAACCTCGCCATGATGGCCGAACTCGCCGTCGACACCTCGGCCCTCGAGTCCCGTGCAGAAGCGATGCGAGCCGAGGGCCAGACGGTGATGTTCGTCGCCATCGACGGCGCCCTGGCTGGCATCCTCGGCGTGGCCGATCCGATCAAAGACAGCACGCCCGAAGCCATCGCTGCACTTCACGGCGAAGGCCTACGCGTGGTGATGTTGACCGGCGACAGCGAAACCACGGCGCGCGCGGTCGCGGCCAAGCTCGGCATCGACGAGGTTATCGCCTCGGTGCTTCCGGACCAGAAAGCCGCGAAAGTGCAGGCGCTACAGGAAGCGGGGCATGTGGTGGCGATGGCCGGCGACGGCATCAACGACGCCCCGGCGCTGGCCCGGGCGGACGTGGGCATCGCCATGGGAACCGGCACCGATGTGGCGATGGAAAGCGCCGGTGTTACCCTCGTCAAGGGCGACCTGCGCGGCATCGTGCGGGCCCGCAAGCTCTCCCACCGGACCATGGCCAACATCCGCCAAAACCTCTTCTTCGCCTTCGCCTACAACAGCGCGGGCGTCCCCATCGCAGCCGGCGTGCTCTACCCCCTGCTCGGCATCCTGCTATCGCCGATGGTCGCCGCCGCGGCCATGAGCCTGAGTTCCGTCTCGGTCATCACCAACGCCCTGCGCCTACGACACGCGGAGATCCCGTGAGCGTCGGAATCGAGACAGACGCGGGCACATCGCCGGGCGGCAAGCTGCGCGCGCCACGGCTTCGCATCACCCTTTCAGCCCTGGCCCTCGCGGCCTCGGCGCTGCAGTGCTCGCCACGCACAGCCGAACCAAAAGAAGCCGAAGCCAAACCACCGCCCGCTGAGCCCAGCGCCGAGGCCGACCCGCTACGCGCGGCGCTCGAAGCCGAGCTCGCCCAGGCCTATCCCGCCACCGCGCCCAAGGCCACAACCACGCACAGCTTCGAGCTGCGGGCGGCGCCGGCGCGGCTGCAACAATTCGACGGCCGCCTGCTGTCGGTCTGGGCCTACAACGGGCAGGTACCGGGGCCCGTGCTGCGCGTGCGCCTGGGCGAGCAAGTGCAGGTGCAGCTGAAAAACGACCTGCCGCAGCCGACCACCATCCACTGGCACGGCGTGCGTGTGCCCAATGCCATGGACGGCGTCCCCGGCGTCACCCAGGATCCCGTGCCACCGGGCGGCAGCTTCACCTACCGTTTCGTGCCCAAAGACGCCGGCACCTTCTGGTTTCACCCCCACGTGCGCGGCGCCGAACAGGTCGAACGCGGCCTCTACGGCGTGCTCGTTGTCGACGACCGCAAGTCACTGCCCTACTCCCGCGACGAAGTCTGGGTCATCGACGACTGGCGCCTCGGCCGCGACGGCGAGATCGACCCAAATTTCGTCACCCGCCACGACCTGGCCCACGACGGCCGCTGGGGACAGCACATCACCGTCAACGGCGACAGCGCCCAACAGCTGAGCGTGCGCCCGGGCGAACGCATCCGCCTGCGCCTGGTCAACACCTCGAACGGCCGCATCTACCGCCCGGACTTCGGCGCGCTCGCACCGAAGGTCGTGGCCGTCGACGGCATGTACAGCGCGCGCCCGCTATCGCTCGACGGCTTCGACCTCGCCCCCGGCAACCGCCTCGACCTCGACATCACGATCCCCCCGGACGCCACCGGCCAAAGCTTCAGCGTGATCGACCGCTTCACGCGGCGCCCGTATACGCTGGCGACAATTCAGGTCAGTGGCGATGCGGTGCCAACGCCGACCTTCGCACCGCCCATAAATCCCAACGTGCCCAGCTGGAAAGGCGCGCGCGAGCGCCCGGTGGACGTCACCTACGTGCTCAACGCCCAACGCGGCGGCGAGCACGGCATCCAGTGGACCATCAACGGCAAGCCCTGGGGGCAGCACTCGGTCAGCCAGCTGGACGAAGGCCGCTGGGTGCGCGTGCGCTTCCAAAACGACTCGGCGCGCCTGCACCCGATGCACATTCACGGCCAGTTCTTCAAGGTCATCGAACGCAACGGCAAGCCCACGAGCGACCCCCACTTCCGCGACACGGTGCTACTGCGCGGCCGCGAAACCATCGACGTCGGCATGGTGCCGCTCGACTGGGGCCGCTGGATGATGCACTGCCATATCCTCGAGCACGCCGACTCCGGCATGATGACCGAGGTGCAGGTCGGCGAAGGGGACACCACACCGACCAGGGTGATGCACTAACCGGGATCGCGCAGAGCGCGATCTTGGTTAGGCGGCGTGGAGCAGATCGGCGAACTGCTCTCGGCTCGACTTTGGCAGTTTGTGGCAGATGATCGCGCAGAACAGCGTTTTTCAGGGCGTTGAGTGCGACGTAGGAAGGGTGCCCCCCTTTCAAGGAGCGCGAGACGGCCTGAAAAACGCTGAACAAGCGAGAGCTTCCAGAAACGTCAAAGTCGAGTCAAGGAGTCTGTGGCATGGAGCGCGTACGCATCCAAGTCGCCTTGCAAGATGACCGCCTGCAACATCAAGCGGTGGATGCAGGCGCTCAGTGCGCTGTGCAGTGCACTGAGCGGGTGCTGAGGCGCTTCTGGTGGCCTCCGACCGGTGGGATGCTGCGCGGATCCTGTTCCACGCTCAGATCAGGCCGTCGGCGCGGGCCAGCTCGCGCAGGCGTTCCTTGACGCGCTCGAAGCGCTTGCGCAGCCTTGCCGACTCACGGCGGATGAAGGCTTCGTCGCACCCACCCTCGCCGTCGGCCATGGCGCTGGCCAGCTCGTTCCAGCTCATCTCTCGATCGACGCGCAGGATTAGCAACATTTGGTCGTCATCGGGAAGGCTCTCGCGCAGCTCTTGCATGCGGTCCTTGACCGCGCTCTTCCGATAGGCGGCCGTCTCACTGCGCACGCCGTCGATCATGGCCGACAGCGCGGCATGGCGTGACAGGGTCAGGTTGCGCTCGCGGCGCCGGTGGGCGGCACCCAGAAAGTCATTGGTGGCGTTGCGGGCGATTCGGTAGCAGAAGCTGCGCAGTGAGCACTCCCAGCGGAAGCCCGGCAGGCCGTGCCAGAGCTTTTCCGCGAAGGTCGCGAAGACGTCGTCGGCGTCGCTCGCCTGCCTGAGCCGGGCGTGGAGGAAGGCGAGGACTTCGTGACCGTAGACCTCGAGCCCCAGGCGCGTGGCGCCGTCGTAATCGCCGCGCCCGCAGGCCTCGTGGATGGCCGCCTCGGCGCCTTCAGCGATCGAGCCCATGCCTTTCCATTTCAGCCCCCAAACATGGCCGTAAAAAAAGGAACCGGGCCGCGACCGCCCGCCCCCGTCGATCGCGCCCGGGGAGTTTCAACCCGGCGGCTTGCGATTGCCGCGTCGAGCCCGCTCTCGCGACAGGGATGTCAGTCGCACCCTCGAGCCCAAAGACCCCACGCTGGTCGTCCGCCATGCCCGCAACATACGGGGGCTCCCAGCGGTGCGCTTCCTTGGGCATTGGTGCATCGTGGTTCATCCGCTCGTCACTGTCGCTCCGCCCGTTCCCCGAAACTCCATCAGGATAGACGGCCTGAGATGGTTTTGTGACACGGCGATCGCCCGCCGCGGGTGAAAGTGCTATTCCTGGTCGCATGGACAGGGGATAATGGGTGACAGCGGGTGGCAGGGAACCTCGAAACGACCCGTGATCTGCATCCCGGCGCGCGCGACAGCGATCCTTTCGATGCGCTCCTGCGCCGCGCCGCGCACCTGACGATACCCGAAGGCCGTCTGCCGGCGACGCTGGCTTCCGGCTTCGAACTCTGTGCTGGCCGTTACCGCGTCCTGCGCGAACTCGGCAGGGGTGGCATGGGCATCGTGTATGAAGCCCTGGATCGATATCGCGGGGGTCCAGTCGCCCTCAAGACCCTGCGTCGCATGGAGCCGCGCGACATCTATCGCCTGAAGTCCGAGTTCCGCGCCCTGGCCGACGTCGCCCACCCCAACCTCGTACGACTGCACCACCTCTTCGAGGACGACGGCCGCTTCTGTTTCTCCATGGAGCTCATCGACGGCACCTCGTTCGACCACTGGATACGGCCCGACGGCACGCTGGCGTTGCCACGCCTGCGCCGGGCGCTGTCCCAGATCGCACGCGGCGTCGCTGCCATCCACGCCGCCGGCAAGCTGCACTGCGACCTCAAGCCGAGCAACATGCGGGTCACGCGCGAAGGCCGCCTGGTGATTCTGGACTTCGGCCTTGCGGCGGCGGCCGAGGCTGGCGGCGTGGGCCAGACCGTGCTCGATGGCTTTGCCGCGGGAACCCCGGCTTATATGTCGCCGGAGCAGGCATCGGGGGCGCACGTGACCGTCGCCAGCGACTGGTACGCCGTCGGCGTGATCCTCTACGAAGCGCTCAGCGGTCGGTTTCCCCACGACGGAACGGTCGAGCAGATCTTGACTGCCAAAAAAATGCGCGACGTCACTCCGTGCGATGAGCTTTTTGCCTGCGACCGTGAGCTCGCCGAGCTGAGCCTGCATCTGCTTGCCCGTGATTGCCAACAGCGGGCTGATGCACGCGCCATCGAGCGGGCTCTCGGCAAGGCGCCGTTTGCCGCGATCGAAGCCATCGCCGAGAAGCCCGCACCCGAGTTCCGCTTCCACGGCCGCAGTGAGGAGCTTCTGCAGCTAGAGCGCGCATTCCAGGCGAGCGAGGCGGGCCGTACCGTGGTGGTGCGCGTCCACGGCGAGGCGGGCATCGGCAAGTCCGCCCTCGTCGAGGCCATGCTACGGCCGTTGCGCCAGGAGGGGCGTGCGGTGGTGCTGAGCGGCCGCTGCTTCGAGCGCGAGTCGCTGCCCTACAACGCCGTCGATCGCATTGTCGACGAGTTGAGTCGTCATCTCAGGGCGCTGCCACCGGTGGAAGCCGCCGCCCTGATGCCGCGCGACATCTTTGCGACGGCCCGGCTCTTTCCCGTGCTGTCGCGCCTGCAATGCGTCAGGGCGGTGCCAGAACGACCTGTAGACGGCGACCAGGCGCTGCGCGCGATGGCCTTCGATGCGCTGGCCGAGCTGCTGGCGCGCCTGCGCGACCGCGGACCGCTGGTCGTACACGTCGACGACCTGCACTGGGCCGACCGCGACTCGACGCGCCTGCTGGCTGGGCTGCTCCGGGCTCGGAGCGCGCCCGCGTTGCTGATGGTGCTCAGCCACCGCGACACCCAGAGCGCGCACAATCAGGCTCTCGATGAGCTGCTGGAGTCGCTGCGCACGGCGCCCGCCTTGCGCTTTTGCGATTGCGCGCTGGGAGCGCTGTCGGACGCGGACGTCATCGCCATGGCCCGCGACGCGCTCGAGGCCGCTGCGCGTCCGGACTTCGATCGCGAAGCCCTGGTGCGGGAGGCGGCCGGCAATCCGACCTTCGTGGAGGACCTCCTGCGCCATCTGCGTGCCTCCGACAACGACCCTGCACCGGCGGTGCTGCGCCTCGAGGACTCCATCGAGCGACGCGCCCGGCACCTGGGAAACCCTGCCCGCGAGGTGCTGCGGGTGCTGGCCGTGGCCGCTCACCCGCTGCCCTTCGAAGCGCTTGCAGCGGTCGTCGGCGGGGGTCCGGAGCTCTCGGCGCTGATCGACGCCCTGCACGATGCCCAACTATTGGCATTCGACTCCAAGCACCAGCTCTACTGCTACCACGACCGCATCGGTGCCCTGATCGCGGAAGGCGTCGCGCCCGAGCAACGGGCCGAGCTTCACGAGCAGTTGGCAAAGTCTCTGGGGGCTCTCGGTACCATCGATCACGAACTCCTGCTTCAGCACTACCAGGCGGCCGGTTGCGAACCCGAGGCCGGTCACCACGCCCTGCAGGCGGCGGCCGAAGCCAAGCACGGCCTGGCCTTCGACCGCGCCGCCGCGCTCTACCGCAAAGCCCTTCAACTGCTGGACGAGACCAGCTTGCAGGCCCTCGAACTCGACGAGCGACTGGCGGAAATGCTCTCTCTGGCCGGCCGCTGGAGCGAGGCAGGTGAGGCCTTCGATGTCGCGTCTTTGCACGCGCGCACACCCGCGCGCCGCGGCCAACTCGAACACCAGGCGACCACGCATCTGCTCGCAAGTGGCCACGGTGAGCAGGGCCTGCCCAAGCTCAGAGCCCTGCTCGTGCGTGCCGGTCTGCACTGGCCGCGCAGCCCGCTTGGGGCCGCCCTGCGCAGCCTCGGCCGTGCGCTGTGGATCCGCCTGCGCTCACCCGCGGCCATGGAGCGCACTCCGCCTGCAACTCCAAGTGATCGCGATGCTCCGGACGCGCACCTCCAGCTGACCCGACGGGCCCTCGACTCACACGCCAGCCGACAGGGCGAGCTCGAGCTGGTGGCCGCGGGGCTCCTGCCCGCCTACGATCTATCTCGCGGCATGTACTTTTTGACCGGCTTCACACTGCGCGGCATGCGCAGCGATGACCGCGGAGTCTTCAGCCTCGCACTCGCAATGGCCGCCAACGCCGTCATGACGCTGCCGGGAGGGCGGGCCCTGGCGCTCAGACTCGAAGCACGCGCGGCCGAGCTGGCACGTGGGCAAATGTTGCCAGCGACGGCCGCAGCCGCCCTCGGCTTTGCGGGCTTTGCGGCGCTGCGCGACGGCAGGCTCGAACAGGCGCGGGCTCTTGGCGCCGAGGGCTCGGCCCGTCTCGAGGGCGTGAGGCGTGCCCATGTCTACGAGTCGTGGGTTGCGCGCAACGTGGAGTGCTTTGCGTTGACCTTGTTGGGGCGGGTAGCCGAAGCGGCGCGACTGTTCACGACCAATGAAGAAGAGGCCCGCGAGTTGGGGGACCGCCTGGCTTTACTAGGAGGCAGCAACGTAATCGGCTACCTCGTCCGCGATGACGTCAGGGGGGCGCGGCGGCTGCTCGCTCGCAAGGAAGATCTGTTGCGCACGATCGGCGACGGCGGTGGGGTACGCCTCATGGTTGAACTCGAGCGGGTCATCGTCGCGCTCTACGAAGGACGCGGCGCCGATTTCATCGATCGCGTACCAAGTGCCCCCGTTTCGGGCCTGACCCCCTTCCATCCGGTGGCGATCGAAGCCAGCTGCGCCCTGCAGGCGATCGCGGGTGGCGATGACGCCCCCCGCTTGCGTCGGGAGGTTACGCGCGCGCAGCGCGTCCTGCGCCGGCTTCGAACGCCCCTGGGCGACGCCATGGTCCAGCACCTGCAAGCGGTCCTCTGCGCTCTGAATGGACAGCCGTCTCACGCCATCGAGGCGTTTGAAAGCGCGCAGCGAAAATACCGCAGCGCCGAGATGGAGCTTCATGCGCTACTGATGACCTGGCAGGCCGAACGCCTGCGTTGCAGCGCGGCTCCACTGACTTCGGGCGCGGCACTCGAGCGCGCGCAAAGGGGGCTCGAAGCCGCCGAAGCGAGCTTGCGAGCGCTCGGCGTCGAAAACCTGGAAGGCTGGGTGAGGCTGATGGCGCCGGGGCTTTCGCTCGGGCTTGAGGAAAAGAACTAGATGTGCTCGGCGGGAGTCATGATCCGCTCTCGGGACCGCTACGGCGCCAGCTGCGGCGTCCGCTCCCCTTGAAATACACGGAGTATTCCGGCGGAGGCCGTCCTTGCATCTGGCATCGTATCGACCCCGATCATCGGCTCAGCACTCCCGCCGAGCACATCTAGACCCTCTCCCTTCAACCGACATGGATCAGGCACCAGCGCAGCAAATACCAAAGGCCCTGCGCGATCCGGGAGAGCACCGCGACCGCACCCATCCACCACGCAGCTCACAAAAGCCCGGTCAGCCGCGCCGCGGCCTGGAAGTCGGCTACCGCCTGGCGCGGCTTTCCGGCGTAGAAGACTTGCCGCTCCTCGCCTCCCCAGCGCGCCTTGTGGAAGGCGATGCCGCGGTGGTTGAAGAGGCCGTTGAGCAACTTCCAGTTGGCTTGCACGATGGCGTCGGCGGCGCTTCGGGGCGCGCCGGGCTCGGCGCGCGCGGGGCGGAAGGGGGACATGCCGAGGTCGAGGCGTTCGAGGCCTTCACTCCGGAAGAGCTGCGCGGCATGCAGCACGATGGCGTCGCACAGGCCGGGGGTGGCGGCCGGGTCCTGGCGCAGGATGTTGGCGGCGTAGCCATGGAGTTGGCCGTCGCGGTGGAGTGGGTCGAAGAAGACCAGCGCGCGCACTTGCCCGCCCTGCAAGGCGAAGAATTTGCGTACACCCGGCTCGTCTGCGTAGACGATGGGGCGGGCGAAGAAGGCGATTTCACGGCGCGTGAGGGTTTTGCGCGCCATCCAGGCGCGCGAGAGGCGCTCGAGGCGCTCGACGCCGACCTCTTCGCAGCGACGCTCGACGATTTCGATGCCCTCGCGGCGGGCGCGGTTGAGGGCGGTGCGCAGGTTTTGCTTGCGCCGGCCGGAGGCGCTCCAGCGTTGCAGGGGCAGGCGTGTCTCGACGCCGAAGTGGGCGATGCGATGGCCGAGCCGTCGTAGCGCGCGGGCGGTGGCCGCGCCGATTTGGAAGAAGGCGGCGCCGGGCTCGGCGCAGAGGAAGCGCTCGAGCAATGCGGTGCGGTCCGAGGGCGCGCAGAGGGGGTCGCCGATGGCTACGGTGCGCAGGCCGAAGAGGGTGCGGATGCGGCCGTAGAGCACGGTGCCCTGTGCGCCGCGGAAGCCTTGCACGCTGGGGTCGGCGACCAGGCTGTAGGCGAGGTTGCTGAGGCCGTGCTGGCGCAGGTCGCGGGGCAAGGCGTCGGTGGAGCCCGGGGGCTGTCGCGGTGGGCTCAGCTGGGGGCAGGGCGCAAGCGGGCGCGGGCGGTAGACCTGGGCGAGGCCGCGGGCGAAGAGGGCACCGTAGCTCAGAAGCCCGCCGAGGTCAGGGCGGCCCTGGCGGTCGAGGGCGCGCATGGAGAGCAGCTCGCGCAGAAAGTTGCCGGCTTTGACGTGGAGCACGCCCGACAGCAGCCGCGGGCCGCGGGCGTCGGCGCCGGCGTGGACGTCGATGTTGAGCGCGGTGGTGTCGTACCAGAGCCCGCGGCCGTGGCTGCGGTCGAGTTCCTTGAAGCCGTCGAGGAAGTAGCGCTCTGCGCCGGGGGCGGCGAGCACCATGCGGTAGCACATGCGCTTGCGGCTCGGGTCGGCGGGGTGGTCGACGAAGAGCTCGAAGCGTCCGCGCTCGATGGTCATGGCGTCGGCCGAGAGCGCCGGCAGGGTGACGGTGCCGCTGAGGGCGGCGCGGTGGGGGCGGTCGGCGCGCATGGTCGACAGGTCGTGGGTCTCGACCGTCACCACCATCGAGCTCTCTCTGCCACGGCGGCCGGCGCGCTCGGCGGCGCGGTGGGAGCGAAAGGGGCCCGGCGCGCAGTGGCCGACCATTTTCTCGGTGAAATGCAGCCGGGTGCCGCCAGGAGCGGGGGGCGGCGCGGCGGGGGGCGGCGGCAGGGGCAGGCCCGGCTCCACAATCACCCAGCCCCTATCGGCTGCCAGCAGGCGCACGTTGCGCTCGGCCAGGGCGGTGATGGTCCACAGCGGATTGACTCCCAGTGAACGCGGCAGCAGCGAGCCATCGCAGACGTAGAGGCCCTGGTGGACGGCACTGCCGCGGGAGTCGAGGAAGAGCTGACCCTTGTGGTTGGTGACGCCGGAGCCGCCGTCGCGGGCCATGGCGCAACCACCGAGGGGGTGCACGGTGACCGGTCCCTGACCGGCGGCGGAAGCGGGCGGGCGGGTGTAGCGGGCGCCGAGGGCGGCGGCGGCGCGCCGCAGTTCGGCGTCCATCGCTTCTTGGCCGGCCTCTCCGTCGCAAGTGGGCCAGCGCAGCTCGACGCCCCGGCCGCGTTGCTCGACGCGGCCGCGAGCATGGTCGTGGGACATCAAGAGCAGCGTCTGGGTGCGGCGCAGGGCGCCGAGGGCGGAAGGCGACTGGGCGTCTCGTCCGAAGACGCGGGCGGCAAGGGGCAAGAGCGGGCGCAGCAGGGGCAAGAGCGGCGCCGGCAGGGTGCCCTCCTGGATGACGTGGGCCGCCCGGTCCACGCGCCCGTAACGACGGTCGATGATGCCGCTGATGCAGGGGCCGGGCGCGGCGCTGGCGCCGCCGAGGGCGTCGATGGGGCGGTCGGCGGCGTAGGCGAAGCCGAGCACGTCGCCGTTGCCGGAGACGCGCGCGCCCAGCTGGCTCGAGCAGGCGAGGCCGTGCTGACGCGAGCGCAGCAATAACTCGCAGCTACCCAGCACGCCGGCGGCGACGAGCACCACACCCGCGCGCAGGCTCTGGGGCGGGCCGTCGAAGGCCTCGCGACGATGGTCGACGGGCTGATAGCGCACGCGGTAGCCGCAGCCGTCGCGCGAGAGCGAGGTCACGCGCACGCCGCAGAAGATTTCGGCGCCGTGCTCGACCGCGTCGGGCAGGTAGCTGGTGGCGAGGGTGTTCTTGGCGCCCACGTTGCAGCCCGTGACGCAGTTGCCGCAGCCGTTGCAGGCCGGGCGCGCGGAGTCTGTGCCCTGCTCAATGGTGAGCGGCGCGGGCTCCACTCGCAGGTCAGCGCCGAGGGCGCGGGCCGAGCGCTGCAGGGCGCGGTGTTTTGGCAGGCGCTCGGCGCCGGCCGCCCGCTGCACGCCGAGCCGTCGCGCCGCGCGCTCGAAGCCGTCGGCGAGGCCGTGGTCGACGTCGGCGGCGAGTTCGGGCGGCCAGACCGGGTCGTCCCAGAGCGCGCGGGCGGGCCGCATCGCGACGCCGGCGTTGATGAGCGAGGTGCCTCCGAGGCCGCAGCCGTGGAAGACCGAGAGGTCCTTGGCAGCGTGCAGCCAAAAGAGGCCATCGCGGCGCCCCAGGCGGCGGCCGCCGGCCTCGACCTGCAGCTCGGCGAGGGCCGCGGCGGTCGACTCGGGAAAGGACCCGGGGTGCAGCTCGCGGCCGAGCTCGAGCACGCAGACGCGGGGGCGGCTGCCGTCGGGCGTCACGGCGCGCGCGAGCAGCGAGGCGGCGACGGCGCCGCCATAGCCCGAACCGACTACCACCACGTCGTAGTCGGCGCGCAGCTCGGACAGCGGGCGTGAGAGCCGCCGGGGGGGGTGCGCACGCGCCGATGGGCGGGGCGCGGCGACCGACGGGCGGTGGGGTAGCACGCGCATGTCAGCAACCGCCCGCGCCCACTTCGAAGGGCTGTTGCTGCTGCAGCTGCCGGCAGACCGACAGCAGGAGGCCGTCGGCGCCGGGGCGGGCGGCCAGCTGGATGCCGATGGGCAGGCCGCTGTCGAAGCGCGCGAGGGGCAGGCTGGCGGCGGGTTGGCCCGTGACGTTGAAGGGCGCCGTGAAGGCGGCCAGGGGTGCCACGGCTCGGACCTGGGCGTCGCCGTCGCACTCGCGGCCATGCAGGTGGGCGCCCACGCGCGGTGGCAGCGGCCCCACGGTCGGCGTCAGCCACAGGTCGGCGGCGCCGAGCCAGCCAAGGACGCGGTGCGCGAGGCGTTGCTGCAGCTGGCGCGCGTGGGCGGCGGCAAGCCTGGCGCCCGCGCCGCGCAGCGCGGCGGTGCACGCTTGCACCCGGGCGCCGGGCGGCAGCGGGATGGTGGCCGAAAGGTGCTGCCAGACGGGCAGAAAGTCGTCGACAGCGAGGGCGAGCGGCGCCATCGCCTCCAGCGCGTGGCCCAGCGCGCGCAGGCGCGCTGCGGTTTCTTCCACGGCGGCGGCCACCGCCGGGTGGGTCTCGGCCGCGGGGCTGCTTTGGCAGTAGCGGATGCGCAGGCGCGGCGGCGCTTTGCGGGCGGCGGCGAGCAGCGTCGTGGGGCCGGGCGCGTCGGGCGCGTAGCCGTGCCCGCGCAGGGCGTCGAGGAAGGCCGCGGAGTCCTCCACGCTGCGCGCCAGGCAGTTGACGACGCACAGTCCGCCACGGTCGAGCCACGGGTAGAAGTTGGGCAGCAGGCCGCGGGAGGGCTTGAGGCCGAAGAGGCCGCAGAAGGAGGCGGGGATGCGGATGGAGCCGGCCGCGTCGGAGCCGTGGGCGACCGGCAGCAAGCGGTCGGCCACCGCCGCCGCGGCGCCGCCACTCGAGCCGCCCGCGGAGAAGGCCGGGTCGGCGGGGTTGCGACAGGGCGGGTGGATGTCGGTCTCGGTCACCGGCATCAACGCGAACTCGGAGGTGGCGCTCTTGCCGATGAGGTTGAAGCCGCCGGCGCGCACGCGGCGGGCGACGGCGCCGTCGAAGGGGGTGAGCAGGCCGTGACAGGCGCGCGAGCCCATGCGCAGGCGCGAGCCGCGGCTGGCGTCGGTGTCCTTGATGGCGCTGGGTACGCCGGCGAAGATTCCCGCGGGGGCGCGTCCGGCGGCGCGCTGGCGGTCGAACGCGCGGGCGCGACGCCGGGCGCGGGCGGGCCAGGTGCTGACGAGGGCGCCGAGCTGTGGGTTGCGCAGGGCGATGCGGTCGAGAAAGGCTGCGGTGACGCGCTCGCTGCTCAGCTCTCCGCGGCGCATCGCCAGCGCGAGTTCGAGCGCGCCCATGGGGGTAATCACATCCATGCCCCCCCTAATGACGAGGCCGCCTGTGGATGTGACGTGGCCGCGTCGCAAAAAAAAATCTCAGTGCAAAAAGCTCCGCAGGCGGACGCGTGTGCCGCCGCTGGGCCAGAAGGTGATGGAGCGGCGCAGGGCTTTGAGGGGTGGGGGATCGACCAGCTCGAGGTCGCAGCGGCCCAGCACGTGGGCGAGCACGATTTTCATTTCGTAGAGGGCGAAGTGCACTCCGACGCAGCGCCGAACGCCGCCCCCGAAGGGCAAGAAGGACAGCGGGTCGGGCGCCGTCCCCAGGAAGCGCTCGGGTCGAAAGAGCTGCGGCTCCGCGAACACCGCGGGGTCGCGCTGTGCGAGGTGGATGCAGGGTGCGACCAGCGTGTGCTCGGGCAGGAGGTAGCCGCCGAGCTCGGTGGGCTGCTGCAGGCGGCGGACGACGAAGGGCAGCACGGGGCGCTGGCGCAGCACCTCCTTGATGGTCGCGTCGAGGTAGGGCAACGACGAAAGGGTCTCGGGTGGCGCGTCGGGCCCTCCCGCGGCGCACAGCTCGGCGCGCAGCTGCGCGAGGACCTGCGGGTGCGAGAGGATGCGCTCGAAACACCAGGCGAGCGTCGTGGCGGTGCTCTCGTGGCCGGCGGCGAGGGTCGTCATCAATTCGTCGAGCAGCTCGGCATCGGTCATGGGCGCGCCCTGTGCGTCGCGGCTGTCGAGCAGCATCGACAGCACATCCTGCCGGCCTTCCCGGCGGGCCGCGCGGCGGCGCTCGATTTGTCGCCGGACGATGCCGCGGGCGCGGTTGCGCCGTGACAGCAGGAACTTCCAGACGCGGTCATCCTCGACCCGGGGGTTGGCCGAGAGGTAGAGGATGGGCAAGAGCGACAGGGGCAGCTCGCCGAGCTTCAAGAAGGTCCTGAGCTCGTCGACCAGCGTCTGCGCCTCGATGCCAGCGTCGGCACCGAAGACGGTCCTGACGATGATTTCGAGGGTGATGTCTTGCATCGGGGGGTGCAGGGCGAAGCGCCGGCCCGGTCGGAAGCGCGCCAGGGCGTCTCGGGTGATGTCGGCCATGGTCTCGCCGTAGAAGCGCATGCGCTCGCCGTGGAAGGCCGGCAGCAGCAGGCGGCGGCGCCCGAGGTGTGGGTCGCCGTCGAGCACGATGGTCGACTGGCTGCCCACCAGCACACCCGCGATGCTGCGGTTGACGTCGCCGGCGGTCATGGCGTCGGCCGTGGCCGCGAAGATGCGCTTGAGGTCCGCGCGCCCGCTGACGACGATGAACTCGCCGGGGGGCACCCGCAGGCGGAAGGTCGCGCCGAAGCGCTGCTGGCAGCGGTCGAGCAGCTCGGCCGGCCGCAGCATCCACTCGAGCGCCTGCACCGGGGCCGGGGTCGACAGGCCCGGCAGCTCGGAGAAGGGCCGCGGGGGCGAGCTGCGCCCTACCCGGCCGCCCTGCGCTCTCGTGCTCGCTTGCAGCATTGCGTAATGGGGACGGTGCTGAAGCCGAATGTGACGCCCGAGGGCGACATTTCCCGTCACATGCGCTGGCGGCGCCGTCCTTCCACGGGCGATGGCTTTCATCCCTGCGCAGAGCCTACGCGTCGGTGGAGCGTTGCTCGTGACCTGTCTCGCGAGCTGTGAGCCGGTGGCCGCGGCGCGCGAGGGCGAACGGGGGCACCGCGCGCAGATCATCTCCGAGTTGGAGGCCTGGCAACACCGGGCACCGCCTGGCGCCTCGCTGCGTACGGAGGAGGTCTGCCCGCTGGTCATGCCCCCGGAGCCGGGCCGCGTGACCGGCGCCCAGGTCGACAGCGGCGGGGTGCCGCTCTACGGCACCGACCTCGGCCGCTCCTACCGCGACCACAGCGGCGCCCTGCGCATCCTCTTCGGCGACACCTGGCCGGGCATCAGCCAGAATCCGCTGCACCCCCACGCCTGCATCAATACCCCCTCCGACGACACCGAGGCCGTCCTGGAGCTGCCCGAGCCCTGGGATGGTCGCAGTTGCCCGCGGCTGCGCTTCGAGACCGAGGGCGACGCGCTCTCGTACACGACACTGCATCGCTGGGACGGGGCGCGCGTGCGCCTGGGTGCCCTGTCGGTGCCCATCGCGGCCTTTGACGACGGCCAGCGGGAGTGGGCCCTGTTCTACGCGACCGGCGGCCAGAGCTGCGTGCTCGGCGCCTGCCCCGACCATCTCGACCCGCGCGCCGGCGAGCTCAGCTGCGCGCCTATCGCCGACCCGATTCCGCGTCACGCATGCGTCGACGACAGCGGGATCCAGGGGCGAAACAGCGCAATTTGGGACGCCCGGCTCGCGGTGTACCTGCACGTGGCCGCGCGCGACCCCCGGCGCAAGACCGCCTTCACCTCCCACCACGCGTTTCTCACGAACAAATTCCAGGTCGCCGCGGCGCGCACCGTCGCGCGCTTCGAGCCCGAGCATCCCGAGCTGGCCGATTACCGCAGCGGCCACGGGGACCTGCTGGTCTGGGGGCGCCCCGGCTTCGACGCCCGGGGCGGCGGGCGCGCGGGCTTGCACCTTTTGCATCACGAGCTGCCCCTGCGGGTCGGCGACGACGGGCGATTGCGGTGGCGGCCGCGCTTCTTCCGCGGCTTCGACGCCCGCGGCCGGCCGCTCTTCAGCGAACGGCAGCGCGACGCGGTGCCGCTGCCGGAGCGGCCCATCGACCCCGCGGGCCACACCAGCATGGGCTACGTGGCCGAGCTGGAGCGCTGGGTGATGCTCACGGGCGGCGCCATGCCGGGCGCGCTCAACGCCGAGGGCGACGACGCGAGCGCGCCCCAGCCGGCGCCGGGGGCGATTCACCTGCGTCTGTCGGAGCATCCGTGGGGGCCTTTCTCCGACGCGCAGCCCGTCTTGACTCGGAGGCAAGCCGCCCGCCACCTGGTCTGCGACGCGCGCGGCGAGCCCGAGGGCTGTAGGCCGCCGCCGGCGGTGCCCATCCGTCATCTCTGCGTCGAGCTCTACGACCGCGGCGGCCCGGGCAGGCTCTACGGGCCCAACATCATCGAGCAGTTGACGCGGGCGGCAGAGGGCGGCGGGCGCAGCGCCGACATCTACTGGAACGTCTCCACCTGGCACCCCTACGGCGTGCTGCTGGAGCGCACGCGGGTCACGCTGCCATGAGCGGCCGCGCTGGATTGCTCGCGTGCTACAGGGCGTGCTTCGTGGGCAGCGTCAGCCTGCTGGTGCTCGGCTGGCTCGCTTCGCTGCCCGGCGCCGAGCCGTGGCCGGGGGTCGCCCATCCGGCGCTGCTGCCGCTGTACGGGCTCGAGCTGCTGGGGCTTTACTGGCTGTGGACGCGCGGCGCGCCCTGGCGAGTGCATTGGCTGCTGGGGGCGGCGCTGACGATGCTGGCTTTGGGCGTGGGCCTCGCGGGCGTGGTGAGCCTGTCGCTGTTGGGACCGCTGGCCCGGAACCTCGCGCTGGCCGCTGCGCTGCTCTTTGCGGGTCTGCTCGGCGCCGCGGCGCTGACCGCCGGTCCGCTCGGCGCCGTCCTCGGCTTCTTCGCGTTCGCAGTCATCGCCAGCTACTGCGCGCTCTCCATGGGCGGCATGGCCAACGCGCTGCCGCTGCTGCACTGGTTGGTCATCTACCCGCTGGCCAACACCCTGGCGCGCTACCCGGCATGGCTCGGGTCGCGGCACGTGGCCTTGCGGCTTCAGCTGCTGCTGGCGAGCGGGCGTCCCCTGGGCCTGGCGACTGCGGGTCGCTGGCTTTCGCAGGACCTGGCGCTGAATCTGGTCGCGGCGGCGGCCATCCTGGGGCTGTTGATCCCGCTGGGAGAACTCACAGCCATGGGCTTTGGGTGGCTGCTCGGGCGGCCGCTCGACGGCCCCGTGGCCATGCGTCAGGTGGTGGCGGGCGTGCTCGAGGCGCCGCTGGGCGCCGGCCTGTGGATCTCGGTCATGCTGCTGAGCAACCTTTCGTCCACCGTGTGGTTGGGCGCGCGGGCACTGGGGTTCAACCTCGCGCGCTGCGCCCGCCCGCCGCGCGAGGCGCGCCAGGACCGCTGCGCGGCTGCGGCGTTCGCGCCCAGCCCGCCGGTTGGGAGCGGGCATCGGCGGCGCCATCCCGACGCTCAACTTTAAGTTGCAGGAGCGGTTTACGCGACGGCATGCCACCGTGGCGCTGCTGGGCGGCGTTGAGCGCCTCGAGGTCGTCGTAGCCGCGGGGGATGCGCTTGAAGGCGCGGCGGAAGCGCGCGTAGGTCGCAAAGACGTGCGGCAGGCGCGCCAGCGGTAAGTTGGCCAACATGGCGAGCTGGGTCTTCAAGGGGTGGGTGGAGTCGTAGAGCCACAGGTACTGCCGGTAGAATTCCTCGATCGGGAGCTTGGTTGGCAGCAGCGTGTGCATGAAGTCGTAGTAGTCGTAGTTGCGCAGAATCATCCGGTCGGCGAGTTCCATGTGCAGCGGCGTGAGCACGGCGAAGGCCGTGTAGTCGAAGCGCTGTTCGCGACAGAAGTGCGACAGGTCGCAGAAGTCCTGCTCTTCGAATGGCGACCTCGTGCGATGCATCCGTGACCTGGTTCGTGCTGTGACTGCGGATGTAGCGTAACGGTTCGCTCGGTCCACCCGGCACTCGCCGCAGAAGCGACTCCATGCCTCGAAGCCTGCCCCTGCGCTCGAGCGACTGCGCGACCGTGATCAGTTCAGCGACGACCTCGGGGCTCCACGCCATGGTGCAGCAACGATCCCTCCGACCCGCCCTAATAGAATCCGAACCTCGGACAACTCCCAGTTCATGTTGTCGAGCCATCCCCCTGAGCCGAACCTCCAACATGCCCACTTCCTACCGCGGAGCCCGACCGCCCCCGCAGCGCCCCATTTTCGCGAGTTCCGCCGTACCGCAGGGGCTCAGACTTCAATCAGGGGGGTCGAGCCGCCCCTGGAAGTGCTATCTGGCGCGCAGCCTCTTCGCTCGTCACGCAGGATCGCCGACCGCCGAGATTTGGTGGCTTCTTCGTCGTCGATGGTCCGGTCGACGCGCGGCTTTGCCACTTCCTTCGAAGCGTCCAGATGTGAACCGACGGGGTCGCGCCCCCTCGCGCGGACACGACCCCCACGCAGCAAAGCGGGAAGCCACCCTTTCGCGGCCCCCCAGCGGTGCTACAAGGAGTCCATGACGCTCGCCCAGGTGCGCGCCCAGGACCCCGCCATCGCCGTGCTGCGCCACGCCCTGCAGCACGGGCGTCTGGCCCACGCGTACCTCTTCGTCGGCCCCTCGGGCACCGGCAAGCGCCTGGCCGCACGCGCCCTGGTGCAGGCCCGGCTGTGTCCCGAGCAGCCGGGCGAGGGCTGCGGGCGCTGCTCGATTTGCCAGCGCCTGAGCGACATGAACCACCCCGACTTGCGCGTCTTCGAGCCACGCGACGAGGGCAACCGCAACATCAAGATCGACACCATCCGCGACGAGGTGCTGCCCTTCACGAAGTTCGCCCCCTTCGAGGGCGACGCCGCCTTCGTGATCTTCCCCGAAGCCGACATCTCCTTTCCACGGCAGCACAGCGAGTCGGCCAACGCCCTGCTCAAGACGCTCGAGGAGCCGCGCGCCGCCGTGCACTTCATCCTGCTCAGCGATCGGCCCAATCGCCTGCTGACCACCATCCGCTCCCGCTGCCAGCAGCTGCGCTTCGGGGCGCTACCGACCCCGGTGGTCCGCGAAATCCTGGCCGCGCGCGGCATCGACGACGAAGTGGCGCGCCCGGCGGCAGCGCTGTCGGCCGGCCGCGCCGACCGCGCCATCGCCCTGTGCGAAGAGGACCGCGCCGCCCGCCTCTTCGAGTGGACGCTGCGGGCCGATGACGCCATCGCCGCCACCGACGCCGGCCCCCTGCTCGACCTGGGCGAGGAGCTGGCGCGCGACGACGACCGCGACTACCTGCTGGAGTCGCTGGCCCAGTTCTACCGGGACCTGGCCGCCGTGGGCTTGGGCGCCGACGACGGGCAGCTGGCCTTCGCCCATCGCAGCGAGGAGCTGCGGCGGCGGGCCGGTCGTGTGGCACCCGCCGCAGCGGCCGGGCGCGTGCTGGCGATCCAGGAACTGGGCGACGCCCTGGCACGCAACGCCAACCCCGAGATCGCCTTCGATGGCCTGCTGCTCGGCCTCTCGAGGCCCCTGTGAACGGCCTGGGGAACGGGCCGGTGAACGGGCAGTGAGCTGGCTGCTGCCTCCGCTACCGCCCCATTTCGAGGCGGCCCTGCGCGACGTGCGCGCCCGCGATCGCGCCGCGCGCCTGGCCGCCGCCGAACGCCTGGCCAACCCCGATGCCGGCCGCGAAGCCGAAGCCGAGGCGGGCCTGCTGGAGCTGGCCGATGACCGCGACGCCCGCATCCGGGCCGCCGCCCTGCAGGGACTGGCCGAGCTCGGCGGGCCCGCAGCAACCGAGCGCATCCTGCAGCGCCTGGACGACGGCCACCCGGAGGTGCGGGAGCTGGCCATGGCGCTGCTGGCCGAGATCGATCGCCCCGAAGCCCGCCGCGCCCTCCGGGAGGGCCTCGAGAGCCCCTACCCCGAGCTGCGCTTCCAGGCGGTCTCCGGTCTGGCCCAGCGCCCCGAAGACGACGACGGCGACGCCCTGCTCGCCCTCAGCGACGATCCGGACTCCGAGGTGCGCCGCATGGTGGCCTGCGCCCTGGCCGGTTTCGGGGAGCAACAGGCCCCGCGCCTGCGCGCGCTGCTCGAGGATGAAAACGCCGCCGTCCGGCGTGCCGCGGCCCTCTCTCTTTCGGAGCTGGGCGACGCGGCGGGCACGGCCGTGCTGACCGAGGCCCTCGACGATCCGGCACTGACGGCGGCGGCCCTGGAGGCCCTGGGAGGGCTCGGAAACGCCGGCCCGCACCTGGAGCGGGTGGCCGAGCTGGCCGCAGCGCGCTTCGGTCCGCTGCTGCTGAAGGCCGCCGCGGCCCGCTGCCTCTTGCGCCTGGGGGACCGCCGCGGCCTCGAACCCCTGCGCTCGGTGCTGCGGGCCCTGCGCAGCGACGGCCGCAGCTACGCGGTCGAAGTGGTGGCAGAGCTGCGCCTGGGCGAATTGGTCGACGAGCTGGTGCGTTTGGCCGACAAACCCCGCGGCGCCGACCCCGCGGCCCTTGCCGACGCCCTGGAAACGCTCTACTCAGAGCCCGGCCACGTCGGCGAGCGCGCTCGCGAGGGCCTCGCAATCCTGACCCGCCGCCACCCGCTCGAGAGCAATCGCAGCGACGGAGCTTGACGTGCCCGGCTTCGGCCGTATTCTTCCGCCCGCTTTTCCCCGGGACAGCCTCATGAACCAGAATATCGGCCTGATTGGCAAAAAGCTCGGAAACACCCAGATCTTCAACGAGGACGGCAGCGTCACTCGGGTCACTGCGATTCAGGTGGGTCCCTGCGTCGTCCTGGGCAAGCGCACCAAGGAGCGGGACGGCTACAGCGCCCTGATCCTGGGCTTCGGCGAACAGCTCGAGCGGCGCCTGAACAAGTCCCAGCGCGCCTTCTACGAGAAGATTCAGCAGAAGCCCGTCCGCCACGTGCGCGAGTTCCGCCTGCCGGCCGAGAAGGTCGAAGGCTACGAGCTGGGCCAGGTGCTCAAGCCCTCGGAGACCTTCGAGGTCGGCCAAAAGGTCGACGTCGCGGGCACGAGCAAGGGCCGTGGCTTCGCCGGCGTCATCAAGCGCTGGAACCACGCTGGCGCCGCCACCAACACCCACGGCACCCACGAATACAAGCGTCACGGCGGCTCCATCGGCGCCAACATGACGCCCGGTCGCGTGCTCAAGGGCGTGAAAATGGCCGGCCAGTACGGCAACAAGCGCATCTCGGTGCTCAACCTGAAGGTCGCCAAGGTGCTCGACGACGAGAACCTGCTGCTGGTCAAGGGCGCCGTGCCCGGCGCGCGCCACGGCATCGTCACCGTGCGCGGCGCGGTCAAAGCGAAGCAGCGCCCGGCGGCGTGAGTCCGCGCGGACGACGCAGGCCCGGACAGAAGCACTCGGGCGGCGGTCGACCCCAGGACCACTTCGGGCGGCAGGCGCAAAAAGAAGGCCACCGCGCCCGAGCCGTCTACAAGCTAGAGGAAATCGACCGCCGGCTGCGGCTCTTCAAGTCCGGCCACAAGGTGCTCGACCTGGGCGCAGCGCCCGGCTCCTGGAGCCTGTACGCCGCCCAGCGGGTCGGTCCTGGCGGCAAGGTGCTGGGCCTCGATCGCCATGCGATCGATCCCGGTGGCCCGCCCCAGCTGCAGTTCTTGCAGCGGGATCTGACCGAAGCAGGCGCCCTCGACGACCTCGAGCTGCAGGGCTTCCATGTGGTGCTCAGCGACATGGCTCCGCGCACCTCCGGCATGCGCCACCGCGACCAGTACCTGAGCTTCGAACTCTTCTGCATGGCCCTGCAGCTGGCCGACACGGCACTCGTCCAGGGCGGCAGCTTCGTCGGCAAGATCTTCCAGGGCGAGGAATTCCCGGAAGCCCGTCGGCGGGTGGCCGAACGCTTCGAAAAGGTGCGCATCATCAAGCCCGAGGCCTCGCGCAGCGAGAGCTACGAGGTCTTCTTGGTGGGGCTATCGAAGCGCCCCGACCCGGAGCGTGATGCGCAACCGCCGGAGCCGCCAGAACCGTCCTAGATGTGCTCGGCGGGAGTCATGATCCGCTCTCGGGACCGCTACGGCGCCAGCTGCGGCGTCCGGTCCCCTTGAAATACACCGAGTATTCCGGCGGAGGCCGTCCTTGCATCTGGCATCGTATCGACCCCGATCATCGGCTCAGCACTTCCGCCGAGCACATCTAGCCGGCCCATCGCCACACAAAGGCCACATCTCCGCGACCTTGACGTCAACTCGGCCTGTCAGCCTGGGACTCGAAAGGAGTTTCCCATGATGGCCATGACATTGAGTGAAGAGGCGGCGCCCATCGCGCCGCTGGCGACCAAGGCGAAGGAAGTCCCAGCACCCCCGGCGAGCACCTGGGCCTCGGACTGGCTGCAAACCCACGACGACGAGAGCCTCACCCGCAGCGCACTGCGCGCGCTGACGGGGCTGGGCCTGGCGTCGGCATTCGGCATCGCCATGGGCCCGTGGAGCGACGTGTCGACCATCGCGGGCCAGCTGACGGCGCTGTGGAAGGCACGGGGCTCGATCGTGCCGATGGCGCTGCCGGCCCTCTACATCCTACTGGCGCTGCTCGACGCGCCATTGACCGCAAGCCAACTCCTGCGGCGCGCCACCCGGGCGCTCTTCGGGACCGGGCTGCTGCTGTCGGGCTTCGCGCCGGTGGTGGCGCTCTATGCGATGACGGCGACACCTGGCGCGAGCGCCGTCGTCAGCTTCCTCAGTCTCTACCTCTGTGGCGGCATCGCCTTGATGCGCCTTTGCGCGCACTGCGCCCGGGACCTGCGCGCAGCCGGCGCCGTGGTCTCTGGCCGCCTTGGACTGGCCCTCGGCGGCTTCATGCTCTTGTCTTGGGCCCTTGCGCTGCTTCCCATGGGCGAGGGCTTTATCACCCACACCATGACGGCAGGTGCGCCATGAGAGGCCAACTACTGGACGAACTCATGCGCGCCCCGGGCAAGCTGGCCGCGCGCTGCGTGGAGGGACGCGAGCTGCAGACGCTGACGGTCCTTTCGATCGCGGCCATCGCCCTGGGAGCGGCCGCATTTGGCGCCACCCTCGGCAGCTACCGCGGCAGTCTGCCAGTGCTCTACGCAGCGCTTAAATTACCGCTGGCGATCCTGGGCACGCTGATCGTGTGCGTGCCCGGCTACTACGCGCTGGCCAACGTCTTCGGTCGCCCCTGGAAGATGACGACGGTGAGCGCGCTGACCGTGACCTCCCTGGCGCGCATCGCTGGCACTGCTGGCGGCGGTACCCCTCCTGTGGCTCGCCATCGACGCGGGCGCCAGCTACCACTCCGTCGCGGTAATCGCATCGGTCGCCTATGGCGCCTGCGGACTTTCGGCCCTCGGCGTGCTGCTGCGTGCCCTGGGCCCCCAGACCCACCGGGCGCTGCTGATGGTTCTCATGGTGGGCCTCTTCGGCTTGGCTGGCGGTCAAACCGCCTGGCAGCTACGCCCCTTCCTCGGCCGCCCCAGCTAAAGCGAGATCCCCTTCCTGCGCGCCCCCGACAGTGTCTTCCTCGAGCGCGTCTGGACCAGCGGTCACTCCGCGGCGGGCGTCTACGAAGAAGCGCCCGACGCAGGGCCCGCACGGGCGCGTGTTTCACCATGCGAATGCCAATCGCGGCCGGCTCTGGACGATCGCGACAGCTTCCGCCCTCAATCCAGCTGCGAGACATCGCGCACGGCGCCGCGGGCGGCGCTGGTGGTCATGGCGGCGTAGGCGCGCAGGGCCTGGGAGACCTTGCGCTCGCGCTGGGGGCGGTAGGCCGCTTTGCCCTTGGCTTCCATCGCCGCCCGCCGCTTGGCGAGCACTTCGTCGTCAACCGCCAGCGAAATCGTGCGCCCGGGGATGTCGATCTCGATGCGGTCGCCCTCTTCGACCAGGGCGATGGTGCCGCCTTCGGCCGCCTCGGGTGAAGCGTGACCGATGGACAAACCGCTGGTGCCACCGCTGAAGCGGCCATCGGTGATCAGGGCGCAGGCCTTGCCCAGGCCCTTGCTCTTCAAATAGCTGGTCGGATACAGCATTTCCTGCATGCCAGGGCCGCCCTTGGGACCTTCGTAGACGATCACGACCGCGTCGCCCGGCTCGATGGCGTCGCCGAGAATGGCTTCGCAGGCCGCGTCCTGGGACTGAAACACGCGGGCGCGACCGTTGAACTTCAGGATCGAGGCGTCGACACCGGCGGTCTTCACGATGCAGCCCTCCTCGGCGATGTTGCCGTAGAGCACCGCCAGGCCGCCGTCCTTGCTGTAGGCGTGTTCGGCGTCGCGAATGCAGCCGCCCGCAGCGTCCATGTCGGCTGCGTCGAAGTACTTGTCCTGGGAGAACGCAACCGTGGTGCGCACGCCGCCGGGCGCCGCCAGCGCGCGCCGCTTGGCTTCTTCACTCGCGTGCTCGCCGCGCACGTCGTTTTCGTCGATGGCCTGCCCCATGGTGGGCGCGTGGATGGTGCGCACCTGCTCGTGCAAAAGACCCATGCGCCGCAGCTCACCCAAAATGGTCATGATGCCGCCGGCTCGGTGTACATCCTCCACGTGGTACTGTGAGGAAGGCGCGACCTTGCAGAGGTTGGGCACCTTGCGCGAGAGACGATCGATGTCCTTCATGGTGAAGTCCACGCCCGCCTCCTGGGCCGCCGCCAACAGGTGCAGCACGGTATTGGTCGAGCCACCCATGGCGATGTCCAGGGTCATCGCATTTTCGAAGGCCTCGAAACTGGCGATGTCGCGCGGTAGCAGGCCCTCTTTGCCTTCGAGATAGTGCTGCTTGGCGACTTCGACGATGCGCTTGCCGGCCCGCTCGAAGAGTTCCCAGCGCATCGCATGGGTGGCCAAGAGGGTGCCGTTGCCCGGCAGGCCCAGGCCCAGCGCCTCGTTCAAGCAGTTCATGCTGTTGGCCGTGAACATGCCGGAGCAGGAACCGCAGGTGGGACAGGCGGAGCGCTCCATCTGCAACAGCTCATCGTCGCCCACGCTCTGATCGCCACCGGCGATCATGGCGTCGATCAAGTCGAGCTTGCGGACCAGGGGCTTTCCCTCGCGGTCGTGGGTGCCCGCCATCTTGCCCGCCTCCATCGGTCCGCCCGAGACGAAGATCGCAGGGATGTTCAGCCGCACGGCCGCCAGCAACATGCCGGGCGTGATCTTGTCGCAGTTGGAGATGCAAACCAGGGCGTCGGCACAGTGGGCGTTGACCATGTACTCGACGCTGTCGGCGATCAACTCCCGGCTGGGCAGCGAGTACAACATGCCGTCGTGACCCATGGCGATGCCGTCGTCGACGGCGATGGTGTTGAACTCCGCGCCGTAGCCGCCGGCGGCGTCGATCACGGCTTTGACCCGCTGCCCCACGTCATGCAGGTGCACGTGCCCGGGCACGAATTGGGTGAAGCTGTTGGCGATCGCGATGATCGGCTTTTCGAAGTCGGCGTCGGTCATGCCGGTGGCGCGCCACAGGGCGCGGGCGCCGGCCATGTTGCGGCCGTGGGTGGAGGTGTGACTGCGGTAGGCCATGGTGGCAGCGAGGCTAGCTGTCGTGCGGGGGTCGGGCAACACGGGATTTGCCAGCCGGCCGAGGTCGCCCACAATGGGGCTGTGAGTTGCGACAGCGCGCCGAGACGGCCCCCGATCGCAGAGGGGACAATGGCGCTGGCCATGCTGTGGCTGGCCGGCTGCGCCCCGGAGACCGCAGCCCATCCAGAAGCAGCCCGCCGCGGCGCCGCGACACCGACGACGGCCTCGACGCAGGCGCCCATCGACTCACGCGAAGTCGCGGAGCCGACGCCTCGCCCGGCGCAGGTGGTCGAAGCCGGCCTCACATGCCTGCAGCAGGCCTACCCCGAACACGTCTGCGAGGTTTCGCCCAATACGCTCATCTTCTGTGACGGCACGCGCATGGCCTACGACGACGGTCGCGAAAAGACCGCCACCGAGCGCCTCGAGCGGCCGGACCTCGAAGACCAGATGGCCCAGCGCGTCGGCGCCGGAGCGGCCGACGGCAAACCGCCCCCGAGAGACCATGACCCCGGTCGCGCCCGGCACCTGCCGTTCTTCGAAAAGCTCTACGGCAGCGATGAAGAAGCCGTGCGAAGGCAGCTGGTGGAGGTGCCCTGGCCCGGTGGCCGCAGCCTGCGGGTCACGCGCGTGGGCGGGGTCGATGCACGCCTGCGGGCCGTCGCCGCGCGCCTGTCGAAGCTCGAACCGCCGCTGGTCGCCATCGCAAGCCAGACCGCAGGTGCCTTCAATCCACGCAACGTGCGCGGCGCCGACCGAAAGAGCGCCCACGCCTTCGGCATCGCCGTCGACGTGGCCACCGAGCTTTCCGACTACCATCGCTGGAGCCGCGATTCCTCGGGCCAACCCCGGCATCGCAATCGCGTCCCGCTGGCCATCGTGGACGCCTTCGAACGCGAGGGCTTCCTCTGGGGCGGCCGCTGGTACCACCTCGACACCATGCACTTCGAGTACCGCCCCGAATTGATGCTCGAGGCCTGCCGAGCCCCCTCGGCCCGGGCAGGCGACGAAGGCGCACCGGAGCCTCCCTCGAACGCAGTGTCCCGCAACGCCGCGCGCTACCGCTGGTCCTTCGCCACCGAGGCCGACACGCTGGCCGCCCGCTTTCCCCCACCCACAGGCTATCGGCGCGTCCTGCTAGCGCCCGGCAGCTTCGGCCACTGGTTGCGCGGCCTGCCCCTGAAGCCCCCCGGAACGCAGGTCGCGCTTCATAACGGACGCCCCAAGCGCTCCCAACGCGTGCACGCGGCGGTGATCGACATCGACGTGGGCAGGCGCGACCTGCAGCAGTGCGCCGACGCCGTGATGCGCCTGCGCGCCGAGTACCTCTTCGGCCACGGCCGCGGCGACGAGGTCTGCTTTCGGGCGGCCAACGGCGGCGCCCTGCCCTATCGGCACTGGCGCCGTGGCGAGCGTCCACCTCGGGGACAGAGCGGCCCCTGGAAGCCAAGCGCCGCCCCCGGGCGCACCCACGGGGGCTTTCGCCGCTACCTCGACCACGTTTTCGGCATCGCCAACACGGCCTCCCTATACCGCGAGCTCGAGCCGCTTGCCGACGCCTCGAAGCTGGCCCCGGGCGACGTCTACATCGAGCCGGCGCGCGGCGGCCTCTTCGGCCACGCGGTGCTGGTGCTGGACCTGGCCGAAAACGCCAGCGGCGAACATCTGATGCTATTAGCTCAGAGTTACATGCCGGCCCAGGACATCCACGTGCTGCGCAACCCGGACCCGGACGGCCCCGATCCCGTGTGGTACCGACCTGCGACAGACGGCAGCCTCGCAAGTCCCGAGTGGAGCTTCGATGCCGGTTCGCTGCGTCGCTTCGGCAGCAGCTGCAGCGAGTAGGATGCACTCGGGACACAGGTTGTCGTGCCGACGCCGTGAGTTCGGCCGCCCGCCGCGTCTCGTCATGTTGTTATGGCGTCGTGCGGTCGATGTTACAGCGATGTCACAAACGCCAGAGCGACCCCTGCTACTCTGTGCGCTGCCTCACAATGCCACGACCCCTACTGCCAGCCCCTCACCGCCCGCATTGTGAAGCGGATTGCGTGAGTTCGGAACGCACCGAGGGGGGCCCGGCCGTCGCCCGCCCGGTCGAGTTTCGCTCGCCCAGCCGTAGGGGCTCAGGCTCCAGCGTCGAACTCTGCGTATGTTGTCCGCGCCAAGGTCGCCCCGCGCCCCTTGTAGACTGCGCCGCCTGCCCGAGCGCCCACGGTCTGCATGTGGACAATCGCAGACTGCAGGTTTCGCTGCTGTGCAGGTGGGCGCCCGACCCACCGGCCGACAACCGAGCCGATCTTTGACCACGGACCGCAAACACCAGCCGTTCGCGTCGCGGGTCACACGACAGCTCCCTCCCTTGTAGCGAGATGGCGCAGCATTGCACCCATGGGAGCACCACAAAGGTTGTCGGTTTCACGAGCCCCGGCGGCTGCTAAGCTAGAAGCATCGGCTCGAAACGTCGCGTGCGACGCATTCGTACCGCGAGCCGGTGCCCCTGCGAATGGCAGAAAGCGATATCCAACAGCGAGCGACGCTCATGCCCGAGCGGATGGATGTGGTGCTGGTGGTGGCCAGCAGCGAGGCGCTGGTGCAGCGCTGTCGTCAAACGACCGCCACCGTCCACCGCTCGGTAGGCGTTCACCACTGTGGGCTCAAGGGCGCGGCGGACGCCATCGCCAGCCTGGTCCCGCTGGTGGTTGTCGTCGAAGAGAGCCTGAACGACTTCGCCGGCGAGGAACTCAGCGGCCTGTGCGAAGCGGTCGGGACCGGCATGCTGGTACTCGACGGGGAGGCACGCGACCTCGAAGCCGGGCTCGAGCGGCTCGCGGGCAGCATCGGCCGAGCCTTTCGACGCCGCCATCGCTCCGCCCCCAGCAGTCCGGGCTTTCCCCAGGTGCCGGGAACCTGAGGGGGCCTGCGCACGCTCAGAGCGTGGCAGCGACGCCAGCATCGGCGTCGGCGGGACCGTGGCAGCTGACGCAGCAGGGCTCGATCTCGCCGCTGTCGACAGCGGCTCGCCTTCACTGGGGCGCGTTGGCCACCAGAAACCACCAGATGCCGATGGGCAGCCGGATCGTCAGCATCAAGGCGTTGTAGTCGTCGTCACCGGGGGTCCAACGGTGGTGCCACTCGAGACCAGCCACCGCAATCCCGAAGCCCACCTCACTCATCCATTCGTCACCGGCAACCCGCTGCATCCCCACGCGCAAGAACAGGCCGTGGATATGATTGATCTCGGCCTCGAGGCCATAGCCGTGCTCGGCCAGACCTCCCACCTCGCCGGTAACGCCCAGATGATAGAAGAAGGGCTCGGCTGCCAAGAGGGCGCCAACGCGCAGGCGCGCCATGACGTTGCTATAGAGGCTGTGTTCGAGCCCAATGCCACCGCCGAAGGTGAGCGCCAGGTCGGGCCAAAATCCCGAAACCGGGACATGCTCCGCCGGCCTCTCCTCCTCGTCGAGTCCCTGGGCCGCCGCGTGGGTGGCGTGCAGGAGCGTGACGAGGCACATCAGGGCGAGCATCGACGCCGCCTGCGGCATGATGCCCCGGGTCAGAAAGTGCGTTTGTTTCACAGTTTAGAAAGCGTTGAGGGCCTGTTTAGGACACACCGCGGCGTACGGTCTAACACTTGTATCCATAACACGCACCGCGCCTGCAGTCGGTACTCGGACCTAGATCACGACTCCAGACCCACAATCCGATCCCGGGTATCGGCTGCAGGCAACTTTTCACGGGGGGCGTAACCAGCGGGCGTAACCAGCGGGCGTAACCAGCGGGCGTAACCAGCGGGCGTAACCAGCGGGCGTAGCTGGCGAGCGCGGTTGAAGCGCACCGGGCGTCAACGTCGCGCCATGCGACGGCACTCGACCACGAACTCCCCGGTGGCGCCCTCGGCGCAGCGACCGTAGGCCTCGCGCGCGCCGGCACGGTCGCCGAGAGCACCGCGAGCGGCGCCGAGCACGATCCAGGCCTCGGAGTTTTTGGGATCGATGGCGACGGCACGGCCGGCCAGCTCGGCCGCCTCGCGTTTACGCCCGCGGTTGAGCTGAATGAAAGCCGAGCGGCTCAGCGCCAGGGCGTGCCCCGAATCGAGCGCCAGCGCACGCTCGTAGGCCGCGAGTGCGGCCTTGTGGTCGCCCTTCTTGAAAAGCGCTTCGGCCTCGGAGACGACGGCGGCAGCCGCGGCGGCATCGGCCCCGGGGACCGCGGCCACCCCGGCAGCAGCGACCGCTTCGGGCGCATCCGGAGCCTCGGGCTCGACCGCCTGCGTGGGCTCCCCATCAGCCTCTGCAGCCTCCCCGGGCCCGTCCGACGCCTCATCGGTGGCACTGGCGACAGCCGGCTCGGCCCCTTCCGCGTCCTGCGCCGCCGGTAGCGGCTCGACCTCCCCCTGCGCCATGGGCTCCGGCCCTTCCTCGGCGGCCCGGATCGGCTCGATCTCGGGTGCTCCCAGGGGTCCGCCGGCGCCCAGTTCGACCGGCTCGGGTACCACCAGGCGGTGATAGGCCTCATAGGAACCGATGCCGATCAGGGACACCACCAAAATGGCCGCGCTAGCCCACATCGCCAGCCGCGCCTCTCGGTTCATCGGAGGGGGGGGCGGCAGGCTGTCCCATTCCTCGGTGAGTTCGGCCGGCGGTGGCGGCGTGTCGAAAAAGCCGTCGTCCAGCGCCGACACCTCGGGACGCGATGCACGGGTTTCAACCGCGACCTGCAGATCGGTCGCCGCCGCATCCTCCACCGCAGCTTCCAGGGCCGCAGCGAGGCTGGCCCCCTCCGCAACGGTCTCGGGCTGCGCCGTCGAATCCTCCGGAGCACTGAGCTGGTACGCTGGGGCTTCGGGCTCGGTGGGCTCGGTGGGCTCTGAAGGAAACACAGCCTCTGGAACCGCTCCGACCACGCGCAGCGACCGCGGCGCGGCCTCTGGCTCCGAGCCCGCGCCAACCGCCAGCTGGTCGAGCACGGCGACAGCCCCGTGCCCGTTGGCCCTGGCATGGACCTGACCATTGACAGGACCGTCGACCTGGCCGCGCTCCTGCTCGCCCACGACACCGAGCAGGTCCAAAGCTTCACGCGCCCGCGCCGTGCCGTTCCGGTACGGCGGCTCCACGCGTTCTTCCACTGCCTCCGCACCGACCGGCCCCCCACCCCGCGCCGCCTCGTGCTGCGGCCGCAGCGCCACCGCGCCGCCCAGGCCCGCATCCGAGCGCTCCCCGTGGCCCGACGCAGCCCGCACGCGCAGGCTATGACGTCGAACCGTTTTCCTCAGGCCATGTCGCGGCATCATCCTCCCATGCTGGGCTTCGGGCTCCCAGCTGGCCCATAGCTTAGCCTCGAAAATGCGACCGCGCCCGAATGGCCTCCGCGGTCCCCAGTGAGTCGTCCCGGCTGCTCCCGATCTTCGGCCCCGATCCTGAACACATGCGCCCGGCGCTCTTTTCGGTTGGCAGCTCCACAACTGAAATGGAGCCACCACTGCGCTACATTGGCTCAGCGAACCGGCAAAACCCGCTGCCGGCGGCGCCCCGTGTTCCCGTGCCCAACAGCTCCCGACGAAAGCGCCGCGCCCGAGTGGACTGGGAAGGCCTACCGCGGCGCGAGCTGTTGGAACTCAGGCTCTGCGACCTGGGCGTGAGCATCGAGGGCAGCTGGCTCGAGGAGCGCGTCGAGCGCGTCAAGCACGAGCTGCGCCTGCGCGGACTGCGCCTCAATCCGCATTTCTGGCTCTCGGATGAGTGGTTCAGCCCGGCGGATGTACCGGGCGTGGCCCTGCCCTTCTACCTGGCCCATCCGCGCCTGATCCGCCTGGAGCGCTCGCAGATGCTCGACGTGGAGGGCGGGACCCAGGAGTCGTGCCTGCGGCTATTGCGCCACGAACTCGGTCACGCCCTGCAGCACGCCTTTCAACTGCAGCGGCGGCGCAGCTGGCGCCAGCACTTCGGCAACCCGTCGACGCCCTATCCCCAGGCCTACCGCCCCAACCCGGCCAGCCGCCGCTACGTGCATAACCTGGACGCATGGTACGCCCAGGCCCATCCCGAGGAGGACTTCGCCGAGACCTTCGCCGTGTGGCTGCGACCGCGCTACGACTGGCGCAAGCGCTACGCCGGCTGGCCCGCCCGCCGCAAGCTCGAGTACGTCGATGGGCTAATGGCGACGCTCGTTGACCAGCCGCGGCGCGTCAACAGCCGCGCCCGTCCCTACGCCCTGCCGAGCCTGCGCATCACCCTGCGCGAGTACTACGAGCGCAAGCGCGCCCACTACAGCGTGGGCTACTCCAACGCCTACGATCGCGACCTGCGGCGGCTCTTCGTGGACGGAAGCGACGACGGCCAGCCCGCCTCGAACACGAACGGCGAACCCGCAGCGACCTTCCTGCGCAGAAACCGCCGCCGCATCCGCCAGCTGGTGGCACGCTGGACGGGCGAATACGAATTCGCCCTCAACCAGGTGCTCGGCGAGATGGTCGGTCGCTGCAAGGAGCTGGGCTTGCGCGCGGTCGGCGGCGAACACGAGCTGCTGTTGGAGTTCGCCGTGCTGCTGACGGTGCACGGCGTCAGCTACGTCTACCGCGGCCGCGACTGGCACGCCATGTGAGAGCACGGGATGGCCAAACGCAAAAAGCGAGTCCTGGTGCTGATGCACACCGACCTGGTGCCGCCGGACGATGTCAGCGTGCTCGACGAAGCCGCGTTCGTGGAGATCAAGACCGAGCATGACGTGGTTGAAGGTCTGCGCGAGCTGGGCCACGAGGTCGAGCCCCTGGGCCTGATCGACGACCTGACCCCGCTGCGCCGCGCCATCCGCGAGTTCAGGCCCCACATCGCCTTCAATCTGCTCGAGGAATTCCACGGCGAGCCCATGCTCGACCAAAACGTGGTCAGCTACCTGGAGCTGGTGCAGGTGCCCTATACCGGCTGCAATCCCCGCGGCATGATGATCGCCCGCGACAAGGCGCTGTCGAAGAAGATCCTGCACTACCACCGCATTCGCGCACCGGCCTTCACCACCGTGCTGCGCGGTCGCCGCGTACGGCGTCCGTCGCGCCTGCAGTTCCCACTGATCGTCAAGTCTCTGGCGGAGGAAGCCTCGCTCGGCATCTCCGAGGCCTCGGTGGTGCACAACGACGAAAAGCTCGCCGAGCGCGTCGCCTTCATGCACGAGCAGATGAAGACCGACGCCATCATCGAGGAGTACATCGATGGCCGCGAACTCTACGTGGGCGTGCTCGGCGACCAGCGGCTGCAGGTCTTGCCCACCCTGGAGCTCGGCATGGAACAGCTGCGCTCGGACGCGCCGCGCATCGCCACCCGAGCCCTCAAGTGGGACCCGAAATTCCAACGCCGTCGCGGCATCACTCTGGGACCCGCCAAGAACCTCGACACCGACATCGAACGGCGGCTGACGCGTATCACCAAGCGGCTGCACCGAGCGCTCGGCCTGGGCGGCTATGTGCGCGTGGATTTCCGACTCAGCCACGACCAGATGCCCTACTTCCTCGAAGCCAACCCCAACCCCGACATCGGCTACGGCGAGGAGCTGGCGGAGGCGGCCGAGCTGTCGGGGCTCGACTACGGTCAGCTGCTGCAGCGCATCCTCAACATCGGGCTCGCCCGCGCCCGCCGCCGCTGACTCCCACGCCCGGATTCAACCTGTTGCGCAGCCTCGAAAAGCATGGAGTACTGCGACGCGCGGGCGCGGACCAGCCACGGCGCAATCCCTCCAACACTCCCGCCTCCATTGCACGCCCCGTGTTCCAGCCGCGCCATAGGAATCGTACCGCGCTCACGCGGATGCTCTTCGCGCTGACGGCGCTGGGCCTCTCGCTGGTCAGCGCCAACGCGGCCCAGGCCCAGTTGCTGGTCCACCCGCGCCGGCCCAGCCAAACCAATGTGCGCTACGCCGACTTCGATTGGCGCTACGTGGACATTCTGCGCAAGGAACGCCTCGACCTCGACATCGAGTGGCAGTCGGGACCGCGCTTTCATCTGAGCCCCTTTCGCCCGCCCTCGAGCGGCGCGACCTGGGCCTGGCCGGGCCTCGAGCAGGCGCCCCACGGCCCGGCGGCGGCGACAACACCCGAAAAGGCAGACGACGGCGAGACCGCGCGCGCCGCCGCCGAAACCACAGCACCGACAACAGCGGACAAGGCGAAAACACCCTCGGAGCCGGGCGGCGCCGAAAGCGACACCCCGAGTTACGAGGGCAGCCCCAGCGAGGATCGGGGAGGCAAGCTCGCCGCTGCTGGCGGCATCCGCCTCTACTTCTACGAGCGTGAGCGCGACATCGCCGAACGCGCCGCCGCCAGTATCGACAAGAGCTACCGCTACCTGGCCACGGTCTTCGACTACGCGCCCAAGCGCACCTTCGGCTACTTCCTGTACAGCAGCTACATCGAATTCCTGCAAACCGATCTCTTCCCTGTCCAGGAGGGCGTGCTCGGTGTCACCAGCCCCATGAGCCTGGAGGTCTCGCTGCCCTATTTCGGCGACCACCGCCTCTTCGAAGACGTCTCCACCCACGAGCTGGCCCACGAATTCACGATCCAAAAGCTCTTGACCGTCGCCGAGCGCGCCGGCACGCCGGGTCCACCCTGGCGGCAGATTCCGCTGTGGTTCATCGAGGGCCTGGCCGAGTACTACGCCAAGCACGGCATCGATCGAGAAGCGGAGATGCTGGTACGCGACCTGATCGTCAACCCGACCGCGGAAGGCCGCGTGCTCGGCGACTTCTTCGACGAACGGCTACAGAGCGGCATGTGGATCTACAAGGGCGGCCAGGTGCGCTGCGCCTTCCTCGAAGAGACCTACGGCAAGGGCACGATCCAACGCATCATCGAGGAGACCCCGCGGCTTCTGCAAAACCGCGGCGAGGGTGGTGTCGGCGACTTCAGCAGCCTGGTTGCGCGCGTCACCGGCGACCGCCCGCGACTGCTGTCTGCGCGCTTCGAACGCTGGATCAAACGGCGCGCCTTCCAGAGCTTCCTCGACAGCGACCAGGATCGCACCGACATGGTGGTGATCACCGCGGTCGAAGGCCACGTCCAGGCCCTGGCCGCCGCCCCCAACGGCCACGTGCTGCTCTACCGCAGCATCGACCTCGAAACCGGCCAAAACACGCTGCACCTGATGGACCGCCACGACCCCGCCCACGGGCTCGAGGTCGTGCGCGACGGCCGCCCCGGCGTCGAGACCCTGCATCCGGTGGCAGGCCGCAACTTCGATGTGGGCGACTCGGCCCTGGTCTTCGTCGCCGAGAGCGAAGGCCGCGACGTGATCTACCACCAGCGCTTCGACCATGACGTTGACGTCATCGCCTGCGGCGAGCGCGGCAAGAGCGCCAGCCGAGTATGCGGCTTCGAGGTCGAGCTGGGCCTGCGCCGCCGGCGGGAGCTTTCCTTCGAGCGCCACCGCCTGCTGACCATCGACGCCGTCGCGCTATCGCCCGACGGTCGCGGCGTCGCCTTCATCGGCTTGACCGAAGATGGCCAGAAGGACCTTTTCATGCTTCCCGACGTGCGCGATCCGGGAGGCTCGATCTACCGGCTCACCCGCGATGTGCACGCCGAACGCGAACTCAGCTGGGGCCCGCGCGGTATCATCTATACCAGTGATGCCACCGGCCACGGCCGCTACAACCTCTTCCTCGTCGATCCCACACGCCCCGGCCGTCTCCAGCGCCTGACCACCGACGCCCAGGATCACTTCGATCCCCAGATGCTGCCGAACGGCAACGTGGTCTTTACCACCTACGACGACGCCGGCGCCAACATCTACGAAGTGCGCGATGGCAAGCTGCTGCAGAAGACCGAGGTCACCACCGGACTCTTCGACGTCGCACCGGGGCCCGACGGCAGCCTCTGGGCGCTGCATCACCAGGGCGGGCGGCGCTTGCCCATACGCATCCCCGAGCAGCACCTCTTGCGGCGCGAGCCCATGGAGCAGACGCCCGACGAAGGGGCGCCAGCGATGCCGCGCACCCCGCTGCTGGTCGACCGCGACTACAACCCGCTCGATATTTCCAACTGGCAGCCAGGAGCCCTATTTCTGCTGGCGGGTTTCAGCGGCAGCGCCGTCTTCGGCAGCCTGGTGGCGACGGCCTCTGACCGCCTGCGCGACCACGGCCTGATCCTGGGCGCCTCGGTCTTCGGCGACTTCAGACGCATCGACGCCGAGCTCACCTACGTCAACCAGGAACAGCGCGTGATCTGGGGCGCGGGCCTGTTCCACGACGTCAGCGCGCGCATCGACGAGACCTTCGTGCGGCGCTACGGCGACGACTACGACTTCAGTTCCTACCAGCGCTTCTTCGGCGCCCAAGGCCTGGCGCGCTACCCCTTCAGCCGCTTCTTCTACGCCCAGGCTTCGCTGGCCGCGGGCGGCATCGACTATTTCGTCACCGACCGTCTCGCCGATCAGCTCAGCGAGCCCGGGAAAGCAGACGGCGTACCCGACGACCTGCTCACACCCTGGCGGGAACACAACGCCGGCACGCGCTTTCAGATCGAGCAGACCGCCACCCTCGGTTACAGCACCATCGGTTACCACCGCAGCACCGGCCCCTACCGCGGGCACTCACTGCTGTTGACCCACACCGCCGGTATCCAGCCCTTCGACCAGGTCAGCTACCGGCAGCTCCGCTTTGACGCCGAGCAATACCTGCCCATCTACGGCGCATCAAACCTGCTCGTACGCGGTGCCTTGGGCAACACCACCGGCGACGAACGCGCGCCCCAATTCTTTCTCTCGAGCTTCCATACCCTGCGCGGCGTTCCCTTTGGTGACGTGGACTTCCTGCTCGGACGCCAGTTCTTCCACAGCACGATCGAGCTTCAATTTCCGCTACTCACGCTCTCCGACTACCCATTGATCGACATCGAGGGCGTGCTCGCGTCGGACTTCGGCGGCGTCGGCGATAACTTCACCGACCTCTGGGATCACCGGGTGTTCGACCTGGTCTTCGGTTTCAATTTCGGCTTCGCCCCCCTGGTGCTGCGCCTGCACTTCGCCCAGCCCATCGACACCGGCGCTCCCCCGGCTCTTCCCAATGGCGGGGAGCTGACATTCAACTTCTCGCTGGCGTGGCGTTATCGGTAGTCGGCGGGCACCGGCAAGGCCGTTCCGTGAAGTCGTATTCGATTCGCGCTAGACTTGATGGATGAAGGCAGCGAGCGCAGAAAAAATGACGTTCGACGCATTCGTCGAGTGGCTGGGCTCGCAACCGGAGTCCCCTCGCTACGAGTTGGTGGCAGGCATACCGGTCGCGATGGCTCCCGAGCGGGCCGCCCACGCCCGCATGAAGGCGCGCGTCTGGGCGGCACTGCGCGACGCCATTGCCGAGCGCGGGCTACCTTGCGAAGCCTTCGCCGACGGCATGGCTGTACCCATCGACGACACCACGGCTTACGAGCCCGACGCCGTTGTGCAATGTGGCGAACGGGTGCCCGACGACGCCACCGCGCTGCCTTCACCGTCCATCGTCATCGAAGTGCTCAGCCCCAGCACCCGGGGACGCGACACCGGCGCCAAGCTCGACGACTACTTTCGCTTGCCGAGCGTCCAGCATTACCTGCTGATCAAAACCGAGCGCCGCAGCATCATCCAGCACAGCCGGCGCGACACCGGGGACATCGTCACGCGTATATGGCAGGAAGGCCGCATCGAACTCGACCCGCCCGGCATCGCGCTCGAGTTCGACGCCTTGTACGCCTGAAGCTCTCAATCGCCAAGCCGGCGCCAGCTCAGCTCCCGCTCGCTCACGCGCCGGGCCACCGCCTGGGCGACGACCTCGACCCGCGCCGAAGTGTGGCTCGCGTGCGGCAACACAACATAAACTCCATGTTGATGGCCCACGCGCCAGTCGGGCAGACAGCGCACCAGCTCACCCCGCGCGATGAGATCGGCCACCTGAAAGGGCGCCAGCGCGCTGATTCCCATACCCTGACGCAACATGGCCAGCATCACTTCGCCATTGTCGGTGCGCATTCGACTCGCCACCTTCACCTGCAAACCTTGATCGCCGCGCTCGAAGCGCCACGAACTCGCCATGGGCACGTCCGTGTAGAGGATCCAGTGCTCGACCAAGTCCGCTGGCGAGCGCACCTCGGGATGGGCCTGCACCCAGCTCGGCGCCGCGCACAGCACATGGCGCCAGCAGGCCAGCTTGCGCGCGACCGTGGAGGAGTCGGGCAGTCGGCCCATGCGAATCGCCACATCGAAGCCCTGCTCGACCAGGCTCACCAGTGTCTCGGTCGCCCGCGGCTCGACCTCGAGCTGCGGATACTTCCACGCGAGTTCGACCAGCACCGGCCCCCACACCTCCTCGCTGAGCGCCGGTGCTGTGGCCACCGGCACCGTGCCACCGATCTTATCGCTGGCGGCCGCCTGTTCGAGAGCACTGAAGACCTCTGCCCGGGGCGGCGCGCTGCGGTCGTAGAGCGCGCGGCCCACGTCGGTCACGTAAATCGTGCGGGTGGTGCGATTGAGCAGTCGCAGCTCCAACGCCTGCTCCAGGGCGCGCACGCGCCGGCTCAGCAGCGCCTTGTCCACTCCCGTGCGCCGCGCTGCTGCCGTGAAGCTACCGCTGTCTACCACGGCCACGAAAGCCGCAAGTAATGGCAGGTGCGAAGGAGAAGCGAGCGGGTCGACACTGGCAACGGCGCCCTTCGCTGAATCGCCTCGCTTCGCCATCGGCCAACGCCTCACTGCCGTCAGAAGCCCGATGCATGGTCGGTGTCGGCCGTGCGCAGAAGCAGGGCCTCGGCGAAGTAGCCCCGCGTGTCGGTGATCCAGGCCGTGAGGTGCCAGCCGGCGCGCGCCGCGAGCTGCTGCACGCGTCTGCGATCATATTTATGGGAACTCTCGGTGTGAATGTCCACGCCCTCGCGGAAGTGCAGCCGCGCGTCGCCGAATTTCACCGTCTGTTCCCCGTCGCTGCAGAGCCACATCTCGACCCGCTGATGGCCCTCGTTCCAGCGCGCCTCGTGACGGAAGCGACGCGGCTGAAAATCGCTGCCGAAGCGCGCATTGAGGTGGCAGAGCGCGTTGCGATTGAAGGCCGCCGTCACACCTGCGGGATCATCGTAGGCGTCCTCGAGCAGCGACCACGGCTTGACCAGATCGACCCCGAGTAGCAACGGAGTGCCGGCCGGAACGGCCGTGGCGAGGTCGTGTAGCAGAGCGACCGCCTGATCGCGTTCCAGATTGCCCACGGTGCTTCCCGGAAAGAAGAGCAACAGCGGCCCCTGCTCCGCCAATGAGCGCAAAAGTGGCTGCATGCGAGCGCGCGCCCCGAAGTCGGCCTGGAGCCCCTCGACGGGTAGATCGGGAAAGGCCGCGCGAAGCTGCCGCTCGGTCACACGCAGCGCCGCCCGCGACACGTCGACCGGATGGAAGGCGCGGGGAGCGCGCAAGCCGGGCAACAGCCGGGCGATCTTGTCGGCACTACCGCTGCCCAGCTCCACCACGGCGAGCCCCTCGGCCAAAGACGCGCCCAACTCGCGCGCCGGACCCTCCAGGATCTCGAGTTCACAGCCCGTCAAATAATAGCCGTCAAGCCGCGTGATCGCCTCGAACAGCGCCGAGCCGAGTGCGTCGTAGAACCACCTCGGCGAAAGCCTCGGCGGCTTGCCTCGCAGTCCCTGCAGCACGCCGGCCAACTCGGGATCGGTGCGCAGCGCCTCTCGCGCGTGCGATTGCCCATGACTGACAGCGATGGGGGAAGGGGTGTTGGTCATGGCGTCCTCACGTCGCGGTAAATAGGTAGCCGACTGACCGCGACGACGGGCGACCCCGAGGGAAGTCCGCCTACCGGTCACTCGCAGAGGACAGCCTAGAGCGGCGATCGGTTTGAAACCACCACAACTTCGCGGGTTTAGCGGGCCCAGCGCACCGCAACGGCGCCTCGAAGTAGCTCGGCTACGACTTCGGCACCGTAGCGGCACGCTGCACCCGCTCTCGCTGGCGAATTTGCGGCGATTTCAAACCGATCGCCGCTCTCGTAGATCGGCAAATTCGAGACAATCACGCGTATTTCAAAAGCATTGTTGTCGAATTCGCCACAATCTTGACGCTCGTTGGCTCGCTGCCAGCCCTCAGCCCACGAAGGCGCGCGCGTTCTGGAAGAGGCGCAACAGCGGCGCGTCTTCGCCCCAGTCCCGAGGGCGGTGGCTGTGCTGCACGCTGCGAAAGACGCGTTCGGGGTGGGGCATCATCAGGGTCACGCGGCCGTCGGCATTGCAAACCGCGGTGATGCCCGCAGGCGAGCCATTGGGGTTTTCCGGGTAGTGCTCGGTGACAGCGCCGCGGTGATCCACGTAGCGCGCCGCAACCCTTCCCGCCCGCTCGAGCCGGCCCTGCTCGGCGGCGTCGGAAAACTCCGCCCGCCCTTCGCCGTGGGCGACCACCACCGGCAGCTGCGAGCCGGCCATGCCGCCCATGAGCACCGAGGGGCTGTCGGCGATCTCCATCGACACCAGGCGCGCCTCGAAACGCTCGGAGCGGTTTTGCACGAAGCGCGGCCAGTGCTCCGAACCCGGGATCAGCTCACGCAGATTCGAGAGCATCTGACAGCCATTGCAGACACCAAGCGCAAAGCGGTCTTCGCGCACAAAGAAACGCTCGAACTGTTCGCGCGCCGCGGCGTGAAAGAGAATCGACTTGGCCCAGCCCTCGCCCGCGCCGAGTACGTCCCCGTAGGAGAAGCCTCCGCAGGCGGCCACACCGACGAAATCCTCGAGCCTGCGGCATCCCTCGAGCAGATCGCTCATGTGTATGTCGACGGCGCGAAAGCCGGCGCGATCGAAGGCGGCGGCCATCTCGATCTGCCCGTTGACGCCCTGCTCACGCAGGATCGCCACCGCAGGGCGCTCGCGCAGGTCCAGATAGGCCGCGGCCGGATTATCCGCGACGTCGAAGGTCACGCGCGCGCAAAGTCCCGGATCGGCCGCATCGATGCGCAGGGCCTGCTCCTGGTCGGCGCAGTCGGGGTCGTCGCGCAAGCGCTGCATGGCGTGGGTGGTCTCCGACCAGATGCCACGCAGCTCGCTGCGGGCGCGTTCGAAGAGCAGCGCTCCGCTGGCGCGGATGCACACCGAGTCGGAATCGACAGCAACGCCGATGGGCATGATGCAGCGCTCGAGTCCAGCAGCAGCAAAAGCCGCCAGCGTGGACTCCACGTCGGCCTCGCCCACCTGGATTACGCAACCCAACTCTTCGTTAAATAGCGAGGCGATCGCCGTGGACCCATCTACGGCGTTGGCGGGCAAATCGATCTCGAGCCCCACGCCGCCGGCGAAGGCCATCTCAAGCAGACACACCAGGAGGCCACCATCGGAGCGGTCGTGGTATGCAAGCAGCCTGCCCTGCCGACGCAGCTCGCTGATGACCTCGGCAAAGCGCGCAAAATCGGCGGCCGAGTCCAGGTCGGGCGGCGTCTGCCCCAGCGCGCGATAGACCTGGGCCAGGGCCGAGCCGCCCAGACGCGCCTTGCCCGCTGAAAGATCCACCGCCAGCAGCCGCGTCGGCCCGCGATCGCGGCGCAGCTCGGGCGTGAGCGCCTGACGCACATCGCCGACGGGCGCAAATGCACTGACGATCAGCGACAGCGGCGAGGTCACGCTGGCATCGCCCTCGGCGTCGGCGAAGACCGTGCGCATGCTCATGGAATCCTTGCCCACCGGCACCGCGATGCCCAGCGCGGGGCACAGGGAAAGCCCCACCGCCCGCACCGCTTCGTAGAGCCGCACATCTTCACCCGGATACCCCGCCGCACACATCCAGTTGCAGCTGAGCTTGACGTCGGAAAGCCGCGCAATGGGCGCCGACAGCAGATTGGTCAGCGCCTCGCCGACGGCCATGCGGGCGCTGGCCGCCGCATCGAGCAAAGCCAGCGGCGTGCGCTCGCCGAGTGCCATCGCCTCGCCCGCGTAGCCGTCGAAGTCGTTCAAGGTCACCGCGGCATCGGCCACCGGTACCTGGTGCGGGCCGACCATCTGATCGCGCGCCACCAGGCCGGTCACGCTGCGATCGCCGATGGTGATCAGAAAGCCCTTGTCGGCCACCGTGGGCAAGCGCAAGACGCGTTCGATGGCCTCGCTGAGGTCGACAGCCTCGAGCGCAAACGGCGCGCGCAGGGGCGGCTGGGTTTGCACATCGCGTACCATGCGCGGTGGCTTGCCGAGCAACACCGCAAGCGGCATGTCGATGGGCGCGTCACCGAAGTGCGTATCCTCGACGCGCAGCTGCCCGTCGTCGCTGGCGTGCCCCACGACGGCGAAGGGACAGCGCTCGCGCGCACACAGGCGCTCGAAGTCGGCGAGCCGCTCCGGATCGAGCGCCAGCACATAGCGCTCCTGGGCCTCGTTGCACCAGATCTGCAGCGGGCTCATGCCGGGTTCGGCGTTGGGGACGGCGCGCAGTTGAAAGCGCGCACCGCGCTGGGAGTCGTGCACCAGCTCGGGCAGCGCGTTGCTGAGACCGCCAGCACCCACATCATGAATCGAAACGACGGGGTTGTGCTCACCCAGGGCCCAGCAGCGATCGATCACCTCCTGACAGCGACGCTGAATCTCGGGGTTATCGCGCTGCACCGAGGCAAAATCGAGGGCCTCATCGGAAGCGCCCTGGGCCATCGAAGAAGCTGCGCCACCACCGAGGCCGATGAGCATCGCGGGTCCGCCCAGGACCACGATCGGCGCACCCGCGGGGATGCGCCCCTTCTGCACGTGTTCCGGGCGAACATTGCCGAGACCGCCAGCCAGCATGATCGGCTTGTGGTAGCCACGGCGCTCGATGCCCAGAGGTCCCTCCACCTCCAACTCGAAACTGCGGAAGTAGCCGGCGAGGTTGGGGCGCCCAAACTCATTGTTGAAGGCGGCCCCACCGAGGGGTCCGTCGCGCATGATTTCGAAAGCGCTGCAAATGCGTGCGGGCTTGCGCGGCTTGCCCTCCCAGGGGCGCGGAGTGGCGGGCAGGTGCAAATCGCTGACGCTGAAACCTGTCAAGCCCGCCTTGGGCTTGGCGCCGCGTCCGGTGGCGCCCTCATCTCGAATCTCGCCGCCGGAGCCGGTCGAAGCGCCGGGAAAGGGGCTGATGGCGGTGGGATGGTTATGGGTCTCGACCTTCATCAAGATATGCGCGGGCTCGCGGTGGCGGCGGTAGCTGCCATCTTCGGGGTCGACGAAAAAGCGCTGAGCGCCCTTCCCCTCGATGACAGCTGCATTGTCCGCGTAGGCGCTGAGCACCCCTTGGGGGCTCTGGTCGCGGGTGTTGCGTATCATGGCGAAAAGCGACTGGGACTGCTCCTGACCGTCAATGATGAAGCGGGCGTTGAAGATCTTGTGGCGACAGTGCTCGGAGTTGGCCTGGGCGAACATCATTAGCTCGACATCACTGGGATCGCGACCGCGCCCGCGACCATGCTCGGCCGGCAGTTCGGCAAAGGCGGCGACCAGGTAGTCGATTTCGTCTGCGGACAGCGCCAGCCCCAACTCCAAGTTCGCGCGCTCCAGGGCGATGCGCCCCTCGGTCGAGACCGGAACGCGGGCCAGCGGAGCCGGCTCGGTGCGCTCGAAGAGAGCGGTGAGTTGGGCGGCCCCGTCGAGTACGCTCTGGGTCATGCGGTCGCGCAGGGCCTCTCGCAGCGCCGCTCCATCGCGCACATCGCCTCCGACCGTGTAGACCGTGGCTCGCTCCAGACGGCGCACCCAATCGAGCCCGCAGATGCGCGCGATCTCGGTGGCCTTGGACGACCACGGCGAGATCGTGCCCAGGCGCGGCACAACGAAGAGGCGTAGCCCCTCGAGTTCGCGCGCGGGGCGGCGGGGACCGTATTGAAGCAGTTGCTGAAGGCGCTCGCGGCCTTCCGCGTCGGGCTCCCCGTCAACGGCAGCGACGTGCAGGAAGCACGCATCGACGGCGTCGACGCCGGGATTGTGCACCTGGACTGCGACGAGCAAACGATCCAGAGCGGCCTCCGAGAGGGCGCGGGAGCCGGGGAGCTGCAAGATGGTCGGGGAGGCGTCGGCGTTGGCCATGACGCGAGCATGGAGCGGGACCACCCATTAGTCCAACAAGCATTTCTCATCGCATAAAGTAGTACTGCTTATTATTTCCTTGCTTTCACGGCACTGCTCGCTTGCGCTATGGGGGTGGGGGGCCATCATCGGCGTCACAGCGCCGCGCCGAATCCCCCTTCGCCCCCCGAACCGCGCGGAGGGCAAGCGATCGACAGGGCAGCGACCGTCCCCGGAGCTTCCACCATGGCCACCCTCTACGCCACCAGCTACTCCTCCAACGCGCGCAAAGCTGTCGCCCTTGCCCACCAGCTGGGCTTGCGCCCCCCCCAGCTCGAGATCGTCGACGTCAACGTCTACGCGGGCGAAGGCCAGAGCCCCGATTATCTTGAAGTCAATCCATTCGGTCGCGTGCCCGCGCTCGTCGACGGCGAGCTGATGCTGTGGGAATCCAACGCGCTATTGATCTACCTCTCCGAAGCCTACGGGGATGACCGCTACTGGTCGCGTGACGCCAAGCAACGCGCCGACATCGCGCGCTGGCTCTTCTGGGAGTCGGCCCACTTTCAACCGACGCTCACCGAAGTCATCGGCCAACACGCCGGCCACATCATGGTGCCCGCCCTCGTCGACCCACCCAAAGGCCCATGCGACTGGGATGCGCGCGGACTCACCCCCCTCCTGAAACACCTGGAAACCCGCCTCGCCGAGCGGCCCTACCTGGCGGGCGCGGAGCCAACCCTTGCGGACTTCAGTGTCATCGCCATGACCATCTACTTCGAACGCCTGGACTTCCCCTTCGCGCGCTACCCGAGCCTTGGTGGCTGGTACCGCAGGGTGCACGCCCTGGACGGATGGCGGCACACGAACGGGCAACCGTGGCGGGTCGAGCTGGCCGAACCGTAGAACGGCGTGGCCGCAGCGCAGGCCGTGAACTCCGTTCGCGCGCGTGCGTCCTGTTCACCTGAAGCGCAGCAACGGCGTCCACTTGGCCAACCGATCCTGGCGGGCGAGACTTTCTGAAGGGCGCTTCGCGCAGGCGAGCGACGCGACGTCGCGCGTTCCGGGCCGTGGCCCAGGGCACGACGCCCTCGCCATCGCAGGTGGCAGCTATCGGACCACCGCGATCGACGTCGTCGGGTCGCAGGGCGAACGGCGCGACGCGTTCGGCTGGAGTTCCTTGGGCTTCACTGCCTGAGCTTCACTACGAGCTGCACGAGAGCATGGAGCAACCCGGCCGGTCGCGCGCCCAGTCCGGACGGCGCACGGCGTGCTTTTGATGCTCCGGTTGCTCGTCGTAGGGGCTGCGCAACAGCTGCAGGAGTTCTTCGATGAGCGACGCGTCTCCTGCCTCGGCACGGTCGATGGCGAGTTGGGCCAGGTAGTTGCGCAGTACGTACTTGGGGTTGATGCGGTTCATGTGTTGGCGTCGCAGTGCATCGGCTGCGCCCAGAGCCCCCAGCCGTCGCCGGTAGCTGTCCATCCAGGCCGCAAGGCGCGCCCGGTAGCTGGCGTCGAGGGCTTCAGGTCGGTAGTGCGCTTCCGCAACCGGCACGAGCCAGGCCTCGTCATCCGCGAGCGCTTCCTCGGCACCAAGAGCACAAACGTTGGCAAGCCCCCGGAAGAACAGGGTCATGTCGGTCTCGACCTCGACGAGCAAGGACCGCAGCGCTGCCACCAGACGCAGGTCCTCGGCTTCAGGCTCCCGCTCCCGCCCGTCACGACCGACGTGCAATCCGAGCTTGCGGAAGAAGACCCGAGGCTCCCCGTACTTCAACGTGAGTTCCAGGTCTGCCAGCTGATGTTCGAGCCCCCCCAACTCGCGCCCGTCACCCATCAATGGCGCGAGTGCTTCGGCCAGGCGCGCCAGGTTCCACAGCGCAACCTGCGGTTGGTGGCCGTAGCGATAGCGGCGCCCATGGGCGTCGGTCGTATTGGGCGTCCAGTCGGGGTCGAAATCGTCGAGCCAACCGTAGGGGCCGTAGTCGATGGTCAGCCCGAGGATCGACATGTTGTCGGTGTTCATCACACCATGCACGAAGCCCACCCGCTGCCACTCGAGCACCGTCGCAAGCGTGCGCCGCCCGACCTCTTCGAAGAAGCGCAAGTAGCTGCCAGCCTCGCCAACCGGACCCAACTCCGGGTAGTAGTGTCTCAGGGTGAAGTCCAGCAACTTCCGCAGCGTGCGGTAGTCACGCCGGGCCGCGAAGATCTGGTAGTTGCCGAAGCGCAGGAAGCTCGGCGCCACCCGGCAGACCACCGCACCCAGCTCGGGCCGCGGATTGCCATCGTAGAACATGTCGCGCACGACGCTCTCACCGGTGGCCACGAGACTCAAAGCCCGCGTGGTCGGCACGCCAAGGTGGTGCATGGCCTCGCTGCACAGAAATTCTCTCACCGAAGAGCGCATCACCGCCCTCCCGTCGGCGCCCCGCGAATAGGGCGTGGGGCCAGCCCCCTTGAGCTGCAGCTCCAGGCGCCCTCCCCCCGGTGTCAGCACCTCCCCGAGCGCTATGGCGCGGCCGTCACCGAGCTGCCCCGCCCAGTTGCCGAACTGATGGCCGCCATAGCAGGCGGCGTAGGGCCGCATCCCGGCAAGCTGTCGATTGCCAGCAAAAACCTCCGCGAACTCCGACCGCGCACCCTGCCCGAGCGCGAGACCGAGCGCTTCGACCACCTCGGCCGAGCAAGCCACGAGCGACGGGTCCGCCACCGGCGTCGGGCTCACGCGCGAGTAGCAGGCCTCGAGCACGGGGCGGCAGTAGTTTTCACCCACCGCATCGCCCGGCAGCTCGCGCACGAAGCGATTGTCAAAGCGCAGGTCTTCGAGCGAATCCACGCCCACCTTCTGGAGCGCTACGGACCCACTGTAAAGGGGGCAAGTACGCAGCCACGCCACCACCTCCCCGAGGGGCGGACCATGACTACCCCGCCACCAACCGATAGCCCGCAACCGCCAGTGCCCCCACGATCACCGCCACCAGCAGCAAGCGGACCATGCGCTGCCGCCCCGATTCCGACACGCGCTCGAATTCCTCGAGCGAGACATCCTGGGCGACCGCTCCGGCGCCGCGCGCCACGACCGCCTTTGCCTCGCTCTTCAGACGCTGAACCTCGGGCGGCGGTGGCGCTTCGCCCGGCTGCAGTCCGAGCACCGAGTCGAGCTCGCCGTCGATCGCCTCACCGTCGAGCTCGCCATCCCCCGGGCCCCGCCCGGAACCGCGCGCGAGCGCCTGCAGCAGCCGCGACAGCACACGCCGGGTCGCGCCCCGATTGAGCGGCACCAGCGCCGCCTCCAGCTCGTCCCGCAGGCCGTGCAGCTCCAGCGCATCGGCACTCGACGCCCTTTCGACCAGCTCGAGCAGCTGCGCCGGCACCCCAGGTGCCGAACGCACCAGCAGCTCACCGAGCAAGAGCAGCAGGCTGCGCCCTGCCTCGCCCCCGTCGACCGCCCCATCGCCGGCCCGATTCGAGATCACCGCCAGCTCGCCTTCGGCGTTCAGCCAGATCTCCGAGGCGCCCACCACCCGCGGCGACTCCAGCAGCCGCTCGCAGGTCTCCAGCACGATGAAAGTGCCCATCTCGTGCGGCAGCGGCGTGCCGCTGCGCTGCAGGGCCGCGATCAGCTGCTCGACATTGATGCCGGTGGCGGGGTCCATGGCCGGCTGAGTATCGCGGAAGCGGCCGCGTTTTTCACCCCGGACGACGCGCGCGCAGCCTCAATCGACCAACACGCCCTTGGTGGAAGGGATGTCGGTGGAACGCGGATCGAGTTCCACCGCCTGGCGCAGAGCACGGGCAAAGCTCTTCCAGGCGATCTCGAGGATGTGGTGCAGCACCTGGCCCTCGACCAAGTGCACGTGCAGGTTGCAGCCGCATCCGCGGGCGAAGCCCTCGAAGAAGACTTCAGCCAACTCCACGTCGAAGTCGCCAACCTTGGCCTTGGGCAGCGGCACCCGCCAGACGAAGTAGGGCCGCCCCGAGAGGTCGATGGCGCAGGTCACGCACGCCTCGTCCATGGGCAGCGTGGCCGAGCCATAACGCCGAATGCCCGCCCGATCGCCGAGCGCCTTGGACACCGCCTGCCCCAACGTGATGCCCAGGTCCTCGGTGGTGTGATGCCCGTCGATCTCCGTGTCCCCCGTGGCCTCCACCGTCAGGTCCAGCATGCCGTGACGACCCAGCTGGTCGAGCATGTGGCTCAGGAAGGGCAGCGGGGTCTGGATGCGATGGCGCCCCTGCCCATCGAGGTCGACCTCGACGCGAATGCGGGTCTCGCGCGTCTCGCGCTCTACGATCGCCGTGCGTGCCATGGCGCCAGACTGTAGCAGAGCTTGCCAAAAATCACGGCCGCTGATCGCAGCGGCCGCGGGTTTGTCTCAGCCGGCGCTGAGCCTGGCCTTGACCGCCGCGCTGACGGCTTTGCCGTCGGCGGCTGGCCCCAGCCGGCTGCGCGCCTCTTTCATCACCGCCCCCATGTCTTTCATGCTGCTGGCGCCCAGCTCTGAAACCACCGCCGCCACGACCGCCTCGATCTGCTCGGCACCGGGCGCCGCGGGCAAGTACGCAGCGAGCACGGCCTTCTCGGCGCTTTCCTGGTCCACCAGGTCTTCACGGCCGCCCTCGCGGTACTGGGCGATGGCCTCGTCGCGCTGCTTGACCAGCCGCTGGATCACAGCCAGCACCTCGTCCTCGCCGAGCTTCTCGCCGGAGTCCACCTCCTGCTGCAAAACCGCCGAACGCACATTGCGGATGGTGTTGAGCCGAAGCTGATCCCGGGCGCGCATGGCCTGCTTCAGGTCCTCGTCCAGCTGCTGCAAGATTCCCATGTCTCACCTCCGTGACGGCCCCTATTGGCCCGACGCCCCGGCCCCGCCAGCGCCTCGGCCGGCACCTCGGCCGGCGCCTTGGCCGGCGCTTTGGCCAGAGCCTTGGCCGGCGCCTTGGCCAACGCCTTGGCCGGCGCCACGCGGGCGTCGAAAATCCTTGGAGCGCGCCTGCGAAACCCGCACCGCAAGCCGCGCCGGCGTCACCTTGGCCGCCGCTGCAATCGCCCGATTGACGCGCCCGGTCACGCACAGCACCCGCCCCTCGGCCACCGCCGCGAGCCCCTCGGCCGCGACCTCGTCGGCGTTCTGCCACATGTAGCCGGGCATGCGGCTGACCAGGTCGCGGGTGCCGGTGACGTCGTGAAACTCCGACAAGGTGAAGCCGGGACACACCGCCGTAACCTGCACGCCGCTGCCGGCCTGCTCGGCCGCAAGCGACTCCGCGAACTTCACCAAAAACGCCTTGGCCGCGCTGTAGAGCGTATGCCCCGCCGAGCCCGGCACCAGCCCCGCCAGGGACGACACGTGAATGATGCGCCCAAAGCCCCGCTCCTCCATGGCCGGCAGGTAGCGGTGGGTCAGCTCGCAGACCGCCGTCACCAGCACCTGCAAAAAAGCCGCCTGATCCTCCCAGCGCGTCTCCACGTAATGCCCCGGCAGCCCGTAGCCGGCGTTATTGACCAGCATGTCGATTTCCAGACCCAGCTCCTCGGTGCGCTGAAACAGGCGCAGGGGAGCCCCCGGCTCGGCCAGATCGGCGACCAACGCCGTCGCCTCGATGCCGTGGGCCCGTCGCAGCTCCGCCGCCAGCGCTTCGAGCCTCTCCTGTCGCCGCGCCGTCAGCACCAGGTTGCAGCCCGATGCCGCCAGACGGCGCGCGAAGGCCTCGCCGATGCCGGCGGAGGCGCCGGTGATCAGGGCCGTGCGCGGGGAGAGGATGGCCATGGACGCCTGTGTAGCACAGACCGCACCCACCGCTCGCACAAACGGCGATTCGTGCTATTTGTGCCGCGCCGTGCTGACCATCGTCGACTACAACGCGGGCAACCTCCGCAGTGTCAAACGCGCCTGTGACGCCGTGGGCCTGGAGTCGGTCTTCACCCAGGATGCCGAGCAGGTGGCGCGCGCCGACCGCATCATTTTCCCGGGCGTGGGCCATGCCCACAGCGCCATGCAGACCCTATGCGAAAAGGGCCTCGACCAGGCCCTGCGTGAGGCGGTCACGCGCGGCACGCCGGTGCTGGGCATCTGCGTCGGGGCCCAGCTGCTGCTCGACGGCTCCGAGGAGGGCCCGACCGAGGGCCTGGGCCTGCTGCCCGGCATGACGCGCCGCTTCGCCCTGGAAGACCCGGCCCTGAAGGTCCCCCACATCGGCTGGAATGCGGTCCTCTGCCGCCGGCCCCATCCGCTGCTGGCGGGCCTGGGCGAGGCCGACGAACTCTACTTCGTACATAGCTACTATCTCGATCCCGCCGATCCCGAACACGTCTTCAGCGTCACCGACTACGGCGGCGAATTTTGCTCGGCCCTCGGGCGCGACAACCTCTTCGCCACCCAATTTCACCCGGAAAAGAGCGGGCGCCTGGGCCTCGACCTGCTGCAGCGCTTCGCCCGCTGGGATGGTGGATCATGTTGAGCAAGCGCGTGGTCGCCTGCCTGGACGTGCGCGACGGAAAGCTCGCCAAGAGCGTTAAATTCGTCGACACCAAGGACATCGGCGATCCCATCGAAAAAGCCAGCCAGTACTACGAGCAGGGCCTCGACGAGCTGGTCTTCTACGACATCACGGCCTCCAGCGACCGCCGCGACATCATGATCGACGTGGTCGAAGAGGTCGCCTCCCACATTTTCATCCCCTTCTCGGTCGGCGGCGGCATCCGCTCGGTCGCCGACGCCACCAAGCTGCGTCTGGCCGGCGCCGAAAAGGTGAACGTCAATTCGGCAGCCGTCGATAACCCTAAGCTAATCGCAGAAATTTCCGAAGCCCTCGGCGCCCAGTCCACGATCCTCTCGATGGACGTGCTGCGGGTGGAGCCGAGCGCGTCCATCCCCTCGGGCTACGAGATCGTGATCCACGGCGGGCGCACGCGCACCGGGCGCGACGCCCTGGCCTGGGCCATCGAGGGCGAGCGCCTGGGCGCCGGGGAGCTGGTGGTCAACTCCATCGACGCCGACGGCACCCGCGACGGCTACGAGCTGACGCTGACCCGGCGCATCGCCGAGGCCGTCGGCATCCCGGTGATCGCCTCGGGCGGTGCCGGCACGCCCGAGCATCTCTACCAGGTTCTGACCGAAGGCCGCGCCGACGCCGCGCTGGTCGCCTCCATGGTGCACTACGGCCACTACAGCGTCGGCGACATCAAGCGCTACCTGCACGAGCGCGGCGTCAAGATCCGCATGGGCTGGTAGCGCGCCGCCTGCCGCGCAGACCTTCACTTCCAGGCAAAAAGCGGCTGCTCGAAGTGGGCCACGCGCGTGGTGCGACCCGCGAACGCCACCTCCCATAACTGGTAGATGATAGCGGCGGTGGGCGCATGAATGCGCGAGCCCACCGAGCGCAGGGGTAAACTGATGACCGGGTGCTCGCTCTCGGCGATGTGTTCGAGCTGGGGCACTTCGGGCGCCGCCAGGTCCGAGACGGGGATCTCGAAGACGCGCGCCACCTCCCCCGGGTCGGGCGCAAAACGCATGCGCCCGCCATGCCAGAGCACCACGGGCGTGATCAAAAAGCCCGAGCGCGTCGCGTAGTCGTCGAGCAGACCCAGCACCGCTCCAGCGCCCAGCTCGAGCCCCACCTCCTCGGCGGTCTCCCGACGCGCCGTCTGCTCGACCCGCTCACCGGGCTCCATGCGTCCACCGGGCAGTGCCCACTGGCCGGCGTGGGCGCGCAGCCCGCTGGCCCGGCGGGTCAGCACGAAGCAGGGCCCACCGCTCGCATCGGCGCCGATGACCAGGGCCACCGCAGCCCGACGACGCTCGCCACTGGGCGCCTGTCGGCGCGAGAAACGCTGGAGGTTTTCGCGCAGGCGCTGCCTCAGACTCTCGGGTAGTGCGCCGGCCATGGCCGATGATCGGACCTCCCCCGGCAACGCGCAACGCTTGACGCGAGCGCCCTGAGCCCCCACAACAGCCGCCATGGCGCGAATGGTTCACTGCGTAAAGCTGGGTAAGGAGGCCGAGGGCCTGGAGCGCCCGCCCCTCAAGGGCGAGCTAGGTCAGCGGCTGTACGACAACGTGTCCAAGGAAGCCTGGGAGCTGTGGAAGGCCCACTCCACCATGGTGGTCAACGAATACCGCCTGGAATTGGGCACACCACAGGCCACGAAGATCTGGCTGGCCGAGCTCGATAAGTTTTTCTTCGGCGATGGCTCGCAGTTGCCGGAAGGCTACGTGCCGCCCGAAAACGCTCCGGGCGGCGACCCCGAGCCGGGCTAGAGCCCGCCGTCTGCGCCCGTAAAACTTTGATTACACGGCGCTTTTCGGATCTACCCCGAATCTCACCCGGAGACCTTTGCGCTTTTTTTGGGCCGTCTCCCAGATGGTGAGACGCTGGTCTCGCACGCCTGCGGGCTACCACCGGGCTCAAGAAAATGCACCATTGGGCCCTGGTAGGGGTGTTTCCCCTGTGTGTTCTGGTGTAGGTTTTGGTTGCTGGAGGACTCACCATGCTCCAAGACGTGAATCCGCTCTCTGCGCGCCGCATCGCTGAATCGGTGGACAAGCTGCGAACCTGGCAGCTGCCCGAGCCACACGACCTGGCCGATCTGCACCGCGGCGTCCTTTACGCCCTGGACGCAACCGACGGCCTGTCGCGGCTCGAACTGCCCGACGATTTATGCGCCCCTGAGGCCAGCTGTCTCGACCAAAGCGTCGAGTGGGACACTGTGCTGTCGCTGCTCGAGCAGGCCGAAGCGGCCCTGCTGAGCGAGTCCTTCGAGTTCCGCGTCGCCTGCGTGCGCGAGGCCTCGCCGGCCTACGCGCTGCAGCTCGAGCGCGTGCGCGAACAGGCCCTGGAGCAGCTGCGCCGCCTGCGTATGCGCGCCGACTTCGTCTGCGGCGGCCCGGGCACGGTGGCCCCCGCCCGGCCTAGCACCCGTCCTTGCTCGGCCGCCCTGCACTGAGCAGGTCCCTGCCCAGCGCGCCATCCAACGACGGGCGGAGTTGGGCCCGGCGGCGGTCGTGCGCCTCGACCTCGTCGAGCGGCGTGTAGCGCATGTCGGCTTCGAGCCGGTAACTGCCCTCGAAGGCGTGGGGCTGGCGCCCGGCCCAGTCATCGGGGGAGAGCATGGAAAAGTACGGCTGCCCCTCGCCGTCCCGGTAGAGGTGGTAGACCTCGCCCGGCCGCTTGCGAAAACGACAGCGCGCCCGGTGCAACTCGGCATCGCGGCGGGCGCGCTCCAGGGCGGCGTGGGCCTGGGCCTGCAGCGCGCGGATCTGCTCGGCGATGGCCTCGAGCTCCGACCCCACGGCGGCGCCCAGAACCTGACCCGCGGCCGCGATCTCGCGGGCGGTCTCCACCAGATCGTGGGGGGCCGAAAGCCGGCTCATGGGATAGGTCGCCGTCCGTTGGGATCCCTGGTAGCCGCCCTGGCCGCCCTGGCCGCCCCCCGGCCGGCCGTCCTGGCCGTCGCCCGAGCCTGACGCGCCCTGGCTCAAGACTCCGTCGGCCCCTTCGCGCCGCGCGCCGTGAAGGCCAGCGATGCCGAGTTGATGCAGAAGCGCAGGCCGGTGGGCGCCGGACCGTCTTCGAAGACGTGACCCAGGTGGGCGTCGCAGCCGCTGCACAGGGCCTCCACACGCCGCATGCCGTGGCTGTGATCGGGCTGCTCGGCCACGCGCCCATCGGCCACCGGTTGATAAAAGCTGGGCCAGCCGCTGCCGGAGTCGTACTTGGTGTCCGAGTCGAAGAGTTCCTGGCCGCAGCAAACGCAGTGGTAGCTACCGGACTCGTGATGGTCCCAGTAGACGCCGGTGAAGGCACGCTCGGTGCCCTTCTGGCGCGTGATCGCATACTGCTCGGCGGTCAGCTGCTGACGCCACTGGGCATCGCTCTTACCTGCATTTTCAGGCGTGTCGCGCTCGTCATCCATGGGCGCAAACTATGGAGTGCATCGGTTAGGATGTCGACCCATGGAACGCATCGACAGAACCCGACAGCTACTGCAAGGCGCACAGCCGGTCGGCGCCCGGGAAAACGCACACCGCGAGCGCATGCTGGGGCTGTGCGAGGCCGCGGGCGATCCCTTCGACCGCGCGCGACTCGAGCCCGGGCACTTCACCGCCAGCGGCTTCGTGCTATCGCCGACGGGTGATGCACTCCTGCTGATCCACCACAAAAAGCTCGGGCGCTGGCTGCAACCCGGTGGCCACGTGGAGCCCGATGATGGCGACCTGCTAGGGGCGGCGCTGCGCGAGGTGCGGGAAGAAGTGGGCGTGCTGGACCTGTCGCCCCTTTTGCCACAGCCCTACGACCTGGACGTGCACACCATCCCCGCACACGGCGGCGTGGGCACCCACGAACACTTCGACGTGCGCTTTTTGCTGCGTGCGCAAAGCCTCGAGCTGCAAACCAGCGACGAAGTGGCAGGCGCGCGCTGGGTGCCGCTGGCCGAGCTCACGGCCGAACCGGCCGACGCGTCGGTGCAACGCGTGGCGCGCAAACTCTTGCAGGGCTAGTCATCGGTGTCGGAAGCTCTGGGTAAAACTCGGCGAGCAATCGGCGGCCCTCGGCGTGGCGAATCGACGAAGGACATACAGAGTATATTCGAGGAGATAGCCCGAAGGGCGGTCGACGCGGCGAGGGCCGGCGAGGGCCGGCGAGTTTTGCCCAAGACTACCGACACAGGTGACTAGGCCATGGGTCTCTACGACGTTCACGCCCATCTCACCCACCCACGCATGGCCGCGGACCTGCCCGAAGTGCTCATTCGAGCGCGTCAGGCCGGACTGACCACCATCATCAGCAACGGCCTGAACCCGGCCGACAACGACGCCGTGCTCGCGCTCGCCGCCTCCGATGCCATGGTCAAGCCCGCCCTGGGTTTCTACCCGGTCGACGCGGTGCTCGCCGAGATGCGGCGCGCTGGCGTCGACTACCCGCGCGAGGGCGACGAATGCGAGGCCGAGGAGGGCGTGAGCTACCTGCGCCAGCACGTGGAGCGCGCCTTCGCCGTCGGTGAAATCGGGCTCGACGGTCACTGGGTGCCCGAGCCCTTCTGGCCGGCCCAGGAAGCGGTGTTTCGCAGCCTGGTGGAGCTGGCGCTGCAGGCCGACAAGCCGATCATCATCCACACCCGTAAACGCGAACTGCGCACCCTGGAGATCCTGGAAGAGCTGGGAGCTTCGCGCGTGTGCTGGCATTGCTTCGGAAGCCGCGTGAAGCTGGCACGGCGCATCGCCGAACACGGGCACTATCTTTCGATCCCCGCCAACGCGCGGCGCTCGGAGAGCTTCACGCGCATGCTACAGACGCTCCCGCGGGATCGCATCCTGCTGGAAACCGACTGCCCCTACCTCGGCCCCGAACCCGGAGTGCGCAACGAGCCGGCCAATACCGCCGCCACCGCCGACTACGCCGCCGAGCTTTGGGGCGAAACACCGGCGGCGAGCGCACGACAACTGGCGGATAACTTCGCGGCGCTCTTCGGTTGCGCGCCTTAGGGCTTTGACAGTGAGACAGGTCGGTTGTTGTCCGCGCATGAATCTGCGCACATCGCAGCAGACCGACCCATAGGCCGGAGTGAAGTGTGCATGTAGCTTCCCATGCAGCACGATCGACGTCGAAAGAAGCCTTCGGCGCCGTGCACACCCCCCTGGCCTTGTGGTAAGTCAGTTGATGGGAAATGGGGACATGATCCCCAGTGTGCATGATGGGACGCGGTGTGCCGTTTCGCGGAAGACCGCCCAGACGGAGTAGCGAGTGATGAGGATGCTTAGGAATCGATGGTGGGTACTCGGTGCGGCGCTGCTTTTGCTCGCGGCCTGCGGTGATGACAGCGGCAAACAGGACGACTTGCCGTTCGACCCGAGCGCCAATGGGGCCCAAAACCCGGCCAACAACCAGACCGGCGTTGCCTGCGGTGCCATCTTCTGCGCCGTCGGCCAGCAGTGCATCGGCAATATGTGCGTCACACCATGCGCCACCGACGCCGAGTGCGGCGGACTGTCCTGCTGTAACTCCGTCTGCTTCGACACCCAGGTCAACCGCAGCCACTGCGGCGGCTGTAACATCACCTGCATGGCGAGCGAGATGTGCCAGGCCGGCGCCTGCCTGCCGGCCATGTGCGCCGGCACGCCGGGCGCGCCGATCCCGGGCAGCGGTGGCGGTGCGACCAGCAGCAGCGATGCCGGCTCCGACAGCGACGCTGGCGGCGGCGCGGGCGGTGGCGGCAGCATGACCATGGCGGTGCTCTACGGCGCCAACGGCTGCCCCCCCAACGAGCAATGCGTTGTCGACGCCGCCGGCAGCAACGCCTGCCAATGCGGCTCCTCCCCCAGCTGCCCGCCCGACCAGACCTGCAGCGCCGACGGCAGCAGCTGCATGTGCGGCAACGACCCCTGCGTCTTCGGCGACTCCTGCTGCGGCGACGGCTGCCACGACCTGATGAGCGACGACGCCAACTGCGGCACCTGCGGCAACGCCTGCCAGGGCGGTTCGAGCTGCCAGGCCGGCACCTGCGCCTGCCCCACCGCAGGGCAAACCCCATGCTCCAACGGCTGCTTCGACCTGCAGAACGACAGCAACAACTGCGGCACCTGCGGAAATAGCTGCGCCACCGGCGCCTCGTGCAACGCAGGCGTCTGCGAGTGCGATGACGACACCTTCATCGCCTGCGACGGCGTCTGCATCCCGGGCGACAGCAATGAAAACTGCGGGGCCTGTGGCAACACCTGTGAGACTCCGACCAAGTGCGACACCCCCTCGGGCCGCGACCTGGGCTGCTACTGCCCGAACGTCCTGGACACGCCCTGCGATGGCGTGTGCGTGAACACGAACACCGACCCGACCAACTGCGGCTCGTGCAACAACGAATGCGGCGCGCCGACTCTGAGCTGCCGCGGCGGTGATTGCAGCTGCCCCACTGTCGGTGAAGTCGACTGCGGCGGCACCTGCGTCAACCTGGACACCGGCCGGACAGCCACCGACCCGGTCGAAGACTGCGGCGTCTGCGGCCTGACCTGCCTCGACACCGCCACCTGCGACTCCGGCGAGTGCAGCTGCCCCGGCGGCGGACCGCTCGACAAGTTCTGCGAGTCGGCGCCCGGCGCCAACAACCACGCCTGCATCGCCGCCAACACCCGAGCCAACTGCGGCGATTGTGGCAACGCCTGCATCGACGAGTCGGACTGCATCCAAAAGGGCGGCACCAGCGGCACTTCACCCGATGACTACCAGTGCGTCTGCATGGGCGGCGACGCCGGCAAGACCCACTGCTTCGGTCTCGGCTGCATCGACACCAGCGCCGACAACAACAACTGCGGCGGCTGCGGCATCGAGTGCCCCGCCATGGCCACCTGCGCCGGCGGCGAATGCGACTGCCCCGGCGGCACCAACATCATGGCGTGCCTGGTGGCCGGCGAGCTAAGCTGCATCGACACCAGTGCCAATCCCAACAACTGCGGTGGCTGCGGCGTCGTCTGTGGCGACACCGAGGTCTGCTGCGGAGGCGAGTGTCGCGCGCCGGCCTACTTCGATGCCAACGACGCCCACTGCGGCTCTTGCAACAACGCGTGCCCAAGCTCCGGCTGCGACTTCCTGGATCTTAATCCGGAGACCTGCAGCGGCGGCACCTGCGGCTGCAACTAGCCCATAGCTCGCTCTGTCCGTCGCCCAGCTCCACTACGGAGCTGGGCGCGGGGCGACCCACCTTCGTTTGGTTGACCAAAGCTCGGCGGCGACTCGTGGGGCCACCTCAGCCCTTCTTGCCGCCGACCTCGATGCCGAAGATCTTGTTGCCCTTGGCCTCTTCGGCGTGCTTGCGCTTGAGTTCGACGATTCGGTAGTAGCGCTCGGCGTCGCGGTTGCTCTTGTCGAGTTCGCTGGCGCGGCGGAAGCATTTCTCGGCCAGCTCGTCGTTGCCCTCTTCGAGCGCCAGATGCCCCATCGCGTAGTAGACGAAGCCCTGCTGCAACTCTTCGTTGACATGCTCGCGCAACAGAAGCTTCATGCGCTTGAGTTGCTCGGGCTTGGCGCGCTTGGCCCGTAGCTGCGCCAGCAGGTGGTGCATCTCGAAGACTTCGTTGTCGGGGTCGATCTCCATGACCTGCGACATGAAGTCGGCGGCAGCGCCGAAGCGCTGGTGGCGGGTGGCATCGCGATAGCGCCCGAAGAGTTCTTCGGGATTGCCGCGAGGACGCCTGGGCCCCTGGCTTTGCGCAGCCTGCCGCATGCGGATCAACTGCTCCACGTGGGAGCGATCGCGACCGGGTGGATTGCTGGCCGGCGGTTGCGACAGCGGGCCGGAAGGCACGGCTCGGGCGCCGCCCGCCGTCGGCTTGCGGCCACGCAACTGCCGATCGAGCCCCTGCAGGGCCACGCTCATCTTCCTGGAGCGACGCCGCGGCTTGTCCGAACGGGACTGCGGCGGAGAAGAGGCCGATGCGGGGACCGACGGCCGACTCGGCTCCGACGACCGCGAGGGGTGAGACGGATTGCGGGCCGGAATCGACGACCGCGGGGCTGGCGCGGCGCTTGAATGTCGATCGGGTGCGACCATGCTCTCGCGCGGAACCCGGTCCTGGGCGGGGATGGAGACCGGCGCGGGCCCCCGACCTGCGAGCGGAGAGGCGACGGGAGCGGAGACGGGAACCGCCGCGACTCGCGCGCTGGGGGGTTGGGGTGCCATCGCGACCGGTGGCGCCGTGGCTGCAGCCGGCGCCACCGAGCTGACCGGCGCAGGAACGTGACGCTGCTGCGGAGGCGCAGAGGATCGGGCTGGCCCCGTGGGTCGAACCGTGACCGCTGCGCTGGCCATGGAAAATCGCTGTTCGGAGACTTCGGCCAGCCCGCTGATCACCAGGGCACAGACCAGATGCCAACCATCGCCGGGGTCGATGGCCCCCAGATGCAATACGCCGTTTACCGAAATCTCGGGCTCCAGGGTCGACAAAAACGTGCGCTCCTCGGCGCCGAGCTGGAAGAACGCTGCGGCCTCGGCTTCCTCCCCCAGCAGCCGCAGGTAGGTGGCGCGCCCCCGGGCCAGAACGGCGTCAATGTGGGAGTCGTCGTAGAAGGTGCGAACTCCCAGATAGATCGACGGACCGACATCGATGGGGGTTTCGCGAATGCCGGCGAGCCCGTCGGGATCGGCGTCCAGCTCGTAGCGCGTCGTGCTCCAGGTGGTGGCCTGCACCAGCTTTGCGCGCAGCCGTCGTGCCAGCTGCTGCTCCAACGCACTCGGCAGCAGGGCACCCTGGCCGATGGCGAGTTCGGCGATCGCCAGGTCGGTGCTCTCGGCCTCCTGGGGAATCGCGGCGATCAGCGCGGCGTGCCGCTGCCCGTCGATGATCCCGGCCACGAGCATGTCATCGGCCAGGTTCTGCCCGGTATCCATGGCCTCGAAAGCGACGGCCCGGCCACCGCGAAACGAAAACAAGCACCCACCTTGGTCCAGTTCGGCATACACGACACCGGTGAAGGATTGCCTGGCGAGGCGACACAGCACCCTCGCGAACTCACCGATTTTCGTGGCATCCGGCAGGTCCTCACCCTCCTTCAGCAGGCCGCACGCAAAAGCATAGGCCATTCAGGCCCACATTGGCAGCGCCCGTGGCCAGCGACCTCTCGATGCTTGGAGTTCGCCTCGCTTGCACGCGTTCATGTTCCGCCATCGTGGGGGCGCGCGATGACAAAGGCATGATCCCCGGCCTCGATGGCCAGCTCGGGGTCTGGATTGACCAGGACCTGGCCCGCGCGCACCAGGCCCAGCACGGGACTGCCCGCGGCGGCGCGATCGAGTGCGAAGTCGCGGTAGCGCTTGCCGATGAAGCTCGGCTCCACCTCGCAGCGTCGGATCTCGGCGCCGCGACGGGAGCTGAGCAACTCCGAGATCACCTGTCCGATGCCGCGATCCTGCACGCTGCGGATCAGCAGAGCCGAAGTCAGTTCATTGCCCTCGACCACGGTCTCGCAGCCGGCGGCGATTAGGTGTTCGCGGTTGTCGGCATCGACCAACTCGGCGGTAATCGGAAGATCGGAAACGAAGCGCTTGATGGCCAGGATCGTCAGCGCCGTCTCGTGATCGGAGCGCGGTTCGGCCGGGTCGCTCGCAAATACGATCGCCGCCGCCGCCTCCCTGACAGAAGCCCGCTCGAGCACCTCGCGCTGCCCGGGATCGCCGCGCACGAAGCGCACGCCCGGGATCTCGGTGGGATTCTGCTCGAGGTCGGCCACGATCGCCGCCGGAGCGTTCAGATACCGGGCATCGGCGCGGAACTCCGCAAGGGCGCGCTCCGCCTTGTCGTTCCAGCCGAGAATCAGCAAATGTCCGCGCATGGAGTAGCTCCTGAGCCCGCGCTTTCCGCGGTCACGAATGTCGATGAAGACCGTCGCCACGGTCGCCGCCAGCGTCCCGATCACGCCCACGCCGAGCACCATGGTGACCACGGCCACGATGCGTCCGCCGACGGTGACCGGATACAAGTCGCCATAACCCACAGTGGACAGCGTCGTCATGCTCCACCACAGGGCATCGCCAAAGGAGGTGATCGCCCGATTGTCGCCCTTCTCGAAGAGATAAAACGTACCGGCCGTGGCCAGCCAAACGACCACCGCCACCAAACCGACGCCGTTGAGCAACTCGCTGCTGATGTACACCCCATAGCGCCGCAGGATCCGCTCGCGCACGAAGGAGACACGCACCATGCGCAGCAGACGCAGCACCCGCACGACGCGCCCCGCCCGCAGCGCGTCGACCAGCGGAATCGAGCTGGCCAGATCGATCCAGTTGCGGCGCAGAAACGCACGACGGTCCTCCGCCAGCCGGATGCGGGTGAAGAAATCGAGCAGGAAGATGCCGCATAGGCCCAGATCGAGCCAACCGAGCAGGCGCGACTCCCGGGTGCTGGCGTCGTGGCGCGCGTCGAGCACGACCACGACCAGTGAAACCAGCGTGGCCACGACGATGACACCATCCCACAGGCGTGGCAGCGCCGGGTCTCGATAGGTCTGAAATTCCCGGCCCATGGCGCCCAAGAAGAACGGTACCACAGTGCGCCGACTCAAACGCGGCGCCCGGTTGCCCGGGTCTCTACGGCGGAGGATGCTGCACAGATGGTAAAGCGCTGGCTTCGGTGGCTGCTTCCAGCACTCGCGGTGCTCGTACTCGCCCTTGCGGTGAGCTGGGCGCGTGCGGCGCTCGAGGCCGCATCCGTGCTCCTGGCCATGGTGGGCGCCCGGGATCCCAGCGGGCTGACCGCGCTCGTGCGCGACGAAGTCGAGCAGCAGCCGCTACGCCTGGCGCTTGCGGGCACCTCGCTGCGCGCCCTGCGCTATCGACCCGTAAACGCCGCCGCAGCGAACTCGAAGCCGATCCTGCTACTGCATGGAGTGCATCCCGACGGCATCGATCATCGGGACCTGCAGCGCTTTGCGCGTGCCCTGGCCGGCGTGGGGCTCACCGTCTACACACCGGAGCTGCCGGCCCTGACGAGATTTCGCCTCGAGCCCGCGACCATCGACACCATCGAGCAATGCGCGTGCTCGGTGGCCCAGCGTCACGGCGGCAAGGCGCCCGGCGTCTTCGGCATCAGCTTCGCCGGCGGCCTGGCCCTGATGGCCGCCGCGGGCGACGGAGGCGCGAGCTGCTTCGACCAGGTGGTGGGCATCGGCGCGCACCACTCGATTGGGCGGCTGCTCGGCTTCTACACGGGCGCCCCAGGCCAGGATCCCGATGGCCGGCCCGCGCCCGTCCGACCCGACCCCTACGGCGCACGGGTGCTGGCCTACGCCTTCAGCCAGGATCTCTTCGCACCCGCAGACCTCGAAATCGCGCGGCGGGCGCTTTTGCTGTGGCTCGAAAACCACAAGAGCCGGGCGCGCGCCGAGCTCGAGCGGGTTGGTCCCGACGGGCGCGAGCTGCTGGGCGACCTGCTGACCGACGCTGCGCTGCCCGCCCCATCGGCCCAAGCGCTCGCAGCCCTCCCATCGCGGCAGAAGGCGACCCTCGAGCGGCTGTCCCCGGCCGGCAAGATGGCAGGCGTGGGCGTGCCGGTCTTTCTGATCCACGGCCAGGGCGATCGCGTAATCCCGGCGAGCGAAACGCGCCAGCTGGCAAACGAGCTGCCCGCACAGAGCCGCAAAGCGGTGCTGATCACCCCGTTGCTCGGACATACCGAACTCGAAGCGCGGCCCTCCTTCGGCGAGCACCTGGCGGTCGTGGCCTGGCTGACGCGCGTGCTTGCGCGGTAAACGCCCGCCGCGACTGCTTCAAATCGCCAAGCCCTGGGGCAGCAAACCGCGCACACCAAAGTCCACCAACGACTCGGCGACCGCGTCGCGGTCGGGCTTGTCGGTGTGGTCGTCGAGCAGGTGGTAGAGAAAGACTTCTTTGATCGCGCCGATCAACGCGGTGGTCACCAGACGTTCGTTGACCCGGCGAATCAGGCCGTGCTCGGCGCCATTGACCAGCGCGCCCTCCAACATCTCGCGCACAAAGCCGTAGAAACGCTCCAGGTGCTCATCCACATCCGGCCTCAAGCCGATGTCTTCGCGCAGCACCATCAGCGTGAGATCGCGGTTGTCGAAAACCACATCGACCACGCGCCGAATGTTGGCGCGAATCTCGGCGCCCGGATCGGGCCCATCGGCATCCACCACCCGCACCACCTCGACGATCTGCCGGGTGAAGCTGCGCATGAGCTCGAGGAAGAGCGCGTCTTTGCCGTCAAAGTAGAGGTAGAAAGTGCCACGCGAGATCTCGGCCGCGTCGATCACGTCGGAGACCGAGGCAGCATGGTAGCCGCGCTGGGCGAAGACGACGGCCGCCGCCATCAGGATCTCTTCGCGCCTGCGCTCGCGCCTGGCCTCGGCGCGAACGGTTCGCCCGTCACCTCGCGTCGTCGCCATCCCCACTCCTCATGCACAGACCTCGATGGCGCCAGCGAGCACCTCCAGCGAGCGCGGACGCAGGTGAAAGACCTCGCCGTCCACCATGACGTCGAGCGGCCCGTCAAAGGCGAGCTCGATGCGACTGGCCTGGCAATAGGTCACCGCCGGCAGGTGAATGTGCTCGCCGCTGAAGATGCGCGGGAAGGCCGAGAGCAAGCCGAGCCTACCCATGGGCCCGGCAAGCACCACGTCCAGCTTGCCGTCGTCGGTCGCGGCGTGGGGCGCCATCATCATCTGCCCACCGGTGTAGCGGCTGTTGCAGAATGAGACGAAGAGCGCGAACTGCTTCCACATGTCGCCGCCGTCCAGGTGCATCTCCACCGGATGCTGTTTCAAGAGGGCCGTGCGCAAGAGCACTCCCGCCACATAGCCACCGGCCCCGAGCCCCTTGAAGCGCTGGTTGGCGGTGGTGGCCACATCGGCCAGGAAACCGATGCCAAGCAGATTGATGAAAAAGAGTTCGCCCCCGTCGTGGACCAAGCGCACGACATCGCAGGGGCGGCGCCGACCTTCGCGCAGGGCCCGGGCCGCGTGCACTGCCCCGTCCGTGGTGAAGTCGCGCAAAAACGAGTTACCGGTGCCCAGCGGCAAAAAGCCGAGCAGCGGCTTGTCCTGCCCCTGGGCGCCGAGGGCCTCGGGCAGGAGTCCGTTGACCACCTCGTAGCCGGTGCCGTCGCCACCGACGGCGATGAAACCTCGCACGCCCTCGCGATAGGCCTCGCGCACCAACTCCGTGGCTTCACCCGGGCCGGCCGTCTCCTGCTCGTGAATCTCGAGCCCCGACGCTCTCAGATCGGCCAGTGCCGCAGGAGCGAGCTTGCGACAGCGCCCGCCGCCGGCGGCCGGATTGATGATCGCGAGCAGCGGCCGATGGGACACCCCTAGCCCTCCCCGACCGCCCGCTTCAGCGTGGGCGCTTCTTCGAATGGCGTCGCAGCGTTCACACGCTCGCGCACCTGGGCCGCCAGCTCCGCCCGCTTCAGCTTCATGGACGCGGTGCGCGGAAACTCCTCTTCCCAAACTACATACGATGAGACGCGCTTGAAGTCAGCCAACTGTCGGTTGGCGGCGGCCACCTCTGCCAGCATCGGTCCCGCGGCCTGCTTTTTGCGCGGCCGGATCACCAGCGTCAGCCGCTCGCCCGACAGACCGCTGCGCGGCCAGATGAAGTCGCTGGCAAAAACGCCCAGTTCTTCGCAGTCCACCCCTTCGAAGGCGCCCTCGATGTCCTCGGGGTAGATGTTTTTGCCGCCCTCGGTGACGATCATGTTGCGAGCGCGCCCCCTGAGGCGCAGGTGCCCGGCCGCATCGACCTGGCCCAAATCACCGGTGCGCAACCAGCCGTCGACCAGTGTCTCGGCTGTAAGTTCCTCGGCGTCCAGGTATCCGCGCATGATGGTACGGCCACGGGCGTAAACCTCACCGACGCCGTCGTCGCCGATGTCGCGAAGCTCGAGTTCCACGCCAGCGACGGGCTTGCCGACGGTGGTGCCGCGAAAGGGCTGCAGGTCGTTGACCGTGAGCACGGTGCAGGCCTCGGTCAGGCCGTAGCCAATCACGATCGGAATGCCGAGCTTGTAGAAGTACTCGGCCAACTCCGGCTCCACGAAGGCGCCGCCAGCGAAGACTGTCTTGAGGCGACCGCCAAAACCGTCGTGAATCGGCTTGAGCAGCTTGCGCGACAGCCCCGGTCGCGGGCGCTGCATGGTGGCCAGCTCGTTGATGTCCATCAGCGCGTCGATGGTGCTGCGCTGCCAGGAGGGCAGCTCGTCGAGGCGCTCATCGATGCCTTCCTTGAGCGAGCGCAGGATGCGCGGCACCACCGCCGTATGCGTCACCTTGTAGCGCTTCATGGTCGGCGCGATGAACTCGGCCCGCAGCGTGCGCTGGTGCACCACCGAGGCCCCAAAAAGGAAGGGCACGACCGTGCCACACATGAAGTCGATGGCGTGGTTGGTCGGCAGGATCGAAAAATAACGATCGCCCTCCTCCATCGGAAACATGCGCCCCAGCACCTGGGCCTGCTCCAGGTAGTTATCGTGGGTCAGCATACAACCCTTGGGCGTGCCGCCAGTGCCCGAGCTGTAGACGATGGAAGCCAGGTCCTCGCGCTGGCGCCTCTTGAGCACAAAGCGCCCGCCTTTGATGTCGTCGAAGCGCTCGGCCCCCGCGAGAGGCCCGTCGCCACGGGCGCCGGTGACGAGCACGCGAACGTGCTCCAGACCCGGCTCGCCGATTTCGGAAAGCTCGCGGTGAATGTGATCCTCGGTGATCAGCACCCGCGGCTTGGCGTGGGCGAGCAACGCGAGCTGCTCCTTGGCGGTCAACTTGTAGTCAAGCGGAATCAGCACCGCGCCCGCCCACAGCCCTGCCATGGACGAGACCACCCAGCGAGCCTGATTCGACATCAGAATCGCAACGCGATCCCCCGGCTCGAAGCCCTCGGCTTGAAGCGCGGCCGCAACCCGCTCGGCCTCGGCGCGCAGCTCGTGATAGCTCAGCGTGAGCTGCTCTCGGTGACGGTCAACCTCGAAGAGCGCGGCATTGCTCTTGTAGGTCAGCACCGCATCGCGCAGCGCCTCGCCGAGCGACTCGATACGGCCGAGTTCCAACATCAACGCCCCTCCGATGGCAAGTAGGGCATGGCATCCTCGCTGTGTACGAAGCGCCCGAGCGCCTGCACCACGCGCTCGGAACGAAACATCTCCAAAAAAAGTCGCTTTTCCTCAGCCAACCGGGCCACGGGCAGCGCCTTGATGAACGCCTTGGCCGCCGCCTGCACCTCGGGATCGAAGAGCGCGACCTGCTGTGCCAGTCCGCGCGCGACCTCCAGCGCCTGACCGCGCCCCACCACCTGGCTGACCAACCCCAGGTTGGCCGCCTTCTTTGCGCCATAGCTGCGGCCGCTAAGCAGCAAATCGCGGATCGCGGCGTTGGGCAGCTCGCGCTCCAGCCGCGGCACGCCGCCGAAGCCCGGCACGATGCCCAGACGCAGCTCGGGAAAGCAGAAGCGCGCCGTGGGGTCGGCGACGAGCATGTCCAGGGTAAGCGCCAGCTCGAAGCCGCCGCCGAAACAGACGCCGTGCACGGCGCCGATGGTCGTCAGCGGCAGAGCATCGAGCCGGTCCATCACGCGATGAATGCGATCGATGAAGTTCGCAAGCTCGCCGCGGTAGGCCGCATAGGGGCGGCCGTCGATGGCAGCGAAGAGCTCGCGCAGGTCGGCGCCGGCGCAAAACGCGCGCTCGCGGGCGCTGTAGACGATCAGGGCGCGGGCGTCGGTGCCTTCGATCTCATCGAGAAAGTTCTCGAGCCCGCTCAGCATCTGGCTGCCGATCTCGTTGGCCGGCGGCTGATCGAGCATGAGCTCCAGCACGCCCTCGCGCTCGGACCAGCGGATCATGGTGAGGTACCGACCCCACTGACCAACGCCGGACCGGCAGGGTAGCGCTCCATCAGCTGCTGCAGGTCCGCGCACAGCGGCGGCAGGAAGTGCTCATAGCTACGCGGCACGTCGCGGGCCGGGAAGTCCGGGTAGACGCGCTGTAGCTCGTCCATGAAATCGATGCCCATCTCGCCCATGGTGCGGATTTGGTCGGGCACGAAGGCCAGGCATTGCTCGCGCACGCGCTCGGCGTCGGGCACCATCTTGCGCAGGGCTTCGAGCAGCCCCTCGCCCAGGTCGGGATCGTCCACGCGCAGCAGGTACTCCTCGTGGCCGCGATCTGTCAGCAGGTTCGCGATGCGTTCGTCCATGGTCACGCCGATGGAGGGCACGCCGCCCGGCATGGTGGTGACCATGGCGTGGTAGCGCGAGCTGACCATGTAGCTCGAACGCCTGAGCACGCTGACGAGCGTGTACATGTCGTAGTCGTCGGCGACGAAGAGCGGGGCGCCGGCGGGCAGGCGCGCGGCCAGGTCTTCGCAGGCACCGCGATCGAGCATCTCGCTGCCGGCGATCGCCACGAAGACATTGTGCTCGGCGGCAAAAGCCTCGACGGCCTCGGCCAGACCGTCGAGATAGGCCGTGTACTTCTGGGCGGCTTCCTCTGACCAGCTGTGGAAGTAGATCGACAGGTAGTGGTCTTCGCGGAACTCGCCAAGCAGCCCGCGAGCGGCGGCCTTGAGCAGATCGGGCTTGGCCGGCCAGTAGAACGGATTGATGGGGCAGACGCTGAGCACGGGCTGGCGACCGTCCCACCCGTGCTTGCGCAAGTGTTGCTCGCCCACCGAGGCCGCTGCCGGCTCGAAGGTCCAGGCCGTGTCGGTGCCGGGCCGCGTGCGGATGCCCATGCTGCCCAGGATCCGCTGGGACGGCTCGTTGCGGCAGATGACCAGCGAGTGCCGACAGTGCTTGCGCACGAAGTCCTCGAGCGCCGGGTCCATGGCACCTGCCTCGGCGCCATAACCAACGCTGAGTTTACCCTCGGCCGCGGCCATGCCCAGCGAGCCGGCCATCATCGTGGTCAGGGCGTTGGCGAACTTGCTCTTGAACATCGAGCCTTCGCAAGCCACGACGCCGTGATGGCGCGGGCATTGCTCTAGCAAGAAGCGAGGAAAAAGCGGCGGCAAGTGCAGCTGACGAACAGTCCGGAAGTAACCCGCCGAGCGTTCGGGATCGATGGTCAGCAGGCTCAACTCCAGCTGATCGTCGCCGACCACCACGCGCAGCTGCCGAATCATCTCCTCGACGCGCACGTCGGCGCCGGTATTGCGCGTGCCTGAGTAACCCGCGAGCAGAAGCTTCAACGGCTCGCCTGGACGGTAGGTCCCGGGGCTGCGGTCCAGCGCATAACGCACGCCTGCGGTATCGATCACCGCGCCCATCGCGCGCATCAGCGCCCGATCGGGGTCGACGGTTTTATTCCACAGATCTCGGATCAAGCTGCCGATGGCGTCACCTCGGGCGTCTTGGCGGAGGCCCTTGCCTCCGGCCAGGGGCGGGTCGGATAGCGGAAGTCGTTTTCGATGGCGAATTCCAGGGTGGCCGAGCCATAGCTTCCAAACGGCATGGGCGCCGCGCCCAGTTCTTCGACCACACGGCGGTTGTCGAAGACGGTGTGGAAGGTCAGGTAGGGCCAGAAGCTCTTGAAGAGGGCGCCCGCGTAGGAGATGCCCAGGGCGCGCGGCGAGGCGGCGGCGGCTCCAGCGACGGCGCCAAAACCGCCCCGCAAGGCCGGTGCAAAGACATGCCTCGAGACCTTGCCGAAGAGCCGGATGCGCTCCATGAGCTCGCGGTAGGTCTCGGTGCCTTTGCCGGCGCTGAGGTGATAGATGTGGTGGCGCAGGTTCTCTCGCTGGTGCAGGTCCGCGATGGCGTAGCCCACGTAGTCGGCGGGCACGATGTCGTGGCGGCCATCGGGGTGCAGCGGAATCACCTTCATGCGCGCCAGCATGGCCGTCGCCCGCACCATGTCGAATTGACTGGTGGCCGCGAAGCGCGTGTCGCCCATCACCGTAGAGGGGCGAAAGATGGTCACCGGGACCTCCGGTAGCAGCCGCGCCACCATGTGCTCGGCGAACTTCTTGGTGCCGCCATAGGGATCGTAGTCGCGCCGACCCCAGTCGATGGAGCTGTCTTCCTGGACCACCTCATCCTGCCGCTCGCCGCAGACAGCCGTGGTGGAGACGAAGCTGAAGCGCCGAACGCCGTGCAGCTCGTGGGCGGCGCGCGCCAGCTCCACAACCTCGAGGCTGCCGCGCAGGTTCACGTCGAAGCACAGGCGCGCCGACATGCGGTTGAGCGAGGCGGCCACGTGCACCACAGAATCGGTGGTCGCGACCAATCGCTGCCAGGCCGGTGTCTCCAGGCCGAAGCGCGGCCGCGTCAGATCACCGGGGAAGAGATCGATGCGGCTTTGCAGAAGCTCCGCAAAGCGATCGAAGTCCATGTGCAGCTGCAGCGACTCCCACAGCCGCCGCGCCGCGCCATCTTCATCCTTGGCCCGCACCAAAAGCGCCAGCCGCTGTTCGCTCCGATCGAGCAAGCGCGCCGCCACGTAGGAGCCGAGATAGCCCGTGGCACCCGTCAGAAATATCGACATCAGCTCTCCGCGACCGCCACGTCCAAAAGCTCGCGAGGCTGCTCGGACTCGGCCGGCTCGCTCAGCGACACCGGATGTTCGGCCCGGTAGCGCTCGGGGCGGCGCCCCTCGATGAGCGGAAAGGCCCAACGCCGCAGACCCGGCACGTGGGTTTCGATCCAGTAACGGCGCCAGTCGAGGCGCTCGGGCTCGAAGCGCAGCTCCGGTTCGACCGGACGACAGGCATCGAGAGCACGGCTCTCGAAGACGTAGTGGGCGTCGTACATGAAGGGACGGTAGAGATTGACCAACTTTTGCAGCTCGGCGAGCTTCTTGTCGACCTTTTCGGCGCGGTCAATGGTGCGCTTGATCTTCTTCTGCAGCTTCTCGGGCAGCAGGTCGAGGCCCTCGATCACACCCGAGACCAGGCCACGATTGCGGTCGACGCTGAAGGCGTTGTCCGGTTCGCGCAGTACCGAGTCCCAGCGCGCCTTGAAGAGACGCTCGTTGCGGCTGCTCTCACGGCGCCGGAAGTGTCGCCTATGGGCGAGCACGATCAGCTCCGCGGCACGACCGACCGAGATGGGATGCCGGTGGGAAGTGCCGACGTGATAGACGGGCGCATGCCGATTTTGCATCAGCGCGCCGCCGCTGATGACCATGGCATTGGCGACCAGATCGACCGGTACCACATCGAAGGGTGCGTAGGGCCTGGCCGGTACGATGCGAAACCAGCTGCCCATGATGTAGGCCAGCGGCGCGCTGCCGTTGAAGCTCTCGTTCCAACCCGGAAAGGGAAAGTCCAACGCGCTCTCGACAATCGACGGTCGAAAGATCGACAGACGCAGCTTGTCCTGCCTTCGCGCCAGCAGGGACTCGGCCATGCTCTTGGTGTAGGTGTAGGTATTGGGCCACCCCCAACGCTCGGCGCGCTCCATGCCCACATCCGACAGCGCCTGCTTGAGCTCCTCGCGCAGGCGGCGACGCGTCATGCTCTTGATCAGTCGACTGTGATCGCCGCTACGGCGTTCGTGCACGATCTCGGCCACGTCGGCCTCGACCTGCGCGCGATGTTCCGCGCTGGCGTGCCGCTCGCACACGGCCTCCGCCGCGGCCATCGCCTCCTCGGCCTCGCGCTCGGGGTCGAAGGTCTCGCCGTTGGGCGCGTAGTCGGCGATCAGTCTCTCGGGGATCTCACCGTAGCGCTTTCCGGCCACGTAGCAGGTCGAGATGTGCAGCAGCGCCGCGTGATCGCAGCGCTCGACCAGATCGGCCATGTACATGGTGGCATGCACGTTGGAGGCGACGGCCTTGCGCAGATCTGGATTGAAGTCGACCAGGCCCGCGCAGTGCACCACCAGGTCCAGGTCGCGATGCAGGCGTCGCTGGGTGGTCAGCGGCAGGCCCATGCCGGGCTCGCTGGCGTCGCCCTCGAGCACCACGACCTTGTCGCGCAGCAGCTTCGACAGACGCGACCCGAAGCGCTCGTGCAGCGGCCGGAACGCGGGCGAAGTGTTGACCATCTTTTCGAAACGCGCGACGCCGCCGACCAGGTTCTTGGGCCGAAGCAGCACATAGATGCGGCCGACTGTGTCGACCGAATCCAGAAGCCGCATCAGATAGACCTTGCCGAGAAAGCCGGTAGCACCGGTCAGCAGCACATGCTTGCCGGCGTAGGCGTCTCGAACCGAGAAGCTGGTGAGCTTGGTCGTGCCCATCTCAATCCTCCCCGTTCATGGGTTGTCGCTCAAACATCGTAATCGGTGATCGGCCAGTCCGACTCGCGGGCGGCTCGACGCAGAGTGAAATCCGGGTTGACGGCGCAGGCTTGACCCACTGCCGACATCAGAAGCATGTCGGGTCCATGGGCGGCGTAAACCACGGAGCGCGAGAGGTCGATGCCCTCGCGCTCGGCATAACCACGCGCCCAGCGGGCGGTGTCGTGTCCGCCGACCACCGGCGATAGCAACTTGCCGGTGGCATAGCCGTCGCGAAACTCCAAGTGATTGCAGACGTAATCGTCCACACGCCTGAGGTGAGTGCGCAGGGGCTCGATGACCTGCGAAAGGCCATCGGAGATCAACACGATGCGGTGCCCCTCGCGGCGGGCGTTGCGCATCAGGTCGAGGCCGCCCTCCAGGATGCGCTCGCGCAGCACGTCCTCGAAGTACTCCTCGGCGAGTTCGGCGATGCGATCCTCGCTCAGGTTGCGCAGGGGCAAATACGCCAGGCGATTGGCCAGGGTGCGGTCGCTCTGACCGAGCAACGCATAGACCGGAGCGGTCAGCGCCACCTGGCCGAGACGGCCCGCGCGCTCGACGAAGCCCGCACCGCCAGAGGCGAAGTAGGCAGCCATGGAAATGGCGCCGCGGCTGACGATGGCGCCCTCGACTCGAAAGAAGGCCGCAGTACTGGAAGTTGCCATATTCGGACGAAACGGTTTCGGATTGCTGCCAGGCGCACCCGGGCGCACTCGGAATCGGCGCAATCTAGACTGACATGTCAGTCTAGTCAATCGCGCGGGCCGCAGGCGCAGGCCGCGAGCTTCTCTCCAAGCACCGGGTCGGCGTCAAGCCCGGGTGTTGGGTAGCGAGACCGAACGGGGCACAAACATACGGTTTCGCATATCGGCGCCCTTCACAGAGCAGAATTCCAAACGCAATTGTATACATTTGACCTCCGACCAGCTCCGCGCGGAACGTTGCGCGGCACCCACTCCACAGGAAACCTCACCACGATGTCGGCAAACCCATCCAACGCCCGGCCTGCCCGATGCTCCGACCGGGCACCTACCCCGATGGCGTGAGATAAGGCGGCCGCCTAAGGGCCCGCACGAGGTCCGTTTCGTACGCGAGATGCAGCTCGACAACTACAGCGGCACGCGCTTTTCACTGCGAGTGGATCGCAGCGTGCGCCTGCTGAGCGACGAGGCGGCGGCAAAGGCCCTGGGAACAGGCTTGCCGCCCGGGGTCAAGGCCGTGGCCTACGAGTCCGAAAACCGCATCACCAACACCGGCGACGCCGCCTGGACGCGCGACGGCGGCCTGGTCTCGGTGTGGATCCTCGGCATGTACAAGCCCTCGCCCGCGACCACCGTGGTCGTGCCCTTCGTGGCGGGCGACGAGGCAGAGCTGGGAGCGGCCGTAAACGACGCCTACTTCGGCAAGGTGGCAGCCGAGCGGCTCAGCGTAGACAGCGCGCGGGGTGCTCTTCTTCCGCGGCGACGGCCAGGCGCGGGGCAAGCTCGGCATCTCGCGAGCGCGCGCCAGACCCGTGCTGGGAAGCTTCGATGCCGACGCCGGCGTGCTCACCCTGGTGCAATACGCCCTGCCCGACGACGCGCGCGACTACGTCAACTCGATGTGGGAGCTGCAGGAAGCCCCCTATGGCGGCGACGTCGTCAACAGCTACAACGACGGACCGCCCGGTCCCGGCAAGCCGCCGCTGGGGCCCTTCTACGAGCTCGAGACCTCATCGCCGGCCGCCGCGCTTTTGCCGGGACAGTCGCTGACCCACGTGCACCGCACCTTTCACCTTCAGGGCGACGACGGGGTCCTCGATCGCATCGCCGCCAAGGCGCTGGGCGTGGACATCGCCGCCATCCGCGCGGCCTTTGGGCAACCGAAGCCGCAGGCACCGCAGTGACCGCGCCCTCCATCCCATCGCCGTTGATGCACCCCGACCTCGCCGAGCAGGAGCGCACGTGGGCGCAGCGCCGCCGCGGTGTAACACCCGGGCGCGTGACACAGCTGCTCGCCGGCCTCGGCCTGGGCTTTGTGCGGCTCTCACCACTCGAGCATTCCGGCAACGTCAACGAAGCACTGTGGGTCGAAACCGACGGCCCGTCGCTGGTATTGTGCCTGTCCAGCAGCCACCGACTGCACAAGCGCGACAAGACCCGCAGCGAAGTCGAGGTGATGCGACACATGCGACATCACACGCCGGTGCCGGTGCCCGAAGTCCTCGCCTTCAGCGACGATGCCGAGACTTCGGTGCTCGACTGCGAGTTCATCCTGATGACGAAGATGGCTGGCATCCCCCTGCGATCGCTGTGGCCCTCGCTCGCAGCCGACGAACGCGCCGCCTACGCGCACCAGGTCAAGGACATCATGGACCAGCTCGAGGCCGTGCCCCTGCCCGAGCGCCGCATCGGTGGCTTCCGGGAGGGCATGAAGAGCGGCCGACTGCGCGGCGACCGCCCCGACATCGGCCCCTTCGACAGCTTCGCCGAGAGCTTGCGGCAAACCATCGCCTGGACCGATGCGGCACTGGCCGAGCGCGAAGACGCGGCGGAGCGCCCTTTGCGGGAGCGACTGGAAGCACTCTTGAAGTACATGCAGGCGCATCCGGAACTGCTCGAGGAGCCGGAGCCACCGGCGCTGCACCACGGGGACCTCCACGGCGGCAACCTGCTCGTCGACCCCACAAGCGCCCGCATCACCGCCCTGCTCGACTGGGAGCACGCCGCCTGCGGGCCGCCGGACGGCGATTGGTACAGCCTACGGTGGGCGGCCGAGCGCCCGACCCTCGGCACCACGCTGCGGAGCCTCGGCATTCACCCGCCCGAGCGCGTGCGCCGGCGGCGAAGGCTGCTCGACGCCATCGATCAGGCGCTCTGCTCGGAGTTTTACATCGCCGCCTGGTATCGCGCCGAGACCGACCCAAGCGCGCGTGCGCAAACCTGCGCGAGCGACCGACGCGAACACGGTGAGCGGGCGATCGCGCAGATCGATCGACTGCTGGCGCGCGAGCGCTCGTAGGGAGACTCGACAGACCGTGCTTGCCTCACCGCGACCGCGCCCTACACTCCCGCGATGCAGCTTTACCTGGTCCGACACGGACAGACGCGCTGGAACGTGGAACGGCGACTGCAGGGGCGCACCGACTCCCCGCTGACCTTGCTCGGGCTAAGGCAGGTGCGCGCCTACGCCGAGCGCCTGCGCGAGATGCTGGGTGATGCGGAGGTGGAGCTGTGCGCCAGCCCGCTTCCGCGCACGCGACAGACGGCATCGCTGCTGGTCGAAATCCTCGAGCTATCGAGCGAGCGCTATTCCGAGTCCGAGCTGCTCGCGGAGCGCTACTGCGGAGACTGGGAGGGACAGAAGCTCGACGAGCTCATCGAAGTCCACGGCGAAGAGGTGCGCGCGCAATGGAAGCGCTGGGACGCGGTCATCGGCGGCGACGGTGAGACGCTCGCCCAGGTGCAGTCGCGGGCGCGCGCCTGGCTCGACTCGAAGACGGCGCGCAGGCCGATCGTGGTCGTCACCCATGGCGTGATGAGCCGCCAGTTTCGCGGCGCCTACCTGCAGCTCGATCCGGAAGCGACGATGGCCCTCGAAAGCCACGGTCAGGATCGCATCTACCGCCTCGAAGACGGCGCGATCACGACGCTGGAAGTCGATCCGCTCGCGGCGGAGGGGATTTGAGGCTTCAGTCGCCTCGCGATCGCAGGCGTGGTCCTCGTCGCGGAGGCGTTTCGCTCCGGCCGCGAGGCGACGGCGAGTTCTCTCGCTCAGCCCGCCCTACGCCGCTCCGCCTTGCTCCCCTACGAGCCGCTGGTAGTTCTCCAGGGCCGGGCGCCGGTTTGCCTGGTAGCGCTGGTAGGCATCCAAAACAGCCGGCTCCCCGGCGCGGGCCATCAGGCCACGCGAAAGGTGCAAGCGTGAGTTCTCGAGCCACGCGGCGATGTCGGGCTCCTTGGACAGCCGAGCGTAGGCCTTGCCCGTCTTGACGGTCGTGTGAAGCCAGTCTTCGCGGGAGTCGGGCTGGACCATGGGCTGGCACAGGGCGTTGTTCACGGCCACATCGTCACGCGTGGCCTCCAGATAGCCAATGATGGCCGGGCTTATCGGGTAGGTCGCAAAGACCACGGTCTGAATCGTGATCTCGCGCTCCCCGAAGATGGGTATCGGCCGAGCGAGGTTTAGGCCCCGGGCGGTGCAGTCCACGTGCAACTGTGCTTCGTTGGTGGGAATCGTGCCTCCTTCAAGCACGATCTCGTCATGTGCGATCCGCTGGACTTTGCCCATGCGCACGACGTTTTCGATGCGTCGCAGCTGTTGGATTTCGCCCTCGGTCACCGTGGCGCCCTTGTACATGGTCGGAGTCACCTTGCGATCGACGCGTATGAGCTGGTCTGCCGCCTCAAGACGCTCGAAGAGGTCATCCATGGACTTGGCCAGCGCCAGCGCTTCGTATCCACGGGCCATGCCCTCCAGCAGATTCCCCACCTGATCGAGGGGCTGGATGTAGGTGCGGTTGTGCACCCAGCTCTCGCGCGGCTTGACCCAGCGAATGTCACCCGGCTTCGTCCCGTTTTCGAGTAGCCACACGCAGGTATCGAGCGCGGTCTTTCCGGCGCCGATGATCACGTAGCCTTCAGGCAGCTCGACGGTCCGCACCAACTCATTGACCGGCACGCACCTCACCCCCTCGGCCACTTCGAAGCGCCGACGATGCGTCGAAGGAACCGAGGCTTCCAGGTAGCTCGCGTTGACCACCTTGCGGCGCACCTTCACCTCGTAGGTTTCGCCGCTGAGGCGATTGACGAGGTTGCCCTCCGCGTCGGCCTCACAGCAGCCGAAAAAGCGCACCCGCCCAGTCGGCAGCAGCTGCTTGTGCAAGACGCGATCGAAGTAGGCGCAGATCTCGGCGCCGCTGGCGCGCTCGTAAAAACCAGCGTTCGTTCCCTCGTCGTCGATGGTATTTCCGCCGAGTGCCATGGAGTTGACCCCATAGATGGCCGACGGATTGTGCAGGCGCACGAAGGGGTAGGCATCGTTCCAGTGGCCCCCGGGCGCGTGCCTCTTGTCCACCAGGATGACGTCGGCGTCGGAGTCACTGATCAGGGCGTCGGCAAATGCCATGCCGCTGACCCCGGCTCCGATCACGAGGTAGTCCGTTTCGAGTTTGCGTGTTGCCATCCCTGCAGTGCGCCCTTTCTCGCTCGGCGCCGCATTGCCTGGGGACCGTGCTCCCGGACGCGCCGCGCCTTTCACTCTGAGGTTCAGCCTAGCAAGCCGAGCCGAGACCCTACCTGAGAGTTCCCTGAGAACTTTCTGGGGCTCACCTTGGGGGCAGCGGATTCAGGCTTGCTCCGACGGCCGCACGCACTCATCAAAAAAGCTCTCATAGGCCTGCACGAAGCGGGCCCAGCCCAACTCCCTGCCCATCAGCAGGTGGTTATCGCTCTCGATTGAAACAAAGCGTGCGCCCGCAATGCCGCTCGCCAGCTCTTTGCCACCGCTCAACGGCATCAAACTGTCACCGCGGCAGTGCACCACGAGGGTCGGAGCTCGGACCCGGCCCAGATCCGAGGTCACGTCGATGTCGCCAATGATCGACAGGAGCCTCGCGGCGTTTTCGGCACTCACCGCTTCGAGTTGGAGTTCGTTGAACGCAGCGGCTTCCTCGGGCGTCGCGTGCGGCATGAAATTCGCGGTCAGCAGCTGCCGGACCGCCGCGTTCTCCTTGCCCCAGGCCTGACGGATCAACACCATGAGGGCCTCGAAATGCTCGGTAAGCTTCGGATTGCGCTTGGTGCGCCAACCGCGCGCGCAGCCCCCACAGAGCAAAAGTGCCGACACGCGCTCGGGAAAGCGCGCGGCAAACGCCACAGCGACCGCCGCCCCCTGGGAGAAGCCAACCAAAGGCGCCCTGTCTACGCCCGCCGCATCCATTACCGCCGCAAGGTCCGAAATGAAGTCCTCGAAAGCGATCGACGGAAGCTGCCAGTCCGCCAGCCCGTTGCCGCGACCGTCGTAACGCACCAAGCGGCGGCCCTGCGTCATCAGGTCCAACCAGTGGCTCCAAAGGGGACCGTGCGCATCGAGGTCCAGATGACTGACCCAGTGGGCGATCTTGACCGTCGGTGGTCCGTCGCCGTGGAGCGCGTAGGCGAGGCGAACTCCATCCCGTGCCGCGCAGAAATGCGTGCGTTGAATCGGGTGGCCATCACCTGCGATGCCGGTGTCTGCCACCACCGCGCGACCGGCACCCGCCTCTCCCAGCTGGCGAGGGTCCGCACAGAGCCGATAGCCCTGACCGCGCACGGTGCGCAGCTCGACGCTCTCGGTCCCGCCAAGTGCCCGCCGCACCAACGACACGTTGTACTGCAGGGTGTTCAACTCGACCGTCACCGAGGGCCACAGTCGATCCATCAACGAGTGATGGCTCTGCAGCTGACCGGCTCCCTGCACGAGCAGCACCAGGGTGTCGAACGCCTTACCTCCGAGGGTGACGACCTGCCCGTCGCGCCGCAGCTCCCGTTCGGCGACGTCGAGCTGAAAGGGCCCAAAGGCGTACCTACCGTTCGACATGCGGTTTGATGTTAGCACAGGGCATCGACCTCCCGAGGACGCTGAAGCAGAGGCCCCTCGGGGTGAAGCCCATGGGTCACAGTCGGTGTGCCGCCGCGGCAACAGCTGAGCCAACCGAACGCTGTGGTCCCGCGAGTTTCGTTGTTTTCTGCCTGGCATGGATCGTGCTGCAAACGCCTGGGCAGTACCCATCACACGAGAGGCAAACATGACCACGATCCACTTCCGAACCCTACTGCTACTGGCTCTCGCAGGCGCGACCGCCTGCGGTCCCACCGTCGAGGACGCCTGCGAAAACGTGGCCGAACAGTGCGTGCAACCCGATTCCGCTTCCACGGCCTGCATCGACACCGGCTCGGCGCTCGAAGAGTCCGGCGACCTGGACGAAGACGCGCTGCAGTGCATGGCCGACGCCGAAAGCTGCGAAGAAGCGTTGGCCTGTCCGGGGCTGCGCGCGGACGACGAGGAGGGCTCGTTTCAGTGAGGCCACGATGCCACGGAGCCGCCTGCGGACGACTATCGCCTGCGGCCTCGGTGTCGGCCGAGACACGCCCCGAGACCCCTACAACAAGCGGCGGTACACGTTCATCGGGAGATCCCCATTCCAGCTCGGACGAATGATGGCCATCACGTGAAAGCCGGCGCGTTCGTAGAGGCTGAAGGCCGGCCTATTGCTGACGCCTGCCCAGGGCTTGCCGTCATCCATCGGTCCATCGCAGCACGAACGCAAACCGGGGCGCAACGATCGGCCGCCGCCAGCCCGCGCGATCCCGCGCCCCCCAGATTCCCGCGCTTTGAAAGAATTTTGCGTTCCGATTGAATAAGTCGCGCCGCGTGTACGTCGATTGCGCACCCTCCTTCCATCGGCGGGCGAGAGCACGTAGAGTGCCCCGGATTGCCGTCGGTGCCGGTGGGGTCCGGCCCGCGGGTCGGAGCCGCGCACTGTCCCACAGACCGGAGAATCCTCGATGAAGCGACCGAAGTTGTACTGGGCCCTCCTTCTCTCCGCCGCCCTGTCCATGGCTGGACTGGCGGTCTTCCTTCCCACCGCCGCAGAGGCCGCAGGCGGGCTCAAGGCCCAGGTCTTCCTGGTTCAGAGCAAGATCCCCAAGAAGCTCTCCGAGAAGGGCTTGATCGGCTTCGCCCGCGGTCACCGCGCCAAGCTGCTGCGCGAGGATCGCAGCGGCGAGATCAAGAAGCGCAAGTGGAAGGCCGAGATGGTCGTTTCCTTCAATCGTCCGGTGGGCGATCTGGAGTTTCAGGTGCTCTTCTACGACATCCACGACGGGCCGCGCCGCTTCGTCCAGGACATGTCGACCTTCGTCAATGACCGCAAGCAGAAGACCTTCGTGCAGAAGGTCACCCTGCCCCGCCCCGACTTCAAGCCCAACCGCAACATGGAGCTGGTCGTTACCGTCAAGCGCCAAGAGGTGGGCCGCATGAAGTTCGGACTGGTCGGCGAAGAGGTCAAGCGCAGCGGCGAAGTGAGCTTCAGCGACTCCGAGCGCTGAGTCTCTGCTCCCCGGGCAGCAGCTGCAGGCAGTATCAGCGGCGCCAGCGCGAAGGCTCGATCGGCTCGAACTGAGGCCGGTCAAGCCTTCGCGCTGGCGCCGTTCTCTTCGTCGTGCCTATGCTCGGGCCAACGCGGCCACCGAGGGCCGCGCGAGGAGCCGGCCCCATGCTGCGCAAAGTTCTAATCGCCAACCGCGCCGAGATCGCCCTGCGCGTGATCCGCGCGTGCCGCGACCTGGGCGTGAGTTCGGTCGCAGTCTACTCGGAGGCCGACGCTGGCGCCGCCCACGTACGCGCCGCCGATGCCGCAGTGCCCATCGGCAAGGCGCCGGCCACCGAGAGCTACCTGCGCGTCGATCGCATCATCGCGGCCGCCCGACAAAGCGGCGCCGACGGCATCCATCCCGGCTACGGCTTCCTCTCGGAAAACCCCGCCCTCGCCCGCGCCACCGCCGACGCCGGGCTGACCTTCATTGGGCCGCCGGCCGATGTCATCGCCAAACTCGGCAGCAAGCTCGAAACCCGCCGCCTGATGCTGCAGGCCGGCGTCCCGGTCCTGCCGGGCTCGGAGGTCTTCACCGACCTGGAATACGCCCGCGGCCAGGCCGAATCGCTCGGCTATCCACTGCTAGTCAAACCCTCCGAAGGCGGCGGCGGCCGCGGCATGCGCCTTGTGCGCAAGGCCGAAGAGCTCGAGGCGGCGGTGGAAGCCTCGCGCCGCGAGACTCTGCAGTCATTCGGCAACTCCGACGTCTACCTCGAGAAGCTCTTGAGCGACGCGCGCCACGTGGAGGTGCAGATCCTGGCCGACCAGCACGGCAACACCATCCACGTGGGCGACCGCGACTGCTCCCTGCAGCGCCGTCATCAGAAGCTGGTCGAGGAAGCGCCAGCGCCGGGCTTGAGCCCGGCCCAGCACAAGAAGGTACGCGAGCTCGCCGTGCATGCGGCCCGCGCCGCCGGCTACGTCAACGCCGGCACCGTGGAGTTTCTCTACGACGGCGACGGCTCCTTCTATCTGCTCGAGGTCAACACCCGCATCCAGGTCGAGCACTGCGTCACCGAGGCGGTCACGGGACTCGATCTCGTCGCCGAGCAGATCCGCATCGCCTCGGGACTGCCCCTGAGCGTGCAGCAGAAGGACGTCGAGCTACGCGGCTCGGCCATCGAAACCCGCATCTACGCCGAAGACCCGGCCAAGCGCTTCTTCCCGAGCCCCGGGCGCATCCGCTCGGCGCGCTTTCCGTCGGGGCCCTGGGTGCGCGAGGATCGGGGCTACGAGGTGGGCGACGAGGTCACGCCCTTCTACGACGGCATGATCTCCAAGCTGATCGTCTGGGGCCCGGACCGCGCGACCGCCACCCGGCGCATGGAGCGGGCGCTCGGCGAGTACGCCTTCGAGGGCATCACCACCAACGTGGGCTTCCTGCGCGAACTCGTGGGCTCCCGGGCCTTTGCCGAACTCGACTTCGACACCGGCTACGTGGAGCGTCACATCGCCGGCCAGGGCGCCCCGCGCGCCCTGGCCGCTACCGTCGATCTGCTGGCCGCGCGCGTCGGCCAGCACATGACGCCGGTGGCCCACGCCGTCGCCAAGAGCACCACGCTCGAGGAGGTCGAGCGCGAGATGTCGATGCGCGGCGTCTCGGGCCTCTTGGTGGTCGAGGACAGCGGCATTGCCGTCGGTGTGATCACGCGCTCGGATCTCTTGCGCGCAGGCCTAATGGACGAGCCGGGCCACGGCCGCTTCGAACTCAGCGAAGAGCTGGTCGCGGTCGACATCTACCGCGGCGAGTTGGTGGGCATCAGCCAGTTCGCCACGCTGCGCGAGGCCGTCGCGCTGATGGTCGAGCGCGGCGTCCACCGCCTGATGGTCAAGCAGGACAAGGACGCCGTCGGCGTCTTGAGCATGAGCGATCTATTGCCGGTGGTGGCAGCCAGTCCGAGCGGCAAGAGCATCGGGCCCCTGGCCTCCAGCACGATCATCGCCGTCGACGCCGACGAGTCGATCGAAGCGGCCACCCGACGCCTGGTGGACTCCGGCGTGCACGGCCTGCCGGTGATGCGCGACGGCGCCGTGGTGGGCACCTTTACCCAGCGCGAAGCCCTTGCGGCCGTGGCTGGCGGCGCCGCCACCGTCGAAGGCTGGATGCAGCGCTCGAGCCTGCGCCTGAGCGGCACCATCGGAATCGGCCACGCGGCCCGCGAGATGCTGGCAACGCGGGCGCCGCTGATCGTGATCGTCGCCGACGGTGACCACAAGGGGGTGGTCACCACCACCGACCTGGTGCGCGCGCTGCTCTGAACACGCTCTCGTCGTTGAACCACCTCGCCGTCCGGGAGCCCGATTTGGGGGCTACCGGCCGACTGTGGTAGCGTCCTGCGACTGGCGCCGGTGGGCGCGTTGGGGCCGATTTGCGATGGCGATTGAAGACCGCAGAATTTCACTGGAGTTTTTCCCGCCCAAGACAGCGGCGGGCAAGCGTCGATTCGGCAAGGTGCTCAGCCGGCTTTCCCCCCTACAGCCGAGCTTCGCCTCGGTCACCTTCGGCGCCGGAGGCAGCACCCGCGAGGGCAGTTTCGAGACGGCCGCCGAAATCGTGCGCACCACGGGCCTGAAGGTCACGCCCCATCTCTCGTGCATCGGCTCCAACGTGGAGCAGCTCGGCCGCCAGCTCGAACTCTATCGCGAGATCGGCGTGCGCCACGTGCTGGCCCTACGCGGCGATCCCCCTGAAGGCCAGGACGCGGGTGACGGCAGCGAGCCCTATCCCCAGGCCTTCCCCTACGCCGACGGGCTGGTGAAATTCATCCGCGACTTCGGCGGCTTTCGCATTTCGGTGGCCTGCTACCCGGAGTTTCATCCCGAGTCGAGCGCGCCCGAACACGACATGCAGAACTTCGTGCGCAAGGTGAAGGCCGGCGCCGACGAAGCCATCACCCAATACTTCTTCAACAACGACGCCTACTACCGCTTCGTCGAGTGGGCACAGCGGCTGGGCGTGGACATCCCGATCGTGCCCGGGCTGATGCCGATCACCGACTTCCGCCAGGTGGAGCGTTTCTCCGGCTTCTGCGGCGCCGACATCCCACGCTGGCTGCGGCTGCGTATGGAAGCGCTCGAAAACGACCCCAAGGGTCAGAGCGAACTCGGCATCGAGCTGGCCGCGCGCCAGGCCGAAGAGCTTTTGCGCAACGGCGCGCCCGGACTGCACATCTACACGCTCAATCGCAGCGAGGCGACGCTCCGACTGTGGGACCACCTGGGTCTTCCGCGCAGCGCGACCACCCACTCGCCAGCCATGCGCACCGCACCCTGAAGCCGATCACGGGCACCGATGCCCGCGAGGTGATCCCATGAACCACGCCATCGAGTGGCTGCACACCCAGCTCAGCGGCGCCGGGCTAAACCCATTTTTGGTCGAGCTGATCAGCCGGACATTGATCTTCGCCTGCGTGGCGCTGGCCGCCGTCGCCGCCAACTTCGTCGCCCGGCGTGTCATCCTGCGCGCGGTCAAGGCCTTCATCGCACGCACGCCCACCGACTGGGACGACTACTTCCTCGAGCACCAGGTCTTCGACCGCCTCTCACACCTGGCGCCGGCCATGGTGCTGCACATGAGCGCTCCGCTGCTCTTTCCGGCGAGCGAGCAGGCACAGGCGATGGTGCAGCGGGCCGCCGTCGCCTACATGTTCGCCATGGCCGTCATGGTGGTCGACGGCTTTCTCAATGCCCTGACCGCCATCTACAACACCTTCGAGGTCTCCCGCCAGCGGCCGATCAAGAGCTACGTCCAGGTCGTCAAGCTGGTCGTCTATTTGATCTCGGCGATCCTGGTGATCTCGGCCCTGACCGGACGCTCGCCCTGGGGCCTGCTCAGCGGCCTGGGTGCGCTGACCGCGATCCTGATGCTGGTCTTCAAGGACAGCATCCTGGGATTGGTCGCAAGCATCCAGGTCACCGCCCACGACATGGTGCGGCCGGGCGACTGGATCGAGATGCCCAAGTACGGCGCCGACGGAGACGTCATCGAAGTCACGCTCAACACGGTCAAGATCCGCAACTTCGACAAGACCGTCTCGACCATCCCCACCTACGCGCTGGTCTCGGAGACCTTCAAGAACTGGCGCGGCATGTCGGAGTCCGGCGGCCGCCGCATCAAGCGCGCCCTGTGGCTCGACCAGACCAGCGTAAAATTCTGCAGCGAGGCCATGCTCGACCGCTACGCCTCCATCGAGCTACTCCAGGACTACGTTGCAGGGCGCCGCGCCGAGCTAGCCGAGCACAATGCGAAGCTCGGAGCCAACGCCGAAGAGCCGGTCAACGGCCGGCGCCTGACCAACCTGGGCACCTTCCGCAACTATGTCGTGGCCTACCTGAAGCAGCACCCGAAGATCCACCAGCAGATGACGCTGCTGGTGCGCCAGCTTCCGCCTGGGCCCACGGGCATCGGCATCGAACTCTACTGCTTCAGCAACGACCAGAACTGGGGCCGCTACGAAGACATCCAGGCCGACATCTTCGACCACCTGCTGGCGGCCCTGCCGAGCTTCGAGCTGCGCGTGTTCCAGAATCCGAGCGGCGCCGAGCTGGCGGCGCTGGCGGGCGCCGGTAGGAAGTAAAGGATAGAGGAAGAAGCAAGCGGCCGGCGCCACGTCATCGACATGGGCCGGCCGGCTACTGCTTCAGCTGTACCTCAGTTGGGCACGGCCTTTTTGCGGAACTTCTCCTTGTACTGCTTGCGCCAGGCCTTGTGGCAGGTCTTGCAGGACTTCTTCGCGGCCTTCTCGTCGCCAGCGGCGGCCGCTGCAGCGCCCTCCTTGGCGAGCTTGGACCAGCCCTTGTCGCCGTCGTTCCACTTGGGATCGGGCGCGAAGGCGGCAGCCTTTTCAAGGGCTTTGCCGACGGCTTTCAGATCGCCCTTGTCCATGGGCTCCTGAACGTTCTTTTCCATCCAGCCCTGCAGCGGGCAGGCGGGCTGACCCTTTTCCCCACAGGCGTCGTCGGCCTGCGCCGACGGCTGGTTCCACATTGCCAGGCCGGCCACCAGGGCCGAGCACGCCAACACAATCGCAAATCGTTTCATCGCTCTGTGACCTCGCTCGTGTGCACCCTCTGACGCGCACCGCCCGCGGCCTATTTCATCGACCCCGGGCTTTTTTCGCGCACCAGCGGGTGCTGTCCTACATTTGCCTACTTCGCGACTGCCCCGATCGAGTCCAGATAGGCCAGCATGGCCTCGAGGTCGTCGTCGCTCAGGCGGTTGGGGCTGAAGGGACGCATCTTGCCGGAGCCCTCGCGGACCTGCTTGCGCAGATCGGCTGGCGAATGCGGCTCGGCGATCAGGCTCGGGCCCACGTCTTCTTGGCCGTCGGGATGGCAATCGTCGCAGTGGGTACCGTAGACCTCCTTGCCGTGGTCCACGTCCGTCGAGGCGATGGGCCCGCCGTATTCCGAAGTCTCGCCACCCTCGGCGCCGCCGGCCTCGGGCTCCTCGGCTCCGCCGCCTCCACATCCGACCAGGACCAGCGCCCAGGCCGCGCTCACCATCATCAGCTTCCAAGCACGCACGTGACTCACCTCCATGGGCCGCGGGGGTATGCGCGGCCGGCTGCGCATGAAAACCACGAAATCGCCGGGATGCAAAGGCCCCGCGTGAAAGGAAGTCGTCCATTTGGTGGGTGACGGCGGAGTGCCCTGACGACGGCGCCCGGAGAACAATCCGCAGCCGTACCCGAGGTATATCGAGGAATTGCTCGACAACGCGCGGCGCCAACGTGCCCGCCGCTGCGTGCCAAATGGACGACATCGTTCCGCGCGGGCCCACAGGGGGCTTGGCCGACGCCGGCCTCAGCCGCGCAGCTGGGCCAGGGCCCGCAGGTAGTTGCCGCCCAGGAGCTTGCCGATCGCCACGTCGGAGCAGCCGCGGTCGAGCAGGTGCTGAACCAGGCGCGGCAGCTCGTGGCAGGTGCGCATGTCCGAGGGCGTGATGATCATGCCGTCCCAGTCGCTGCCCAGGGAGGCGTGGTCCTCGCCCACGGTCTCGATGATGTGCATCAGATGATCGGCGATGCGCTCGGAGCGCCCGCCGCTGAGGTAGCCGCCTCCCAGGAAGCCGCCGTGGAAGATCACGCCCACGGTGCCGCCGGTATCGGCCACCGCCCGTAGCTGCTCGTCGTCCAGGTTGCGCCAGGAGCGGTGCACGGCCGAGACGCCCGTGTGGGTCACGATCAACGGCTGGCTGCGATCGTGGACCTCCAGGGCGCGCCAGAAGCCCCGCCGGCTGATGTGGGCCAGGTCCACGAAGACGCGGTCGGCGTTGAGGGCCTCGATCATGGCGACCCCGCGCGGCCGCAGGCCCAGGGCGTCATCGCGGCCCAGGGGCGAGCTGGTGGTGCCGAGGGCCGAGTTGCTCAGGTGCACCAGGGTGACGGCCACCACGCCGCCCTCGACCATGGCCCGATAGGCGGCGTCGTCGGCGTCGACGGCGTTGGCGCCCTGCACCGCCAGGAAGGCCCCGTGCTTGCCGGCGGCCCGTGCGCGCCGGTAGCCGGCCGCGTCGCGCACCAGCTCGAGACGCTGGGGGTCGGCCTGCACGATACCCCGCAGGCGCTCGAGGTTTTCGCGAAACACCCGCCCGCGGGAGGCACCGTCGCGGTAGGGATTGGTGGTGATCGACCACAGCGCGCCGGTCAGCCCCGCCTCCAGCGCCCGCGGCAGGTCCACCTGGTAGAAGTAACGCGCCCCCAGGGGACCGCGGCCGTGGCGGCGGTGCATGTCGTAGCCGAAGATGCGCGTCCAGATGAAGGTGTCGACGTGCAGGTCGATGACCTCACAGGCCTGGTAGAGGTCCACCGCTTCCCTGGAGATGCCCAGCTCCGCGGCCCAGGCGGCTGCATCGAGGGTCGACTGCGGCGACAGCCCGCCAGCGTCCGAACCTGCATCCTGACTCAGCATGACGGCCCGCATGGTAACGCCGCTGGCCCAGAAATGGTGCGGGGTGAATCTGTGACGGGCGCTCACCGTCGATCTCGGTGGATGTAGGCGCCTGGCTGCGGGCGTCGACTTGTCCGGGCACGGCCCGGCGCGTATTAACCCGGGGCGTCGCCAGGGCGTGAGTCTGGCGAAAAGCCCTGGATCAACGCAGGTTTGGGGGCATTGCCCCGGAAAGGTTGTCGACCATGCCGGAACACCACACGGGCACCGCCCTCTCCCTCGAAGCCAGCGCGTCGAGCGGTTTGAAATCGCCACAACTTCGCGGTTTTGGCGGGCCCAGCGCACCGCAACGGCGCCTCGAAGTAGCTCGGCTACGACTTCGGCACCGTAACGGCACGCTGCACCCGCTCTCCCTCGCGAATTTGCGGCGATTTCAAACCGGTCGGCGCTCTAGCCAGCCCCGCCACCCGAGCGCCCGCGGTCTCCGGTGGGCCGTGCTGGCCCTGCTGGGGCTTTCGCTCACCGCCTGTAGCAGCGGACCGCGGGCCGTGCGCGGCAGCGACGAGCCCGGCCTCGATCACCACGCCATGAGCACCGGCCTCGACAAGCGCGACCTGCAGCAGATGATGCAGGAGAACATGAAGACCATGCGCAACTCGGCCGTGGTCCAGCGCTGGATGCAGGAGGACCGGCCCGCCGTCAGCGTGCTGCCGCTGCAGAACGAGACCTCCGAGCACATCGACAGCGCCCTCAACGCCCTGATCAGCGACATCGAGACCGAGCTGATCAACTGGGGCGCGGTCAAGGTCATCAGCCTGCAGAACCAGCAGAGCATGATGGAGGAGATCCGGCGCCAGTACGGCGACGGCTTCGACCAGACCCAGATCGCCCACTGGGGCAAGCAGATCGGTGCGCGCTACTTCATCACGGGCAAGGTCTACACCACCGACGAGCGCGTCGAGGATCAGCGCCGGGTCCAGTACTACCTCTTCATCCAGGTGCTGAACGTGGAGACCGGCGAGATTCTCTTCCAGAACAAGACCGAGACCACCAAGGCGATGATCCGGGATTGAGCGTCGCGGCCCATTGAGTACCGGCCCATGCCCCACCCCCCACGCGCCAGAGCGTTCCTGCTCGGCCCTGTGCTGCTTCTAACAGGGCTCAGCGCCTGCGCCGGTCATGCCGAGCGCACGCGCGGGGCGCGCAGCGCGCTCGATGCTGGGCATCCCAAGGCGGCGCTGGCCATGCTCAACGAAGAGCTGGAGGTCCAGCGCGCCGAGGATCTTCCGAGCGAGATCGCCGGCGACCAGATCCTGCTGGTGCTCGATCGGGCCGTGGTGCTGCAGCAGCTGGGGCGTTTCGAGCTTTCGAGCCGCGACCTGCAGACCGCGGACAAGCAAATCGAGGTGCTCGACTTCTCCGGCAGCAGCCTCGACGACATCGGTCGCTACATGTTCAGCGACGACAGCGGCCCCTACCGGGCGCCGGCCTACGAGAAGCTGCTGATCAACACGCTCAACATGATGAACTACCTGGCCCGGGGCGACCTGGGCGGGGCGCGCGTGGAGGCGCGGCGTTTTGCCACGATGCAGAAGTTCATCGCCGACTCCGGCGACCACGCCGCGTCACTGTCGGGGCCGGGCAGCTACCTGGCCGGCTTCATCTTCGAAAAGAGCGGGCGCTCGGGGGAGGCCCTGCGCTACTACGACGAAGCACTGGGCCAGGGCACCTATGCTTCGCTGGCCGATCCGGTGCGCCGCCTGGGAGCCAAAGACAGCTACTCGTCGCCGCGGCTGCGGTCGCTGCTGGAGCAGCACCCCGCGAGCGCCCCCGCGGAGGGCAGCGCGGACGGCGAGATGGGAGAGATCCTGGTCATCGTCAACTACGGCCGGGTGCCGGCCAAGGTCGCCAAACGCGTGCCCATCGGGCTGGCCCTGACCATCGCGGCAACCCACATGAGCCCGGCGCAGCACAACAAAGCCAACTACCTGGCGGCCCAGGGACTGGTCACCTGGGTGAACTACCCGGCCCTGGGCAAGCCGCGTGGCGAATACGATGTGCCGGAGTTCTACCTGGGCGGTCGTCAGCTGCCGCTGGAGGGCATGTTGGCGGTGGATCTGCAGGCTCGGCAAGCCTGGAAACAAACCGAGGGCGCCGTCGTGGCCTCGGCCATCACGCGCATGATCACGCGCATCGTGACCGGCGAAACCGCGCGCCGGGCCAGCGGCGGCGGCACCCTGGGGGCGCTGATCAGCCTCGGCACCCAAGCCACCATGACCGCCACCGACACCCCCGACACCCGCAGCTGGGCTGCCCTTCCGGCGCGCATCGCCTTCGGACGCGTGCGGGTGCCGCCGGGTATCCACCAGATCACCCTGCGCGCGGGCGGCTTCCAAAAGACCCAGCGGGTCAAGGTCACCCCCCGCAGCTGGGCCGTGATCCCCCTGACCTCCCTGCGCTGAAACCCCGGCCGCCAGCGCCGCCACATGGGCTTTTTGGCCCGAGGCCTCCGAGTTGGCTATCCTACAGCCTGTGAGCGGAACGCCAGGAGGCCCATGAAGGCACGCTTTTTCGGACAGCACCTCCTCTCCAAGGGCCTGATCACGGCGCCCCAGCTGCTGGCTGCCGTCGAGTATCAAAACCGCAACAACAACAAGCTCGGCGAATTCGCCGTCGACCGCGGTTTGGCGACGGCCTTTGAGGTCGAACAGATCCGCGCCCTGCAGACCCGGGAGGACCGGCTTTTTGGCGAAGCGGCCATTTCCCTGGGCATCCTCTCGCCCGGCCAGGTCAGCGAACTGGTCGAGACCCAGCGCGACGCCCACCTGGAGCTGGGCCAGGCCCTGACCGAGCTGGGGTACATGGACTGCCCCGAGGTGGAGCGGGCCGCGGCGGAGTTCCTGACCGAGGAGGCCCAGCGTCAGCCGGACGTGGTGACCTTGCCCCAGGACCTGCCGGATCGGGAAATCGCCTTCGAGGTCTTCTACCTGGCCAATCGGTTGTTGCTGCGGGCCTGTGACCTGGTCAGCAAGACCGAGCCCGTGCGCGTCATGCCCTCGCCGGTGCCGCTTTCGGACCGCAACGCGGGCATCGAGGTCAGCGGCGCCCACCAATGCATGTTGCTGGTGGGGCTGCCCCACGACATCGCGGCCTCCACCGCCGGGCGCTTCAGCGGCGAGCTCGCCCCCGACGAGGCCGCGATCGATGGTGTGGTGCTGGAGCTTGTGCATCTGCTGGCCGACAACCTGCGTTCGGTCCTGGCCGAGCGGGGCCGCAGGCTGCACCTGTCGAACGCCCAGCGCCTGCGCACCCCGCTGCTGTTGCAGGCGGACCGGGCGATGACCATCGTGCCCTTCGTGACGCACCAGGGGCAGGTGCTGGTGGGCATGTCGGTCGCGGCGAGTGAGCAAACCGAAGCCGCGACCGATTCGACTCAAAGCGTGTGAGCCCGGGGCCGAGTTGTGCTACCCCGTGGCGCGCCATGGGAAAGAGCGATGCACAGCCGGCCAAGGGAATGCGCGACCTGCTACCGGAGCAGGCCCGACGCCACGCCTACGTGGTGGGGGTCATTCGCGAGGTCTACGAGTCCTATGGCTTCCAGCCCCTGCAGACGCCGGCCCTGGAACGCCTGGGCACACTGCTGGGCAAGTACGGCGAAGAGGGCGACCAGCTGCTCTTCAAGGTGCTGTTGCGCGGCCAACCCCTGCTCGAAGGCATCCAGGCCGCCTCGGCCCACGTGGCCGACGACGCCAATGTGGTGCAGGGGCGCAGCGGCCGCACCGCGCCCGGCGCCGAGACGCTGCTGTCGGACCTCGGGCTGCGCTACGACCTCACGGTGCCCCTGGCACGCGTCTGCGCCGGCTACCAGGGCAAACTGCCGGCCGTCTTCAAGCGCTACCAGATCCAACCCGTGTGGCGCGCCGACACCCCCGGCAAGGGCCGCTTCCGCGAGTTCTACCAGTGCGACGTGGACGTGGTGGGCTCGGACTCGCTGGTGGTCGAGGTCGAGGTGGTCGCGGCGGCCTCCGAATGCCTGCGCCGGTTGGGCTTCGAGGACTTCACCCTGCGACTCAACCACCGGGGGCTGCTCCGGGCCCTGGTCGAGGTCGCTGGCATTCCGAACGAACTCGAACACTCGGCCATCGTCGCCATCGACAAGCTGGACAAGATCGGAGCCGACGGCGTGCGCCGGGAGCTGCTCGAGCGCGGCGTGGGCGAGGCGCCGAGCGAGGCCCTGCTGGAGCTGCTGGGCGACGAACCCACCATCGAGCACCTGAGCGGTAGCCTGGCTGAACACGAGGGCGGCAGCCGTGCGCTGTCGGAGCTGCAGCAGGTGCTCAAGCTGGCCGCCTGCACGCCCGCGGCCGAACACCTGCGCTTCGACGTCGCCCTGGCCCGCGGCCTGAGCTACTACACCGGCTGCATCATCGAGGCCCAGGTGCCGGACCTGGCGGGCTCCCTGGGCGGTGGTGGGCGCTACGACGGGCTCGTCGGCATGTTCTCCGGACGCGACGTGCCGGCCTGCGGCTTCGCCCTGGGGCTCGAGCGCATCCTGGTGGTGATGGAAGAACGCGGGCTCTACCCGAAGTCGCTGACCCACGCCGACGTGCTACTGGCCCCGGTGCGCGCCGAGGGCCTGGGGCGTGCGCTCGAACTCAGCCAACACCTGCGCCGCGCCGGGCTGCGCGTGGACCTGCGGCCCAAGGCCGTCAAACCCGGCAAGCTGCGGCAACAGGCCGAGGCCGAAGGCGTGGCGGCCGCGGTGTGGGTCGAAAACGCCGACAGCTCGCGCGCCAGCCTGTGGACCGCACAGGACAAGCAAAGCCAGTCGGATCTGGAGATCGACGCAATCCTGGAGCGGCTCGGTACCCAGGCAGCAGAGAACCCGTCATGAACGCCCCCGACGTGAACGACGCCAAAAACACCCAAGCTACGAAGTTGCCCTTTCTCGACGAGCTCGAGTGGCGCGGCATGTTGCATCAGACCACCGCGACCCGCGAAGCGGTGGCCGCGCATCTGTCGACGCCGGGGCGCATCGGCTACGCCGGCTTCGATCCGACCAGCAACAGCCTGACCATCGGCAACTTCATCCCCATCAAGCTGCTGATGCACTTGCAGCGCGCCGGCCACCGGCCCATCGCGCTCATCGGCGGAGCCACGGGCCTGATCGGTGACCCGTCGGGCCGGGACTCGGAACGCAAGCTGCTATCCGAAGAGCAAGTGCGCGCAAACGTCGAGGGTCAGACGGCGGTCTTGCAGCGCTTCCTCGACTTCGACCCCGCGACTCCGAATCGCGCCATGGTGGTCGACAACGCCGAGTGGCTGCGCACCCTGGGTTTCCTCGAGGTGCTGCGCAGCGTCGGCAAATATTTCTCGGTCAACGCCATGATCCAGAAGGACTCGGTGCGCACGCGCCTCGAAAGTCGCGAGCAGGGCATCAGCTACACCGAATTTAGCTACATGCTGTTGCAGGCCTACGACTTCCTGCACCTCAAGCGCGAGCACGGCTGCAGCGTGCAGATCGCCGGCTCCGACCAATACGGCAACATCGTCGCTGGCGTCGACCTGATCCACCACCACCACGGCCGTGAGGGCAGCGAAGCCGAAGCCTACGGCGTGACGGCGCCGCTCTTGCTCGACAGCGCCGGCAACAAGGTGGGCAAGAGCGCGGGCGCCTCGGTCTGGCTGACCGCCGACCGCACCAGTCCCTACGCCTTCTACCAGTACTGGATCAACACGCCCGACGCCGACGTGGCCAACGCCCTGCGCTGGTTCACCTTCCTCAACCGGGAAGCGGTCGACGAGCTGCTGGCGGTCCAGGCCAAGGCACCCCACGAACGGACGGCCCAGCGTGCGCTGGCGGCCGAGATGACGGCGCTGGTGCACGGCCGGGAGCAGCTCGCCAAGGTCGAAGCGGCCAGCCGCGCGCTCTTCGACGGCGAAGTGCGCGCCCTGGACGCCGAGATGCTCGAGCAGGTCTTCGCCGACGTGCCCCACACCCAGCACGCCCGCGACAGCCTGGGCGGCGAGGGCGTCTCGCTGGTGGAGCTTTTGCCCGAGACCTCACTCGCCAAGTCGCGGCGCGAGGCAAGGCAGTTCCTGCAGAGCGGCGCGGTCTCCGTCAACGGCGAGCGCATCGACGCCGAGCGCCGGTTGGGCGCAGACGACCTGCTGCACGGGGCGACGATCCTGATCCGCCGCGGCAAAAAGCTCTGGCACGCCACGACCTGGCAATAGCCGGCGTCTTTTTTCGCGCTCGCGCAGATCGCGATCGGGAGTGGGACGTCTCCACCCAACGAGACGACGAGCCACACGGGCGTGGGGCCCGGCGCGCGTCGTCGCCAGGAACGAACTGGAGGCATCATGTTCACTTCCCGTTGGCTACTGCGCGCCGTCTTCGCATCGATCGCGGCCATCGCGTGCACCCCGAGTGCCGAAGCCCACCCCCGCGGTCCCGACGCCCGCTTCATACTCACGGTCGAAGACGCGGGCGGACGCGAGTTGCCCACCTTTCACCACGATGGGCACACCTACGTGCTCGGTGAGTATGGCGACCGCTACCGCATCCGCGTCCAGAACCGCACCGGACGCCGCATCGAGGCGGTGGTCACGGTGGACGGTCGCGATGTGATCAGCGGTGAGGTCGGAGACTACGTGAGCGCCCGCGGCTATCTGGTAGACGCCCACGACGACATCGTCATCGAAGGCTTCCGGCAGAGCATGTCGCAGGTGGCCGCTTTTCGCTTCACTTCACCGGCCGACAGCTATTCCTCGCGCATGGGCACGCCCCAACACGTGGGCGTCATCGGACTGGCCATCTTTCGTGAACGCGAGCGCCCTGCCCTGCGTCGGGCAGAGCCCCGGCGTCGGGTCAAAGCCCGTCCCCGACCGCTGCCCGAGGCGCGTCCGCGGGTGCGCTCCGGCGGGCGTTCGGGCGCTTCGGCGGCGCCACGGGCCGCCGAAGCGCCGAGCGCCGGAGCCCTGGAGCTCGACGAGGCCAGCCCGAGCAAGGGCGCACTGCGCCAGGAGGCCTACAGCTCGAATACCTACGAGCCCCGGCGCCAGCGCCAGAATCTCGGGACCGAATACGGCGAAAGCCAATACAGCGAAGTTCGCGAGGTGCGCTTCCGCCGTGCCAATCGCCACAAGCCCGATCTGCTGATCACGCTGCGCTACGACGACCGCGAGGGCCTGGTGGCGCGCGGCATCGACCTCCACCCCTACCGCCACTACAGCCGGCGCGACCCCGACCCCTTCCCCCACAACAACCGCTTCGCGCCGCCGCCACCGCGCTGATTGTTGGCGAGCCCCTACGACCCCAGCGACGCCCTCCGGTCAGCTTGACCGGAGGGCGTCGCTGGGTTTTGCTCCGCCACCATGACTTCGCGACTGCAAATGGCTTTTCTGTGTCTGGCCTCATGCCTGTCGGCGTGCACCTGTGAAGACGATTCAGCGCCTGACCGTTCCGCACAAGCCCCGCTCGCCAGCGACCGGCCGACCCGGGACCTGCAGGGCCTGCCCCCGCCCGAAGGCCAACCCCTGGCAGCCAAGGTGATGGCCAAGGCACTGCCCGACAGCATCGGCGCCTTCCGCGCCAAGGGCATCTCGCAGCCGGTGACCCGCGGCCTGCCCAACGGCGGCACCATGACCGTCGCGCGACGCATCTATGTGCGCGACGGCCTCGAGTATCACCTGCAGGTCTCGGACCTACATCACTCACCCGAAGCCAGGGCCATCTTCGATAAACAGCGCGAGTTCGAAGATCAGGGGAAGGAAACGCCCTTCTACAGCCTCAGGGTCCAGGGGCGCCGAGCCATGGCCCAGCACTTCGAGGCCACCAATACGGCGATCGTGAACGTGCTGATCGAGGACCGTGTGCTGGCGAATATCAAGGTCACGGGCGTACCCGAGATCACGACGGCCGCGGAGATGGCCGAGTCCTTGCCGCTCGATGCGCTTACCGCCCTGGTCAAGTCGGTCGCCAGCCCTGCCAAAGCCGAGGGTGAAGCCACCGCGGGGGACACCCCTGCGGACGAAACCGCCGCTGAGGGTGCAGCCAAAGAAGCAACCAAGGACGGGGTCAAAAGCGGCCAGGAGTGAGCCCGCTCAAGCTTGGCTCCGGTACGGCCACGGCGCCGATTGTGACGCCGCCGTGGAGATGTTACTCGTGTAATTGCTGGCGGGCTTCGGCCCGAACGGCCCCGCGGGTTCGTGAAGCGATCGCCGGCGCGGTCCTCGAGTGAGTTCGCGGAGGGTTTTGGCCCCGAGCACACGAGGTGAGCGCATGATGCTTCCGGAAATCGAGGTCGGGCTGACCGAGGAAGAACTCGCGATCCGCGACACCGTGCACAAGTTCGCCGCCGAGGTGATGCGACCGGTGGGTGAGCGCCTCGATCGACTGCCGGATCCGGCCGACGTTATCGCCGAGGGCTCGGAGCTGTGGGCCGTCTTCGAACAATACCGGGCGCTCGGCATCGGCCTCGATGCCATGGACGACAGCGACCTCGATCCCCTGCGGCGGGCACGCATTCGGGCACTGATCAACGAGGAGATGGGCTGGGGCGACGGTGGGCTCGCGATCAGCCTGTCGGTCGCGGAGTTTCACCGTGTGTTCGCCCGCCTCAGTGGTAACCCCGAGCTGATCGAGCGTTTCTGCAAAACAAACTCGACCGAGATCGGCTGCTGGGCCATCACCGAACCGAGCCACGGCAGCGACATGCTCAAAAACGACCCCAAGGACTTCCAGCCGCCGGCGCGCAAGCCCGACTGCATCGCAGAACGCGACGGCGATGACTTCATCATCAACGGCCAGAAGTCGGCCTGGGTAAGCAATGGCACCATCGCCGACGTCGGAGTGCTGTTTTGCTCCCTGATGGAGGGTGACGAGCTCAAGGGGGGCTGCGTGGGCGTCGTGCCCTTCGACCTGCCGGGGGTATCCAAGGGCAAACCGCTGGACAAGCTCGGCCAGCGGGCACTGAATCAAGGCGAAATCTTCTTCGACAACGTGCGCGTGCCGGCCAGCTACCTCTTCATCGGACCCGAGATGTACGTGCCGATCGTCGAAATCGTGCTCAGCGGCGCCAATGGCACCATGGGCACCATCTGGGCCGGCTGCGCGCGGGCGGCCCTGGAGCACGCCATCGACTACTCCAAGGAGCGCATCCAGGGCGGCATCCCCATCGGCCAACATCCTCACATGCAGGCGCGCCTTTTCAAGATGCTGACCAAGGTGGAAGCGGCGCGTTCGCTGGTGCGGCGCGTGAGCTATTTCAACGGCCTGGGCGAGGGCCAGATGCACTACGCCATCGCCAGCAAGGTCTTCGCCACCCAGACGGCCTTCGAGGTCGCGAGCGAGGCCCTGCAGATCTTCGGCGGCAACGGTTTGACGCGCGAGTATCCCATGGAGAAGCTACTGCGCGATGCGCGCTCGGCGATGATCGAAGACGGCTGCAACGAGCTACTGTGCACGCTCGGCGGCAGCAAGCTATGAGCTGCGCGCGGGCTAGAGCGCGCGAAGCGAGGATCGAAGCATGAAAATGAACGCAGTGGTGGCGGGCGTCGGCATGACCCGCTTTGGAAAACATCTGGAGATCGGGCTCAAAGCCCTGGGCGCCGAGGCCATCGACAAAGCCGTCCGGGACGCGGGCCTCGAGCTTGCGGACCTTCAGGCGGCCTACGTGGGCAACGCCGCCGCGGGTCTGGTCACCGGTCAAGAATCGATCCGTGGCCAGGTGATCCTGCGCGGCATGGGCGTGGGCAAGCTACCGGTCATCAACGTGGAAAACGCCTGCGCCAGCGCTTCGACGGCCTTCCAGCAGGCCTGTGCCATGGTCAGTGCGGGCCTGTACGACGTGGTGCTCGCCCTGGGCGTCGAAAAGCTCTACCACGAAGATAAGAGCGTCTCCTTCAAGGCCTTCAGCGGCGCCGTGGACGTGGAAGCGATGGCCGAGATCATGGCCTCGCTCAAGCGCGGCGCCGAAAAGCAAGGCGCCGAAAAAGCCTCATCGGGCGCCGGCAAGAGCCGCTCCATGTTCATGGACATCTACGCCGCCGCCGCGCGCACCCACATGAAGCTCTACGGCACCACGGCCGAGCAATTCGCCATGGTCAGCGCCAAGAATTCCTTTCACGGAAGCATGAACGAGCGCGCCCAATTCCGCGAAGCGCTCACGGTGGAAGAAGTACTCGCGGCCCCCATGATCGCCGAGCCCCTGACGCGGCCCATGTGCTCGCCCATCGGCGACGGCGCCGCCGCAGCCATCGTGGTCAGCGAGAGGAAGGCGCGCGAGCTGGGCATCGGACGGCCGGTGCGGGTGCTCTCGAGTGTGCTGCGATCGGGCTGGGATCGCCCCTACGAAGAGGACGGCCTGACCGAAGTCTGCTCCAAAGAAGCCTACGAAGAAGCGGGCATTGGACCGGACGCGCTGTCGGTGGTGGAACTGCACGACGCCTCGGCGCCGGCCGAAGTAATCGCCACCGAGGGCCTCGGCCTCTGTGAAAAGGGCGAAGGCGGCAGACTGGTATCCGAAGGACACACCAAACTCGGAGGCAAGTGCCCCGTCAACACCTCGGGCGGACTGCTGCGCAAGGGCCATCCGGTGGGGGCCACGGGCCTGGCACAGGTGGTCGAGCTGGCCGAGCAGCTCGGCGGCAAGAGCGGCAAGCGCCAGGTCGAGGGCGCGCGCTTTGGGTTGGCGCACAACGGCGGTGGCAACATCGGCATCGACGCGGCTGCCACCGTGGTGACGATCTTGGGTGCGGGTTAGGCTGAAGTTCCACGCCGCTGGCGAAGGTCGGGTTCAGGACCCTAAAAATTTCGTAGCTGCTCGACCGACGGGTAAAATTCTGCTGTATGGCGCTGGCCGCAGTGCCATAGGCAAGAAGGGCAGGTTCCGGCGGCGCGGTGCGATGCGGTCGGTGGTGCCGTTGGCGCGCGCCAACATTGAGGCGCGCGGGCGGTCGACGACCATTGTGGATCATAAAAGTGCCCGTAGGTCGCCCCGAGTTTGGCCCCGGTGAGGAGACGCAGTACGACATCTCACCGGACGGCGCCATGACCGGCCGGCGCAAGACGCCCGTATTCTGCGCAACGATGGCGTCTTGCTACCGGCGCAACGTATTCGCGCAATGCTAGCCCGTAGATAAGCGCATGTTGCAGGCGATCTCCACAAATTTCTTGCGTTCATGCGCTCGCGAAAATGCTCAACGCTCCTCCTGGTGCGCCTGCGCTTTTCGCAAACCCCTGATTCACACCATCTTTGCGCAGCTCATCCTCCACATGCGCTTGTTTTGGAGCTAGCGGCGCTTCAGTCGTTTCGAGTGCCGGGTCTTCATCACGGAGACGCCCTGAGGTCATCCCGACCGCGCCGGCGATGCCGTCTGACACGTGAACTAGCGCTCAAAGGTCACCGAGTAAAGCTCGAATGACGGATGCTCAAGGCTGTTTCACGTGCCGGCGGATCGACGTGATCTGGGTCACATCGGGAGGCATCGACGTAGCAGATGATCTTGTCGGCCTGTGGGGACTTTTGGTCGAGCGCGCAGACCACGGTGCCGCTGCCCCCCACAAAGCTCCGCGAAATCCCTCGAGGCGTGGCGTCACCCCTTCGTCGGCTCGAGCAGGCGATGCGCCAGGGCAAAGCCGACGTTCGCCGGAAGCATCAGCGCCATCGGCAGCCACACCTGCTGGTCGAAGTTGGGCAATAGCTTGAGCACGAGCAGAAGCAAGCTGCTGGCCGCCATCAGGTAGGCCGCGCGCGCGAGCCAGCGGCGGGCCCACCGGGAGCCGAAGATCAGCATCAGGCCGAGCGGAAAGCTCAGGAAGGTGACGGGGTTGCAAAGGAAGAGGTTTTCGTTCCAGTGCGTGACTTTCCACTCGGTGAGAAGAAAGAGGCCGGCGACGAGTCCTGGCACGCCGCAGAGGATGCCCAGCAGCACGTGATGCAGGCCGAAGAGGGCGGCGCTGAAGCGGTCGCGATGGCGGCGTTGTAGCCACGCCAAGAGCAGCGCGACGCCGCCGAGCAAGAGACCCAGGCCGAGCGTTGATGGCCATCGCGGCGAGGGATTTTCAGCCACCGGAGCGCGACGGGCCTCGAAGAGGGTGTAGGCGCGCTTGACCAGGGGCCGCTTGCGGCCGCCCTCTTCGATTAGGGTGGCGTCGACCAACTTCTCAAGTTCGTCAGGCAGGAAGGCCTCGTGCATTTCCTGGATCGGGCGCTCCATGGAGTCGTTCATCCAGAAGACCAGTAGCATGTGGATGATCGGGTCGTGTTCCGTGTAGCGCCAGGTATGGCCGCGGTAGGTCAGACGCGCCGGCTTGGAGTGTTGAGCCCCTAGAAGACCACCGCTGGCGCCATCGATCAGGTCGCGCACCTTGGTCGAGCAGTTGTCGCGGTAGTGATGGTAGCGGTAGGCACGGTTTTCGGGCTGCACGTGCCAGGAGAGTCGCTCGGCCAGCCAGCGGCGTTTTTCGGGACGTAGATCCAACTCGCGCACGCGGATCGAGCGGTTCATGGTGCGATAGGCGGCGTAGGTGCGGCGCACGCCGGTGGCGATGGCCCAGAACTCGAGCTGCCCCTGCAGGTACTTGGGGAGCATGTCGGGGCCGAAATTGAACATGCCGAAGTTGTACATGGCAGCCATGCCGCGCTGCGTGTCCTCCACGATCAGGGCGTTGTGGCCGAAGTATTGGTGCACCGCGTCGCCGGGGCCGAAGGTCACGAGCTTGACCTCCAGATCCTCGTCGCGCGCGGTCTCCGCCCAGGGCGACTCGGCCGCGGCCACCGAACTCAGCAGCGTGCTCGCCAGGATGGCGGCGATGGCGATCTTCCACATGCCGCGGATGTAGCACATCCGGCGCCAGCGGGGCGATGCTGGCGCGCGAACCCTGGCGAGCCCCTCAACCCCCGCAGTTGGGCGCCACACTGCCGCCGCGAGCGATGCCCGCAGCACTGAACTCGGGCAGGAATTGCACCTCATGGTAGACGAGGCTTGGATTGTCGGCAGCCTGGAACCAGTCCACAAACCAGTAGCAGCCCGCTTGCAACTCGGTGAGCCCGCGGGCACCGAAGACCGAGTCGCAGCGGGCGCGCACACAGTCCTTGAGCGCCGCGCGATCGGCTGCGGCCAGCTGCTGCTTGCAGGCCGTCAGGAAGCCGCCCTATTGGGCTCCCAACTCCCCGTTGGGCACACCCCATTGGGCGGAGCAGGCGTCAAAGGCGCCCACGCCGCGCCCCGGCACCAGGATGTCGGAGTGATGGCTCGCCTGAGTTCGTCGGCACCTTTGCCCTGGTCGAGGTTCCAGCCGAGCATGGCGAAATTTTCGTAGCCGGCGGCAACCTCACCGGAAGTGCACAGCGAAAAGTCGGTTTGATCGCTGAAATCCTCGGGCGCAATGCTGAATGCGGCGCCGGTGACATCGGTCCACGCGTAGCCGACCAAGCGCTCGCCCTGGATGTAGCCCCCGAGGCTGTCATTGGCGCTCGAGGCTGGGGCAGCCGAGCTGCCCGCTGGTGGTCGAATTTGCTGCAACAGGCGGCAAAAAACAGTTTCGGCCTTTTTCTGCGCCCCTCCCCGCTCAACCGGGGCTCCGCGGTGACCACGAGGTCGAGCACCGAGACCGCGAGCCACCGCCCCCCCCTGACACAGCATTGTTGGAACCGCGCGCTGGAGCCGAAAGCAAGCAAGCACGCGCGGCGGGCTCGTTCAAACACCTGATTATTTTGCGCCGCAAGGGCGGCCTCCTACACTGGGCCCCGCCATGGCAACCACCGACCGTAAACTCGTAGCCGAATTCCTCGGAACCTGGGCGCTGGTCTTCGTGGGTGCCGGCGCCGTCATCGTCGACAGCCACACCGGGCCATCCCACGGCGCCGCCCCCGGGGGTCAGCTCGGCTTGATCGGCATTGCCGCCGCGCACGCCCTGGTGCTCACAGGCGCGCTGTTCGCCTTCGGCTCGATCTCCGGTGGTCACTTCAACCCCGCCGTGTCGCTTGCGGCCTGGCTCAATCGGGGCCTGGACGCCGCCAGCTTCGGTCGCTACGTGACGGCGCAGCTGCTGGGCGCGCTTTTGGCGGCCGCGATGCTCGCCTGGATCTTTCCCGATGAAGTGGCCCTGGCCAACCTGGGCACGCCAGCGCTGGCCCCCAAGATCGACATGCTCAAGGGGTTACTGATCGAGGCACTGATCACCTTCGTGCTGGTCACGGTGATCCTGGGCGTCACCCGCGGGGACAACGAACAAAGCGAGTTCGCCGCGCTGGCCATCGGCGCGACGCTGGGAGCCCTGATCCTCTTCGCCGGTCCCTTGACCGGAGCCGGGGCCAACCCCGCTCGCTATCTGGGGCCGGCGGCGATCACGGGCAACCTCGAGCAGCTGCTCGTGTACATTGTCGGGCCCTTGCTCGGAGGTTTCGGCGCCGCCCAGATGGCGCGCTTGACGCTACCAGCGAGCGACGAAAACCTTGAAGACGAAGCGCCGGAACGGACCGCACCGAGGCCCATCGACCAGGACGAAGAACTCCTCGAACGCGCCCGCGAGCTGCAGCTTTCCGGGCAGGGACGCGAGGCCGCAGCGACCTTGCTACCGCTGCTGTCGCGCTTCGACGAGCTCGGTCAGGACGCAGCCGACCGCGTCCGGGCGTTGCTGAAAGTCGTCGAAGCCGACCACGGCCCGCTCTCGGTGCTCGACGCCTACCGCGAGCGGCTCGAGGAGCTGCGACAGGGCGGCCCATCGCCGGCGTGAGTCGCGGGTGGCAGCCCAAGGCCCCGCGATTGCCTCACCCGACGGCACTTTCAGCGCTTTCGCTGCTCGCGACATCACCGCGGCGTGCCCCCGGCCGCAAGCGGCCCGGGTCCCGCCACCAACGCCAACAACAGGGGCCCACAACCCAGCCCCGCCCTCGATGACCGGTCCGGAGCCACGGGATTTCGTGCCGGGCGCGGCCGGGCCGCCGTTGCCCCGCGGCGACGGCTATTTTAGCGTCGCCCGCACGTGAACACCGACGACGCAACAAAGAGTCGCAACGCCAACGCCGCAGAGCCGGCGACGACGGGGCGTTCGACGACGGCACGCGGACTCATCATCGCCCCGATGGTGCTGGTGCTGGCCATGGCCGCTTGGCAGGCGCTCGGCGCGCTCGGCGCGCTCGGCGATCGCGACGGCGATGGGCCAGAAAACCCCGAGCCCACCGCAGCCGGAGCGATGACCGGGGCAACGGCGCCCGAAGCCACGCCGACGGTCGTCGTGCCAGAGGCCCCCAAAGCACCCGCCGCGCGCGATGGCGGCACAGCGACCGCGACGCCGACTGGCGCAGCCGCCGGAGCCCTCGCCATCGACGATCACCACTCCCCCACCATCCCCCGGGAGCTGGCCGCCCTGGGAGCCTCACGCTACCACCTGGAGCAGGACGAGCCCGAAAAAGCCCTGGAGCAGCTGGATCGCCTGGCCGAGCGCGTGGCCCAGCCGGCCCTCTCGCGCGAACACGAAGCGACGCGCGTCGCGGCCCTGTGTCTGCTCGGACGCCGCGACGAAGCCGACGCGCTGCTGGCAAAGCTGCGTCCACGGGCGCCAGCACGCTGGCCGACGATGGCGCTGATCGAACGCCACTGCGCGATCGCGAACGCGGCCGCGGGCCGGGCCAAGACGCACGAGCCGTAGCCGCTCAACCCGCGCCAGGCAGGGCTCCCAGCCGCGCTCGCCAACTGCTACACCCGCCCCATGCTGGCCCCCGACTCACGCCTGCCGCGGTCGATCGCGGCGCTCCCACCGCTGCTGGCCCTGGCGATCGCCTGCAGCCCCGACGCCAAGCCCGCGGCTGCGGCGGCGGGCGCGGCCCAAGCGGCCTCCCCCCAGGAGCAGCCGTCACTGCCGACGCCGGTGCCCGCGGCGCAACCCGCTGCCGCGACAGCGCCCGAGCCGACGCCGGTCGCCATCGACAACCTGGTGGCGACCGACGGGCCCGGCCTGCTGGAACTCATTCGCAAGGGCCCCCACCGCGCCGCCCTGGTCAACGTCTGGGCGAGCTGGTGTGGGAACTGCAAGCGGGAGATGCCCATCGTGCTGCGCGTGGCCGAGGCCATGGCCGAGCACGGCATCGGGCTGTACCTGGTCTCGGCCGACACCCCGGAAAAGCGCGCGGATGCCTCGGCATTCCTGGCCGAACACGGTGGCGGCCACAGCGGCTACGTGGTGGCCGGACGCCTGGGCCCCTTCAAGCGCGCGCTGCACCCGACCTGGAAAGGCTCCATCCCCTCCACCTTTCTCTTCGATCGCGAGGGGCGACTGCTCCACAGTTGGCTGGGGCCGGTCTACGAGCACGAGTTACAGCCGGTCTTGCAACTCTTTGCGGCCGGCCAGCTGACGCCGTGAACGAAATGGGGGCGCCCACCGGGCCCCGAAGCGTGGCGGCTCGGAGTGTGGCTCCCCCCTGGGACTGGCCGCGCGACTCGTGCTACTAGTGCCGGCGGAACATGAGCGAGCATCGGCCGCCGAAGAAACCCACCGACGCCGGGCCCCGGCAGTTCCCCCAGACCCTGCGCCCACCTCCCGCGTCCGACGGCCCCAAGCTGCGACAGACCTCGCCGGGGCTGCATCCGGCGCCGCCCAAGGACGCCGTCGGCGCCGCGCCGCCACCCGCTGCACCGCCCCCGGGCGGCACCTTCCGGCGCACCATACCGATGTCGGCGGCGGGCCTCGGCTCTGCCCCGACTGCGACCGGCGATCCGCCCGATCCCCTGAGGCCCCCCCCCGACGAACCGACGCCCGCACCCACCCGCGCGGCCCAGCCGGCGGTGCAGGGCTTCGCCAACCAGCCCTCCCACAAGCGCACGATCGCCGGCTTTCCCACCCTCGAGGCCGCAGCAACCCCAGGCGCGACGCCGGCCACCCGCAGCGGCGGCACCGAACCCCCACCGCCGCCACCGGGGCGCGCGCCGGTACGCTCGGGCGCGCGCACGGGCCCCAGCCCGGAGGCCGAACCAGCGGCTCCGGCGCCCGCGGCCCCCGCCGCGCCGCGCCCGGCAGCCGCGCTGGCCTCCGCCCCAAAGCCGGCTCCGGCCCCCATGGCCGCCGTGACCGCCGGGCCCACCCCGGCCAGGGCACCGGCACCGGCGCCGGCTCCCGCACGCCCCGCATCCGCGCCATCGGTGGCGGGAGGCCCCTCGCTGCCGCTGCCGCGCGAACCCATGACGCCAGCGCAGAAGCCGAAGTCCAGCGCCGTCAGCCGCCCCCTGAAGCTGTCGCTCGACGAAAACGAACCGCTGCACGGCCCGGCGCAATCGGGGCGCCCGGGCCCGGTGCCCACCAACCGCGCCCCCTGGCTGGGGGTGGCCATCGGCCTGGCCGTGGCAGCACTGCTGGCGCTGGTCTGGCTGGCCGGCGGCGGTAGCGCTCCGGACGCTCCGCCCGCGACCAACGCGGCGCCGACGGGCGCCGACCCCGGTGCAGCGCCAGCTCCCGCCGCCGCCCAGGTGCCGCCCCCGCCGACCGTCGACCCGGCGACCGCTGCGATCCCACCGCCACCGCCGGCCCCACCACCACCGCAGGTGCCGCCCGCAGCGAGCACGGCTACGGCCCAGCCCAGCGCGGCACCGAAGGCGCCCGCTCGAAAATCACGAACGGCGCCGCGCAAGCAAACAACCTCTGCTTCCGCCGAAGAGACCAAACGCCGCTCCGAGGAAGCCGGGCGAGCCTTCCGCGAAAGCCAGGCCGCGACCACCAGCGCCGAGCCGAGCACGCCGGTGGTGGAGGTGAAGCCGAGCGGGCCCACAGCGACCCCAAAGCCAGCGGCGAGCGCTCCGAGCACCCCCGAGCCGCCGGATATCCCCGAGCCGCCCTCGGCCCCGGAGCCTCCCGAGCCGCCACCCGCTCCCGAGTGGGATTAGGCCCCGCCACAGAGCTTCCTCAGGGGATCCCTTGTTGCGCCGCTGACCTGCTCAATAAAAAGCAGGCCACCGCAAAAAAAATCGTCGCCAAGCGAAACCGCGCCTGGCCCTGGCCGATACCTGTCTCAAAAGCCACTCGCTGAAAGCCGCGAGCGGCCAACAGGAGAAAGCCATGAACGCGATTCGCAATTACCTCCGCAAGCTTCAGAGCGACGAACGCGGACTGACCACCGTCGAGTACGGCGTCGTGCTGTGCCTGGTCGCCGCCGTTGCCGTCGGCACCTGGAGCGCATTCGGCAAGGACGTCAAGACGAACATCGGAAACGCTTCCAAGTCCGTCAACAAGACGATGGCCAAGGCGATTGACTGAGAAAGGTGAACGCCTTTGCCGAAGTTTGTAGGCCCCTCGGTGCGCTGTGCCGCGACCGCCGCGGAGCCGCCGGTGTCGAGTACGCCATGGGGCTGTGCCTGCTTTCGCTTGGAGCGGGCCTTGCGGTGGCCGGCCTGGGCCGCCACCTGCTGCAGCTCTTCTACTACCAGCAGCTGCTGATCCTACTTCCCATTCCCTAAACCCCAACACGCCGCCCGGAGTTCCCCGTGCCCTCTGCCACGCTCGCGCTGACCATTTTTGGGCCCCTTGGCTTGACGCTGCTCGCCGCGATCTGTGACGCCCGCGGCGGCAAAATCCCAAATCGCCTGACCCTCCCGACCCTCCTGCTCGCGCCCCTGGCCCACGGCTTGACCGCTGGGCCAGGGGCCTCGGGCGCTTCGCTGCTGGGCGCACTGCTCGCGGGACTACCGCCGCTGCTGGTTTTTATGCGCGGCGGCATGGGCGGCGGCGACGTCAAGCTCTTCGCAGCACTCGGCGCCCTGATGGGCCTGGGCCCGGCGCTGGAGACTCAACTTTTGGCTTATATCCTCGGTGGACTCTTCGGCCTGCTGCTGCTGTGGCGCCACGGACAGCTGGGTCCGGCGCTGATGCGCTGCAGGCGCGCCGCCGCGACCCTGCTCGGAGTGCGTCGCGCTTCCGATGACGCGCCCGGCGCGGCCGAGCCGGGCGGCATCGAGGTACGCCTGGGCCCGGCGATCTTCGTCGCCACCGTGCTCAGCACCGTGGGGGCCACCCCCTGGGGGCTCCCATGACAAGCGCGCCAAAGCCCCTGAGCGACGCACGCGGTGCCGTGCTGCTCGAGTTTCTGATCGCGTTCTTTCCGATCTTCGTGCTCTTTCTCGGCACCCTGCAACTGTCGTTATTGATGGCCGCACGCATCATCGTGCGCCATGCGGCGGTCACCGGCGCGCGTGCGGCGGTGGTGATCCTCGACGACGATCCCCAGCACTACGACGGCGCGCCCCGCGGTGAGCTCCAAAGCGGAACGCCTGCCCATGGCGACTGGGAACGCCGCGTGGGCGGGCTGCTGGGCAAGGCTCTACCGCCATCGCCGCCAGCGGTTGACGATGGCGCGCGCATGGCCGACATTCGCCGCGCCGTACACCTTCGCCTCGCCACGCTCGTCCCCGAGCCCATGATGCTGCCCACGCTGGCGACCGGCGGCGGCCTGACCGTGCAGGAGGGCCTGGGAGGCGCGCCCGTGGGACGCCTGGGATTAGCCCTCTTGGGCTATCTTCCGCTGACGACGGCGGTCACCTTTCCGACGAGTCCCGGCGCCGACAAGCTCGTACTCGATCGGATCGACGCCCAGGACACGCTCACGGTGCGCGTCACTCACGCCTTTGCCTGCACCATTCCCTGGGCCTCGCAAATCATCTGCAAGCGCCTCTTTCGCCACAAGCTGAACCAGCCCTTGGCGTCCAAGCGCAGGACTTCCAGCCCCGAGCGTCGCGCAGAGCGCGAGCTACAGCTCGCTCCGGGGGCCTCTCGCCAGTGGCAGCTGTCGGCCCTTCCGGTGGCGTTGATCCAGGCCGAGGCCACGATGCCGGCCCACCCGGCCCCCTACCGCTACCGAAGCGAGAAAAAGAGATGAAGCTACTATCCGATCAACGCGGTGCGATCATGCTGCTGGGGCTGTTCATGGCGGTGCTGCTCGCCGGCTCCCTCTATTACGTCATCGGCATCGCCGAGGCGGTGCGCCATCGAGAACACATGCAAGACGCGGCCGACGCCACGGCGTTCGGCGGAGCGGTACTGCACGCCCGCGGCATGAACCTGATCGTGCTGATCAACCTGATCATGGCGGCGCTGCTGTCGGTTCTGGTTGCGCTGAAATTGATCGAAACCGCGCTGATGATCGCGATCGCCGCTTTGATGGTGGCTTCGATCTTCGCACCGGCCGCGGCGGGCGCGGCCGTGGAACTCAACCAGGTTCGCTCTACCGTCGCAACGATGCACGACAAGCTCCGTCCCAAGATCCACAGCAGCCTCAAGGCCCTGGGCGCCACCTCCCGCGCCGTGCGCGCGGTCATCCCCTGGACCACCCAGGTGCGCCTGGTGGAGCGGGTGCGGGCCGAGTATGCCCCCAGGGCACAGGCCGGCTTCGCTGTGCCCACCCGCGTCCAGCTGCCCACCGAAGATGGCAGCTTCTCCGAGCTGTGCGAGCGCGCCGGGGGCATGCTTGGCGACACCACCGATGCAGTTCTCGGCACGGTGATCCCGCGCGCGGTCTCGGGTGTGGTGGGCGAAGCCATGGAGGATCTGGTCGGCGCCGGCGCCTTCTGGTTCTGCGACGAGCGTGCGAGCGCCAGGCCCCCGAAGACCAAGGTGCGCGAAGAGCATCGACTGCCGATCCTGCCAGCCCAAAAGCGCTGCCTGGACGCCACTCCAACCGAAGCGGCCGACTTCGAGAACCTTGGCGATCGTCAGCTCGAAGAACAGGCGCGGCTGTGTGAAGAGGCGGCACGCGAGCTGGCGTCGAGCGCGCCCGATCCGCTGACCGGCGCATGCCTGCAGGACTGCGGTTCAGACGGACTCTACGCCCTGCGCACCGAGCTGGCCCGCGAACAATGCCAGCCAGCGACCAGCCGCAAGCTCAGCGGCTTTCAGTGGCAGCAGCGGCAACTCTTGTTGACCTTCGCACGCGAACCCGAAGGCCTGCGCCTGATCGACGAGGAACTGCTCTACGAGCGACTGATAGGCGACGACGATCCGCCCTGCGGATCGCGCAAGGCGCCCGTCGACGAAGCCTGGAATCGCGAACCTCTCGGCGCCGACGGCACCCCGAAGCCACTTTGCGAAAGGGTCGAGAAACTTCCGGACACGAGCGCCGGAGAAGAACGCAGGTTGGTCACACGTGTCGACCAGATCTTCGGCTGCATCGAACGACGTGAGCGCGAGATCGAAGTGGACACCGGCGATGACGCCGATCGCTCCTACCGCAAGAGCGAAAAGGAACGCAACGCCATGAGTCCACAGCGCCTCGCCGAAGGCGTCGAACTGGGCGACGAGGATTTCCAGCTGCGTGCCGTGGTCTTCGGCCAGTCACCCCATGCGGCCCCTGAACGGGCCCTTGCCGCCGCCAGCTGGAATCCTGAAGCCCGGGCCCAAGCCCGCGAGCCGAGTCTGCAGGGCAGGCTCGCCCTGGCCCAGGCCGAGTACTACTTCGAGCTGGAAAAACCCGACGCGCCGAGGGCAGACATGATGTGGAAGATGCGCTGGCGCGCGCGCCTGCGGCGCTTCCGGATGCCCGAGACGGGCACGAATAAAGAGGCTGAAGGCCCGGACAAAGACGGGGGCGTGGCCACCACCATCGCCTCTGCCTGCGACACGCTGCTTCCCGAGAGCTTCAACTGCGATGGCTTCGACCTGGACGTGTCGGACCTCGCACTTCACTGACTCGGAGTTGCCCCTATATGACTCGAGAAAAGCCAATCGATCGGCAGCGGCGCAGGCACGCCCATGCCCGCAGAAAGCGCGGTGCGGCCATGGTGGAGGCGGTGATCATGCTGCCTGTGCTGCTGCTTATCCTGCTCGGCATCCTCTTCTACGCCGTCTACGCCGAGAGCAGCGCCGAGGCCCGACTGCGCGCCCGAAGTTGCGCCTTTCGCTACGCCCTCGACGGCTGCGAGGGAGCGCCGCCCGAGGGCTGCGAAGGGGCCGCGTTCGGGGGCCGCGAGATCGACAAAGCCGAAACCCTCGACGACCCCACGCATGCCCGGAACTTAAACGACCCGCTGTCAAAGCTGGGCGACGTACCGCTCTTGGGCTCCGCCATCGAGGGCATGTTCGGTCGTTCTATCACGGTGCGCATGGGCCGCACGCTCGAGCCAGCGATCCTGCGCGGCACCACGGTCACGGCCTCGGGGCGCTTCGCCACGCTCTGCAATACGCGCACCACCAGCCCGAGCCAGATCGCAAAAGAAAGCATTTGCTCGGCGTTGCCCGCCGGCATCTGTAAGGACTAGCCATGCCCGTCGCCCACGCAACACCGCCATCCACCAGGTCCACTTCCGCCGCCGCGCGCCGACCGCGGCGCTCTTTCGCCGCGCGCCGACCGCGGCGCTCGCTGCGACGGCTTTTGCCCTGGACCCTGGTGCTCACGGCCGTCGTGCTGGCCCACGTGCGCGTGCGGGCCGACGAGATACTCAGCGCCACCGGTGCCGGCCTGCTTTCCCAATCCGAAGGCGGCAACGAGCACGACGGGCGTCTGCTGTCGATCAACGGCTTGGGCCTCAAACTTCGGGTGCAGGCCAGCGATCGTTCGATCGGCGAGGTGCTCGACCGCAGCGAGGACGAATGCAAGAGGCTCGCGCCGCCGCTCTACGAGTTGGCCCCCTTCGTCGAGCCCCTGCTGCGCATGGACGCGCCCGATCATGGCTACGTGGCCTGCTTCGAGAGCGGGGGGCAAAAGCGCCCCGGAGACCTGCTGCAGCGCCTCCGCAACTTCATCGCCAGCGGCGACCTGAGCGACCTGGGACGACTGCACTTCGTCTACGCCGAGAGCGGACCGGGCGGCAGCGCACGCGTGGAGCTATTGTCGTTGCCCGGCTTCAACATCGCCCGGGCGTTTCCGGAAACAGGCGATGCCCCCGGCACGGATGGCCCGCTACCGCGGCCCCGCGGTTCGGTGCGCACGATGAGCGTCGGCCTCGATGGCACCGAAGCCCGCTTCACCCTGCATCGCCTGCAAGCTCCCATCGAGCGCGTCATCGCAGAGCATCGCACGCAGCTGGAGCAAGCCGGCTACCGCGTTTCGCAACCGGGCCAGGACGCCGAGGCCGCCGCCACCTGGTTGGTCGAAGGCCACGGCCGCCAGCAGCTCGTGCGCATCATCGACGAGGGCGACCAAGTCCTGATCGCCAGCAGCGAGCTGCGCTGAAAGAAAGTTCGAAAAACAGCGAAACCGGCCGCGCGATTGGCCGATGACAGTAGTTGCAAGGCGCCCGATGCGCCCCGCGGCAACGTGGGGCGCATCTGCGCCCCACGCTCGAGGAAGCCACCACCATGACACAAAGAATACTGGCGTTTTCGATGCTCTCGGCGCTGATCGGAGGCGCCCTCCTGCACCGCCACATGCGCGATTTCGAGCGCCGCATGGCCGGCGGTCAAACCACCGAAGTTCTGGTCCTCCGCGACGACGGCGAGCGCGGCGAACCACTGTCGCGCGAGCGGCTCAGCGTCCGGCCCTTACCCGAGGCCTACCTGGAGTCCAGGCACATTCCCGCAGGGCGCCTCGAAGAAATTCTCGACTCCAGCCTCGGCGTCGACGTGCGTGCCGGTGAAGCCCTCTTGTGGACCGATCTGGAGGGCATGCGCGAAAGGAGCGAGCGCCTCTCGGAGCTGGTGCCCCCGGGCATGCGCGGCTACAGCCTGGCTCCTGGCGGCTTTCGCTTCGGCGGCCTGCTGCAACTCGGTGATCGCGTCGATGTACTGGGCGAAACCGAGGGTCAAACCCGAACCGTGGCCCAAAACCTGCTCGTGCTCTCGCTCGGCGCCAGCGCCTCCAGGCCCGCTCGCTCGCCGGATGGCCAACGCCGTCCAGTCACGCTCAGCGTGAGCCCTGAGCAGGGACGACTGCTGGCAGCGGCTGAAGCGCGCGGCGCCCTGCGGCTTACGCTGCGCAACCCCGACGATGTCTCTCTCGACCAGGGCGTGGGCGGTGGCGCGGCATTGCTCACTGGCGCGGAGCACAAGCCATGAAAACTTTGGCACAGCCGGCGACCCAGCTCATGCTGTCTTCGCTCCTCTTTTCGCTCACGCTGGGCCCGGCCATCGACGAAGCAGCCGCCCAGGAGGGCACCGGCAGTAGCCTCACGCTCGAAGTCGGCCAACAGCACGTCATCTCCAGCGACGGCATCGAGAGCTACTCCGAAGGCGTCAGCGGTATCGTCGACGTGCGACTAACCAAGGATGGCCGCAATTTCGTTATCGTCGGCCTGCGCGAAGGCGAGACATCGCTGCTGCTGCTCCACCGCGATGGCGGCTCAGAACACCTGAGCATCGCCGTGCATCCGCAGCCCGGAGCGCCGCCGGCGCGGCGGCCCACCGAAGAGGATCCCGATCGGGTCGAGGCCCGCGACAACATCCGCCTCGACTTCTTCTTCGTCCAGCTTAGCGACGACGGCAGCCATCAGGTCGGCTTCGCCTGGCCCGCCTCCTACGGCGGGGGCAACGCCAGGGCGAGCTTCGACCTGCTTTCCGGCTCCTTCGACGAGGCCACCGCCGTGGTCACCGACCAGGCCCTGCCGCGGCTGGACTTCGCCCAGAGCCGCGGTTTCGCCAAGTTGATGCGCAAGGCGGCGGTGATCACCGCCAACGGAAGCGAAGCCAACTTCGGCGGCGGTGGTGAGGTGAACATCCCGGTGCAGAGCGCTCTGAACGTGGGCGTGCAACGCATCGAATACGGAAGCCACATCAAGGTACGCCCCCGCTACGACCGCGAGAGCGGGCGCATCGAGCTGCAGATCCACGCCGAGGTCTCGGACCTGGCCTCCGACCACGGCAGCGGCATCCCCGGCCGCATCACCTCCACGCTCGATTCGGTCATCAACCTCGAGCTGGGGCAATCGCTGGTCCTGGCAGGACTGACGGCGCGCTCGGAGTCTGCCAGCAAGCGAGGCTTGCCGCTGCTGTCGCAGATCCCGATTGTCGGCGCGCTCTTCGGCACCCATGGCGGCCGCAGCGAACACACCGAGAACCTGATTTTCATCGTGCCCTCGGTGGTCGATGCGGTCTCCCTCGACGCCCGCGAACGCGTGCAGGATGCGCTGCGAGCGTTCAACGCTTTCGACGGTGACCTCGATGAGTCCTCACTGAAGGGCGGCCTCGATCCCCGTCCCCCGCCTGGCGGAGGCTCGCGATGATCGCGGTGGTTGCCAAGATCAGCGACAGCCGCGGCCGCGTGAGCGAGCGCGAGCTGCAAGCGCGCACCCTCTGGATCGGTCGCGAGAGCAGCTGCGACCTGGTCCTCGACTGCGAGCTCGTATCCCGCCGCCACGCGCGCATCGAGCTGACCGAAGGCCGCTGGGAACTCTTCGACAGCTCCAGCAACGGAACCCGCATCGCCGGCCACCGCGTCGTGGGCGCCTCCCTGCCGCTGTCGCCGGGCCAGCCCATCGAAATCGGCTCCTACTCCCTGCGCCTCAACCCCGAGCCCAGGCGCGCGAGCAAGCCGCGGCGGGGCGACAACATCGAAGTTCCAGCAGAGCTACGGCGACGGCTGCACCGGGAATTGATCGAGCATCTCGACCTATCACGCCTGGACCCAGCCGCCTTTGACGCCCAGGCCCTGCGCCCCCGCGTAGAACTCGCCCTCGGTACCATCTGCAGCGCCCACGCCAGCGAGCTGCCCAAGAGCCTCGACCTCGATGCCCTGATCACCGACCTCTGCGACGAGGCCCTCGGCCTCGGGCCCCTCGAGGCAGCGCTGGCCGACCCTGAGGTCAGCGAGATCATGGTCGTCGACCCCCAGACCATCTACCTCGAGCGCGCGGGCAAGCTCTCGCTCTCGCCCCTGCGCTTCACGGACGCCGAAGCAGCCCGCACCGCCATCGAGCGCATCATCACCCCCCTGGGTCGCCGCATCGACGAGTCCTCACCTCTGGTTGACGCACGCCTGCCCGACGGATCCCGTGTCAATGCCATCATCCCGCCTCTGGCCAGTCGCGGCCCCTGCATTACGATCCGCAAGTTCCCCGAAACGCCGCTGACCCTGAGTGACCTGGTGCGCCGCGGCAGCCTGGACGCAGACACCGCCGAGCTGTTGCAAAGCGCGGTCGCCGGTCGACGCAACATCGTCATCTCGGGCGGCACCGGCAGCGGTAAGACCACCCTGCTCAACGTGCTGAGCGGAGCGATTCCCGAGGACGAGCGCATCGTCACCATCGAGGACGCCGCCGAGCTGCGGCTGGCCCAACGCCATGTGGTGGGCCTGGAGTCGCGGCCGGCCAACATGGAGGGGCGCGGCGCCTTCACCATCGGCGACCTCGTCCGCAATGCCCTGCGCATGCGCCCCGACCGCATCATCGTCGGCGAGTGCCGCGGCGGCGAGGCCATCGACATGCTGCAGGCCATGAACACCGGCCACGAGGGCTCGATGACCACCACCCACGCCAATAGCCCGGCCGAAGCCGTTCAGCGCCTGGAAACGCTGTGCCTGATGGCGGGCCTGGATTTGCCCACGCGTGCCATCCGCCAACAAATCGCCAGCAGCGTGCATGTAATCGTGCAGCAAACCCGCTGCGCCGACGGCAGCCGCCGCATTTCCTGTGTCAGCGAGGTCGTTGGGCTCGACGACGCCCATCGCGTGCTGCTGCAGGACATCGTGCGCTATGAGCCCGCCGCCGACTCCGGACGCGGCGCCTTTCGACCCACGGGCTACCTACCGACCTTCTCCGGTACAGGCGCCCTATCAGAGCCGGGAGTGCACCCATGAACCCGAATGCCGGGCTCTTGCACCTCGGTACCCTGCTGGTCGCACTAGGCGGCGGTGGCGCCCTGTTCGCCGTCGCGTGCTCGGAGAGCCTGAAGCAGCGGCTGACCCGCTACGTCGCCGCTCTCGACACGGATCTGCGTTTTCAGCAACGGAACCTGTCGGCCCGGCAGCTTCTGGCCATGCAGGCGGTGGGCTGCGGTCTCTCAGCCGTGACCGCCCTGTGGACGGGCTCGCCCGTGCCTGCGCTGCTAGCCCCAGCGCTAGCATTCCCACCACGAGTTATTCTTCAACAGCTGAGTGCACGCCGCACCCGGGCTTTGGAAGCGCAGCTCGACAGCTGGCTCACCGCTCTGGCCGGCGCCCTGCGCAGCACGCCTGCGCTCGGCGACGCCATCGCCAGCACCATGGCTCTGGCCCCCGCACCCATGCGGCAGGAGCTGTCTACAGTGATGCGCGAGGTTCAGCTCGGCGTCGCCATCGACGCGGCCCTGATGAACATGGGTCAGCGCAGCGGAAGCGCCACCATCAAGGCGGCGCTGATGGTTCTGCGCATCGGGCGCAACGTCGGCGGGGGCCTCGGCGCGACGCTCGAAACCGCCGCCGACAATCTACGTGAGATGGCGCGTCTCGAAGGGGTCGTGCGTACCAAGACCGCCGAGGGACGCGGCCAGGCCACGGTAATCTCGATCATCCCCCTCCCCCTGCTCGGCAGCTTGCACCTGCTGGATCCGACCTTTCTCGCGCCGCTGTGGCAGACCACCCTCGGCCACATGGTGTTGGCCGGCGCGATCGCCCTGTGGTTTTTGGCGGCGCTTTGGGCGCGCAAGATCGCGGCCGTGGAGATCTAGGTCATGAATGAAACCTCGAACTCTGAGATAATTCGATATGGCGCTCTGCTGTTGATGATGCTGGCAGCCGGCTCATTCGGCGCCGCCCTCGCATGTGTGCCCGGGCGGCCCAGGCCCACAACCGGTCGCCGCGGTGAGGCCCGCCGGCGCATGCTCGAGGAGCTGCCCGTGATGGCGCTGCTGGAGCCGCCGATCACGCTACTGGGCTCCACGTTCGCGGCCCTGCCCTTTGCCGTGCCGGGACGCGAGCGTCTCAACGCCATGATCGCCGACGCTGGCGACTTTGGCGGCCTGGAAGCCGAGGACCTCTGGGCGCTGTCGCTGCTGCTCGGCCTGTCGGCATACGCCCTGCTGAGCGCCATCGCTGCGCCACCCTTTTGGATTACCGTCGCCGCCTTCGCGTGTCTCATCGCACCGGTCGTTCGTCTGGGCGGCCTGCGCGATCGCCGCAGGGCCTCGGTCGCCCGCGACCTGCCGACCGTAATCGACGTCATGGCGCTGTGCATGGGAGCCGGCCTGGACTTCGCATCCGCCTTGCAAATCGGCGCGCGCGAAGCGGCTCCGGCCGACAGCCCCCTCCGCCGCGAACTCGAACACGCCCAAAAGAGCATCGTCACCGGGCGCAGCCGCCAAAGAGCCCTCTCGGAACTCGCCGAGCGGATTCCGAGCCCGGCGCTGCAGGACTTCGTGGGCGCCGTCGTCCAGGGCGAGCTCAAGGGCACGCCGCTGTCACGCGTGCTCGAGGTTCAGGCTCGCAGCCTGCGCACGCGAAGGGCCGTGGCCGCTGAAGAGGCCGCGACGCGAGCCGGGCTGCTGTTGATGGCGCCGCTCCTGATGTTGCTGTGCTGCGTGATGTTGCTGCTCTTCTCACCCCTTCTGATCAAAGGGTTCGACTTCTGATGACCGAACACTCAAATCCCAAGCCGCGCCCCTCCCGGGACACCCTCGGACTGCTTGCCCTGGGCTTGCTCGCCTGTGCCGCGCTCGCCACCCTGGTGCTGGCGCGCCAGCCTCCGTCGCAGCTCGGCTCCGAGCCGACGCCTCCTGCCATCGAAGGGGCAGCGAATACCTGTTCGCGGCCGTCGGACGCCCGGCGCCGCGCGCGGCAGGCCAGCGACCTCGCCACTGCCAAGCTCGAGCGCTACCCACTGGTGCTCGCCGAGGGCATCGCCGGCTTCGACCTCTACGACGAAGCACTGCACTGCCTTCACATCACCGACGACCCGGAGTTGAATGCCCAGATCCACACAAAGCGGACGGATCTACTGGAGCGTCTGGAGCGCGACTACCGCACCCTGCTCCTGCGGCTCGAACGCGCGCGTGCGGCCGAGCGCCCCGCCAGTACCTCCCGCGCTGCCCGCGAGCTGGCCGCATTCCTCGAAGCCCGCCCCGGCCCCTACCACCGCCGGTTGAAAGACTTCGAGCAGGAGTTCGAAGCCCGCGAGGAGACGCCATGACGACAAAGCCACGTTCTCCCTTCGCCCTGGCTCTGGTCCTGGCACTCAGCGCGTGTCTGCCCAGACCCCAGGGCACAGACGACGCACTGCAGCAAAGCGACGCCGGGCCCGCTCCCGAGCGGCTATTCACCCACGGCCAACACTTGGCAGCCTCCGGACAACCGGTCAAGGGAGAGCAATACATCGCTCTGGCCATCGCCGCTGGCTACCCCGCCGCGCGCGCCATGCCGGCACTGCTGTCGAGCTGCATCGCATCGGGCCGGTTGCGGGCGGCCCTACAACACGCCGAGCGCTTCCTACGTCGCGAACCCGGGGCCTGGCGCATCCGCCAGCTGGCCGCCGCCCTGCGGCTCGCTTTCGGCCAGCCCGAGGCGGCCGAGTCTCATCTCCTGGCGGTATTGCAAATGGCCCCCAAAGCCGCCGAAAGCCACTACCTGCTGGCCTCGCTCGAACTCGAATACCGCGGCGACCTGGATGCCGCAGCGGGGCACTACGCGACCTACATGCGGCTTGCGCCGCGAGGGACGCACGCCGCCGAGGTTCGCGCCTGGCTCGAAACCCGGCGTGCCGCCCAGCTGGCCGAGATCGGGAGTGCCCAGCCATGAGCGCCAGCGCTTCCCAACTTCGGCACCTCGAGCGCCTGCTGGCTCCCATCGCATCGCTACTCGAATCCCCTGACGTCGACGAGATCATGATCAACGGTCCCTGGCGCATCTACGTCGAGCGCTGCGGCCGCATCGAGACCACCGGCCTGTGTTTCGAGAGCCGAGAGACGCTCCATGCGGCCATCGTCGGCATCGCCCAGTACGCCGGCCGCCGCGTGGACGCCTATGAACCCGTGCTCGAGGTTCGGCTTCCCGACGGTTCGCGCGTGGAAGCCGTGCTGCCCCCGGCCGCGCCCGACGGGCCGCTGCTGAATATTCGCCGCTTTCGCAGTAACGGCGAAGCCCGCGATCTGGTCGCCCGCGGCACCATCGACGCCGCCGGCCGGGATCTACTGAAGCAGCTGGTCACCGAGCGCAACAACATCTTGGTCGCCGGTGGCACCGGATCTGGCAAAACCTCACTATTGGGCGCGCTGGCGGGCTTCATCCCCAGCGACCAGCGCGTGGTGGTGATCGAAGACGCCCGCGAACTCGAGCTGCCCCACGATCATGTGGTGCACCTGGAGGCGCGCCCCGCCGATGCCCGCGGCCGCGGCGAGATCAGTGTGCGCAAGCTCTTCCGCGCCACCCTACGACTGCGCCCCGATCGCATCGTGGTCGGTGAGATCCGCGGCGCCGAAGCGCTGGAGCTGGTGCAAGCGATGACCTCGGGGCACGGCGGCTGCCTCTCCACGCTGCATGCCACCACCGCCGCCGACGCCCTGCGTCGGCTGGAAACGCTGTGCTTGATGAGCGATGTGGAGCTACCACTCTGGGCCGTGCGCGCCCAGGTCGCATCGGCCATCGACGCCGTCGTGCAGATCGAAAGACACGCCGACGGCAGCCGACGGGTCAGCGCCATCACGCGGGTCGAAAACGACGGCGAAGGCTACCGCCTGTCGCAGCTCTACCCCGGCGAGTCCGCAGCAGCGCAACCGTGGCCACGCGGCGTCACGCGCTTTGCCCATGTCACCGCCGCAACCGAAGCAGGTCAACCATGACCCGTATGCATCGCGCCCATGCCCAGGGCGACCACCCCACCCGACGCCACAGCACAAGCGCCGAAGCGGCCACGCGCGTCGCAAGCCGAGCCGAACTCCAGGGCCTGCGCGCCCAGAGCCGGGAAGAGTCGGCGACAGCCCCGCGCGAGCAGAATGGGCCGACACGCAGGCGCGTCGCGCGCCGCGCACAGCCCAGCACTGCCGCCGAGTCCCCTGCCCAGCGGAGGCCAGTGCCCCCGACACCCACGACTGCCACAGCCGCGACCACGGCATTGAAGGCCGACCCTCTGCCGCCTCCCCTTGCGACCATGCCCACCCCCAAGCCGCGCGCGCCACGGCCGCTCGCTGCCACGCGGCTGCAGAGCCAACAGCCCTCACTGATACGGCGCTCGAAGGGCCGCACCGGGGCTGCCATGGTCGTCGCGGCGATCGCGATGCTAGGCCTCGGTAACCTCACAGGTTGGTTGCTACTCGCCGCACCACCGCACCAGGCCAGCGGCCCTGCGGCGCGTTCCACGACCGCGGCCGAAGCGCCCGCCCCCCCTGCGAGCGTCGCCGATGATCGGGACGCTCAAGCACCCGCCCAAGTACAGGCCCCAGCCCCCCCGGTCCCGGCGCGACAGGAGACGCCCCTGGACAGCACCGCGCCCATCCCGGTCGCCTCAGCCGTGGCCGCCCTCGCCCGCGGTGACTACCAGGCCGCCCACGCCGCCTACGCCAGCCTGGCTTCTCAGCGCTCTGACGAACCGGTCTACGCCCGCATCGCGGAGATCCTGAAGCGCCGCAACGAACGCAGCTGCGATTCCTCATCCCCCGTGCCCGATTGCGAAGAGGCCACACCATGAACGCTCCGCTCCGATTGCTTCTTCTCTCCATCGTCACCACCACCATCACCGCCGCCGCCGCCTGCAGCAGGCCATCTGCGCCGCCTGCCCCTGTGCAGCTGACCGTCGAGGCCCTCACCCCAGGCGGTAAAGCCGTCGCCGGCGTGCGCCTCTGGGCCGACGGCCGCGAGCTGGGCCGAACCGATGCTTCGGGAAGACTCAGCCAAAAGCTGGCCGGCCGCGTCGAACTCACCTCCGCCTGCCCCGCGGGCTACCACGGCGACTCCACGGCCCGCGTCCTCAACTCGCGTTCACCGCACCAAACGAAGCTCGCGCCCGAACCCATCACGATTCGCCTGCGCTGCGAGCCACTTCTGCACCTGGCCGCGGTGGTGGTGCGCGCCGAAGGCGGCCCCGGCCTGCCCGTCCTCATCGACGGTGAACCCGCCGCTCAAACCGACGCCGAGGGCCTTGTGCACCTGATGCTCGAACGCCCGCCCGGCAGCAGCCTGCGCGTGGCCATCGACACCACGAGTGAACCTTCCCTGCGCCCGCAAAACCCCGTACAGACCTTCCACCTCGAACAGGGCGACAGCATCTTGCTGTTTGACCAAAAGTTGTCCCGACGGCGCCGACGTCGACACGTTCCAAGCTTCAAGGCACCGGCACTGCACGACGGCGCTCCTAACGAACCTCCCCGCCCCTACCGCATTCAGTAAATCCAGCACACAACGCGAACACCGCGGGCGTGAGGCCCCGCGGCTCAGGCCGCGCGCGACTTCAAAAAGCGCCCAACACTCGCTCCGAGCGTGCCCAGGGCCGCCAGGGGAAAGATCGCGGCCATCAGCGGCGACTGCCCCACGGCGACCGCCAGAAGCACCAACACCACGAATACGTCGCGACGCAGGAGCGCACGCAGCAGATCGAAGAGCGTGAGGCGCCCGGAATCCGCCGACCAAAAGGAGGTCTTGTCCCCCGAACCGGTGCTGCGCAGGACCGCCGAGTACTGCAGGACGGTCGTCGGAACGTAGGCGCCCGCGGTCACACCCGCAGCCCACAGCGGCCAACTGGCCCCCAGCATCGCCGCCACCCCCAGCGACAGCCCCACGAAAAACAGCAGGTTGCAGGCGTCATCGACCACCGAGTCGATCAGAGCTCCGTATTTGCCGAAGCGGTGAGTGAGCCGTGCGATCTCTCCGTCACAGCCATCGAGCACCGAGTGCAGCTGATAGAGCAACGCGCCACCGAGCTGCGCCCAGTAGCCCGGCATGGCGGCGTAGTAGGCGGCCAAGAGCCCGGTCACGGCAACCACCACCGTCAGCTGATTGGGCGTGGCGCCCAGGGGCAGCACCAGACGCGTCACAGCCCGCGAGATGTGACGGTTGAAGTGCCGCGACATGGGACCGTCGGAGGGTTTGATCAGGGCACCCATCAGGGCGCGACGGGCCTGCGAGCGGGCCTCGGCTGAGCCGACCCGGATGGCGAAGTGGTAGCGATCGCGCTCGGCCGGGTGGCGCTCCGCAGTCGCGATCAGGCTCTCGAGCACCGAAACATCCGCGCCCCCTTCGATGCACAGCCGCGCCGCGAGCCAGCTCCCATCATCGTCACACAGCACTTCGCCGACGCCGAGTTCAGCCAGCGACCGCGGCGCGATCACGGCATCGGCGCGCAGCACCAGCACGACCCCCGAAGGGGGCGCACCGTGCCGCACCGGGATCCCGAGCCGCGCGTCACGCAATAACTCCAAGTCATCATCCGCACCGACCACGACGCAAGGCGCTTGCACCTGGGCCGCGGTCAGAGCCAGGCGCAGGCCCAGGGACAGCCCCAACAGCTCGGCGCGGTGGGCGCCATCGTCCGGGGCGATCAGCCATGCGGCCACCAGATCCTCGTTGCCCGCCGGCTCCATCGTCAATCCCGCGCCAGCATCCACGCCACCAGTTGCTCCGGTGACTGCCCCTTGATGAGCAAACGGTAGCCCGCCTCCGCCGTCATCAACTTGGTGAAGGTATGACCGGCGAGCCCGCCGAGTTCCGAGTAGCGCCACAGGGCGGCGAGTGCGGTCGCCGAAAGCTCACCGTCCTGGGCCAACAACGACTGATCGACGAGCCGTTGGTGCATTGCACGCAGGGTGGGCCTGCGCCGCATCCAGGCGTGCTCGGACTCGGGAGCCGACTCGATGCGGCCGGCGCTGAGCAGTCCCGGCAGAAACTTTCGAAGCCAGCTTGAGGCCCCAAGCGGCTTTTTGCGAAAGGTCTGGTAGTCCGTGTAGGGCACCCCCTTGTTGTCCGGAAGCGCGGCAAGCTCCGGGAAGTCCCGCTGCATCACCCGCAGCCGCGCGCGTTTTTCGCTGCCCACGGCGAAGGGCGCACCACAGACGAAGTCCAGGGAACGAACGTGGCCTCCGGGCGCGAAATAGAGCGCCGCGTCGCCCGCGATGGGATAGGCGCCGCCAGTATACTTCGTGCCGCGATGCTGGAGATCGAGCATCATCATCTTGAACCAGGGCGCGCCGTCGAAGTGCGCCACCTGCCTGTACATGTCCGCGTGACTCTCGCGGGCCAGCTCCGGCGCGTCGCGCATCAACATTCGCAGCGGCGGCGCTTCGTAGGTGCGGTTCCAGATGCGGTAGGTGGGGTCGCCGCTCTTGGGCAGCACGCGCTTTTGGTACTGGCCGAGCAACCAATCCATCAGGTGACCGTCGAAGCCCACGCTGCCGCCTGCCGGCACGTCATCGAGGATGTCCAGCAAATAGAATTGGTGCAGGTGCAACTCGGCGGCCGAACGCCGCGCCCAGTGCAGGAGCAGCTTCTCGTAGTCCAGCTGTTGCAGGTCGGGGGCGCGCATGGCGATGCCCAGGTGGTCGGCGATGCGCTTGGCGGCTTGATATTCGGCATCGACGATGCGCACATGACGAATCTTGGAGGGCGGCCGCCCCCGCTCGAGCAGCTCGCCCAGGATGTGGCGCGAGTCCATGCCCGCCGTCAGCGGCAGCTCGATGGCACGCTCGCAGAGCTTGGGATGCTCGACCACACCGACCACGGAATGGGCGACCAGCTCCTTGATCCAGTCGGCCAGGTCGTCCAGCGTCAGGCTGGCGTTTTCGGCCTGCACGAAACGCCTGGCGACGCGGGACTCGACCCGTCCGTCGACCCAAACGCCGTAGCTCGTGCCCGGGCGCGTGCGCCGAAACTCGGCCGCGAGCGAGCGATCACTGCAGGTGTGCATCAGACGCAGCAGCTGGTAGAGCGCGAGCCGATCGAGGCTCATCGAAAAGCCGCACTGCACGAAAAAGCGCGGGCTGGGCGCGATGGCGACCACCTCGCCGCGCTGATAGACGTAGTGGGGACGGGTGGAGAGGGCATCGCCTATGAAGTGCGCGCGCTCTAGACCCGGCTCCACGACGATCGCGGCGAAGAAACCATCCAATCGCGCCACCGCTTCGGGGCCGCCGTCGATGAAGGCCTCCAACACGACGTCGGCCTCGTCGCACCCGGACGGCGGCCGCGACGTCAGAATACCTTCCATCCACAGCCGAAAGCCGTCGCGACTGGCCTGGCTCGACAAAAGCCCGTGGGCGCCCACCCGAAAGCGCCCCACCGACTCCAGCTCGGCGCAAAGAGCCTGCGCACCGACCGACGCCGAGCGCAGCGCGGCCTCGGTCAGCAGATACACGCCCGGCGGCGTCGGGTCCTTTGGCAGCTCACTCGCCATGTGCACGCGCTATTTTTGAAAGCCTTGCATGGGCGTGGCAAATGGCCGCCTCATGGCATCCAGCGCCGGTAGAGCCCCTCGATGCGCTCGGCCCGGGCCGACCAGGTCAGGGCCGCGGCTGTTTCGAGCGCGCCCGCTCCCAGCCGTGCGCACAGCGCTTGGTCCCCGAGCAGCCCGTCGAGCCCGGCAAGGGCCGCCTGTGGGTCATCGGGCGTGACCAGGCGCGCGTTTTCGCCGTCGACCAAGACCTCCTGCACATCTGGCGTGCTGGGCGCCAAAATCGCGCGACCGGCCGCCAAATACGAAAAGACCTTCAGCGGCAGCACCGTACGCCCCGAGACCTGCAGCGGGCCAGCTGTGGGCGGGATGATCAAGATATCGGCAGCGTAGAGATAGGGCGTCAAGGCGGCGGCCTGGACGAAGCCCGGACAGCTCACATTGGTCAAGCCACGGGCACGCACGTCTTCCTGCAAAGCCGAAAGCTCGTCGCGCTTGCCGCCCACGATGGAGAAGCCGACCTCGGGCCGGGCCGCGGCCAGGTCCAAGATACAGCCGATGCCCTTGTCCGGATTTACATTGCCCGTGTAGACGACGCGCTTGCCCTCGACCGCAAGGCCCAGCGCTCGCCGCGCCTCGGCCTGATCGAGGCGCGGTTCGAATTTGCGCGGGTCATAGCCATTGTGCACCACCTCGACCTTCGACGCCGGAATGCCCGCCTGCCGAATCGAGGCAGCGGCCTGTTCGCTGTGGGTGATCACGCCCATGAACGCCGGCCGCGAGGCCACCGCGGAAAGCAGGCGCGCCAGCAAGGGATGGTCCCGATGCAGAAGCCGGTAGGACTCGAAGACCACCGGTATGCCGAGCTGGGCGCACAGCAGCACGGTCGCGCGGCTGCGCGTGTGCACCAAGTCATAGCGTCGCGCGAGCAGGAGCGAAGCCAGCAGCCCGTGCGCCGGCCGTTCGGCTTCGAAGCGACTGGGCTCCACCGTGTAGAGCGGCCGGATGACAAAACCCTGCTCCACGCCATAGAAGCTGCGCACCGCCGCTTCGAAGTCCGCCCGCCCGCGCAGCATGGCGGTCAGGCCCCAGGGCACGATCAGATCCACCGCCAGACCGCGACCAGCCAGGGCGTCCACGGTGCTCAGCACCTGCTGGGTGTCGGCGTCCTCCAGTGGGATGCGCCGCGTGTAGATGTAGGCGACGTGCACGGTCTCTTCGGTCCTCGGGGTGCTCGCGTGACCCATGCCGCGAGCACAGGCCCGCGGCGTGGGCGGCTCGGCCCGGGATTATTTCCGCATGCGCGGGCCGTCACGCAAGTGCCGGACCGGGTCCGCGCTCAGAAGCTGAAGTGCTCGGCGTCCAGATCCATCAGATCCGAGGCACTCGAGCGCATGGTCTCCACCAGCGCGCGAGTGCGCGGCAGGATGCGCCTGACGTAAAAGCGCGCCGTCAGCAGCTTGGCCTCGTAGAACGCGGCCTCGTCGCTGCCCTCGCGCAGCTTGCGCTTGGCGACCGCGGCCGACCAGGCGAAGAAGTAGGCAAAGCTGACGTAGCCGCTGTAGGAGAGGAAGTCGTAGGAGGCGGCGCCCGCCTCGTCCGGATTCTGCAGCGCCCGCTCCATGATCTCCGATACGAGGCCAACCCACTCGGGATGCAGCCTCTCGAGGGGCTCGATGAACTCCTTGAGTTCCTCGTCGCCGCGGTGCTCCTCGCATAGCGCCTCGATGCGCCCGATGAAGCCCTTTAGGCGCGCGCCGCCGTCGGCCAGCACCTTGCGGCCCAGCAGATCCAGCGCCTGGATGCCGTTGGCTCCCTCGTAGATCTGGAGCACGCGCCCGTCGCGGATCATCTGCTCCATGCCCTGCTCGCGGATGTAGCCGTGGCCGCCGAACACCTGCACACCCAGGTTGCACGCCTCCGAACCCAGGTCGGTCATGAAGGCCTTGCAGATCGGCGTCAGCAGCTCGAGCTGAGCCTCGGCGTGCTTGCCCTCCTCGGTCTCGGGCAGCCGCAGCGCCAGGTCCGAGATCATCGAGCAGTAGCCGGCCATGGCCCGCGACCCCTCGGCGATGACCTTCTGGGTCAGCAACATGCGGCGCACGTCCGGGTGCACGATGATGGGGTCGGCGGGCTTGTCCGGCGCCTTGGGCCCCGTCAGCGAGCGCATCTGCAGCCGCTCCTTGGCGTACTCGAGCGCCCCCTGAAAACTCAGCACGCCCAGGGCCATGCCCTGCATGCCGGTGGCCAGGCGCGCGTGGTTCATCATCGTGAACATCGCCCGCAGGCCCTTATTCGGCTCGCCCAACAACACGCCGCGGGCATTTTCGAAGGCCATCACGCAGGTGGCCGACGCCTTGATGCCCATCTTGTGCTCGAGCGACGCGCACTGGACACCATTGTTGTCGCCGACGTTGCCCTGCTCGTCGATGGCGAGCTTGGGCACGATGAAGAGGCTGATGCCCTTGGTGCCCGCGGGCGCGTCGGGCAGGCGCGCGAGCACCAGATGGATGATGTTTTCCGTCAGGTCGTGCTCACCGGCGGAGATGAAGATCTTCTCACCCGTGATCGCATAGCTGCCGTCGCCCAGGGGCTCGGCCTTGGTGCGCAGGAGCCCCAGGTCGGTGCCGCAGTGGGACTCGGTCAAGCACATGGTCCCCGACCACACGCCCTCGTTCATCTTGGGCAGATAGGCCTGCTTCTGCTCCTCGCTGCCGTGGTCCTGGATCGCCGCGATGGCGCCCGCCGTCAGCCCCGGATACATGGAAAAGGACGAGTTGGCCGCCCCCACCATCTCCGACAGCACCGTGCGCAGCGACGGGGGCAACCCCTGGCCGCCGTACGCCTCGTCGGTCGCGATCGAGCCGAAGCCGCTCTCGTAATACTGATCGTAGGCTTCCTTGAAGCCGGCCGGGGTGCGCACGCCCTCGGGCGACCAGTGGCAACCCTCCTCGTCGCCGCTGCGATTGAGCGGCGCCACCACCCGCTCCATGAAGCGGGCCACCTCGGAGATCATGGCGTCAATGGTCTCACGGCCGAGACCCTCACCACCCGGCAGCCGGGCGTAGTGCTGCTCGATTTCGAGCATCTCGTGCAGCACGAACTGAATGTCACGAATGGACGCTTTATAGGCGGGCATGGGCGAACTACCTCCAATTCACAGGATGGCTTGTAGCACGCCAAACGCGCCTGCCTAGCCCCCCTTGCGCGGGCCCTCGGCAGCCACCAAAACGGCAGGGAAAGACCAATCTTTTCAGACATTTGACGTGATGAGGGCAGTCATCGGCCCGCGCCCGTGTTACCCTCGCGGCCGTGCCGACCGACGACGGGCAACAGCCGGAAGAGGAGCCGGTGGCCGAGGTCGAGGCCGGAGCGCTGGCGCCGACGCTCGGCTTCGAGCCCGACGATCCGGGCACCTGGACCAATCGCGAACTCGACGGGCGCTATCGCATCATCCGCCTGCTGGGCGAGGGTGGCATGGGTGCCGTCTTCGTCGCCGAGCACCTGACCCTGCACAAGCAGGTGGCGCTGAAGGTGATCCGCGCCGAGCTGGCGGGCAATGGTGAGGTCGCCACCCGCTTCGCCCGCGAGGCCATGGCCACCGCCCAATTCGAGCATCCCCACGTGGCCAGCGCCATCGACTACGGCACCCTGCCCGAGGGCGGGGCGTATTTCGTGATGCAGCTGGTGCGAGGCCAGAGCCTGCGCGCGATCCTGGAAACGGGCCAGCCGCTACCCTGGCGCACGGCCTGCCTGTTGCTCTCCCAGGTCGCAGACGCCCTGTCGGCGGCGCGTGCCGCGGGCATCATTCACCGCGATCTGAAACCCGACAACATCCTGGTCGAGAGCCGCGAGGACGGCAGCCAGCTGGCCAAGGTGCTCGACTTCGGCATCGCCCACGTGGCGCCCCGCGACGCGCCCGCCCCCGAGGGCGCCGAGGCCAATCGCGAGCTGACCCGGGTCGGCACCGTGATGGGCACCCCCGGCTACATGGCCCCCGAGCAAGCCGTGGGCGATCGCGTCGATCACCGCACCGACCTCTACGCCCTCGGCGTCGTGCTGTGGGAGTGCATCAGCGGGCGCGACCTCTGGGACGGCCCCGACGTCACCGCCGTGATCAGCCGGCAGATGAGCGAGTCGGTGCCCACCCTGCGCGCCACCCTCGACGACACCTCGATCCCCGAGCCCCTCGACGCCCTGATCCAACAGCTGACCTCCCGCTCCATCGAGGATCGCCCCAATCACGCCGGCGAGGTTCGCGACACCCTGCGCAGCCTGGCCCACTCCGAACGCGGCACCGGTATGTTCCCGGCCGTCAGCACGCTGGTCCCCCAGCTGCGCTCCACCCTCGAGCCCATGGTGCAGCGCTCCACGACGCGCTGGCAGACGCTACCCCCCAAGACGCGCCGGAACATTTTGATCGGCGGCGCAGCGGCAATCGCGCTCTTCTTCGCCCTCTCCGGGAGCGACGACAAGACCGCAGACGCCGCCAAGGGACGGCCTGCGGCCACCGCCAAAGAGCCCGCCAAGGGCGCGGCCAAAGCCATCGAAACCGTGGTTGAAGCCGCCGAAAAAGCGGTCAAGCCCGCGGTCGCGGCGGTCGAGGCCGTGGCCAATCCGGACCCCCCGGTGCCCGAGGCCATCGCCGAGGAGGTCAAGACCATGCTCGAGAGCAGCCGCGCGCGCGACCGCCGCGACGCCGCCAGGAAGGTCCTGGCCTACAAGGGCAAGCCCACGGTGCCCGAGCCGCTGCTCGTGATCGCCAAGCTCGAAAAGGCCAACGGCTGCCGGGGGCGCCGCGAGGTGGTCCGCGAAATGGAGAAGGCCCCCGCGGCCCAATACGTGATCCCGCTCGACCGCCTGGACAAGAGCCCGCGCAAGGGCTGCGGCTTCCTCAGCCTCAAGGACTGCCACAGCTGCATGCGCAGCGACGTCGAACAGGCCCTCGACGAGGTGGAGAGCAAGCATCCGAGCGCCCGGGACCGCTACATCGACGAGGACTCCTGAGGCTTTGGCGGCAGCTCCGCCCCCACATAAAGCCGACGCCGGCCCGGCCCTGTGCTATGGACACGACCCTACGCGGCGGGGAGCGACCACGCCGCCCGACGAGGTAAAGCGGACGTGACGATATCGATGGACGACCTGGTTGCGCTGTGCAAACGGCGCGGGTTCATCTTTCCGGCCAGCGAGATCTACCAGGGCATCAACGGCTTCTGGGACTACGGCCCCCTGGGCGTAGAGCTGAAGAACAACATCCGCGACGCCTGGTGGAGAGAGATGGTGCTGTGCCCGCCGCTCGGCCCCGACGGCGACCCCCTGAGCATCGTCGGTGTCGACACCTCGATCATCCAGAACCCGCGCGCCTGGGAGGCCTCGGGCCACGTGGGCGGCTTCAACGACCCGATGGTCGACTGCCGCGAGAGCAAGGCCCGCTACCGCTACGACCACCTGCAGGTGCTGCGCCACAAGAGCGACCCCGAGGCGCCCCGCTTCGCCTTCCTGGAAGGCGAGCCGGCCCCGGCCCTCAAGCGCATCAAGAAGCTGGCCCGCGGCAAGAGCGAAGCCGACTTCGAGCAGCTGCCCCTGAGCGAGCTACCACGCGAGGAAATGCCCAAGGTCGTGGGACCTGACGCCAGCACCCCGGGGACGCTGACCGAGCCGCGCCAGTTCAACCTGATGTTCAAGACCTACGTGGGCGCGATTCAGAGCGAAGACTCGGTGGCCTACCTGCGCCCCGAGACCGCCCAGGGCATCTTTCTGAACTTCAAGAACGTGGTCGACACCAGCCGCGTCAAGGTGCCCTTCGGCATCGCCCAGATCGGCAAGGCCTTCCGCAACGAGGTCACCCCGCGCAACTACATCTTCCGCTCGCGCGAGTTCGAGCAGATGGAGATGGAGTGGTTCTGCCACGCCGACGAAGCCCAGAAGTGGCATGAGTTCTGGTGCGAGCGGCGGGCCACCTGGTGGCAGCGCATCGGGCTGCGCTCGGACAACCTGATGATGCGCCCCCACGGCCAGGACGAGCTGGCCCACTACGCGCGCGAAGGCCAGGGCACCTTCGACGTCGAGTACCGCTTCCCCTTCACCGCGCCGGGCTTCGGCGAGCTGGAGGGCGTCGCCCACCGCACCGACTTCGATCTGAAAGCCCACCAGGAGCACTCGAAGATCAAGCTGGCCTACTTCGACCAGGAGCGCAAAGAAAGCTACATGCCCCACGTGATCGAGCCGGCGGCGGGTCTGAGCCGCGGCGTGCTGGCGCTGCTCTGCGAGGCCTATACCGAAGACCCATCGCGGCCGAGCAAGGTCTACATGAATTTCCACCCGGCCATGGCCCCGATCAAGGCCGGCATCTTCCCCCTGGTCAACAAGGAGGGCATGCCAGAGATCGCCCACAAGCTCTACGCCGAGCTTCGCGAGCGCCACAGCGTCCAACTCGACGTCAAGCAGAACATCGGCAAGCGCTACGCGCGCATGGACGAGATCGGCACGCCCTACTGCTTCACCATCGACGGCGACACGGCCAAGGATCAGAGCGTCACCGTGCGCGACCGCGACAGCGCCGGCCAGCAGCGCATCGCCCTGGACAAGGTCGGAGCCTTTCTCGACGAGAGGATCCGGCCCGGATGAACGCGCTGGCTGCGACAGCGCGAGTTCGGCTCGCGGGCCCCGCGCTCGGCGGCAGCCTCTGGCTGCTGCTTCTGGCTTCGGCCTGCGGCGGCGCCTCCAAGGGCGAAGCCGCGGCCGAGGGCGGCCTGCTCAGCGTCGGCGCCGCCGCCCCCGAGGTGGTGGCCGAGACCGCCGACGGAAAAGCGCTGAAGCTCTCGCAGCTGAAGGGCCAGCCAGTCGCCGTCTACTTCTACCCCAAGGACGAAACCCCCGGTTGTACCAAGCAGGCTTGCGCCTTCCGCGACGCCTGGGAGCAGCTGCAGAGTGCGGGCGTGCACGTCATCGGCGTCTCCCGCGACGACGCCGAAAGCCACCGCGCCTTCCGCGCCCATCACAAACTGCCCTTCCCGCTCGCGGCCGACACCGACGGCGCGCTTCAGGCGGCCTTCGGCGTGCCCAGCCGGGCCAAGGGCATCGCCTCGCGCGTCACCTTCCTGGTGGGCCCCGACGGCAAGATCGCCAAGGTCTGGCCCAAGGTCGACCCGGCGGTCGATGCCGAAAACGTGATCGCCGCCGCCAAGGGGTTGTGAACACGGCCCCACCGCGACGCCTCAAAGCGCAAGCGGCGGCGGATCGTTGCCGTCGGCGAGAAGCTTGACGTGCTGCGCCAGCTGGCGACTGAAAGCTTTCGGATCGCTCGTGGGTAGCTCACAGCGACCCTGCTCACAGACGTAGGCGGTGGCCTTGCCGCCGATGGCAACCTTGCCGGCGAGCACCGGCACCTGCTCGCGCAGGCCGCTGACCTGCGCCTCCGACAGCACCAGCATCACGCGATTGGGCGCAAAGCCCCGTCGCAGCGGCTCGAGCAACTGTGGCGCCGGCTCGGAGTCATCGGGATGCACGACGATCACCTGCAGCGCCGAATCGGTGGCGTAATCCAGCGCGAGCAGCAGCCGAGCAAGCCCCCCACCGCGCGACAGCGGCGCCGAAAGCGCAGCGATGACCGCCTCGGCCCGGGCCCGGTAGGTCATGTCGGCGGTCAGGTCCGCAAGCCGCAAAAGCGAAAGGGCGGCCACCGAGTTGCCGCTGGGCAAGGCACCGTCGTGGTCGGGCTTTTCGCGCACCAGCAAGCGTTCATGGTCATCGCTGGTTCTGAAGTAGCCCCCCGCTTCCGGATCGGAGAAGTGAGCGTCGAGTTCTTTCTGAATGGCGATGGCCTCGCGTAACCAACGGGGTTCGGCACTGGCCTCGAAGAGCTCTAGCAGCGCCTCGACCATGAAGGCGTGGTCCTCGAGGTAGCCCGGTTCACCGGCGCGCTCGCCCAGGGCGCTGCGCACAAGCCGCCCGGAGGAAGCGCGCAGGGTCTTGAGGATGAAGTCGGCGGCGCGCTCGGCCCGCTGCAGATAGTCAGGCCGCCCGAGCACGAAGGAAGCTCGCGCGAAGGCGCCGATCATCAGCCCATTCCAGGCCGTGACCACCTTGTCGTCGCGGGCTGGCGCCGGGCGCCTTTTCCGTGCCTGGAGCAACCTGGGGCGCGCCTGCTGCAGGCGCTGCGCGAGTTGTCCTTCGCCGATTCCGAGCTCGGCGGCGACCGCGGAAGCCGAACGCGGCCGATGGAGAATGTTGCGGCCCTCGAAGTTGCCGCGGGAGCTGACGCCATAGAACGACAGCGCTGCCGGCGTGAGTTCGGGCCCGAGCGCATCCGCGATCTCCGCGGGCGACCAGGTGAAGAAGTAGCCTTCTTCCTGGTGTCCCCCGGGGGTATCGCTGTCGGCATCGGTGGCCGAGTAGAAGCCCCCCTGCGGCGCAACCATTTCCCGCGCCACGTAGTCCAGCGTCTCACGCACCACGCGCGCAAACTCCGGGTTACCCGTCAGCTGAAAGCCCTCGAGGTAGGCCAAGGCCAGCTGGGCGTTGTCGTAGAGCATCTTCTCGAAGTGCGGCACCAAGAAGCGTGCATCCACGGAGTAGCGGTGGAAACCGCCGCCGACCTGATCGTAGATGCCGCCGTCGGCCATCTTCAGCAGCGTGTGTTCGACCATGCGCCGGGCCCCGGGATCGCCGCTGCGCCGCGCGTAGCGCAGCAGAAACCGCAAGCGCGCCGGTTGGGGAAATTTCGGTGCGCCCCCAAAGCCTCCCCACTGGACATCGAAGTCCCGGGCAAGGCCCCGGGCCGCCGCCACGAGCGCCTCCTTGCCCGCCACCGCCGCGGCGGGTGCCGGCTTGCTCAGCTCGCGCAGGCGCTTGCTGACCTGGGCGGCGTTGCGCAGCACGCCCTCGCGGTCGCTTTGATAACGCTCGCTCATCTCGCGCAGGATCGTCAAAAAGCCCCGGCGGGCACCGCGATCGCCGTCCCGCGCCGGAAAATAGGTGCCGCCGAAGAAGGGCTCCAGCTCGGGCGTCAACATCACGGTCATCGGCCAGCCGCCGCGGCCGGTCAGCAGATTCACGGCTGTCATGTAGACGCTATCGAGATCCGGACGCTGTTCGCGGTCGACCTTGATGCATACGAAGTGTGCATTCATGAAGGCCGCGATCTCCTCGTCGTCGAAGGACTCCCGCTCCATCACGTGACACCAGTGGCAGGTGGAGTAGCCCACCGACAGCAGGATCGGCCTGTCCAGGCGGCGTGCGCGCTGTAGCGCTTCGGGGCCCCAGGCGAAGAAATTCACCGGGTTGAAAGCGTGCTGCAACAGGTAGGGGCTGGCCTCACGCACCAGGCGGTTTATGTACCTGGGGCGACCGTCGGGATGCAGGTGATGGCTGCGCGGGCGCTCGCGCTTCAACACCGGGTCGGCCGCGCGGCGCAGGGCTTCGGTGAGTTTCGCGTCCGGCCGCGCGATGCCCGGCAAAGCCGGGTCGCTTTCGCGGGTCGCGACTTGCGGCTCGATCGCCGCGGGCGCCGGAGGTGGCTGTCGACGCTCCTGCTCACAGGCCAGCGGAGGCAAAAGCAGCAGCAAGCCCCACAACCCCGGCCGGTGAACTCGGTGAACTCGGCGTGCCGTGAACCTCATCACGCCGCGCGGCGCTTGCGCACGGCGTCGGCCAACAGCTCGAAAAGCGGCTCGGTGCGCGCCCAGCTCATGCAGCGATCGGTGATGCTCTGACCGTAGCGCAGCGGCTCGCCCCCATCGTGGTCCTGGCGCCCATCCTCGAGAAAACTCTCCAGCATCACACCGAAGATACCCCGCTGACCCGCCGCAACCTGCGCGGCCACCTCGGCGACGACCCCGGGCTGGCGCTCGTGGTCCTTGCCGCTGTTGGCGTGGCTGCAGTCGATCATCAAGCGGGCCGGCAGCTTCGCCGCCTCGAGCCTTTGGAGCGCCTCCGCCACGCTCGTGGCGTCGTGGTTGGCGCGGCCACCGCCACCGCGCAGGATCACGTGGCAGTCGGGATTGCCCGCGGTGGCCACGATGGCGGCGACGCCCTGCTTGGTGACCGACAGAAAATGGTGGGGATGCAAGCTCGAACCGATACCGTCGATGGCCACCTGCACGGTGCCGTCGGTGCCGTTCTTGAAGCCCACCGGCATCGACAGACCGCTGGCCAGCTCGCGGTGGACCTGGCTCTCGGAGGTACGCGCACCGATGGCTCCCCAGGCCACCAGGTCGGCGATGAACTGGGGCGTGATGGGATCGAGAAATTCCGTGCCGGCAGGCAGGCCCAGTTCGGTAACATCCACGAGAAAACGACGCGACAGGCGCAGGCCCGTGTTGATCGCATAGCTGTCATCCAGGTGGGGATCGTTGATGAGCCCCTTCCAGCCAATCGTGGTACGCGGCTTTTCGAAGTAGACGCGCATCACGACCTGCAGCTCGTCGGAAAAGCGGGGCGCCACCGCGGCCAGCCGCTGGGCGTATTCCAGCCCGGCTTTCGGATCGTGGATCGAACAGGGACCCACCACCACCAGCAGCCTATCGTCATCACCGCGCAGGGCCGCGGCGATGTTCTTGCGCGCCTCGGCGATCACGCCGCAGGCCCGTTCGCTGGCGGGAATCTCCTCCATCAAAATCGCGGGGGGCAGCAGTGGCCGTAGGCCTTTGATACGAATGTCGTCTGTGGGGCTGAGCATCGGGATTCATCCAGCGGGTCCCGCTCCATTGACGGGGCCGGCTGAGCACTACCTAGCACGAGGCGCGCGCCCGACCACCGTTCATTCGTCAAGTGGGTCAATGTAGGGGGCGCTGGAAGGCACCTCCCCGTGACAGTCGCCGGCGCAATGCAATGCTGTGCAGCGGCGGCAATCTTGTTATCCTAGGGGCTTCTGCGCCACGTAGCTCGACCTTGCGGTACTGGTTGGCCGACTGCGCGACGCCCGTGCTCAGTCCCGCGAGCTTCGCCCCTGCTACCGCCGATCGATGCTTGCCGTGTCTAACGATATCGTGCCCACTGCCCGCCACACTGGTTCGCCTGGGTGGGCAGGCCGCAATCGCTTTTCGAGGAGCCTCAAATGAGAACCACGACACTTGCAGTAGCCGCCCTGCTTTTGGGTGGCATCAGCGCGGGCTGCGGCAGCTACCCCGCTCCCAGTGACCGCTTGACCACGACCCAGGCCGCGATTCGCGGCGCTGCCGAGGTGGGCGCCGGCCAGGTACCGCGCGCAGCGTTGCACCTGAAGCTGGCGGAGGAACAGACCGAAAAAGCCAAGGTCCTGATGCAGGACGGCTACAACGAACGCGCCGAGCTGACCCTGCGCCGGGCCCAGGCCGACGCGGAGCTGGCGATCATGATCTCCAAAGAACACCAGCAGGTCGAAGCGGCCAAGGCCGCTCAAGAGAAGGTGCAAAAGATGCGCGCAGAGCTGCAGAAAGGAACGAGGAAATGACCGCCGTTCGCACATCCAAAATTGCAGTGGCCGCGTTCGTGGCCGCGATCGTGGGCTGTGCCTCGCCGGTCCCGCCCCAGCATCTGGTCGACGCCCGCGCCGCCTACGACAAGGGCCGCACGGGCCTGGCGGCGCAGCTGACGCCGGCGGACCTGCACACCGCCAAGGTCGCGCTCAACCAGGCCGAACAAGCCTTCGAGGAAGACGCCGAGTCGCCCAAGACCTTCGCCCTCTCCTACGTCGCGCTGCGTCAGGCCCAGCTGGTTTTGGCCAAGGCAAATTTGAAGGCCGCGGAGGCCGACGTGGAGCGGGCCGACAAGCAAATCGGCGAGCTGCGTGAGGCCGAGATCGCCCGCGCCCGCGGTGAGCTGGCCAAGGCCAAGAGCATTCTGGCCAAGCAGGACCAGGAGCTGGCCGTGCGCGGCGAGCAGCTGGCCGCCGCCGACCAACAGCTGGCAGCCACCTCCGAGCAGCTGGCCGCCGAACGCGCCGCGCGCGCTGCGGCCGAGGCCCGCGAGCGCGAGGCCATGCGCAAGCTGGCTGAAGCCGCTGCCCTCAACGTCAAGGAAGAGAAGCGCGGCACCGTCATCGTGCTGCCCGGCAACGTGCTCTTCGAGTCGGGCAAGTACGAGCTGACTGGAGGCGCCCAGCAGAAGCTCACCCTGATCGCCGGCACCCTGGCACCCCAGGCAGAAAACCACGACATCGTGGTCGAAGGCCACACCGACTCGCGCGGCACCCGCGAATTCAACATGACCCTGTCGCAGAACCGCGCCCAGGCCGTGATGAACTACCTGGTGGCCCGGGGCGTGCCCCAGGAAGCGGTCACCTCGGTCGGCATCGGCCCCGATCGCCCCATCGGCGACAACTCCAATCGCCAGGGCCGCGCGGAAAACCGCCGCGTCGAGATCATCGTCAAGCCGATGAAAGAGATGAAGAAGAAATAGCTGGCGCAGGCGCGTCGGTGGGTGACGGAAAGATCAACCGGTTCCCTCCGGCGCGCAGACCCGATTTCGACCACCGTGCTTGGCGCGGTAGAGTTCGCGATCGGCAACGTCGATCAGCGACTGCTTGTTGTCGCCGTGCTCGGGAAAGACAGCCGCTCCGATGCTCACACTGACGCATCCGAGCGGCTGTTTCTCGCGGTGCTCAAAGGGGTGCTCGGCGATCGCACGACGGATGCGCTCGGCCTTGGTGAGCACGCCCTCGAGAGAAGTCTCGGGCAGGATCATTACGAATTCCTCACCGCCGTAGCGGGCGGCGATGTCGGAGCGGCGCGCTTGTAGCGGAATGCCGCTATCGCCACCACCCGTCAACAGCCAGCCGATCTCCCTGAGCACGCGATCGCCGGCGGGATGTCCGTTTGCGTCGTTGTAGAGCTTGAAGTTGTCGACATCCAGGAAGAGCAATCCCACCGGATGGCCGTGACGGCCCGCGCGCGCAATCTCCGCCTCCAGCGCCTCCTGCAGATAGCGGTGGTTGAACAGACCCGTGAGGCCATCCTTCAGCGCCAGCTCCTCCAGCTTGTCGACCGCCTCCTGCAGCTCGCGGGTGCGCTGGCGCACGTCCTCTTCGAGACGCTCGTTGGCGCGGTTGAGCTCGGCGTTCTTCGCCTCGAGCTCGGCGACGAGCAGCGAGTTTTCGTGCTCGAGCTCGGCCTCGCGAATCGCTTCGCCGACGATCTTCGGCAGCTCTTTCAGGGGCAGGGGCTTGGTAAGGAAGCGGTGTACCCGGGCCTGATTGACCGCTTCGCGAAAGACCTGCACGCGGTCGGAGGCCGTCAGCAGCACGCGGGCCGCAGCCGGACGCAGCGCGAGGCTGCGGTCCAAAAGCTCCACCCCGGTCATACCCGGCATCATGTGGTCGGTGATCACGGCGGCGAAGTCACTGCGCTCGAGTTCCTTGAGCGCCAGCAGGCCGCTGCTCGCGTTGACCACGTCGAAGTGCTTGCGCAGCACCGCCGTCAGCATCCAGACGATGTCGTCATCGTCGTCGACCACCAAGACTCTGGATTTGGCCTGCTGCAATGGGACTCGAGTCCACCGGGAGGGCCGTTCGGCGATGAAAGGCCGCAAAAAACCCCGGACGCAATGTTCAGGATAGCAGATCAAGCTCGCGATCGATTCCAAAGTCGGTTTAGGCCCCCTCGGCGCCGGGCCAGAGCGCTTGAACGGCAAAAAACAGCCCCAATAGCAGCAAACCCAGACCCATAACCCGCAGCAAACGATCGAGCGTGGAGCGTTCGAAGCGACCGCGGTAGCGGCCGATCAACCATAAAAGCAAAGCAAACCACAGGCAGATGCCCGCGAAGGTGCCGAGCGAAAACGGCAGTGCGCGACCGGCCTCGAAACTCAGCACGCGCAGCGAGTGGGCGAACGTCACCGCAGCCGTCCAGGTCACCATCAACGTCGGATTCAGCGCCGTGATCGTAAGCCCCAGGACGAAGCTGCGCTTCCTGCCCACCTCCGGATCGGGTGGAAACGGCGGGCGCTCCGGCGTGGAGGTCGTGGGTCTGCGCAAGAAATGCGTCCCGAGCGCCAATAGAAGCACCGCGGCAAAGCCGCGGGTGGCGCGCTCGACGACTGGATATGCGGACAAGAGTTCGCTGAAGCCCCAGAAGGCAAGGTAGGCGTAGGCGCTCTCGGCGATGGCCGCACCGACCGCCAGGTACATACCGCTACTCGCCCGCCCCTCGAGCCCTCGCCCCAGAACCAGAATGGCGATGGGACCGGCCACGGGCATCGACCCCACAAAGCCAAGCACCATTCCCAAGAAGAACGCAAAGGTCACGGCTTACCATCCTGCACGTCGCGTGCGCGATCGCACATGTGCGACAATGTGCTCCGATGAGTGTAGCGAAGCTTGGACATCCCACGAAGCTCTGCAGAGCGCTGGCAACAGTCGGGGTTGCAAAGACCCGCGGCGGACTTGCATCCTTTACGCGTCACCACGGGGGACGCCGGTCATCCGGCCCGCGTAAATACCATGGAGAGCTTATGATCGACCCAGGCAGTAATCGCACGATTGTCGTGGTGCTGACGGCGCTCGCTGCAGTCCTCTTCGGAAGCTTTGGCTGTGGCGGCACCATGGCCTTCTCCGACAGCAGCTCACTCGTCGTCGTCGGCGACCCGCCACCACCACCCGAACCCGAACCGCCGCCACCACCGCCGCCACCGAAGCGCGTGGAGGTCACGGCCGACCAGATTGTCATCAAAGAAAAGATCCAGTTCGAGGTCGACAAGGCCGACATCCGCAGCGAGTCCCACGACCTGCTCAACGAAATCGTGAGCGTCATCAAGGAAAACGCCCACATCCGCAAGATCTCGATCGAAGGCCACACCGACAGCGACGGCTCCAATAAATACAACAAGAAGCTGTCCGACTCGCGCGCCGCGTCGGTCCTGAAGTACCTCACCGAGCACGGCATCGAGGCCGACCGCCTCAGCAGCAAGGGCTTCGGCGAGGAAAAGCCCATCGCCAGCAACGACACGGCCGAAGGCAAGGAAAAGAACCGCCGCGTCGAGTTCCTGATCGTGGAGCAAGGCGAGGTCAAAAAGACCTTCGAGATCGACCCCAAGACCGGCGAGCGCAGGGAAGTGGGCAGCAAGGTCGTCGACGGAGCGCCCAAGCAGGCGGCTGCCGCGAGCCAGTCCGATGACAAGGCCGATGACAAGGCTGGGAAGAAGGAGGACAAGAAATGACCCGCTCGATTCTCACCCTTGGCTTGCTGGGCATGATCGCCGGCTGTTCCTTCCACGCCCGCGATGGGGACTCTTACCGCAAGGCCACACGCGAGTTGCTCGAGACCCGCAGCAACGACATCAAAGCCTGCTATGACGCCGAGCTTCAAAAGGACCCGCAGGCATCCGGATCGGTGATCGTCAAGTTCAAGGTGCAGGCCGAGACCGGAAACATCGTCGAGGCCACCGTCGATCCGGCGGCCAGCTCGGCGCCGGCCTCGCTCGGCCAGTGCGTGGTGGAAAAGCTCGAAGGCCTCGCCCTCGATCCCCCCGATGCGCGCACTGGCGACGCCAGCTTCAGCTGGGAGTTTCAGCTGCGCTCTTGAGTCAAGTCATGCGAGCGGCGGGCCTTGCACTAGGCGATCAGGGCCCGCCGCCGGGCGCACCGGCCTGCCCAACGCCGGGCTGCGGCACCGGCACCGGCACCAACGCCGCACAGACGCAGTCATCGTAGCTGCCGCCATTGTTGCAGATCTGCTGACCGCTACCGCCTCCGGGGCAGGGGCACGTGTTGACCGAACTGGGGATACAGGCCATGGGGGCTGGCCCAAGGTCCTGCTTGTCGGGCGAGACGAGGGCACTGCAGCTGGCCAGCAGCAGGCAGGCAGCCGCCAGTGTGGTGAGCGCCCGAAACATGCGCGGGATGCTCGCACGAAGGCCCCTGCGAGACCAGTCGAATCGGGGGAGACGCCAGCCCGCACCAGCCGGCTTGGTGTCCGGCGGAGGCCCGCATCGGAGACGAAACCGCGCATTCGTGCTTCGCGAAATTCGTTCAGTGCCATGGTTCGGGATTTTCTTTTCCAATGCCGCGCAACGCCATCGGATCGCCAAGCACTTGATTTCACGGCGAAATGGCAGGCGTGACCGCACAAGCACGGCGCGAGCGGGGCCGGGAAACGCGCTCGGAATTGCGCAATTTCTCTGTGGAGTCCGTCGCCCTGCCTAGAATCGAGCCATGGAAGCGGAGGCTTTGCGAGCACTGGCCGAGCTCAACCAGCGGGCGCTCGAGGACGACGTCGCCGGTGAAGGCCTGCAGCACATCACCAGCGCAGCGCTCGAGCTACTGCGGGCGGACCACGCCTCGCTGCGCCTGCGCGACGCCGACGGCACCCTGAGCAGCCGCGCCCGCGCCGGTCGCGGCACGGAACGACCGGCGCCGGACTTCAAGCTGGGGCAGGGGGTGCTCGGCTGGGTGGCCGAGCATGGCCAACCGTTGCGGGTCGACGACAGCAGCCGCGAGCCGCGCTTCAACGACCGCCACGAGCGCGGCTACGCCGTCGGCTCGGTTCTCTCGGTGCCGATTCGCCATGGTCGCGAGACCCTCGGCGTGCTCTCGGTCTCCAGCGCCCGCCGCGCCGCCTTCGGCTACACCGAAGAGGCACTCGCCTGCCTCCTGGCGTCGACGGCCGCCACCGCGCTGCACACGGCCCAGCTGCGCGAGCTGGCGCTGCGGGATTCGCAGACCCTGGCCTACAACCGGCGCTGGCTGCTGCCACGCCTCGAAGAAGCCATGCAGTACGCCCGCCGCCACGACCAGCCCCTGAGCCTGCTACTGATGGACCTCGATCACTTCAAGCGGGTCAACGACCTGCACGGCCACCCCATAGGCGATCGCGTGCTGCGGCTATTCGCCGACACCGTCCGTGACTGCGTGCGCGCGGCCGACATCCTGGTGCGCCGCGGGGGCGAGGAATTCGTGCTCATCATGCCCACCACCACCGGCCGCGATGCCGCCGCCGCCGCCGAGCGTATTCGGGCGCGACTGACGCGGCGCCCGCTGCGGCCGGCGCCGGAGGTCAGCCTCGAGCAGAGCGTGTCGATCGGGGTTGCGACCTGGGATGGCCGCGAGGGCGCCGGCGACTTCGAGGGACGGGCTGACGCCGCGATGTACGAAGCGAAGCGCGCCGGCCGCGACCGCGTCAGCAGGGCGCCGGGGCCTGATGGCGGCGTGCACAGCGCCGCGTCCTGAGATCCAGCTCGAAGCCCGTCAGCCGCCACCGAGCAGGGCCGCATGGGTCGGCTCGGCCGGACGCTCGTCGACCACGTGCACGACGCGGCCGCCGGTGTCGACCACCTCGACCCGCATGGGAAGCTCGGCCGGGCGCGTCACCCGCCGCGTCACACGCGGGCGGCCCGGGTCGCGGCGCTCGCGACGCCTATAGGGACGACGCAGGGTGCCGTAGCGCGGACGCTTGCCCGGCCCCGACCAATCGACCCACTGCCCCTGATCCTCGCGCACGTCCACGTGTACGAACACGCTGCGCGGGTAGTGGCCGCAGCCGGTGCCCGCGAGCGAACGGCAATAATCCCACAGCACCCGTCGCGGCACCGAGTCGACGCGGATGTCGGCGGCCCGCCCCGCGATGTGACGACTGCTCTCGCGCGTGTAGCCACCCGCCTCGCGAAAACCGCTGACCAGGGTGAGGGTGCGGCCACCGAAATGGTCGGAGATCTTGGCCAGCAGCAGGGCCAGGCGCGGATGCACCGGCTGCAGGGGGTCATCCTCGTGCCGGCGCATCAACTTGGCGAGCTCGGCCAGGCCCGAGCGGAGCACCCTGCCCTGAGCGTCGACAAGGGCGAGCTGCACCCGCTGATCCTTGCGTACAATGGTGAGCACACCCGCTTGCTCGGGCTTGCCCCAGTCGCGGACCTGATCCTCCTCCGAGACGAAGCCCGGCAACATCAGGCGACTGCCCAGGCGCAAGCGGCCATCGCGCCGGATGCGGTTGAGACGCTTGAGTTCGGCCACGCTGCAGCCGTGGGCGCGGGCGATATGGGAGAGCGTCTGGCCGGCGCGCACGTAGGTCACGCCCTTGGGCGGAACCTCCAGGTTCTGACCCACGCGCAATTTGGAGTTGGGTTTGAGGCCGTTGGCCAGCGCCAGGTCCCAGACGCCGACCCGGTAGCGGCGGGCGATCTTGGAGAGGGTCTGGCCGGACTTGATAGTGTGCAAACGCTGGGCCGCAGCGGTCGCCGGCTGCCAAGACAGCAGCCAAAGCGAAAGCGCCAGACAAGTCAGCAAACGGTACAGCAGGGCGGGCATGGCGCTTCAGTATCGAGGCGTCGGGGCGCGCGATCAACGGGTGGGCGCGGGCGATTCCGACCCGGGTGGCGCGGGCGAGGCTGGCTCGGGGGCTTGGTCGGCGGCCGCCGCCCCGAAATCGATGCCCAGGGCCGCGTGGCAGCGACTGCAATGGACCAGCAGCTCCCCGTAGACCTCGGACTGCAGCTCGAGCCCTTCGGCCTTGATGCCGATGCGCCCCAGCCGCTGCACCTCGTCGAGTCCGGGACGCACCAGCGCAAGGCGCTCGGCCGGCCCCCGATCGGCATCGAAGGCACCCTCGGCCAGCACCTCGGCGCCGACGCGGAAAGCCTTCGGCGCTGGCACGGTGAGGCCCTCCCAGAGGCGCTCGATGGCCCACACGTGGCGGTGCATGCGATCGGGGAGGTCTTGATCCTCGATACGCTCGAAACCCGCCGGCTCCAGCTTGGGGCCGCCCTCGATATTCGAGTGGCAGCCACCGCAGGTGGCGGCCATGCTGCCGATGGCGCGCGCGGCACCCGGCAGGTCCTTGGCACCGGCGGCGGCCTCGGCGGCCTTGCCCATGCGGATCGCGTGGAAGCGCCAGGTGGGGGGCAGGGTGTCTGGGTAGACATGGCCGGCGAGCCAACCCAGCGGCTTCCTGGCGCGCTCCAGGTCGCCCCCAATGATCGCGTCTCGGGCCTCGGTGGCCGCGCGCAGATGCTCCTGCATATGCGCCTTGGGATCGGGGGCCTCGGTCTCCTCCGGCTCTGCCACCGGCAGGGGCGCGGGTTCGGACTCGGGCGGCGTGGCGGCCGACGGTTCCTTATTGCAGGCAGCCAAGAGCAGCAAAGCCGTGAGCACACGGGAGCGAGGTGAAACCATGGCCGGAAGGTACGCACCCTCAGGCCCCCGGACCAGCCCACACAAACCGGCATCGAAAGCTGCCAGAAAGGTTTGAGTAGGGACGAATCTGGACACGCTCGCCACCCGGACCTCCTCGGCTCCCCCTCCTCGGCTCCCCCTCCTCGGCTCCCCCTCCTCGGCTCCCCCTCCTCGGCTCCCCCTCCTCGGCTCCCCCGACCCGCGCCCAAA
>JAOUOP010000140.1 GCA_029880325.1 Myxococcales bacterium | reverse complement strand
GATCCGGATGAAGGTGACCCCACCGCCGCTTCTGTACCAAGCCTTTGGCGGGGACATGGAGCGGCTCGTCTATCACATGAAGCGCATGGCGCGGGAAGCGGTGCAAAAGATCGTCAAGGCTCGCAAGCGGCCGGCGCTGGGGCCAGAGGGGGTGATGGCACTGCATCCGTGGTCCGAGCCCAAGACCTTGCGCGAGAGCGGTGGCAAGCGGGTACCCACGTTTCGGATTGGCATGGGCGGCGCGGTGGGTCGCGAGGTGAGGGCTCAGGCCGCCGAGGAAGTGCATCAGTTCCGGAGCGAGCACGAGGAGGCGCGGCTTGCACGCAAAGGCGGCGATTTCGAGCGGGAGTTTCCGCACGGAACCTACAACATGCGGGTGCACCACAACGCACCGATTGCAAAGGAGCACCCGGGAGCGTTTCTGACCAAGTCGGGACCGACGCTGGACGAGGTCAAGGCCGAGCTGCAAGAGCAGCGGCAGCGCAGGCGGCAGGCTGAGGGCGAGTGGGCGGCGGCGCTCGAGGCGGAGAAGGTAGAGGCCGCGGGGACCGAGGAGAAGGAGAAGGAGAAGGATTCGAGCGGAACGGTTGAGACGAGTTCCGAAGCCGTGGGTTCCGGGGCATCACCCGTCTGCGAGTTGACCGGGGACGCCGAGACTGAGGCTACTTGGATCGAGGCGACGGTCTTGTCGCCGCGGGAGGAGATGATCGAGCGCTCGCGTGCGTTGATGGCGTTCGTGAACGAAACCTTCGAAGAAGAGGCCGAGGTCATCTGCGAGTACGCGGAGTACGTACCGGCCGACAGCAGCGACCCGGACGAGAACGACGCCAACGCCGATGTGCCGGCTCCGGGCTCCGCGGAGCAACCCGCAAAGCCCGCCCGAGGGGTGCCGGTTGTGCGCCATCGCTTCGACCGGACGGTCGGCGATGAAGAAGCCGCCAACTCTCGGCGGCTGGTAATCCTGCGCGACAAGCGAAGAGGCCGCCCGCCAGGTGGCACTACCAGGAGCGGCTCCGACCCCCCTGACTGAGGTCAGAGCCCCACGGGGGCATGCGTCGCGAGATACGGCTCTCGCGGCGCATTGGTGCGTCTGCAGTACGGCGAAAGTCGCGAAGTTGGGGCGTTGCGGGGCCGGCCGAGCCCCGCGGTGCGAAATTTCGGCCTGTTGAAGGCTCGGCCTTCGGGGAGGCCGCGAAATCGACAACTACGAGTTGTCCGAGATTCGGATTTTTTTACCGCGCATCGGAGGGATCGCTCGGAGCAGGGGGACGGCTCGGAATCGAAAACTGAGAGTTGTCCGAAACTCGGATTTTTTTGGGGCGGGTCGGAGGGATCGCTCTCCCGAAGAGCAGCGACGAATCAGTCGGTGAATGAATATTCGTCTCTTCTACCGTGCAGTCGACGCGTACTCGCGCTCCATCCTCCACTCCCCGCTCGCCAGCAAGCTCCAGGACACTACGATTGATCGATTCCAGAGTCTCGGGGCGCACTCGCTTGCAGTCACGCTGTAGGGACGACTTCTTCGGAACCGGATCGTACATGCCGAAACGGCACAGACGCTGGTAACAGAGCGAGGCACTCAACTCGAATGATAACTGGTCGTAGCTGAAGCCCTTCATTTGCTTCAGCACTAGCACCCGCAGGACCTGCTCGGCAGTCATTCCATCCCGGCCTTTTTCGGGGTCCTTCAAGTCACGGATCAGGTCAGCGTGTACCGCTTGCACGGCTTGGGGCAGCTCATCGAGAAGCTGTCCAATGGCCTCCAGCTCCCGCGCGTGCTCGTGATCGATCTCAGCGGCGACCAATGTTGGCTGTTGCTTGGCAAGCCTGCGCATCTTCCGACCTCCCGCCGTCTGTCGTCCAGCTGAGTCAGAGTAACGCGCCAGGCTGGAAGAATATTTCTTCCGAACCGACGATTTTTGCCGTAATTTCAACCGCTTACGCTTTTAGGATCGGGAACTAGGTAGCGTCCGCAATCGCGCAATGTGATGTGTCACGCCACTGAATTAATCCGCCACGGTCACCCACCGTCCGCCCCAGCCCTGCAATGCCGCCGCCTTACAGCACGGCGGTACCGGCTGATCAGGCCTGCTTGCAGCACGGCGTTGGTTGCTCGGTCACATGCAATGAGCTATAGCCTGGGACACGTGCGGGATACGCGCGAGCTGAGCTTGGGAGCGGGAGTTGGGTCATCGCCGGGCAGGACTCAGCCAAAAGGAGGCGCTGTGGGGAACAAGGGATTCGTACGTTGGGTGGTCGGTACGCTGTTGTGGTGCGCATTAAGCGTACCGCAGGCTCGCGCGGCTGACCTCAAGTGGGAGCCAATCAAGAATGGTGGGATAGTGCCGGTAAAGATCGACTGGCAAAGTTTTGTTGACCTCGGATTCCCGGGCACGTTGGCGCAACTCGTGCAAGCAGTCGTGGCCGGGAGCAATCGCTGGCACACAAGCACCGGCATTCCGGTTCTTCTCAATTACACCGGAACCAGTAGCGACTGCGTTCCAGGCGGTGTCCTTATTCGCATGGAGGACTCTTTCTCGGGGCGCGCGGCTGGTACGTACGGCTGCGACTGGCCTGATGGTGTGTTGGTTGCGATCTATCGTGGGTCGACTTCGGGCACGGATTTCGACTGGACGTTCTGGGGAGGATCGGACTCCGAATACGACGTGCAGAGCACGATCACGCATGAACTCGGACACGTGCTTCTCGGTAACGACCACGACTCGACCGGCGCAACCTGGAGCAGCCTTGACGGTTCATCGTACAGGTGGACTGCGCGTTTCGGCCCCTTTACTCCGGACGTGAACCGTGTGCGGACTCTTTGGGGAGCCTCAAGCGACGGCGTGGTGCACCTCGAGCGCAGCACGGACCAAGGAGTGACCTTCGCCACGTTCGGCGCGCTGCCGTCAAATCTGCGAACGCTTTCTAACATCGGCGCCGTACGGGACAACAGCAGACTGATTCTCTCGTACAAGAGCCACGGCGGTTCGCCCTGCTGGATCATCGGCTCTACGACTGGAACATTCGATACGGGCCAGTGGTGGTGCTGGGGAGGGCTCAAAGGCCTTCATGGCGTCAACATTGCCGGTGACGACGACGAATACATGATTACGTGGGCTGACGCGGATTCCGACGGCAGCCCGGTGGTCAAGGTTGCCTATGGTACGGCAGCCGACTTGGCTGATGGCAACGGGGTGTATCGAAATCCTTCGAGTTCACTGACCATCGGGACCCCGTCAGTCGCCAAGCTCGGACCGAATCATTGGGCTTTGGCCTACGCGAAGCTTGACTCCTCGGACACGAACACGGGCCGCATCGCAGTTCGTCTCAGCACCGACGACGGCAAAACCTGGTCGTCAGAGATCTATCCCGTTACCAGCTACCATGCGGACAATGGGGTCACGATGGCCGCCAATCAAGGTACGGACGAGCTGCGAATCTCGTTTTCGTTCAGCGCTTACAACGGCAACGGCGGTTCGTACGCAGAAAACCGGTATTTGCGAACAATTCGAGCCACCGCCTCGGGCACAAGCCTCACGTACAACGGCATGATGTACCCAACCATCAAGACGCAATCCGCTCCAGGAATGGCGAGAGCCGCCAACTACTACCATACCGGAACCTGGCTTGGACAGGGCTCCTACCCGTACACAACGTTTAGGACTACCATGTCGGGAACCTCTTGGACCGACCCGCGGACAACGTACCTGACGTTGTCCTCACCGGCTGTCGCAGCAGATGATAGCTACACCTACGTGTTCCTATTCGGCACAAATTTGGACTGAGGCACGTGATGTTCACGAGAACGATTGCAATCGCAGCTCTACTGTGCGGCGACTGGCTTGGTACTGCCCACGCCGAAAGCGCCGAGATAGACCGCGGCAGGGACGACGCGCTGGTACGTGCTCCCAGCTTGGCCGTGGGGCGCCTCGCGGACAGCGGGGAAATCGAGACGTTGCACCGGCGAGAGCGGCGTGCTGACGGTGTTCGGATGCGGGCAGTGCCGGCGGTGAAGTTGACGTTCTGTTCCGAAAGGCACCTGGACGGCGAAAAGCTGGAAGGGTGTGTCCCCGTGTTCGTGATCGGCCCTCGATTGGGGCAGCGGCACGACGAGCTCCGCGAAGCCGTCGCGTCCGGGAGGCGCGTTATGGTGGGCCTGCAACCCTTCAACCGAGGTGGCTTGAACGGCTACGTGATCGTCCATAACTGGTGCGAGGATGTGACTTCAGATAAGCGGCTGGAAGCCCGCACCAAAGCTCTTGTCACTGCACGGGCGCAGCACCGGGAGCGCCGCGCACAGCGCGAAGCGATTGCGGCGACCATTGACGCGGGCGAGGTAACGACCCGCGGCGCGGCGGCGCCACGGGATGAGCCGCATCCGGGGCCGGCGGAGGCCCCAGCCGACCCGGCCGCCCAGCGCAGCAGGAAGGCTCGCGATGCCGTCAAACCGTTTGAGGAGGGCCAGTGATTCGACGGTTGGTCCCAAGAAGGTGCAGAGCTGAAGTCCAGCGCTGGGGTGCGCTGCTGTTGGGAGCAGGCGCATCTGCTCTGATGGCATGGGGATTCATGACAAGCAGCGCTCGGGCATGCGAGCCTGAGATTCCCAGGCCCTACTCGTCGGTTTCCGACGGCAGCTCGGGTCACGCACTAGATGTCGTGCCGTGGGTTGCCGTACCGAGAACGGAGACGGCGAGCCCGAGTCTCGTCACCGAGGCCGGCGACGAAGTCGAAACTGAGCTCCACGAGCTGGTGAGCAACGAGCAAGTGCGGTTTGTGGAAATTCGTCCTGTGGCCGCACTTGCGCCCGAAACCGTCCACGCGCTCCAGCTGGCAGGCACCACGGTGGCCACCTTCCGGACTTCCGGCGAGTCTACTGGCGAGCGCCACCTGGCCGAGCCGGACTATCGCCTCACATTGAACGAACAGCCTGCCGACGACATCGGCTGCGCGGCGAGCGTTGGTTGCGTTGCGGACCTGGCGAATCCCGATGCCGAAATCCTTCTCAGCTTCCAGTCGGAAGGCGGCACGGAGCTCGGAGGGACCATGCTGACGGGCCCGGGTCGCGTGGACTATCCGGTGGAGGATCCGCCTGCGTCACCCTCGGGGCTCTGCGTTTCGATCAGCACGCGCTTGCCAGATGGGCGAAGGTCGGAGCTTCGTCGGCTCTGCGAGGGAGACTGGGAGGTCAGCATGCTTGCCGACCGCGCCACAGCGGATGCGGTCTGCGAGGATGGCGTTTTGGGCCTCGCAAATGCACCCTCCGAAGCAAGCAACGACCGCCGTGCCCCCGGATCGGCTGAAAGCACGGCGACTGCCGACGAGGACGATCAGGGCGACGTTGCCGGATCTGCTGCAGCCGCAGCGACTGCCGACGAGGACGACCAGGGCGACGAAGGGTGCTCGGTGTCGGGGCGCAGCGGCTCAGCGTCGTCGGGTGGCATTGTGTGGATGGTGCTCGCGCTCGCTACGACACGCATCCGTAAGCTTCTGATCCTCTGATCCCGCCGGACCGTGCCAAAAAATCCGAACACCAAACAACTCTCAGTTTTTACTTCGCGCTGACCTCTTTGGTCGAACCTTGGAGCGTCCCCAAATTTGGGCGACGGATCCGTCCGACCCACGCGAAAAAAAGCCCAAAATCGCTGCAACTCTTAGTTGTCGATTTTGCGCCGCCCCCGCTCCGCCACCCTCCCTCGGACCCAAGCTCGATGGCGTAGAGCCGAATCAACGTCCTCTCGGGCCGATTTCGCCATTCACGCCGAACTGCAGACGCAAGAATGCGCCGCGAGAGCCGGATCTCGCGACGCATGCCCACGGGCGGCTATGAGTTCACTCCGGGGGGTCGGCACCGTGCCGTGTTGCGGCGCCCGGCGGGCGCCCTTTCCGTCGATCACGGTGAATGACCAGGCGGCGGGCGCCTGCTACTTCGGCATCGCCCTCGAGGCTGTCGAAGCGATGCCGGGCCACCACCGGCCCCCGGGTCGAGGCCGTGCCCCGCCCTTTGTCGCCTT
>JAOUOP010000139.1 GCA_029880325.1 Myxococcales bacterium | reverse complement strand
CCCCCGTCGCACCCCCGGTTACGCCTCCGATCGCACCCCCGGCCCGCGCTGCCATCGCGCCCCCGGTTGCGCCTCCGATCGCAGCTCCGATTGCCCCCCCGGGCGGCGCCGCCGGATCGGCCTTCGGTGCCGGCAGGGGCACGATGATGGGAGTGGCACCACAGCCGCGACCAAACCCTCGGCGACCTGCCATCGGCAAGGGCACCATGGTAGGGGTGGCGCCCCAGGCGGCCAGTGGTGGCACCGTCGCTCCCCCCTTCCAGGCGCCGCCCGCCGAGCGCCAGGAATCGGTCACCGAAGCGGTACCCGTGGCCCCCGTCGTCCCCCAGGCCCCACCGCTGGCCCCGACGCCCCGCGGCACGCCAGCCAGCGCCTTCGCCCCGACCATCGTGGGCGCCGCCGCACCGGCCACACCCAGCGCCGGGATCACCCTCGACGACGAAATCGACCTGCCGGCTCCCAGGGCCACAGCGCCCGTCGCCCCCGACTTCGACATCGATCTGCCGGCTCCCAAGGCCGCCGCACCCATCGCCCCCGACTTCGATATCGACATCGATCTGCCGGCGCCCAAGGCCGCCGTGCCCATCACCCCCGACTTCGACATCGACCTGCCTGCACCCAAGGCCGCCGCACCCATCGCCCCCGACTTCGAGGTCGACCTACCCGCACCCAAGTTGGAGGTCGATCTGCCAACCCCCCGGCGCTCTTCGCCCGTCGCCACCTCCGCAGATTTCGGCGACCTGGACCTGCCCGTACCCAAGATCAACGCCGACCTACCCGTGCCCAAGGTCAACGCCGACCTGCCGATAGCCAAGCAGGCGACCGTGATGGGCGGTAGCTTCGGCAACCTCGATCTGCCGACGCCCAAACACGACGCCGACCTGCCCGTGCCGCGCTCACCCGACGGCTTCGGCTCGCTGGATCTACCGACGCCGAGGGCCGGCGACGAGAGTTTCGCCGATTTGAACGTCGACCTGCCCGATCTGCCACTGCCAAACTCGGGGCGCAGTACGGGCGGCGGCCTGGGCGACATGCAGCTGCCGCCGCCAAAACCCTCGGCCGACCTGCTGCCCCCCAAGCAGCCCACCGTGCAGGGCCTGGGCGGCGAGGACGAGAGCAGCTTTGGCGACCTGGGCTTCGGTGACGACAGCGGTTCCACCTCGGACCTGCCGCCGTCGCTGATGAGCGAAGATGGCTACGGGGACGACGCCAGCTTCGCCGACCTCAGCTTCGACGACGACAGCGGCGAGCTGCCACCTCTGCCCCCCACGGCCACGGCGATCGAAGCCGGTCCCATGGGCGGCGGCCTACCCAATCTCGACATGCCCGCAGCGCCGACGGCCTTCGGCCACGATCAAGCGCTCGATGACGACGAGGAGTACTTCGACGAGGACGGCGACTACGACGACGAGTACGACGACGACGACTACGACGACGACTACGGCGAAGCCGACTTCGATGACGACGAAGACATGGAGTTCGGCATCGACGGCAGCGAGGACGACGTTGGCATCGAAGGCGGCGGCGAGCGGCGCCGGCGCCGTGGCCAGGACTTCGAGGCGCGCGAGGCGGCCCGTCGCAAGCGCCGCATGGTGGTGCTGTCGGGCCTGGCTGCCACGGTGATCCTCCTGGCCGCCGGCGGCGCGGCCCTGAGCTGGACACCCTATGGGATCTACGGCCAATACCTGTGGGAAGGCTACCTGCCCGAGGCCGGCAGCCCCCAATTCGCCCGCAGCGCCATTGAGAAAGCAGAAAAACTGGCGATGAGCGACACCTACCCCGACGCCCTGCGCTCGCTCTCGGAGCTTGGCAGCGCGCGCAAGGCCGCCAGCCTCAACCGCGATCTCTGGGCTCGCAGCATCGTGCACGAGGCCCTCTTCGTCTTGCGCTTCGGCGACGACACCGTCAGCGCCGGCCGCGCCGCGGCGCTGACCAAACGCCTCAACGAGCGCTCCTACGAGGTGGCCGGCGCCGCGCTGCCGCGGGCAGCCGAGGCCGCCCGCAAGCGCGATTGGGCCGCCTTCAATGGCCACATCCAAGCCGCCCGCGGCCAGGCACCGCGCGATCCCTATGTGGAGTTGCTTGCCGGCGAGGCTGCGCTGGCGGAGGGCAAGCTCGAGCCGGCCAAGGCCGCCTTCGAGAAGGCCTTGAGCCTGGGCGCCGGCACCCGCGCCCAGTGGGGCCTTGTGCGCATCCTGGCCGCCAGCGACGACCTCGACGCGCAATCGGCCGCGGTCGACGAAACGCTCAAGCAGAGCCCCAAGCACGTCGAAGCGCGCATCGCCGAGGCGCGCATCCTGTGGCAGCGCGGACGCCAGCAGCGGGCGATGCACCTTTTGCGCGTGGCGCTGGGCCTGGAGCCGACCGAAGAGGACAGCCACCTGTGGAGTTCCAAGAAGGCCATCGCCTCGGGCTTCAGCGTACTGGGCTTTACCCACGAGTCAAACAACCGCTTGTCCCAGGCGCGAAAGGCCTATGAGACGGCACTTGAGTCCGACCCCTACCTGGTCGAAGCGCTACTCGGATCGGGTCGCGTGGCGCTGGACCAGATGCGCTTCAACGACGGTCTGGCGCGCTTCCAATCGGCCCTGAGCACAGCGGAAAAGGGCGGCTCCGATCCCATCATGCTCAGTGGCCGGGCCGCCTCGGCCGAGGCCCAGCTCGGCATCAGCCGTTCGCTGCTGCTTCTCAAGCGCGGCGCCGAGGCGCGTGGCAAGTTGACTCAACTGTCGGAGAAGTTCCCGAACGACCCCGAGATCACCCTAGTCCTCGGCGACTGCGAGTTGGCCCTCGACAACATCGAATCTGCCGAGATCCAGTACCGCCGCAGCATCGAGCTGGCACGCGACCGCTTCGATGGTTACCTGCACTTGGCCAACCTCTTCTTCGCCCAAAAGGATCCCGAAAAGGCCTCCGAGATCCTGCTCGAGTCCGCCGAACACGTCGAAGATTCGGCCGAGATGCGCCGCATGCTCGGCCACGCGCAGCTCGAAAGGGGCCAGCTCGAAAGCGCTGTCCACGAATTCGAGCGCGCGCTCGAACTCAACCCCCACGACCTGCAAGCCATGTTCGGTATGGGCAAGGCCCTGCGCCGCAACGGCAAGCTGGCGGAAGCTTCCCAGCGCTTCGATCAGATCGCCAAGCGCGACCCGGCATTCGCGGGCCTGGCCGAGGAACGGGGCCTGTTGCACGAGGCGCGCGGCGAATTCGACGAAGCGGTCGCGGCCTACAAGGCGGCCCTGGACAGCGACGAAGGCAACAGCCAGTTGCTGTTGCGCATGGGCGCCGCCCAGGTCGCCGCCGGCAACCTCGACGAGGCCGAGCAGACGCTCGAAAAGGTCGTCGCCGACATGCCCAACTCCCACGAGGCCGAGTACTTTATCGGGCGCATTCAATTTGCGCGCGGGCGCACCGCCGACGCCCTGACCTATTTCACACGGGCGCTGGGCCTCGACGGCACCAAGGGCGAATACCACCTGTACGCTGCACGGGCGGCGCTCGAGATGAAGAACGTAGCGCGCGCTTTGGAAGAAGCCGACGCGGCCCTTTCCTTCGACCCGAGCCTGGGCGACGCCTACTGGGTACGCGCGCGCATTGGGCTCTTGCGCGGCACGGTCAAGGACGCCTTGAAAGACGCCTCGCGGGCCCTGGAACTCAACCCCGCACGCATCGAGGCCCACATCGTCAAGGCCCGCAGCTACGCGGAGATGCGCGACCTCAGCAACGCGATCGCTTCCTACCGGGCGGCCCTCAAAGCCGACGAAGAAAACGGGGAGTGGTGGTTTCAGCTGGCCACCGTGTACAACGACGCCGGCAACGCCAACGAGAGCTTCAACGCCATCCAGCGCGCCGTGCGCCTGGGCGACGCCGAGGACCCCGTCCCCTACTGGCTGCCCGAAGCCCTACACCTGGCGGGTGCGCACGCCGAAAAACGCAGTCAGCGCCCACTGGCCATCAAGATCTACAAGCGCTACCTGGAGGTCGCGCCGGAAACCGCGCTGGACCTGCCCGTGATCCAGAAGAAGCTCAAAAGCTGGGGCGTGGAGCTTGGCGAACAGGAACTCTGAGCCGCGCAGCTGCGCTTCGCTCCACCGGCCCCGCAAGGCGGTTGTCAGCCTCCCGCGGCTGAGTGCACCCGTGCTCGGGCTCAACCCAAGTGGGCGCGGTGCTCGCAGGGCTCGTAACAGCGATCGGGAAAGATCGTGAAGAGGTGATCGGCAAGCTCCAATCCCTTGATGGTGCCCGTGGTCTCGCGCCAGTTGAACGGCTGCTCGGAGCACACGCGTCTGACCTCGTGATCGCCGAGCTCCATCAGATCGCGCCAGTGCTCTGCGTGGGCGGCGCTGCGAAAAACGTACTCTTCACGCGGCTCGCCTGCGTTCGCGCCGCGATAGATGACGTAGCCGTGGTGGTAACTGGGCTCCACCTTGCCGTCGCAGAAATCGCAGGCGGCGGAAAAGAAGAGCAGCGTCATCGGCCGGGAGCAGCGCGGACAACTCGGCGCCTCCTCTCGAACTTTCCATGGCGAAGGTGTGACCATCCCCCACATAGATGCACTGAACGCGTGCAACCTGCAAGTGGATTTGCATGATTGGGTACGGGTATGCCCGGTTTCGGAAAACTTCCATCAAATCCCGGTTTGGGGCGTATCTAAAGTGCTTCCAGGACCCCTGCCCCAAGACGCCAGCTCCGGGCCGGAAGGGCACATCGACTGCTCGCAGAATGCCACCCCTGGGCGACGACGGAGAACGGGCACGATGCAGCCGAGTTTAGTCAGGTGGCCGTAGCAACGAAGCGCGCCCGAACGCACGGAGCCGACAAATCGAGGCTACGGCACCGATGGCCGTGCCGAAGTCTTCGCCCAGCATGGGGCCGGTGAGCCTGCTATGGTCCGGCGCCGCATGCACCGGCCCGCCGCATTGCTGTCGACCCTGGGACTGCTCATACTCGGGCTGTCGGTGGCGGCGTCCGGGCAGGCGCCGACGGCGCTGAGCTGGGTGCGCGGTCCGGGCGCCGAGAGCTGCATCGGCCCCCAGGAGCTGGCCCATGCGGTCGAGCGCCATGTGGGACCGGTGCTTGTGGCTGCGCCCGACGGTCAGTTCAACGTCGAAGGCCGGATCGACCGCGCCCGCGGGCACTTCGCTGCGCGCATCGTGGTCAGCAATGCCGCCGGCGAGGTGCTCGGCGAGCGCGAGCTGCAGAGCGATGGCGAGGACTGCCGCAGCCTCGACCGGCAGCTCGCGTTCGTGGTGGCCGTGGCGATCGACCCTGACGCGGGGCTGACCGAGCTGCCGGGGGAGTTTGCCCCGACCGACGACCACGACCCGGGGCAGGAGTTGCTCGAACAACTGCAGGGCGAGCCGCCACCTCCGAAGGCTGCAAGCGCGCGAGCGCCCACCACCATCCCGCGCGATAAAGCAGCGCCCGAGGCCGAGCCGCCGCCCGAACCTGCAACCGAGTTCGCGCTGGCCTTCGGCAGCGGCGGGCGGCTAGATGTGCTCGGCGGGAGTGCTGGAGCGGACGCTGGCGCTCGGGCTGCACGTGGACGCGGCCCTCGAGTTCGACCACACATGGCTACTGCTGGACTTCAGCGCCTGGTCGAGCGAGCAGGTGCCATTGGCCGACGGCTCCTGGACGCTGGAACTCGATCGCTGGGACGTCGGGGTCTCCGCCTGTCCACTCGCCACCTTCATCGGACGCCTCGAACTGGATGCCTGCCCAGGGCTCATGCCCTCGGGACTGCACCTGCAGCCGCAGGGCTTCGACGGCCGGGCGCTGACACTTCTGATGTGGTCGCCACGACTGACGGGACGCGCGGCCTACTGGCTTGGCTCTGCCCTGGGGCTGCAAGCCCAGCTCGACCTGCTGCGGTCGTTTCCCCAACACCGTATCGATGTCGTGATCCCCAACGTTCTGCCGCGAAAGTCCGCAAGGCTACGGGGGTGCCGAGCGCGCTGGGGGCCCGGTGGATTTGAGGATATCGGAGACGATGTGGGCAGGAAAGAGGAGTGTTTCGGCGGG
>JAOUOP010000045.1 GCA_029880325.1 Myxococcales bacterium | reverse complement strand
GGCGGAAGCGGGGGGGGGGGGGTGAGACCTCAGCGGTGTAGGCAGCGTGGCATGCGGTGCCGATATGGCTAAAACTGGGGGTGCCTAAAGATTCCTACGGTCCCCGAGGTCTTCGAAGACTGAGGCGGGGGGCGGAAAGTCCTTTCGAAACGGTCAGAGGTGATGGCCAACATCAGCTGGGGGGCGATCTGCGTGCCAACGAAATGAAGCGCGCCCCGAAGGGTTTGACCGGAACGCGCGGCGGGAACAGCCTTACCGGGTGAACATGCCGCCAATCCGAATCCGTCGTGCCAGTGTAGACGCCGCCTGGATGACCGCCGCCCTGCGAGGCGCCGGCCTTCTTCCGCGAGGTGAGGTCACCCAGGTCTCGCTGGCCTCGCCCGAGGAGGAGGGCAACGCCGGAAGCGCTCTGAGGGCGCAGTTGTGCTATTCGGGCGACGCCCCGGCGGGGGCGCCGGCGACGCTGATCGTCAAGCTCCCACCCGATGCACCCGGGCGCCGCGCCGCCATGCTCGCGACTGGCTTCGTGCGCGCGGAGGCAGGCTTCTACCGCGACCTGCAGCCAAGGGTCCCGATCCGAACACCGCGCTGCTATCTGGCGCAGGACGATGACGAGGGAAACGCGGTGTTGTTGCTGGAAGATTTGGGCGACGTACCGGGGAGCTGGCCCGCAAGGCGCCTGGACGCTGCCCACGCGCGGTCGATGTTCGCGCGCCTCGCCGAGCTGCACGCGCACTTCTGGAACGACGAGCAGTTGGTGAGCCATCGCTGGCTACAGCCGCCGACCGCTCGCGTCGACTTCTGGCGAAGCGCATTGAGCGAGATCGTCGAACTCCTGCACGACGTCGTGGACGGCACAGTGCCGCCTCAGATCACGGCCCTGCGTGAAATCATCGTGCCGCGCCTGACCGCGATCGCTGCGCACCTGGACGGCCCGCCCTTCACGCTGGTGCACGGGGACTTCACCTTCCGCAACGCGGCGCTCCTCGATGGCGAGCCGGTTGCCTTCGATTGGCAGCTATGCCAGCGGATGCGCGGGGCTCGCGACGTGGCCTACCTGATGCCCTTTCTCGATTTGACCGATGACCCCGGCGTACGCCCCGACGAGCTGGTCAACGGCTACCACGACGCCCTGGTCGCCCGCGGCGTCCACGACTACACGCGCGCGGAACTCGCCTACGACCAGACGCTCGCCGCCATCGAGGTCATGCAGGTGGGACTGGCGACGCTCTGGCCTTCGCTCCGCTCGCTGCGCGCGGAGGGTAGGCGCATCCCGCTCGCGAAGCTTGGCCTGGTGCAGACGGTTGCCGTTGGGATCGAACGACTGGGTCTAATCGAGCTGGTGCGGTCCGACTTCAGCGCATGAGGCAGCGCGGTCCTCGGGTTTCTGCGCCGCGGGCCCGGCGCACCGCTACGGCGCCTCGAAGCAGCTCGGCTACGACTTCGGCACAGAGTTCGACAGGCGCGCTCGCCATCGAACTCCGCCATCACGTGCAATAAGGATCAACCTATTTCCGAGCACGGGAAAGCCGTGTACATGGCGAAGGGAGGCAGTCGATGAGTGCGGCGGCCGAGCCGCAGGGGAAAGCCATGTATGTGGCATCCGGAGACGACCCGTCTCTGGCCCCTGAGCAAGCAACGCAGGCTGCACGCGCGACGCGAGTTCGCTCGCTTCGCTGAGCGCAATCACGGTAGTTGAGGGGCGTCAGGCCACGAAAATCGAGGGCCTCGGTCAGGAAAGCCGAGTGACGGTCACGGTCATCGAGGGTGTTGCGCGCAAGTGAATCCGGGTGGCGGCCAGCGACTTGGCCTTGCGCGTCCAGTGCTGCGCCCGCCGCCGTGCTGTAGGGCGGCGGAATCGTGGAGGATTGGGGCCTCAGCGGTGTGGGCAGCGTGGGCTCTGGTGCTGACATGGCTGAAACTGGGGGTGCCTAGAGATTCCTACGGTCCGAGCACAGCCCCTTGCCCGTTCGGTCGGCGAGGCGCACGGCGAGCACGTGCCACGGCGCGGCAGCGAGCGCGACGAGCGGGCGCGCCAGGGCCGACAGCGCGTCCCCGCCGAGGACGAACGGGCGGCGGCACCCCTGGCGATCGGACCAGCGGCCCGAGAGTAACTTCAACACTCTCGCGGTGGCCTCCGCGAGCCCCTCGAGCCACCCGAGGGCGAGCGCGCTCGCGCCCAGCGTTGCCGTGAGGAAGACGGGGAGCAGCGGGATGATCATCTCGCTCGAGGCGTCGGTGAGCAGACTCAGCGCCCCGAGCACGATGACGTTCCGCGAAAGCCGGCCGCGCTTCACGGGAACGATTGTGCCAGGCGCGGCGATCGAACGTTCCCCGAAATTGAGGGCCCTTGGCACATGGGTTGCTACATCGATGGCATGATCCGATCCCGACCGGCCTCATCCGATGGATTTCTCGGCACGGCGCGCTTCGCCGCCTGGCACACACTGGCACTGCCTCTGATCCTCACGTCCGGATGCTTCGAGGGGAGCCAGGCCGCGGCTTCCGAGGGAGCGGGTGGTGTCGGCGCGGGCGGTCTAGGTCCGGCGACACCGGATGGCGCCGGCGGCATGGTCGGTGGGAGCGGCGTTGCCGGTACGGGCGGCGGGGCTACGGGCACGGGCGGTTCGGCAGGCACGGGCACGCTTCCAATCGAACTCATCGAGCCGGTCGCCGAGTCGGACTACTACGTGCGCAACGAGCGCGGCGACGAAATCAATCTGGGGGCCGACGGAACCTTCGGTCCGGTGGCGTTGCTGGTCGACACCGTGGCCGCGGGCGCGGAGACGCACATCTTCCACGCTCGGGAGGAAGGTGGCGGCCACGCCTTCCCGTCGAACTTCTTCGGTAACTTCACCGTCCGCGCGGCCGGGGAGGTGATCTACGAGGGAGTCGTCGACGAGGACTGGCAGCAGGATCCGCTCGTCGGTGTCGGCAAGCTCGTGTTGATCATCGAGGCCGAGGTCACCACGTCCGAACAGGTGGACTACGGTTGTCAGACCACCGAGGACTGTTCCATCGAAGACGTGGGCAACTGCTGCGGTTACTTCCCGCGCTGCGTCCACGTCGACAGCCCCTTGCCGCCGCCCGACTGCAGCGGCGGGGAGGCCGGGGTCTGCGGCTTTCCCGACATCACGCACTGTGCGTGTGTCGAGAACACCTGCCGCAGCATGCAGGGCGATACCGAAGTCTGAAGCGCGGCGGATGCTGCTAGTCACCTGAAATACACGGAGTATTCCGGCGAAGGCCGTCCTTGCATCTGGCATCGTATCGACCCCGATCATCGGCTCAGCACTCCCGCCGAGCACATCTAGCGTCCGTCGCGGGCGCGCTCTTCCGCGGTGCCTTCCCGGAACAGGACCTGGCCGTGGCCCGCGTTCTTCACGGTGACGTGGACTTCGCCGCCCTCGGAGATGTCGACCGCCGTGCTGTAGGGCGGCCGCCGAAAAAGCTGCCAGGACGCGCGGGGCTGGTCTTCACCGGCGGTGATCGTTTGAATGGAACGCCCTGCCCTCGTGCGTGCGTGCCGTAAACATCTGCAATTCCAGCTATTTACGGTGACAATCCTCGCACGTTCCAGCGCCGCGGTGGTTTTCTCTGCCGCCGCCTAGCTTTTTCCCGCAGCGCCCCTGAGCAGCACCTGCTGGAGTAGCCGTAACGCAAATTTGCATTCGTTTTCAGTAGTTTGCGGGCCAAAGCTCAGGCGCAACGCAGCACCGGCGCGCCACGCTTGGTCCGGATACATGGCCCGCAGTACCGGTGAGGCCTCGGCCAGCCCCGAGGAGCAGGCGGCGCCGCTGGAGGCGCCCACGCCTTCGAGATCGAGGGCGGCGACCAGTTCGTCTCCCCGCTGTCCCCGGAAGCTCACGTTGCTGACGGTGGCGACGCGCGGCCCCGCAGCTCCGTTGACGACGCCACCCAGGCGTATGAGCTCACCCTCCACCCGTTCCCGCAGCTGCGACAGCCGCCGCTGCCCGGCCAGGCGCGCCGCCAGCTCAGCACACGCCGCACCAAAGCCTACCAACGAGAGCACGTCCGGGCTGCCCGCCCGCCGGCCGCTCTCCTGCCCGCCGCCGAGCAATTGCGGCTGCAGCACGGACCGACGGCTCACCCACAGCGCCCCCGCCCCCGCCGGGCCGCCGAGTTTGTGCGAGGCCAGCGCCAGCGCATCGGCCCCCAGCGCCCCCACGTCAATCCCCACCTTGCCGGCCGCCTGCGTGGCGTCCACAACGAGGGGCACGCCGGCCTGACGACACACCCGCGCATAGGCCTCGACCGGAAAGACGGTGCCCGTCTCGTGGTTGACCCATTGCAGCGCGCACAGCCCCACGCGCGGTCCGAGCGCCGCCTCGAACTCGTCCTCCCCCGGCGGCCTGCCCTCGGGCACCGCCAGCATCACGACGCGCCCGCCCTGCGCCGCCGCCCGGCGCTCCGCGGCCCGCAATACCGCCGGATGCTCGACCGCCGTGGTCAGGACATCCGGCCGCTCCGCCTCGCCACTTTCATTCCCCCCAAGCCCCAGCACGCCCAGGTTACACGCCTCCGAGCCGCCCGCCGTCAGGATCAGCTCCGAGACCTGACCTCCGATGGCCCCCGCAACCTGCGAGCGCGCCCGCTCCAGCAACGCCCGCGCCTGACGCCCCTCGCGGTGCACGCTTGCCGGATTGGCCCAGGCTGCCGCCCGCGCCCGCTCCATGGCTTCGAGCGCGGCGGCGATGGGCGGCGTGGCGGCGTGGTGGTCCAGATACACGCGCTCAGCCGACACCTGCGTGACCCTTCGCATGCACGCTGAGCACGACCGCCGTTCCGTCGAGCTTGCGGCCCGCCACTTCGATGTCCGGCGGGCTGATCACCTGGATGCCCCCACCCATGGCCTCGGACACATGGCGCGCAAACGCCAGCCCCAGCCCGACGCCACCATGGCTGCGCGTTGCCGAGCCGTCGGCCTGGAAGAAGGGCTGCAGGATGCGTTCACGATCCGACTCCGAGATGCCCGGGCCGCTGTCGACCACCACCACCTCGTAGATCTCCGCCAGCGCGCCATCGCCCCGGCGACGCACGCCCGCCGCCACTTGCTGGCCGCGTGGCGTGAACTTGGCGGCGTTGTCGAGCACGTGGATCAGCGCCCGCCGCAGCTTCTCGGGATCACCGCGGGCCGCCATCGCCCCTTCCGGACGCTCGCGCAGCAGCGTGATGCCGGTGCCCGCGAAGAGCTCAGCGCTCTCGTCCAGGGCGCGCTCGGTGACCTCGGCAAAGTCGTAGTCGCGTTCGTAGATGTGCAGCCGCCCGGTCTCCAGGTGGCTGACATCCAGCAGCGTGTCGATCAGCGCCCGCAGCTTCTTGGTCGAGGCGTTGACCGACTCCAGGCATTTACGCTGCAGGGGCGTCAGCGGGCCCAGCTCCTCGTCGAGCAGGAGCCTGAGGTAGCCCACCACCGGCGTCATGGGGGTGGCGAACTCGTGGCTCAGGTTCTGCAGGAACTCACGACGCAGGCGTGCGACTTCCTCGAGTCGTTCGTTGGCCTGGATCAGCTCGATCAGGTTGTTTTCCAGACGCTCGACGATCTTTCGCGTCTGCTTGCGCAGCACGGCGTCGTCCGGCCCCTCGCGCCGTTCGCTATGCCCCGAGAGGAAGCGCTCGACGGTGGCAACGAAGCTCGCCTCGTCGATGGGCTTGTCGATGTGCCCATCGGCCCCGACCGCCAGGCTGGTTTCGCGGTCGCCCTCGGCGGTGATCGCCACGATGGGCGTGCCCTCGAGCCCGGCGGTGCCGCGCAGGCGCAGGGTGACGGCATAGCCATCCAGGTCGCGCGTGTTGATGTCCAACAACACCAGGTCCGGACGCTCGGACTCGGCCATGCGTATGCCCTGCAGGCCGGTCTCGGCGTGCACCACTTCATGCCCGGCCCCCGTGAGCAGCTCACCCACGAGCTGTCGGGTGGCCGCATCGTCCTCGATATGCAGCAGCGTCGCCAAGACCCCTCACGTTAGCCCGAAGTCGCTGTGAATTCACAATTTCATCGCAGCCCGATACGTATCAGAAGCACGCAGCCGGCCCGCCGATATGGGCTTGGCGAAAGCCCTCCCTTGCACGCGCCGGCGGCTGCCGCTATTTCGACACCCTCGAACTGGGTCCGCAGCCCTTCTGCAGTGCTGGCAGCCGGACCCGGGCAGTTCTCAAGCCGAGGTTCCGATGGAACAGAGCGATTCAAAGCCACAGGGCAGCTTCGCCCAAGCCGACGTTCAACAATGGCGCGCCACGGTCGAAAAAGGCCTGCGCGGTGCCGACTTCGACAAAAAGCTGGTCACCCAGACGCTCGAGGGCATCACCGTGCAGCCCCTCTATACGGAGGCGGACTTCCCGGCCGCGGGCGACCCCTCGGGCTTCGCCGGCGCACCGCCCTACCGGCGCGGCCCGCTGGCCGTGGGGCGCCACGGGGCGCGCTGGAATCTGCGCACTCGCCACGAGCAGAGCGACGTGGCCGCCCTCAAGCGCGAGATCCAGGAAGATCTAGGCCGCGGCGCCAACTCCCTGTGGCTGCGCCTGGACGCCGAAGCCCGTGGTCTGCCCGCCGACAGCTCGGGCGCCAGCGGCGTGCCCTGCGCGAGCGCCGCCCAGCTGGGCGAAATCCTGGCCGAGGTGCCCCTCGAGCGGGTCGGCATTTCCCTCGACGCCGGCGGCAATGCCCTGGCCGCCGCCGCCTGCCTTTTGGCCGTGGCCCAGCGCCGCGAACTCGACCCATCCCAGCTCGATCTCTGGCTCAACGCCGATCCGCTCGGCGCCCTGGCCCGCGACGGCGCCCTGCCCCATTCCCTAGAAGACGCCCAGCGCCAACTCGTGAGCCTGGCCCACGCCTGCAGCGGTCGCCCCGCGACCCGCGCCATCACCATCAGCGTCGCCCCCTACCACGACGCGGGCGCCAGCGCCGTCGAGGAGCTGGGCTGCGCGCTGGCCACCGGCGTCGAATACCTGCGCTGGCTCACGCAAAGCGGCCTTTCGCTCTCCGACGCCCTCTCCCAGCTGGCCTTCAGCGTCAGCGTCGGTCCCGACTTCTTCATGGAACTCGCAAAGCTACGCGCCCTGCGCCAGTGCTGGTCCGCGGTCACCGCCCACTGCGGCGCCGAGGCCGCCGACCAAAACGCGCTCATCCACGCCAGCACTTCCGATCGCAGCACAACCCGGCGCGACCCCTGGGTAAACCTGCTGCGCGAGACCACCGAAGCCTTCTCGGCCGCCCTCGGCGCCGCCGACGCCATCACCACCGCGGGCTTCGACCGCCAGAGCGGCGCCCCCGGCCCCCTGGCCCGGCGCATCGCCACCAACACCCAGACCATCCTCAACGAAGAGGCCCACGTCACCCGCGTGGCCGACCCCGCCGGCGGCAGCTACTACGTCGAGAGCCTGACCGATCAGCTGGTCAACGCTGGCTGGGCGTTCTTCCAGTCCATCGAAGCCGAAGGCGGCATGGCCGCGGCGCTCGCCAAAGGCACAGTCTCCGGCGCCATCGCCGAGGTGGCCGAGCGCCGCCGCCGCGAGGTGGCCAAGCGCAAGCGCGCCATCACCGGTCTGAGCGAATTCGCCAACCCCGACGAAGACGGCCTGACGCCGCGCACGGCCGACGCCACGGCGCTGGAGACCCAGCGCAAGGCCGCACTGGCAGCCACCCAGGAAGCCAGCGCCGAGCTATCGGCCCTGGGCGAAAGCCGCAGCCTCGAGGCCGCCATCGCCGCAGCCGCAGCTGGAGCTTCACTGTCAGCCATCACGGCCGCGCTGTCATCGGGCGCCGAGCCCGCTCGCACCGAGCCCCTGGGCATGCGCCGCCACGGCGCCGACTTCGAGCGCCTGCGCGACCTGAGCGAGCAGGCCGAAGCGCGCGGCGAGCCGAAGCTGGTCTTCTCCTGCAACCTCGGCTCCATCCCCGAGCACAAGGCCCGCGCCCAATACGCCCTGGGCTTCTTCAACGCAGGCGGCATTCGCGTCACCGACAACGACGGCTTTGCCGACGTCGCCGCCGCCGTAGCGGCTTTCCGCGAAAGCGGCGCTTCACTAACAGTCATCTGCGGCAGCGACCCCCAATACGCCGAGTGGGTCGAGCGGCTGGCGCCCGAGCTCACGGCCGCTGGCGCCACGCGCATCATCCTGGCGGGCCGCCCGGGCGATGCCGAGGCGCGCTACCGCGAGGCGGGCGTGACCGACTTCATCTACATGGGCATCGACGTGGTGCAGATCCTCGATAGCCTTTTGACCGCGAAGGGAGCGGCGTGATGGCTGAGATTCCGAACTTCTCCAGGCTTCCCATCGGCGACCTGCGCAAGGCCACAGCCGGCAACGACCGCGACGCATGGCAGGCCCGCGCAGCCGAGCAGCAAAACGGCGGTGATCCAGTATGGCACACGCCCGAGCGCATCGACGTCGCGCCCCTCTACAGCAGCGAGGACGCCGCCTCGCTCTCCCACCTGGGCACCATGCCCGGCCTGCCGCCCTTTTTGCGCGGTCCCTACCCCACCATGTACGTGGAGCGGCCCTGGACCGTGCGCCAGTACGCGGGCTACTCGACGGCTGAAGCAAGCAACGCCTTCTACCGCCGCAATCTGGCGATGGGCCAAAAAGGGCTATCCATCGCCTTCGACCTGGCGACCCACCGCGGCTACGACTCGGACAACCCCAGGGTGCGCGGCGACGTCGGCATGGCGGGCGTGGCCATCGACTCGATCCTCGACATGCGCGTTCTCTTCGACCGCATCCCGCTCGACCAGATGAGCGTGTCGATGACCATGAACGGCGCCGTGCTGCCGGTGCTGGCGCTCTACATCGTCGCCGCCGAGGAGCAAGGGGTAGCGCGCGACAAGCTCAGCGGAACCATCCAGAACGACATCCTCAAGGAGTTCATGGTCCGCAACACCTATATCTATCCGCCGGCCCCCTCCATGCGGATCATCGGCGACATCTTCGCCTACACCTCGCGCGAGATGCCGAAGTTCAACAGCATCTCCATCTCCGGCTACCACATGCAGGAAGCCGGCGCGACGGCCGACATCGAGCTGGCCTATACGCTGGCCGACGGCCTGGAGTACCTCCGCACGGGCATCGCCGCCGGTCTCGACATCGATGCCTTCGCCCCGCGCCTGAGCTTCTTCTGGGCCATCGGCATGAATTACTTCATGGAAGTGGCCAAGATGCGCGCCGGACGCATGCTCTGGGCCGAAATCGTCAACGGTTTCGAGCCGAAGAACAGCAAGAGCATGTCGCTCCGAACCCACAGTCAAACCTCGGGATGGAGCCTGACGGCCCAGGACGTCTACAACAACGTCACCCGCACCTGCATCGAGGCCATGGCCGCGGCCCAGGGCCACACCCAATCACTGCACACCAACTCGTTTGACGAAGCGCTGGCGCTGCCCACCGATTTCAGCGCGCGCATCGCCCGCAATACCCAGCTCTACATCCAGCAGGAGACCGGCGTCTGCCGCACCATCGATCCCTGGGCTGGAAGCTACTACGTCGAACGGCTCACCCATGACCTGGCCGAGCGCGCGCGTACGCTGATGGCCGAGGTCGAAGAGCTCGGCGGCATGGCCAAGGCCATTGAATCGGGGCTGCCCAAGCTGCGCATCGAAGAGGCCGCCACTCGCACCCAGGCGCGCATCGACTCCGGCGCCCAGACCATCGTCGGCATCAACAAGTATCCGCTGACGCAGGACGAAGAGGTGCCGGTCCTCAAGATCGACAACCGCGAGGTCCGCGCAGCCCAGGTGCGACGCCTGCAGCAGCTGCGGGCCGAGCGCGACCCAGCACGCGTCGAACGCGCCCTCAGCGCCCTGACCCAGGCCGCCGAAAGCGGCACGGGCAACCTGCTCGAGCTGAGCATCGAGGCCGCCCGCGCCCACGCCTCGGTGGGCGAGATCAGCGACGCCCTCGAGAAGATCTGGGGCCGTCACGCGGCGGTGACCCGCTCGGTCTCCGGGGTGTATGGTAGGGAGGTGAGTGAGTCCTCCGACGCCGTAAGCAAAGTCATCCATGAAACCGACGCCTTCGCCGAACGCGAGGGTCGGCGCCCGCGCATTCTTGTAGCCAAGATGGGTCAGGACGGCCACGACCGCGGCGCCAAGGTCATCGCCACGGCCTTTGCCGACATGGGCTTTGACGTCGACGTCGGCCCGCTCTTCCAGACGCCCGAAGAAACCGCCAAGCAAGCCGCCGAAAACGACGTCCATGCCGTCGGCGCCAGCTCCCTGGCCGCCGGTCACCTCACGCTGGTACCCGAGCTGCGCAAGGCCCTCGACGACCTGGGTCGCGAAGACATCGTCATCGTCGTCGGCGGCGTGGTCCCCAAGCAGGACTACGAAGCGCTCTACGCCGCTGGCGCCAGCTGCATCTTCGGCCCCGGCACCGTGATCACCGAAGCCGCCTCGGAGCTGCTGCGCGAAATCGAACGACGCAGCGAGGATCCCGACGCGTGAGCGGGGCCCCGAGCCAACCACCGCGACGCCGCCGACGCAGACTCACGCTCGACGAATACGAAGCGGGTGTGCGCGCGCGCGACCGCGTCGTGCTGGGGCGCGCAATCACGCTGATCGAAAGCAATGCAGCGGCCGATCAGCAACTCGCCCAGGAGCTATTGGGACGTCTGTTGCCCAGCACCGGCGGGGCTGTCCGCGTGGGCATCACGGGCGTGCCCGGTGTCGGCAAGAGCACCTTCATCGAAACCTTTGGGAAAAACCTCACCGGCGCCGGCCACCGCGTCGCCGTGCTCGCGGTCGACCCCACCAGCAGCCGCACCAGCGGCAGCATCCTGGGCGACAAGACGCGCATGACGCGCCTCTCCAGCGACCCGTCCGCCTTCATCCGCCCCTCGCCCTCCTCGGGATCCCTCGGCGGCGTCGCGCGCAAAACGCGCGAGACCATGCTGATCTGTGAAGCCGCGGGCTTCGACATCATCCTGGTGGAGACCGTGGGCGTGGGCCAGTCCGAAACCGTGGTCGCCGACATGGTCGACTTCTTCCTGGTGCTGATGCTGCCCAACGCTGGCGACGAGCTGCAGGGCATCAAGCGCGGCATCCTGGAGTTGGCGGATCTAATCGCCGTCAACAAGGCCGACACCGGTGGTGAAAGCGCGCGCCTGGCCAAGCGCGAATACATCAACGCCCTGCGCATGATGCACGGCGGCGCTGCCGACGCTGGCTGGCAGGTGCCGGTGCTGACCATCAGCGGCCTCAACAACAGCGGCCTCGACGTACTGTGGGATGCCATCGGCAAGTACCGCGCGCAGGCCGAGGCCAGCGGCGCCCTCGAAAACAAGCGCCGCGATCAACTCAAGCGCTGGATGTGGTCGATGGTGGATGAAGCCGTCCTGCGCGCCCTGCGCCAGCACCCCGACGTCGCCCGCATCGCGCCCGGCCTGGAAGCCGAAGTGCTGGCCGGCAAGAAGCCGCCAACCCTGGGCGCACGCAGACTGCTCGAGGCTTTCGGCATCGACGCACTCTGAGCCGACGACGCGCGTCTCATCGAACACACGACACTGCGCTTCGCCTGCCAAGCGGCAAGCCCTTTGCAGCATCGAGCGCGGCCCTGACCGGTCACGGCGGGTCGCGACGGCGGTGTTCTGTTGCCGGCTCAGTTCCTTCCGACGTCCTCGACGACGCGCAGCACCAGGTCCGTGGCACCCACCGAGTGGGGGCCGTCATCGTCGTCCGAAGGTCGCCCGGCTGCCACGGGCACTCCGCGCGCCACGACGCAGATCATGACGCGCGGATTCCGAGGAAGCACAGACTACACAGGAACGAAATTCGCGCGGGGGCGAGCCGTCGTCACTCTTCGGAGTCGTGGTCCGAGTCGTCGTCCGAGTCGTCATCCGAGTCGTGGTCCGAGTCGTCATCCGAGTCGTCGTCCGAGTCGTCCGAGTCGTCATCCGAGTCGTCATCCGAGTCGTCATCCGAGTCGTCATCCGAGTCGTCGTCCGAGTCGTCCGAGTCGTCGTCCGAGTCGTCCGAATCATCCGCGTCGTCCTCGGAGTGGCCGTCGGTCAGCGCATCGACCTCGTCCACTTCCGTGTCGGCTTCTTCGGTGACGCTTTCGACGGCTTCGGATGGCTGACCGTAGACGCCGGTCACCGCATCCTCGACCTCGCCGACCTCGGCGGCCTCGACTTCTTCGGCAGCCTCGGCCTGCGCAGGGGGCGAGCTTTCGAGCGGCTCGGCTCCGTCGCCAGCGCGAGCTCTGTCCTGATCGCGGTCACGGTCGCGGTCACGATCCCGGTCGCGCCCACGATCCCGATCCCGGTCCCGATCGCGCCCACGATCCCGGTCCCGATCGCGCCCACGATCCCGGTCCCGGTCGCGCCCCCGATCCCGGTCGCGATCCCGGTCACGGCCCCGGGCCTCGACACCACCGCCGAGGGACTCGAGCAGCCCCAGATCGATGTCGCTGAGCGGAATGAAGTGCTTGCGCAGGCCGACGCCCGCCGCCTCCATGGCTTCGGCCAGGGCCAGGCCGTCGAAGAGCGCGCAGGAAGCCGCGTACTCGGAGGCCGCTTCGTCGCGGGCCGAGTCCAGCACGCGCGCGGTGGTAATGACCCAGGCCGAGCGCGCGTTGCCGTAGTGGTGCAGCGAGCCGCGAATGTCGATCACGTTGTCGCGCCCCAGGTCGCGCCCGCCGCGCACGACCAATAGCGCCAGACGCCGGGACTCGAGGCCGCGCCGCAGGGTGCCGGCAAAGTGAAACTCATTGCCCGAGCTGCCAGCCCTGCGCACCGCGCGCAAGGCTGTCACACCCTCGGAATTGAGCCAGGTCGCGATGAGTTCGACGAAGCCCGCCGCCGGCAGATCGTTGAGATGGCCGACGAACGCGCGGTGGACCTGATCGCGCTGGCGTGCCGCGTGGCGCTCGGCACTTTCTGCATTGCGCGCCGCTTCCCGGGGCATGGCCCAGTCGCTGAGGGCGACGCGCTGATCGCGCAGGTGAAAGCGCGGGCGACCGTGTCCACTGCGAGCACGCGCCACGTCGGCACGCACGGCCGCCGCGACCGTGGGCGCCAGCGCCGAGGCCGAGCCCTCCAGGCGGCCACGCCGCACCAGCAGCTCGGCCAGGTGTGCGAAGTCCACGGCGACATGGGGCTCCCTCTCGAGTACCCAATGACAGGCGTCGGCCAGGTCGCGACCCAGCAGGTCGCCTTCGGCCGGCTGGCGATTGAGCTCCACCGGCGCCTCACGCTCTCGCTCGCGCCCCCGGCGACCCTTGCCTCGATCCTGGCGATCGCGCGAACGCTCTTGGCGGTCCCCGCGGTCCCCGCGGTCCTGGCGGTCCCCGCGGTCCTGGCGCTCCGAACGCTCCGAACGCTCCGGACGATCGCGGCCGTTGCGCCCGCGGCCCGATGCCGCGGCTTCATCACCGCCGCGTTCATCGCCGCCCTCGGCATTGTCACCCTTGCCGCGGCGCCTCCGACGGCGGCGACGACCGGGCTTGTCCTCTTTGCTCTCGTCGTCGAGCCCGGCGAGGATGGGATCGTCGTCTCCCTCTTCTTCGGGGAAGACCTCCGAACCGGGCAGTTTCGGCGGCGCCGATTCCTCGGTTTCTGGCACATCGACGCTGACTTCAGCCTCGCCATTGGCTTCCGCCGGCAGCGGCAGTTCCACGCCCTCGCGCAGCGCGAAGACCCCAGGCTTGGTCTTGATAATGGGGGCGTCGCCCCGGTCCTTTTTCACCATCGTCGCCAGGCGCGAACTCATGGTGACTTCGGGAGTCTTACCTACGTGTGAAAGAAGGTTACGTTCGATCGCGATCTCGGTGATCTTCTTGTAGTGGAGCGGTTCACCGACGCTACGGAGTACCTCCAGCGCCGCTTCCGTGAAAGTCATCTGTTGTTCTCGTGAAGTTTGAGTGTGGGGAAATTCGTTCGCCCGGGCAGACAGTCAAATGGGTCGTCGCAGCCCCGCTCTCCACAGCGCGCAACCTCGTGTCCCGTGAAAAAACCATCTCGGGAAAGGCCGGTCGGCGGAGGCGCTGGAATGCGGGGCGGGCGCGTCGTTTCGCGTCATGCCCCGCGTGGCTCCGAATCGAGTTCATCTGGCTCGAATGGCTTCAAGTACGTTCTGGACGAGTCCGGCCCGGCCGTCCTCGCCGGGGCGCTCGATGCGCCGCGGCGCCCAATCTGGGTACCGGCGCCACCTTAACACCCGAATCCAGCAATCGCAATCCGGACGGCCAGGACCGCCCCTGCCCAGCTCCGCTGGCCGTGCGGCTTTCTTGACCCCCCGATCGCCCTTGGGTAGTCCAAATCAAGGGTCGGCAATCGGCACTTCAGTCGCACACGGAGTATGGGACCTATGCCTCAGACGGCGAACTCGATGAAGAATCAACGCGTTGGGGTCTTGATGGGCGGGCTGAGTGCCGAACGCGAAGTATCGCTGGCAACCGGCGAAGCGGTGGCCGCGGCCCTGCTCGCGAGGGGCTACGATATCACGCCGATCTACGTGGACCGGGACATCGATCAGGTGCTGCGCCAGGTGGCCATCGACGTGGCCTTCCTGGCCCTACATGGCTCCTTCGGCGAAGACGGCTGCGTCCAGGGCCTGCTCGAGTTGCTCGACATCCCCTACACCGGCTCGGGCGTGACCGAGAGCGCGCTGGCCATGGATAAGCTCAAGAGCAAGGAGCTGTTCCGGCTGCATAACGTGCCGACGCCGCCCTACTACGTGCTGCAGGCCGACGAAGTCGATGCCCTCGAGGAGCTGCACGGTCCTTTCGGTTTCCCCGCCTTCGTCAAGCCGCGCAGGCAGGGGTCGAGCATCGGTGCCGGGCGCGCGGACAACCTCGCTGGGCTGCAACAGCGCTGCGAAGAGGCCCTGCAATTCGACGACACGGCGGTGATCGAGCGCTTCGTTCAGGGTGTCGAGGTCGCCGTGGGCATCCTCGATGGCGAGGCGCTGGGGGCCATCGAGATCGTGCCCTCGCAGCCCTTCTATGACTACCGCGCCAAGTACCAGCAGGGCCAGAGCCGCTACCACCTGCCTGCTCGACTGCCGGCCACGCGCTATCAGAACGTGCTGCGCATCGCCGAACGCGCGGTGCACGCGCTCGGGGTCGAGGGCGCCAGCCGGGTCGACCTCCTGGTTACGCCGGGCGAAAACGAGTACGTGCTCGAGGTCAATACGCTGCCGGGCATGACCGAAACCTCGCTGCTGCCCAAGATGGCCCAGGCCGCCGGCTACAACTTCGGCGACCTCTGCGAAGCGATCCTGGCCCGTGCGAGCGTGCGCAATCGCCGCGGTACGCGCAGGCCCCAATGCGACAGCAGACTCGACGAAGCGGCGACTTTGGTCATGGCTTCGGCCGAGGCCGTCAGCACGCCCTGAGACGAGCCCTCCGCGCGCCCACTTCTATTTCACCAGCACCATCAGCCACGCCTCGGGCGCGCCGGTGTCGAAGTCGACCGAGACGATGTCGAGGCTGGCATCGGCGGTGGAGCAATAGCGGGCAGGTTTTCCGTCTCCGCCGGAGGCCACCACCTCGTCCTTGACTCGCAGTTCAGTCTTGACATTGGGTCCGGCCGAGATCGCGTAGGCGCGAATGCAGCGGGCCGACTCGGCGCCGAAGAGCACGGTATGGGGATCGCTCTTGCCCAGGGCGACCTTGCGCGGTCCTTTTTCGAAGGCGCCGTGGGGCCGATAACCGGCGTCGCGGGCCCGGCGCACCGCCTGCAGATAGCTGGCGCGCACCGCACCCTCGGCCCGGTTGGGGGGAATGCTCGCCAGCTGCGCCTCGTGGCTGACGACGGCGAAGCGACCGCCTCCACCCTCGGAAGATAGCGTCAGCGTCAGACCACGTCCGTCGCTGCTGCAGACGTGCAGGTAGGTGGTCAGCGAATCGCCCGAACTCTGCCCGACGTCGATGCCGTCGGCGTCACGCGCCGAAACCGTGAGCATGCGAACGCCCTGCCCTCCCACCACATGCAACCGGCTGCAACGGCCGCGCGGCATCTCGACGGGGATGCGCCGAACTTCACCCGCGGTGATGCGACCTTCTTCGATTTCGCGCACGCGGCGAAAACCGTCGCGCGTCGCTTCGGCTTTGACTGCCGCCCGCGCCTCGTCCAGGGTGTGCAGGGCGGCGCGCGTCAGCGGACGCTCGCCCAGCCACAGCCCGCTGACGCCCCCGAGCACGGCGGTATCGGCCCGAAAGACCTGGAAGACCGTGCTTCCCTGGCCCTTCTGACCGCGCACCTCGGCGGCGTACTCGGCACGGCGGTCGGCGCAAAATTGGGCGGCGACTTCGTCGGAAGGCGCTTCGTCGCGCGCCACTTCGATGCCCTCGTCGTCGACTACGCGCAGCTGAATATGGTCAAGCCCCTCGAGACCGAAAGCCGCCGCCGTGTAGCAGGCGCCGGGTTCGACCCGCAGTGAAATGCGCACGCTCTGCTCGCCCGACAGGGCCACGTCCAGGGGCGCGTCCTGGGGCTCGAACCCCCGGCGCTGCAGGCCGCCTCGGAAGGCCGTGATACGATCGAGGGGCTCGGGGTCGTCGCCGTCCAGGCGCGCGACCGCTGGCTGCCCGCCCAGCAGCTTGCCAGCGCCCGCGAGCGCGCTGCGCGGGCCGAGGAAGGGCACCATCAGGAAGCTGCCCGCCCCTTCGTAGATCTGCAGCATGTAATAGAGGTCCCGCACGCGCTCGCCGGCGCAGAGCTGGATCGTGGGATGGGCATCGGGTTGGGTGTCGGAGGCCAGCAGCTCGCCCTCGGGGCTGTAGAGCGCGGCGTCCAGGTCGCGCACGCCGCGACTGGCGATCGCCACCAGCGTGGCGCAGCGGTGGCTGGGCACCCGGATGCGGTGGGTCTTGCGCGAACCGGCCACCAGAAAGCCGCGGACCTCGGCCCGGGCGGGTTCGAGGCCCACCGCCTCGAGCTGCTCGGAGATCTTGCGCATCGTCATCGACAGCTCATCCTTGGCCGCGCGCCAGTCGATGGGATCGACACGCCCCGAGTTGCGCCCGTCGCGCACCGGCGCCGTCGGCATACAGCCCGTCAGAGCCGCCGCCAAAAGCAGCACCAGAGCGAGCACCGGCCGCGTCATGGGTTGGCCTCGCTCAGCACGTCGCGTCCCCGCAAAAGCAGATAGCGCCCCGGTTGGCGCAGGTCGTGCCCGCGCACCACCGCGCGCAACAGGCCGTCGCGCTCGGCGCAGTGGAAGACCACCGGATGGGAGTTGGGGCCGATCTCGGCCGCTTGGGTTGCGCCGCTCTCGTCGATCAAGGTCATGTCCAGGTCGGCGCCCTTGAACTCCGAGGTGGCGATGGCGCCCACGCCATAGCAGATGCCGGCCTTGACCGGCAGTGGAACACTCTGGCTCTCCCGCGGGCGCAGGAGCCCCCAGCCGACGGGCTCGGTCCGCATGCCGCGCTCGGAAAAGCGCGTGGCGATCTCCGCAAAGGGGATGCGCGTCTCGCCCTCGACCCCCTCGGGGCGTTCGATACCCGGCTCGATCAGGGCGAAGCTTTGCACCAGGTAGTTGCCGCCACCGCGGTACATGCGCACGTCGAGCACGTAAATGCCCGTCTGCCCTGGGCAGACCTTGACCACCGCATCCCTGCGCCGCGTCACGTCCGCTGCGATCACGCCGCTGGGCTCGGCCACCTGCAAAAGGCGCAGGTCGATGTCTTCCACGTCGCTGTCACCCACCGCCGCCAGGGCATAGCAGCGGTCTCCGTCGAGCAAAACACGCCGCGCCTCGCGTCGGCGCTCGGGCAAGCCGCCCACCAGGATGCCGCCCTCGAGTCGGTAGCCCAGGTCGGAGAGGCGGCGTGCCATGGACACCAACTCTGCATCGATCGGCGGACCGCCCGGCTCCGGCCCCACATCCACCGGAGCCGGACGCGGCGCCCCGGCGTGCATGCAACTGCGCATGACTTGGCGCGTGGCGGTAAGGCGCCGCGGCGCATCCCACAGCGGTAGCAGCTGAAACTCGCCATTGCCGTCGAACATGCGCAGCTCGACGATGAAACGCCGCCCGCCTTTGCCGCAGACCCGCACGTAGGCCTGGGCGTCGCGCCGGGGATCGCGGGTGAGCAGGCGGCCGTTGGGCGCATAGACGTGCAGCCCCAGGTGCTGAACCTGACGATGGCCGACGGCGAAGAAACCGAAACAACCGTCCTGTGGCAGCGCGTACTCGTAGTTGCGGTGCTCGCCGCTGAGCATGAAGTCGCCGATGGGCTCGCCGTAGGGCTTGGCGCCGTCGCGCACGACCGCCTGGCTGGCCCGCTCCACGCAGGCCGCCAGGGTTTCGTCGCCGCCCTCGGCCAGGGCCGCTGGTGGCGCCAGCGCGATCCACAGCAGCGCCGAAAGGGCCGGTCCGAGGCCCCATGGACGCCCCGGGCATCGTCGCGACTGGCGGCCGTCGCGCCTCATCGACCGTTACCGAGCGTGGAAGCGCCCTCGTCGCGCAGGCGCAGGGCGTGATCGATGCCGATGGCGGCGTTGATCAACCCGAGGTGGCTGAAGGCCTGGGGGAAGTTGCCCAGCAGCATGCGGTTTTCGGGGTCGATCTCTTCGGCCAGCAAGCCCAGGTGGTTAGAGGCCTCGGCGTGGGCGACGAAGACCTCCTGGGCCTCGTCCACGGCGCCCACCTGGGCCAGTGCCTCCGCCAGCCAGAAGCCACACAGCACGAAGGCGCCCTCGGGACCGCCGACGCCGTCCTCGACGCGGTAGCGGTAGATGAAGGGGCCGCTCGAGAGTTGCTCGCGAATGGCCGCGATGGTGGCGAGGTTGACCGGATGGTCGGACGGCAGCAGCTCGTAGATCGGGATCAGCAACAGCGCCGCATCCACCTGATCGGAGCCATAGGTGCCGACGAAGTGCCGGCTCTTGGGGTCGAGGCCGTGGGAGAGCAGCTCCTCGCGCAGGATCGCCGCCTCCACACCCCAGCTCGAAACACGGCTGTCGTCTCCAAACCGCGCCGCCAGCCTGCGCCCGCGATCCAGGGCCACCCAGCTCATCAACTTGGAGTGGACGTGATGGCGCACCCCATGGCGCGGCTCCCAGATGCCGTGGTCGGGCAGCCGCCACTGTTCGCTGACGGTGTCGGTGACCTGGCGCAGCTGGCGCCAGGACCGCAGCCCCAGGGCGCCGCCGGAACGCTCGTAGAGAAAGGCCGCGTCGATCAGGGCGCCGGCGGTGTCGAGCTGGAGCTGATCGCGCGCGCCGTTGCCCACGCGCACCGGCGTCGAGCCGCGAAAGCCGGCGAGGTGGTCGAGCTCGATTTCGTCGGGAACGTGCTCTCCACCGATCGTGTACATCACCTCGAGCCGCGGGCTGTTTTCCAGGGCAGCCCGGATGAAGTGGAAGAACTCGCGGGCTTCTTTGAGGTAGCCGATGCGATTGGCGGCGTGGATCGCCATGGCCGTATCGCGGGTCCAGGTGTAGCGGTAGTCCCAGTTGCGCCCACCGCCGATCCACTCGGGCAGCGAGGTCGTGGGCGCGGCCACCATGGCTCCGGTGGGGCTGTGGATGAGCAGCTTCAGGGCCAACGCCGAGCGCATCACGTGATGGCGAAAAGGCCCCTCGTAGGAGAGCGCACGGGCCCATTCCCGCCAGTGATGGCGCGTGGCTCGCAGTTGATCGAAGGGCCGATAGGCGGCCACGGGATCGGGCCCCGGCGAGTCCCAGCTCAGGATCATCCAGCGCCGCTCGCCGCTGCGCAGTGTGAAACGGCACTGCAGGCCCCCTTCGGGACGTGGCTGCCAGCGCACGCCCGGCCCCAGCACCGCCACCATGCGCGTAACGCCGTCGTGGGCCAGTACCCCGTGTTCGTGGACCGAGAGTTCGGGCAGGGCGCGCCCGTAATCGAAGCGCGGGTCGTAGACCGCCGCCAGCTCGACCTCGCCTTCACGGCACTCGATGCGGCGGTGGACCTCGTGGATGGTCGCCCGCGGGTCGTCGGTGAAGGGCATGTAGTCGGTGACGCGCACCACGCCCTGGCCATCCACGCGATGCACGGTCTCGAGCACGTTGGTGTCGGGGTCGTAGGCCTGCAGGCTCTCGAAGGGATAGCTGGCGGGCGTCACCGAGCTGAGGCCGCCCCGGGCCGGGTCGAGCACGCCGGCGAAGACGCTGGGGCTGTCGAAGTTCGGCAGGCACAGCCAGTCGATGCAGCCGTCGACGCGCACCAGCGCCGCCGTGTGGCCGTCGCCGATCATCGCGCGCGCGGCCAGGGGCAGCGCCTCGCGGTCGGCGTCGGACTCGAAACGGAAGGGCCGCGTGTAGCGGCGCGATGCGCTGTAGAGGTCCATGGGCCTACCCCGAATTATTCATGAATCCGCCCCTCCAAGCACGGCCGAAGACTCTCTCTTTGGGGCCAGCGGCAATCCCCATGCGCGTGCTCAAGCGGCCCGGCTGCGGGCGTAGCGCTCGAGCAGCAGCACTGCGGCGAGTCCCGCCAGGCACAGCCCCAGCACTGAAACCTCGAAGTTCTGGGGCCAAAAGGGCTCGGCGCCGATGACGCGGGGCTTTTCGCGCACCACGACGATGGTCAGCTCCTGGTAGGGCCAGATCCGCCACAGGCTGCCCACCAAAAGGCCCGTCAGGGCGGCCAGGGCGGTGTCGTGCCAGCGCGACAGGGCCCAGCCCACCACGCGCGAAAAAGCCACCACGCCCACGGCGCAGCCGGCGGCGAAGGGCAGGATGATGCCCAGGTCGAAGCGCCCCAGAGCATCGAGCACGTAGGCGTATTTGCCGAGGATCAGCAGGATGAAGGAGCCGCTGATGCCCGGCAGCAGCATGGCGCAGATGGCTACGGTACCGCTGAAAAAGACGAATGACGCGGTCTCGGGGGTCGCCACGGGCACCAGGTTCACCACCGCGAAGCCCACGGCCGCTCCCAGGGCCAGGGCCAGGCCAGCCCGCGCTCCGAAGTTGCCCATGCGGCGCGAGAGCACGACCGTGGAGCCGAGCACCAGGCCGAAAAAGACGGAATAAACCAGCTTCGGCTGCTCCTGCACCAGGGTCGGTAGCCCCACCACCTTCACCATCAACCCCACGCCCAGCGCGATGCCGAGCCCCAGCGCTCCCAGAAAGCGCAGATGCACGCGCGCAAGGGCCGCCCCCAGCTTCAGGCCAAGCAGGCTGCGCACGGCAGCCACGTCGAAGGACGCGATGGCCGCCAAAAGCTGCTGGTAGATGCCGAGGGCCACCGCCATGGTGCCACCCGAAACGCCGGGCACCACGTCGGCGGTGCCCATGCAGAAGCCGCTGGCGACCACGTAGGGCGCCTCGGACCAGGCGATGTCACGCACGGCCGCAGCGGACGGGGCGGCGGCCGAGGCCTTGCTCGCGGGTGGATCGGGCGACTCTGCCAGAAGCTCGGCCGGGGAAGCGGCGGCGGCCGCGGAGGTGTCTTTCGCCGGATGATTCATGGCTCGGCAGGCTATTCTTGCGTTTTCCGATAAACTTCTGTAGGAATTCGACGGTGAAGCTCTCCAGCAAGAGCCGGTACGCGCTTCAGGCGGTCTTCGACCTGGCCTACCACGAGCCGGTACGCAGCGCCCAGATCAAAGGCATCTGCGAGCGCCAGCTGATCCCGACTCGCTTTCTGGAGCAGGCCTTCCAGGACCTAAAAAAAGCCGGCATCGTGCGCTCCAAGCGCGGCCCGCGCGGTGGCTACCAACTGGCCCGCGAGGCCGCAGACATCAGCCTGGCCGACGTGGTGCGCGCCATCGAGGGGCCGCTGTCCCTGGGCGCCGGCACCCTGGACCCCGGCGCCAGCAGCCAGGCGGTGCTGAAGGACGTGCTCGGCGAGATAACCGAGCAACTCGAAGGCTGCCTGGAGGCGGTCAGCGTGGCTGACCTCTGCGAACGCGCGCGCGAAATGGGGGTGGCGCGCGACCCCGTGGCCGGCTACGTCTACGCGATCTAGTCATGGCCGCCCCCGTCATCGATTCCCCCCTCGAGCTGATCGGCCAAACGCCGCTCGTGCGCCTGCCGAGCTTCGAGCAGCCCGGCGGCGCCGCCCTCTGGGCCAAGGCCGAGCAATTCAACCCCGGCGGTTCGGTCAAGGACCGTATCTGCCTGTCCATGATCGAGGCCTCGGAGGCGCGCGGCGAGATCGGCCCCGGCTCGGTGATCGTGGAGCCGACCTCGGGCAATACCGGCATCGGTCTGGCCCTGGTCTGCGCCGTCAAGGGCTACAAGCTGGTGCTGACCATGCCCGAGAGCATGTCGCTGGAGCGACGCGCACTGCTCGAAGCCTACGGCGCCGAGATCGTGCTGACGCCCGCCGAAGAGGTGATGGAAGGCGCCATCGCGGCCGCCCAGGACATCGTGAGGGAGCGGGGCGCCTTCATGCCCATGCAATTCGACAACAGCGCCAACCCCAGGGCCCACCGCGAGCACACGGCGGTGGAGATCCTGGACGCCATGGGCGACGACCGCGTCGACGCCTTTGTCGCCGCCGTGGGCACCGGCGGCACCGTCAGCGGCGCCGGCGGCCTGCTCAAGGAGCACTGGGCCGGCACGCGCGTCATCGCCGTGGAGCCCGAAAGCAGCCCCGTGTTGGCCGGTGGTGAAGCCGGCCCCACCAAGATCCAGGGCATCGGCGCCGGCTTCGTACCCGGCAACTATGACGCCGCGGTGGTGGACGAGATCCGCCACGTAACGGACCGCGATGCCTACGAGACCAAGCTTCGGCTGGCGCGCGAGGCGGGCCTGCTGGTGGGTATCAGCGCCGGTGCCAACGTCTTCGTGGCCAGCGCCTTGGCCACCGAGTTGGGCCGCGGCAAGCACGTAGTGACGCTGCTTTGCGACACCGGCGAGCGCTATTTCAGCCTCGACGAGTATTTCTGATGACACCCCAGCTGCCAGTTACGTCCCACGCGGGGAGCGACGCCGCCCCGTCGCCTTCGCTGTCCCAGCGGCGCGTGCTGCTGGTGGGCGCCGGCGGGCTCGGCTCGGCAGCGGCTCCGATCCTGGCGCGGGCGGGCGTAGGACACATCGACGTGCTCGACGATGACCGCGTGGAGGCCAGCAACCTACAGCGCCAGACGCTCTACTCCGAAGCCGACTGCGGTCGCCCCAAGGCCCCGCTGGCGCTCGAACGGCTGCGCGCACAGGCAACCGCGGCGGGCTATCAACTGCAAGGTGTTGCACGTGAAATGCGCCTGCTGCCCGGCAACGCCGCGCAGCTCGTGGCCGATTACGACCTGGTGCTCGAGGGCGCCGACAATCACGCCACCAAGTTCCTGGTGGCCGACGCCTGCGCCCTCGGCGGCGTACCGGCGGTCCAGGGCGGCGCCGTACGCTGGGTGGGTTGGGCCATGGCCAGCCGCCCGGGCCGCGGCCCCTGCCTGCGCTGCGTCTTCGAAGACATGCCGGGCGGCGAGCAGCCCGACTGCGCCGCCGCTGGCGTGGTCGGCCCCGCCGTCGGCGTGATCGGCGCCCTGCAAGCGGCACTGGCGTTGAAGCTGCTGCTGGGGCTCCACGATCGGTCGGACGCGGGCGCGCTCTACAGCCTGTCGGGCCTGCACGGCAGCCTGCGCCGCATTCGCGTGCCGCGCCGTCCCGAGTGCGCCCTGTGCAGCGGGCACATCCAACACATCGACCCAAAGCGTTACGCGCCGCCGCAGTGCGCGGCGTGAGGAGCGAGGGCCTCGCTCCAGGAGGAAAGACCCCGATGGCCATCACAGTTCGTATTCCGACGCCTCTGCGCACGCTCACCGAGGGGCGCGACGAGGTCACCGCAAAGGGCGCCACCATCCGTGAGTTGATCGACGACCTGGAGAGCAACTACCCGGGCATCAAGGATCGCCTGTGCGACGAGAAGGGCGTGCGACGCTTCGTCAACATCTACCAAAACGAAGAGGACATCCGCTTCCTCGACAGCCTCGACACCGCGCTCGCCGACGGCGACTCGGTGAGCATCGTCCCGGCCATCGCCGGCGGCTGAGGTGAAGCTGGACGCTAACCCCGTGTTGAGCGAAGAAGAACGCCAGCGCTTCGCGCGCCACCTCCTGCTGCCCGAGATCGGCACGGCCGGACAGGCGCGTCTGTGCGCTGCCCGGCTGCGGCCTGGGCCCGATGCCGCGACCGCTGCTGCCGAGGTGGCCGCCGACTACCTGGCACGCGCCGGGGCCGCGGTGCTGCCCGCTTCCGATGCTGCCGAAGACGCGTTGGCGCTGCAGCTGCCCGACGCCGGAGGGGTGGTGCGCCTGGCTGGCCACCCCCGGCTCGAGGGGGCGGCCGCCGCGCTCGCCGGGGCCTTCGCCGCCCTCGAGGCGCTCAAGGCCGTCACCGGAGCCGGCCGTCCCGGCGCCCTCGCCCGCGACTTCTCGCTGGGCCCGGAGTCCGCACCATGAGCCACGCCTTTCGCGCCCGCGCCCGGCGCATCGAGTCGGTGGTCGACGCCGCCGGCAACACGCCCATGATCCGCCTGCGCAAGGTGGCCGCCGACGTGCCCGACGTCGAAGTCTACCTGAAGCTCGAATACTGCAACCCGGGCGGCTCGGTAAAAGACCGCCCGGCCCTGCAGATCATGCGCGACGCCATCGCCGACGGTCGGCTGACCCGCGACAAGATCCTGATCGACGCCACCAGCGGCAACACCGGCGTCGCCTACTCGATCTACGGCGCGGCCCTGGGCTACCGCGTGCAGCTGGTGATGCCGAGCAACGTCTCCCAGGCCCGCAAGGACATCACCCAGGCCTACGGCACCGAGCTGATCTACAGCGACCCCATGGAGGGCTCGGACGGCGCCATCCGCCTCTGTCGCGAGATCGTCGAGCGTGAGGGCGACAAATTTTTTTACGCCGATCAGTACAAGAACCCGAGCAACCCCCGCGGCCACTACCTGGGCACCGGCCCCGAGATCCTGGCGCAGGTGGGCGACCGCATCACGCACTTCGTGGCGGGCTTGGGCACCAGCGGCACCTGCATGGGCGTCACCCAACGGCTGCACGAGCACGAGCGCAAGATCACCTGCATCGCCATGCAGCCGGCCGAGGCCATGCACGGCCTCGAAGGCATGAAGCACATGCCCAGTTCGCTGGTGCCGGAAATCTACGACCCCGCGCGCCCCGACGAACACATGACCGTCACAACCGAGGACGGCTGGGATATGGCCGACCGCCTGGCCGAGGAGGAAGGGCTGCACGTGGGCCACTCCACGGGCGCCAACGTCTTTGCCGCCCTCGAGGTGGCGCGCCGCATCGGCCGCGGCTGCGTGGTGACCATCGCCTGCGACCGCGGCGACCGCTACTTCGCGCCCATGCGCTGGGAGAAACACTATGAGTGGTAACAGCCACCCCTGGATCGCCGGCGAGCTGAGCATCGCCAAGGACGTGCTCGCCGAAATCCACGAACACGCCCTGGCCTGCTATCCGAGCGAGAGCTGCGGCTTCGTCTCGGGCCCGGCCGAGGCGCCCGAAAAGCTCGACCAAAGCGTGCGCGTCGAAAACGAGGCCGATAAATATCACGCCCTCGACCCGGAGACCTTTCCACGCACCTCGCGCACATATTTCAAGATCAACGAACTCAAGGCCGCCAAGGCCTTCGACAAAGGCGAAGTCGAGGGCCGCCCCATCAAGGTCATCTACCACTCGCACTGCGACGCCGGAGCCTATTTTTCCGAGGAAGACGCCGCCACTTTCGCAGCTGACGGACAGTTGATGTGGCCGTGTGCCTTCATCGTAGTCAGCGTGATGGAAGGCCGCCTCGCAGAGACCAAGCTCTGGGTGCACGTGCCCGGCAGCAACGATTTTCGCGAATCCACACTGCAGCACCACGACTGAGCCATGGGCGAGACGGTCGAGCATCGGTGCGACCTGCTGATCGTCGGCGGCGGCGCCGCCGGCTGCGTGGCCGCGGTCGAGGCTCGCGAGCGCGACCCGGACCTGGACGTGCTGGTGATGGAGAAGGCGCACGTCTACCGCAGCGGCTGTCTGGCCGCCGGCATCAGCGCCATCAACGCCTACCTGCATCGCGGCGAAAGCCCGCAGTCTTTCCTGCGCTACGTAATCCGCGATACCCACGGCATCGTTCGCGATGACTTGACGCTAAGTTTAGCAGCGGAACTCAACGAGCAGGTGCGACGGGTGGAATCCTGGGGCCTGCCGATCCCACGCGACGAGCGGGGCCAGCCCCTGCGCCGTGGCCGCGCCTCGATCAAGATCTTCGGCGAACGCCTCAAGCCCATCCTCGGCAAACGCGCCGAGGCCTCGGGCGCCGCCATACTCAATCGCGTCAACGCCACCGGACTCTTGCTCGACGAAAGCGGTCGCGTGGTCGGCGTCTGCGGCGTCGGCACGCGCGACGGTCGCTTTCACGTCATCCGCGCAGGCGCCGTGCTCCTGTGCACCGGTGGCGCCGCCGGCATCTACCGCCCCAGCAACCCCGGCGTGGCGGCCCATCGCATGTGGTACTCGCCCTTCAACACCGGCGCGGGCCTGTCCATGGGCATTCGCGCTGGCGCTGAAATGACCTCGTTTGAGTACCGCTTCATCCCGCTGCGCATCAAGGACGCGGTGGCCCCCACCGGTGAGATCGCCCAGTGGCTCGGCGCCCCCCAGATCAACGCCCTGGGCGAACCCTACCTGGACAAGCACTACGCCGAGCTCGGCGGCCGCTCCATGCCCACCCAGGACAGGCTCTACGCCACGCTGCTCGAAAAGCGCGCCGGACGCGGGCCTTGCTACCTGGACCTGCGCGGCGTCAACCCGCGCCGGCTGCGCGGCACCATCGCCGCCTATCTCTCGATGGCGCCCTCGAGCGCCATGATCATGCGCGACGAGGCCTATTACGCCGAACACGGCGGGGCCATGGCGCCGGTGGAGATCGCCGGCGGCGAACCCCACGTGGTCGGCGGTCACGGCCTCAGCGGCTACTGGATCGACGAGCGCCGCCGCACCAGCCTGGAAGGGCTGTGGGCGGCGGGCGACGTGGCGGGGGGCATGCCCAAGAAGTACGCCTCGGGGGCCTGGGCCGAAGCCGTGTTGGCGGTGCGCGACGCCATCGAGCAGATCCGCGATGGCCAGGACCGCGGCGATCCCGAGCCGGAGCACATCGAACGCGAACGCCAGCGCGCCCTCAGACCTCTCGCCGGTGAAGGCTCGATTCCAGCGCGCGAACTCGAAGAGCGGCTGCAGAAAGTCATGGACGAATACGCCGGCGGCATCGGCCAGCAATACGGCTACTCCGGCGGCGAGCTGGCGCTGGCGCGGCTGCACCTCGAGCGCCTGCACGACGAGCTACCGCACCTGTCGGCCTCCACGCCCTTCGAGCTCATGCAATGCCATGACGTGCTCGACCGGGCCGAGGTGGCCCGCGTACTGGTCGAGCACATGGATCACCGCAAGGAAACGCGTTGGCATTGTTACCAGGAGCGCCTCGACCACCCAGAGCGCGACGACGGACGCTGGATGGTCTTCGTCAACAGCGCGCGCCAGCCGGACGGCACCATCCAGATGATCGAGCGCCCCGTGCAGCGCACCAAGCTCGACGTCCAGCTGCCCGAACTGGCCGACGGTGCCGTCATCCGCCGCCGCGGCAGCACGCGACCGAGTCGGTAAAACATGGGCATCCGCGTCGACGAAGAAGCCTGCAACCGCTGCGGCACCGCCGAGGAGCCCATGTGCGTGCGTGACTGTCCGGGCGACCTGATGTTCATCAAACCCAATGACAAGGCCGCCATCGTCGACAACCGCGAGTGCTGGGACTGCGCCGCCTGCGTGAAAGTCTGCCCGTCCCAGGCCATCGAGATGCGGCTGCCGACCAGCCTGGTGGTGCGCGGCGTGACCCTCAAGGGCCGTGCCATGAAGCACAAAACCACCTGGCAGCTGCGCCTGCGCGACGGCGAGCACGATGACTACGAGACGCCGAGCACCGGACGCAGTCCCTTCATCCCCAATCTCTGAGCGACGGCGGCGGCCATGATCGTTCGCTTCTGCCTCTACGGCGTTCTCAAGAACCTGCGCTTCGCCGATCCCTTCCTGGTGCTCTTCCTGCTCGACCTGGGCTATTCGCTGACCGCCATCGGCAGCGCCCTGGGCGCCCAACACCTGATGACCTCCACACTGGAGGTGCCCCTGGGCGTCGCCGCCGATCGCTTCGGGCGCCGCAAGTCATTGGCCGGTTGCTTTTTGGCCTACGCGGCCGCGTTCTTCACCTACGCCGGCCTGGGGAAAGACCAATACCTGGGCCTGGCCCTGGCGCTCGCGACATTCGGGCTCGGCGAGGCCCTGCGCACCGGCAGCCACAAGGCGATCATCCTCGACTACCTCGACGGCCGCGGCGAGAGCCACCGCACCACCGAGTTGATCGGCCTGACCCGCTCCTACTCGCGGCTCGCTTCGGGCGCCGCAGCCCTGGGTGGCGGCGTGATGCTGTATTCCACTCATAGTTATCCGCTGCTATTTCAGGCCTCGGCGCTCGCAGCCCTGGGCGGCTTTATCCTGATGCTGAGCTACCCGGCGGCCCTCGAGGGAGAGCAGCAGCGCGACCAAGGCAGCGCCCTACCCCGACTGTCCTTTGGCCAGCGCGTGCGCCAGCTCACCCGCGATCGCCAAGTGCTGCACCTGGGCCTGCAGTCGACCCTCTTCGAAAGCCAGCTAAAGCTCGTGCGCAAGGTCTACATCCAGCCCCTGATCAAGCAGGCCCTGGCGGGCGCCGGACTTCCGCTCATGGGCCTCGGCGCGATCGCCGTGGGGGCCGTCGAGCTGACGCAGGACATCATCGGTTTCAGCGGCGCGCGGCTGGCCGTCGGCTTCGAGCGCAGAAGCGGCAACCGCACGCGCGCGCTGACCCTGGCCTACCGCGGCGCGCTGGTGGGTGTCGTGGGCATCTGCGCCCTGAGCCACTTCGAGCTGGCCTGGCTGGGCATCGCCCTGGCGGTCTTGCTATCGCTCATGCAAAACGCCCGGCGCCCCGTCTTCGTCGCCAGCTTCAACGAAGCCATGGACAAGCCCCAGCGCGCCACCACGCTCTCGCTCGAAAGCCTGGCGCGCACCGTCACGCTGGCGGTGGTGTTGCCCCTGGCGGGCTGGCTGGGCGACAGCTTTGGGCTGTGGGCGGCCTTCGTGCCCATGGCCCTGCTGTTGCTAGGGGGCCTGGCGATCCCGATCGCCCCCGACAGCGCCCCGCAGGACGCGGCGATTTCCGCCATGGGACCTTCCGCTCCGGGTTCCTGAGCGCAGTCAGCGCTCGAAGTGCGCGCAGACGCACCACTCGCCCCTCTCTTTCCCTTTACACCCGGACCGCCTGGCTGCAGATAGCCCCAAGCCCCAACAACGCCTTGCCCGACGCGCCGGCATCTGCCATCGATCCCCCTCGGCCCACGCCATGCCCGAAAGCCCGACCCCAGCGCCCCACGACCGAGACCACGGCGCCGAGCTGCAAACCAAGCTCGCCTCCCTGCGCGCGATCCTGCGCGAGATGGGCTCGGTGCTGGTCGCCTACAGCGGCGGCCTCGACAGCGCCTTCGTGCTGGCCATGGCCCAGCAGGAGCTGGGAGAGCGGGCCGTGGGCTTGACGGCCATCAGCCCCTCGCTGCCCGAACGCGAGCGCCGCGACGCAACCCGCATCGCCAGCGAGCTTGGCGCCCGCCACGAGTTGGTCGAAAGCCGCGAGATCCACGACCCGCGCTACGCGGAAAACCCCGACAATCGCTGCTTCCACTGCAAGTCCGAACTCTACCGCATCACCGCCCGCCGCAGCCGCGAGCTGGGCCTCGAGCACGTGGCCAACGGCACCAACCTGGACGACCTGGGCGACTACCGCCCGGGCCTGGACGCCGCGACCGAAGCCAGCGTGCGCAGCCCGCTGCTGGAAGCGGGCCTGCACAAGGACGAGGTACGGGCCCTGGCCCAGCAGCTGGGCCTCTCCTTCTGGGACAAGCCCGCAGCGGCCTGCCTCAGCTCGCGCATCCCCTACGGCACCGGCGTCACCCCCGAGCGCCTCTCCCAGGTCGAACGCCTGGAAGATGCCCTGCTGTCCCTGGGCCTGCGCCAGGTGCGCGTACGCCACCACGGCGAGCTCGCGCGCATCGAGGTGCCACGCGAGGATCTGGCCCGGGCCTTCGACGCGCGCGAGGCGATCCTCGAGGCCGGCCGCGCCCAGGGTTTCACCTTCGTGACGTTGGATCTGGCCGGCTACAAGAGCGGCTCGCTCAACCAGCTGCTGCCCGTGCTGCAGTAGCGCGTTTCAGGTTTCAGGGCGCCTCCCCCACGGACCCGCCAACGGGCGGTGCCCTCAAGACGATCTGCGCCCGAGTGCCCGGCGGATGCGCCCCCCATCCAGCGGACCCACCGGCAACAGATCCACCAGATTCAGCGCCCCCAGCAGCAACGCCAAAAGCCCCAGCGTCGGACTGCCGCCGAGCAGGTAGAGCAGGCCGCAGACCAGGGCCACGGCCAGCCCCGCAAGCGGGCCCCAGAGCGCCACGGCGATCTCATCGCGCGCGGTCCTCGGGCGGTCCCGGATCGGCACCACAGCGCCCACGAAGGGCACGAAGATCGGCGGCCCCGTGCGCAGCCCCCGTCGCCGCATGGCCAGCACGTGCCCCAGCTCATGCGCGTACATGCCGCCGATCAGGGCCAGGCCGAAGAGCGGGCCCCAGAGCGCCGCGTAAATCGCCAGCGAGAGCAGCAGCGAGGTTATGACCAGCCACACCGGCACCTCGGGCAGGGGTGGTCGGGGCGACTCGAGATGAGCCCGGGGGCGCAGGGGAATCACGCGGGCGCCCGAGCCCTCAGACGGCCGAGTCGGGAGCCCGGAGGGCAGATCGAATCCTCGCGCCACCTCCAGCAGACACCGGAACTATAGCGGCGACCGGTTTGAAATCGCCGTAAATTCGCGGGGGAGAGCGGGTTCAGGGCGCCGTTACGGTGCCGAAGTCGTAGCCGAGCTACTTCGAGGTGCCGTAGCGGTGCACTGGGCCCGCTAAGCCCGCGAAGTTGCGGTGGTTTCAAACCGATCGCCGCTCTAGCACCAGGTTCCCGGAAAATTCGGGTGTGATGCGAAAAGCGCTAAAACCGGGGCTACGGCCCAGCCTCAAGACTACGCCTTGCGGCCCTTACCCTCGCGAACTTCCTTCAGGCGGGCGGCCTTGCCGGAGAGCTCTCGCAGATAGTAGAGGCGCGCGCGGCGTACCTTGGCGCGGCTGGAGATCTCCAGCTTCTCGATGCGCGGCGAGTGGTAGGAAAAAATACGTTCGACGCCGAAGCCGCTGGAGCGCTTGCGCACGGCGAAGGTCTTGCCGATGCCGCCGCCGGACTTGCGGATGACCACACCCTGAAAGACCTGGATGCGCTCTTTTTCGCCCTCGGTGATGCGGTAGTGCACCCGGACGGTGTCGCCGACCCGGAAATCCGGCAGCTCCCGCGCCTGGCCCTGGGCAAGTGCTTCGATCTGCGGTGCAAAACGGCCCATCGTCATCTCCGAACTCGAGGTGGCCGGCCCTGGCCGGCGAAGTGGGAGAGGGCGTCTAGCATGGCCCCCCAAAGGCGTCAATCGAGTGTGCGCCCGGCGCCTGCATCCTGGGCAACCAAAGCGTAGACCGTCGTCGATGGGGACGGAACCCACCGGCCGGCGCGGCCGAAGAGCTGGGTCCGCCCTTCAAGCCTGGCCGTCGGCGGCACTCGCGCCGGGTCGCTCCCGCCACATCGAGTACAGGCCGAAGCCCGCTTCGACGATCGCAAAGGCAAAGATCGGAGCGGCCCAGTCAGCTCCGGCCTCGCCGCCGAGCAGCGCCCGCAGCCCGACGCCGCAGATGCCAAAGCCGATCGCTGCCAACCAGTGGTGCCGCCTCCGCATCGGGCACAGCGTAGCAGCCGTCGAAAGCTGCCAGGACGTTTTTTCGGCAGCGCAAGGGGCGCGTGCCCTTGCCGGAATGGGAACAATCTACGCGCCCAACAGCCGATCGAAGACGATGGCCGCCGCCGAGCGCACCGAGAGGTGGTTGTAGCCGTCGCGGCCCGCGATGGGCGAGAGCAGGACGTCGGCAGCGCGCAGCAGGTCGTCGGCCAAGCCGTGGCCGGTGCCGAAAAGCAGCACCACGGGCGGTCCGTCGAGTGCCAGACGCCCTCTGCCGTCTTCGAAGCCGACCAGGGTCTTGCCCACCGGTGGGCGCGCAGCCGTGGCCCAAAGCTCGGGGGTCTGCCCCTCTTGCTCTCGGACCCAGCCGCAGACGTCTTCCAGGCTGTGCAGGGGGCGGCAGATCGCCAAGGCTTGACCCCGCTCGGGCATGCGGCGGCGTCCCGCCCCCGACTCCCAGTGCTCCAGGATGCGTCCGATGAGGGCGTGCTGGGCCTCGATGGGGCTGACCACGAAGTAGCCGCGCAGGGCGTAGGTGCGGGCGCTGCGCGCGATGTCGTGGACGTCGAGGGTGGTGACCGCCGTGGTGACGGTGTCGCCGGCGCGGTCTTTGACCGGGTGGTGCAATAACGCGCAGTAGATGGCCCGCATCACGCTTCCTCGGCCTGTTCCGCTCCCTCGAGTAGAGCGCGATCGCCGGCGTCGAGCTGGAGCGAGGCAAATAGCTCGGGGCGCCGCGCCCGGGTGCGCAGGAGGGCCTGCTGCCGCCGCCAGCGCTCGATGGCGCCGTGATCGCCCGAGAGCAATACCGCGGGCACCTCGGCGCCCCGGAATACCCGCGGCCGCGTGTACTGGGGATGCTCCAACAGCCCCGCTTCGTGGGATTCCACCCGCAGCGACTCGGCGTTGCCCAATACGCCGGGAATCAACCGTGACACTGATTCGATCACAGCCAGGGCCGCCACCTCACCACCGTTGAGCACGAAATCCCCCAGCGACAGCTGCTCGTCGGCCAGCGCGCAGGCGCGCTCGTCGATGCCCTCGTAGCGCCCACAGATCAGCATGATCGCAGGCTTTTCGGCGAAATCGAGCGCGCACCCCTGGTCGAAGACCCGTCCCTGGGGCGTTAGCAGCACGCGGTGGGCCCGTGGTTCACCGCGCCCAGCGGCCTCGCGATCGAAGTCCTCCATGGCCGCCACCAGCGGATCAGGACGCATCACCATCCCGCTGCCTCCACCATAGGGCGTATCGTCTACGCTACGATGGCGGTCTGTCGTGAAGTCGCGCGGGTTCTTGGTATCGATTCGGATTAGCCCGTTGGCGCAGGCCTTGCCCATCAGGCCCACCTTGGCGAAGTCGTCGAAGAGTTCAGGAAAGAGGCTGAGCACCTCGAAGCGTTGGGCAGGGGCATCGCTCATCGCGGCAGCTCGTCCAGGGCATCGACGATGATCCGACCCTGATCCAGCTGCACCTCGACCACGTAGGGGGGCAGGTTCGGGATCTCCAGCTCGCCCTCGACGGTCCGCACGCGCACGGCCTGGGCGCTGGGGTATTCCAGCACCTCTTCGATATGCCCAACCAGCTCCCCCGCTGGCGTGCGAGCCTCAAGCCCCACCAGGTCCACCAAGTAGTACTCACCGGGCTCCAGCTCGGGCAGCTCGTCGCGCCGCACGCACAGCTGACAGCCGCGCAGGGCCAGGGCCGCGTCGCGATCGCGGCAGCCCGAAAGCCGCAGCAGCAGACTGCCCTTGTGGCGCCGGATCGACTCGATCTCGATGCGCCGTGGCGATCCTTCTGCGTCCGGGCGCATCACGCTGACGTGGGTCAGCGACTGCAGCAGCTCGGATTCCGGATTGAAGAGCTTCAGACGCAGCTCGCCGGAGAGACCGTGGGCGCCAGTGACCGCGGCCAGCGGCAACAGCTCTTCGCCGCGCACGCGCCCTACTCGAGGATCTCGAGCACGGCGCGCTCGGAACGGCGCGCGCAGGTGGCTGACAGCAGCGTGCGCATGGCGCGCGCGGTCCGCCCTTCCTTGCCGATCACCTTGCCCAGGTCACCATCGCCAACGGTGAGCTCGAGGATGGTGGCTCGATCGCCTTCCACCGCCACGACCTCGACCGCGTCGGGATCGTCGACAAGGGCCTTGGCGATGAATGAGATCAGATCAGCCAGATCGTCCATGGTTGACTCGGATTCGCTCGGCCATGCAGTTCGCGGGCGGGGCTCAGCCCGCGGCCGCGGCGGCCTTGGCCTGCTCGCGGATCACCTTGCGCAGCGACTCGGTGATCTTGGCACCCTGGTCGGTCCAATAGGCGATGCGAGCGTGGTCGATCTTCGCTTCGGCCATGGGCTTGGCCGGGTCGTAAATGCCCACCTGCTCGATGAAGCGGCCATCGCGCGGGCTTTGGGCGTCGGCGACGACCACGTGATAGTAGGGGTTCTTTTTCGCGCCGTGGCGCGCGAGGCGAATCTTTACCATGACTGCGGCGAGTCCTCTGTTGGAGGGGCTGGATTGGGGTGCGGCCAAGGCGGCCAGCGGAAGCAGTTTTGGGGTTGCGAAACCTACCCCTGGCCTGCGAACCCGTCAAGTCAGAGCCGCCGCCGCATACCGTCAGTAATTGCAGGCCGCGATCTCGGCCCAGCAAGGGTCGCTGCAGACCGAGCACAGCTAGAGCAGCAACCGGTTTGAAATCGCCGCAAATTCGCGCGGGAGAGCGGGGGCAGCGGGCCGTTACGGTGCCGCAGGCGTAGCCCGAGCTACTTCGAGGCGCCGTAGCGGTGCGCCGGGCCCGCTGGACCCGCGAAGTTGTGGTGGTTTCAAACCGGTTGGTGCTCTAGGCTACACATCCGGGCGGAGCGGACGCGCCGGACAGCAGCGCAGGGTGACAAGCGACGAAAACGAGGCGTTGCGCCGGGAGGTCGAGATGCTCAGGGCGCGTGTGCACGCCCTGGAGCTGCAGGGGCTCGATCGCTTCACGCGCTTCGCCTTCGAGCACCTCACCGATGCCGCCTACTGGATGAACCAGGACGCCAGCATCATTCACGTCAACGAGGCCGCTTGCGCGCTGATGGGCTACAGCAGCGAGGAGCTGCAGCGGCTCAAGATCCACGAGTTCAACGTGGACCTCAGCGACGACACCTGGCCCGCCATCTGGGGGCTGCTCAAGGCCGAGGGCCACCGCACCTTCGAGGCCCGCCATCGCCACAAGGACGGGCGCATTCTGGACGTGGAGGTGCGCGCCCACTTCGTCGACTTCGACGGCGAGGAGTACAGCTGCGCCTTCGTGCGCGACATCGGCGAGCGCAAGGAACTGGAGCTGCGGCTGCGCCAGGCCGAAAAGATGGAAGCCATCGGCCAGCTGGCCGGAGGCATCGCCCACGACTTCAACAATCAGTTGGCGAGCATCATGGGCTACTCCGAGTTGCTGGGACGCACCGTCACCGACAATGCCAGAGCGATGAAGTTCGTCCGCGAGCTCGGCAAGGTAGCCCAGGTTGCCGCCGATCTCACCTCACAGCTGCTGGCGTTCTCGCGCCGCGGCAAGTTTCGCATCGAGCCGATCGACCTGCATCGCTTGCTCGAGGACGAAGTGCTGGTGCTCTCGCGCAGCCTGGCCAAAAACATCCGCATCGAGACCGAGCTGAATGCGAGCCGGGCCTGGACCCTGGGCGACCCCTCACAGCTCCAAAACGCGCTGCTCAACCTCGCTCTCAACGCGCGCGACGCGATGCCCCACGGCGGTACGCTGACGTTGAGCACGGCGAACGTCGACATCGGAGCCTCGACCGAACAGGCACGGGCCCTGGGCTTGCCCGCCGGCTCCTATGTCGAGCTGAGCGTGCGCGACACCGGCGTCGGCATGGACCGCGAATTGCAGCAACGGGTCTTCGAGCCCTTCTTCACCACCAAGGACGTCGGCAGCGGCACTGGCCTTGGCCTTTCGGCCGTCTATGGCACGGTGAAAAACCACAAGGGTGCGATCGCGATCGAAAGCGAGGTCGGCCGCGGAACGCGCTTCGTGCTCTACCTGCCGACGTCGCGCTCGGGGGTGGCCGCCCTAGCCGACGGCGACGAACCGGCGAGCCTGCGCCTGCACGGTCACATCCTGGTGGTCGAAGACGAGCCTGCCCTGCGCGTGGTCAGCTCACAGATGCTTCAGGATTTGGGCTGCCGCGTCACCGCAGTCGCCGACGGCGACAGCGCGATCCAGGTCTTCCGCGAGCTGCGCGGCTCGGTCGACCTCGTATTGCTCGACCTCGTCATTCCGGGGACGTCGGCCATGGACACCCTCGAAACGATGCGGCAGGTGGACCCCAGCGTGCAGGTGATCGTCATGTCCGGCTACAGCCGCGACGGCCAAGTCCAGGCCATGCTCGACGCTGGCGCCAAGGACTTTCTGGCAAAGCCCTTCAACATGGCCACGCTGGCGGGCAAGGTCGGCGCGCTGTTGCCGCGGTAGGCTGGGTCGACACAGTCGACACTCCTGGCAGGCCCGAACCCGGCAGCCCCCGCCAGGGCGTCATCGATTGGCATCAGCCCGGGCCACTGGTGTATGCACGGGGCATGCTGCGGAAACCGATGGCGTCGCTGTGGCCCGTGTTCGTGGTCGCAGGGCTTTGGGCCTGTGGGGATGCGGAGCGCCCGCCCACGGCGCGCCGTCCGGAGCCGGCCAAGCCGGTTTTGCGGCTGATTCTGCTGAACGACTTGGAGGGCACGCTCGAGCCCTGCGGCTGCCAGACCCGGCCCCTGGGCGGTATCGATCGCGCCGCCGGGGCCATCGAGCGCCTGGCCGCCGACGGTACGCCCCAGCTGCTGCTGAGCGTGGGTCAGCTCTTTTCGGCCCGCGGCGCCCATGCCGGTGCTGACGAGCACGCCGAGGCCGCTGCGAAGGCCCTCGCCGAGGCCGACGCGGCCCAGCGGCGCGCAGGCGCCCAGACGCTGGCCGAGGCCCTTTCGCGCATGGGCCTGTATGCGATCGCACCGGCGGCCGAAGAGCTGAACTCCGATCGCGAAGCGCTGGTCGCCCTCAGCCAACGCGCCGGCGCCCAGCTGCTCGGCGCCGGTCCGGGCGCGCAGCCGGGGGAGGCCGATGCCGATCGCCGCATCCTGGAACGCGGCGGCTTGCGCATCGGGATCTTCGGACTGGTCAGCGACGAAGCGGCGCCCAATCCCGTCGATTTGCGCGGGCCGGCACGCACGCTCGCCTCCGAGCTGAAGCGCGAGGGGGCCCAGGTGGTGGTGGCCATGGTCAGCGGCGGTCTGCGCCAGGCCCGCCGCATCGCCGATGGCGTCGCCGAGGTGGACTTCGTGATCCACGGCGGCGTGGCGGGGTCCGAGCTGGCCGTGCCCGAAGCCGTCGGCTCGAGCACGCTGCTGCGCGCCGGGCGTCACGGCGAGGCCCTGATCGCCGTGGACCTGCACTGGCGCGGTACCGAGCACGGCCCCTTCGTCGATCACAGCGCCTGGTCGCGCACCGCCCGCCGCGAAAACCTGGAGCGAAGCACAGGCGAGCTGCAGCAGCGCATCGACGCCTGGGCGCAGAAGAGCGACGTCGATGCGGCCGAACTCGAACGCCAGCGGGTACGCCTCAAGGCCATGCGCGACGAGCTCAAGAAGGACCAGGACCCGAGCGCCCCGCCGGCTGGCAACTACTTTTCGGCCCGCAGCATCGAGATCGATCCCAAGGTGGAGCCCAGCAAGGCGGTGGCTGAGCTGCTCGACGCCCACGATGCCCGCGTCAACGCCCACAACCGCCAGGCCCTGGCCGCGATCGCACCATCCCCCGTGCCGCCCGGCTCGGCGGGCTACGCCGGCAGCGAGGCCTGCGGACGCTGCCATCAACCGGCCCTCGGCTGGTGGAAGGCGCACCCACACGGTCGCGCCTACGCGACCCTCGAAGCGCGCAACAAGCAATTCAACCTGGAGTGTGTGGCCTGCCACGTCACCGGCTACGGCAAGCCCGGCGGCGCCGCAGTGGTGCAAAACGAGGGCCTGCGCAACGTGGGCTGCGAGAGCTGCCACGGTCCGGCGAGCCAGCATATTGCAGACCCCAAAGCGGCGGGCCTGGTGCGCCGTGAAGTACCCGAAACGACCTGCGTGGGCTGCCACAACGAGGAGCACAGCGATCGCTTCGAGTACCAGGCCTTTCGCTCGATGCTGATGGTACCGGGCCACGGCAAGCCTGTGCCGGAGGGCGGCTGATGGACGTTCTTGTGAGGCCGAGACGCTGGGCGGCTTTTCGCGCGTGCCCGCCGATGCTGTTGGCCGCGGCCCTGCTCAGCTGCGGCGGCGCCCCCTTCATGCGTACCCAGGGCGCCTACATTTCGCCCGAAGGCGATCCCGACGCCGGCGACTTCAAAGGCGCCAAGCCGGTCGTGGTGCTTGAGGGCGAGGCCAGCTACTACGCCGACTCCCTGGCGGGCAACCACACGGCCAACGGCGAGCGCTACGATCCGCGACGGCGCACCGCGGCCAGCCGCGACCTGCCCTTCGGCTCCATCGTGCGCGTGATCCGCCGCGACACCGGTCAGCACACCCTGGTGCGCATCAACGACCGCGGTCCCTTCCGCAGACGCAAGCGCATCCTCGACCTCTCGCGCGCCGCTGCCAGCGATCTCGACATGCTCGATCGCGGCGTGATCCAGGTGCGCGCCGAGGTGCTGAAGCTCGGCCCCAAGAAGAAGAAACGAAGCAAGAAACGCAGCAAGCCCAAGAAACGCCGCTGACTGCCGATGGCTTCAGCGTCGCAGCATGCCGCGGGCGATCACCATGCGCTGAACTTCGCTGGTGCCCTCGCCGATGCGCGTGAGGCGCACGTCGCGCACGTGGCGTTCGACCGGGAAGTCGCTCAGGTAGCCATAGCCGCCGTGGATCTGCAGCGCCCGGTCGCAGACGCGGGAGGCCGCTTCGGAGGCGAAGAGCTTGGCCATGGCCGCCTCCTGGCCAAAGGGCTTTGCGGCGTCGGCCAGGGCCGCGGCGCGCATGATGAGCAGCCGCGCGGCGTCCAGCTCAGTGCGCGAATCGGCGAGCATCCACTGGATGGCCTGGAAGTCGCCGATGGCTTTGCCGAACTGGCGGCGCTCGCCGGCGTAGCCCACGGCCGCCTCGAGCGCCGCTTCGCCAAGGCCCAAGGCCATCGCGGCGATGCTGATGCGGCCCTTGTCGAGGATGCCCATGGCGTCGATGAAGCCCGAGCCCTCGTCGCCGACGCGCTGGCTGTCGTCCAGGTGCACGCCGTCGAGCACCAGTTCGGCGGTGTCGCTGGCGCGACAGCCCATCTTGCCCGTGAGCTTGTGGGCCGAGAAGCCGGGGGTGCCGGGTTCGACGGCGAAGGCCGTGATGCCGCGGTGGCGCTTGGCCAGATCCGTGCTGGCCAGAACCACGCATACGCCGCCCACGCTGCCCTGGGTGATGAAGTTCTTGCGACCGTCGAGCCGCCAGCCCTGCCCTTCCCGCTTGGCGCGCGTCTTGAGGGCCGCCGAGTCCGAGCCGGAGCCCGGCTCGGTCAGCGCCCAGGCGCCCAGGATTTCGCCCGTGGCCAGGCGCGGCAGATAGCGCTTTCGCAGGTCCTCACTGCCAAAGCGCGCGATGTGGGAGGAGCCCAGGCCGTTATGCGAGGCGACGGTCAGGCCCATGGAGCCGTCGGCGCGCGAGATCTCCTCCACGATGATCGCGTAGGCCAGGGTGTCGAGACCGGTGCCGCCGTAGGCCGGATCGATGTTGATGCCCAAAAAGCCCAGATCCCCCAGCTCGGGGATCAATTCGCTCGGAAAACGCTCTTCGGCGTCGGCGGCCCGGGCCTGGGGTGCGATGCGATCGCGGGCGAAGGCGCGGGCGGTGTCTCGAATGCTTCTGTGGGTGGCGTCGAGCTCGAAGGTCATGGGGGTGACGGGCCTTTGGGGAGCGGCGAGCCGTTTGGATCAAGATGTGGTCGCGGGCACGCCCGGTCAAGGGACTGAACAACCACCCTCTCCGACAACGGACGCCCGATGCTACGCTTGAGCATCCATGGGCGACCGTGTCAGCGCGGAGCAGTTTATCGAGCGTGCGCGTGCCCTCTTGGACGCCGTCGCCGGCCGCGCCCTCGATGACAAAGAACTGACGCGCAGCAGCGTCGGGCTGGCCGAGCTGCTGCTCGCTGCGGCCCTGGCCGATCGACGCCCCCAGGAAGCGCGCCAGATGGCCCAGCTGTCGCGCATGATGGATGACGAGGCGGGCCAGCGCTTCACCACGCTGCTGACCGATCGCGTCTACCGCAGCGCCGAGCCCGCGCGCGTGGTCGACGCCGCGCGCAATCTGATCCGCAAGCTGGGCATCCCGGGCTACCTGCCGGGGCTGGCGCGCTTTCAGATGAAGACGCTGCTGCACGCCGGTCCCTTCGCGCCCCAGCGGGCCACCGAGGGCCTGCTCGCGCGCCTGCGCAGCGAGAGCGCCCAGGTGGTGCTGGCGGCCGAAGAGGCCCCGCTTTCGGCCCACCTTGCGGCCCGCCGCAGCCAGGGCGTGCGCGTGAACCTGAACTACCTGGGCGAGGCCGTGCTGGGCGAGCGGGAAGCCGCAGACCGCCTCAATCACTACCGGCGCTTGCTCGAGCGCCCCGACGTGGAGTCGATCTCGGTGAAGGTCTCCTCGGTCTTCAGCCAGCTGGACCTCCTGGCCTGGGAGCCGACCCTCGAGCGCCTGGTCGAACGCCTGGGGGGGCTCTATCGACTGGCCCTCGCGCACCCCTACGTGCGATCCGACGGCAGCCAGCAGCCCAAGTTGGTCAACCTGGACATGGAGGCTTACCACGATCTCCAGCTGACGTTGGAGGCCTTTCGCCGCACGCTGGAGCAGCCCGATCTCTTGCCCTTGACCGCGGGTTTGGCGCTGCAGGCCTACCTGCCGGACTCGGCGCCGCTGCAGCGGGAGCTGACCGAGTGGGCGCAAGGGCGGCGCGAGCGCGGCGGCGCGCCCATCCGCGTGCGCATCGTCAAGGGCGCAAACCTGCTGACAGAGACCGCCGACGCATCGGTGCACGGTTGGGCGCCCCCCATCTTCGCGAGCAAGGCCGAGGTCGACGCCAGCTTCAAGAAGATGGTCGAGTATGGCTGCCAGCCTGAGCACGCCCGGGCGGTGCAGCTGGGCGTGGCCAGCCACAACCTCTTCGACCTGGCCTTCGCCATGGTGCTGCGCGCCTGCCACGGCAGTGAGGCCGAGGTGAGCTTCGAGCTACTCGAGGGCATGTCCAACCACGTGCAACGCGTGGTGCAGGCGGTGGCCGGCGAGACCCTGGTCTACGCGCCAGTGGTCAGCGCCGACTCGATGCAAACCGCCATCGCCTATCTGATGCGGCGCCTGGACGAGAACACGGCGCCGGAGAATTTCCTGCACAACAGCTTCCAGATGCAGCCGGGCGACGCCCGCTTCCGCACCGAGCAAGCACGCTTCGAACGCGCCGTCGCCGAACGCAGCCGCGTTTCCGAGATGCCGCACCGGCAGCAGGATCGGGGCCGGGAAGAAACGCAGGGCGCCAGCGCTGAGCCCGACGCCTTCGCCAACGCAAGCGACACGGATTTCTCGCTGGCGGCAAATCGCGCCTGGATCGGCGTCCATCTCGAAGCCGCCGCGGCGCTCCGCGAGGAGACGGTGGCCTCGGTGATCGCCGGGCAACGCTGCGATCGCCCGGAGGCCGGCCGACAGCTGCACGACGGCTTCGACCCCTCGCGTCCGCAGGCGCTGCCCTACCGCGTCGTGCTCGCGGGCGCCGAGGACATCCAGCGCGCCCTCGCCAGCGCCGTCGACGCATCGAAGCGCTGGGCCCAGCGCCCCGCCGAGCAACGGGCGGCCCTGCTGGCCGCCGTGGCCCAGGGCCTGGGCAAGCATCGGGGGCGGCTGCTGGCCGCCATGACCCTGGATGCGGGCAAGCGCGTGCAGCAGGGCGACCCCGAGGTCTCCGAAGCCATCGACTTCGCCCGCTACTACGCCCACAGCTTCCTGGAACTTCAACATGACCCTGAGTTTGAGACCACACCCAAGGGCGTGACCCTGGTCACTCCGCCCTGGAACTTCCCCCTGGCGATCCCCGCCGGCGGAACCCTGGCGGCGCTGATGGCCGGCAACGCCGTGATCCTGAAGCCGGCGCTGGAGACCGCGCTGGTGGCCGAGCGCTTGGCCGAGGTCTGCTGGGAGGCGGGCATTCCCAAAGACGCGCTACAGCTCCTGCTCTGCGACGACGAACAGGGCAGCGCGCTGATCGAAGACGCGCGCGTGGCACAGGTGGTGCTCACAGGCGCCAGCGACACCGCCCGGCTCTTCCATCGCCTGCGCCCGGGCCTCGATCTCTCGGCCGAAACCGGCGGCAAAAACGCGCTCATCGTCAGCGCCTTTGCCGATCGCGACGCCGCCATCCAGGACGCTGTCGCTTCCGCCTTCGGCCACGCCGGACAGAAGTGCAGCGCCTGCAGCCTGCTCATCTGCGAGGCCGAGGTCTACGACGACGCGGGCTTCATGCAGACCCTGGCCGATGCCGCAGCGAGCCTGCCGGTGGGTCCGGCCTGGGATCCCCGCAGCGTGGTCACGCCCCTGATCCACCCGCCCCGCGATCCCTTGCTGCGCGCCCTGACCACGCTCGAGCCGGGGGAACGCTGGCTGCTGCAACCGCGGCCCGACGCCGACAATCCGCGGCTGTGGAGTCCCGGCATCAAGCTCGATGTGCGCGAGGGCAGCTTCACCCACCGGGAAGAACTCTTCGGCCCGCTGCTGGGTGTGATGCGCGCCGATGATCTGGATCACGCCCTGCGCCTGGCCAACGGCACGCCCTACGGCCTGACCGCGGGCTTGCACAGCCTGGACGAACGCGAGCAGCAGCGCTTCATCGCCCGCATGCGAGCCGGCAACCTCTACATCAACCGCCACATCACCGGCGCCATCGTGCGGCGCCAGCCCTTCGGCGGCCTCAAGGCCTCCTGCTTCGGGGCCGGCGCCAAGGCCGGCGGTCCCAACTACGCGTTGCAGCTCTCGCGCGTCACGGCGGGCGTCGATCCCGAGGCGAGCGCAGCGCCCGAGCCCCGCGCGGCCGGGCTGTTGACCGCCCTGCGCGACCAGCTCGAACGCTCCGAGCGCGAGCGCCTGAGTCTGGCCGCCTGCAGCTATGGACGCGCCATGGCCCAGCACTTCGCCTGCGATCACGACCCCAGCGCTGTCGTCGGCGAGCGCAATATCTTCCGCTACCTGCCGGCCCATCCCATGCTGCTGCGGGCCGGCCCCGGCGCATCGCGCCTGGAGCTGCTCCTCAGCTGCGTCGCTGCACGCAGCGCGGGCGTGGACTTCGATCTCAGCGTCACTCCGACGGCGGCGACCGAGCTGCCCTCGGCGGGCCTGGACACCATTGAGCTTCAAATCGAGGACGCAGCCACCTGCGCCGCCCGACTTTCCGGCTACACCCGCGTGCGCATCCTGGGCGAGCCCGAGCCCGCGCTCTTGACAGCCGCCGAGGCCGCATCGATACACGTGGCCGCCGAGCCCGTGCTGCTGGCCGGCCGCGTCGAGCTGCTGCACTACCTGCACGAACAGAGCATTTCCCATCGCTTCCACCGCTACGGAAACCTGGCGCCCGAGGGGCTGCTGCCCGCCCTGCGCCACCCCGGCCCGGGGGCGGACGCGGTTGCTGGTTTTGGTCATGCTGGCGACGGGCCTGCTCACGCCCACCGGGACAAACGCCCAGCAGACTGAAGACGCCGGGCAGGCCGAGAGCACGGCCCCGGATGCCGACCCCTACTCCGCCACGGCCACCATCGACGTGACCCCGGTGCTGGGCGCCGGCGTCGCCGCCGACAAGTTGCCGGCCAACGTCCAGGTGGTGGGACGCCGAAAGCTGGGGCGCCCTTCCCGCCTCGGCCTCGACGACACCCTGCAGCAGGAACTCGGCTCGGTGCAGGTCAACGCGGTCCAGAACAATCCGCTGCAGCCCGACGTGAGCTTCCGCGGCTTCAGCGCCTCACCCCTGCTCGGCACCCCCCAGGGCCTGGCCATCTACCAAAACGGAACGCGCATCAACGAGCCCTTCGGCGACGTGGTGCAGTGGGACACCATCCCGGAGCTGTCGATCGCCGAGGCCCAGCTGATCCCCGGCCCCAACCCGGCCTACGGCCTCAACAGCCTGGGCGGCAGCCTGGCCTTGCGCATGAAGGACGGCTACGGCTTTCGCGGCCTGCGCCTGGGCGCCCTCGGCGGCTCCTTCGGGCGCCTGCGCGCCAGCGCCGAGTACGGCCAGCGCTACGACGATTTCGCCCTCTACGAAGCCATCGATAGCTTCCGGGAAGACGGCTTTCGCGATCACTCCCACTCCCAGGGCCACCGCCTCTACGCCGACCTGCGGCGCCGCCGCGACGACCACGAGCTGGCACTGAACCTGACGCTGGCGGCCACCTCCCTGCGCGGCAACGGCCCGGCGCCCGTGCAGCAGCTGGAGCGCGATCGCGGAGCGGTTTTTACCTATCCCGACATCACCGACAACGGCCTGGTGCTTTTGGCGAGCCAGGCCAACGTCGAGCTGAGCCCCACCCTGTCGCTGCAGAGCAATGTCTACGTGCGGCTTTTGGGCCGTGCCACGCTCAACGGCGACGAGGCCGAGCTCGCGCCCTGTCCCGACGGCAGCGGCCTGTGCGAACTCGACGACGATGACGAAGAAGACGGTGGCGGCGGGGGCCCGGACGACCCGCCCGAACCCGTGCTCGACGTGCGCGGCAATCCGGTGCCCGCCGCGGCCGGCGGCGACGCCGCCATCAACCGCACCTCCACCGGCAGCCGCTCCTACGGCGCTTCCCTGCAGCTCACCCTCCGCCGCGACCTCGACGGCCGCGACAATCAACTGAGCGTGGGCAGCAGCCTCGATGCCGCCAGCGTCGACTTCCACCAAAGCTCCGAAGTCGGACGCCTGCGCCAGGACCGCGCCGTCGACGGCAGCGGCATTTTCCTGGCCGACGGCGCAAGCCGCACCGAGCTCGACACCCAAAACCGCCACCTGGGCTTCTACCTCACCGACACCCTCAGCCTGACGCCGCGGCTGCACCTGACCGTGGCCGCGCGCCTGAACCTCACCAAGATCACGCTGCGCGACCGCCTCGGCAGCGCCCTCGACGGCGAACACGGCTACCGCCGTCTGAACCCGGCCGCCGGCCTCGCCTACGTGCTGGGCGGCCCCCTTTCCAACGTGCTCTACGCCAGCTACAGCGAGGGCAGCCGCACGCCCTCGGCGGCCGAGCTCGCCTGCGCCGACCCGGACGAACCCTGCCGCGTGCCCAACGCCTTCCTGGCCGACCCGCCCCTGCATCAGGTGGTCAACCGCAGCGTGGAGCTGGGCTTGCGCGGCCGCGGGCGCATCGGCGATCAGCGCCTGCGGGCATCGCTGGCCGGCTTCGCCTCGCGCAACTACGACGACATCCTCTTTGTGGCCGGCTCGCGCATCGGCACCGGCTACTTTCGCAACGCCGGCATCACCCAGCGCCTCGGCTTCGAGGCAGCAGCCTCCCTGCGCAGCGGCCCACTCGAGGTCTCGGCCGCCTACCAGCTCCTGGCTGCCAGCTTCGAAACGCGCCTTGGACTGCCAGGCGACAATCATCCCGATGCGCGCATTGATGACGAGGGCCGCGCCGTCATCGACGTGGCGCCCGGCGATCGCCTGCCGGGCCTGCCCGCCCACAACCTCAAGCTGATGGCCGGCGTGGAGCCTATCACGGGCCTAACCGCCAGCATCGACGCGCGCCTGGCCAGCGGCCAGTACCACCGCGGCGACGAGGCCAACCTGCTGCCAGAGGTTCCGGGTTATCTGGTGGTCAACGCCGACCTCGGCTACCGGCTGCTGCCCGAGCTGGGCCTGCGCCTGAGGGCCGAAAACCTCTTCAACACCGAATACCAGACCTTCGGCATCCTGGGCGATGGGCAAGAGGTGCTCGACTACGCCGACGATCCGCGCTTCCAGGGCCCAGCGCCGCCCTTCGGCCTCTGGGCGGGCGTGGAGCTGTGGTTGTAGCCCTGACCGGCCTCAGGCCGAGCCGGCAGCCTGAGCCAGATGACGCCAGCGCGACAGCCGTTCGGCGGCCCCGCAAGCCAAAAGGTAGGCCTCATCGAGTTTGGCCTCAGCACCGCCGAGGGCCTCTTCCGCCAGCGACACCGCCACGTGCACGGCCTCGACGACGCCGAAGTCACCCTCGTAGCTCACCTCGGGGCGATGGTGCAGGGCCACGGCTTCCACCACGGAGAACGGCAGCCCCCACAGCCCCAACAAGTAGCCGCCCACCTCGGCGTGGGTCACACCCAAAATAGCCTGTTCCGCTTCGGGCAACGAGAGCGAGTCCCGTTGCATCATGGCGATGCACTCCGCCCGCTGCTCGGGCAACTGCTGGGCCAACACCAGCTGCCCCACGTCATGAAGCAGCGCCGCGGCGAAAGCGTCTTCTTTGGCCACCTTGTCCACCAACATCTGGCTGCAAATGCGGGAAGCCAGAAGCGCGTGATCCTCAAAGAGCTCCACGTCGGAGCACGAAATCGACTCGTCCGATGCCAGGCAGCGGGCCGCCTCAAACGCGAGGGTGAGCGCCTTGACCGTGCTGATACCCAAATAATTGACTGCCTCACTGACCGAGGTGATGCGCCGTGGAAGACCGAAAAACGCCGAGTTGACGACCTGCAGCAACTTGGCCGTGATCGCCACATCCCGCTCCACCACCTCAGCCGCTTCGACCATGCTGGTCTCCGGGTTCTCGAGCAACGCCATGAGCCTGGCGTAGATCTCCGGCCGCGCCGGCAGATTGTCGACGCGACCAATGGCCGAACGCAGCTTTTCCTCGGACACGAGCTGGCGCAGGCTCAGCGTCCTGGAAATGGCATTGGTCAACCGCTCGACGTCGCAAGGCTTGCTCAGAAACTGATGCGCGAGGGGCGCCCCACGGGTCGCCGATTCGTGGCTCGCGTATCCCGACAGGATGATGCGAACGGCGCCAGGCTGACGCTCTCGAACGTGCCTCAGTAGCGTCGCCCCGTCCATCCCCGGCATCCGCATGTCCGAGACTACGACATCGAAGGGCGTCTGCTCAGCCCGTTCGAGCGCCTGGAAGCCGTCCTCCACGAAGTGCATCTCCCACTCCGCGCGCTTTCGCGACAGCGCTCGTCTCAGCCCTCTCAACACGGATGGTTCATCATCGACGAAGAGTACGCGCATCACGGCAGTCCGGCACTCTCCGGAACGATCGACGTCGTCCCGAGAGGCAATTTCAATGTGACAGTTGTCCCCCGCCCCAGCTCACTACGAACCTCGATATCGCCACCGTGTCTGGTTACGACGGCCGCGTGCGCCAACGACAGCCCCTGACCGGTGCCCCGCCCCACTTCCTTGGTGGTAAAGAAGGGGTCGAAGATCCTCTCCACCGTTGTCTCGTCCATTCCCGTGCCCGTATCGGACACCGCGATCTGGGCCGTGCTCGCGTCGCATCGCGTCGCGATGCGAATCGTTCCAAGCTGCGACTCACGCTCATCTTGAGCCTCCGAGATCGCATGGGCCGCGTTGACGATCAGGTTCAAGATCACCTGCTTCAACTCATCGGCGTAGCAGGGCACCGGCGGCATATCCGGGCACAAGTCCAGCTCCAGCCTGGCCACGTGCTTCCATTCACTCTGCGAGACCGTGACCATGGTGTCGATGGCCTGGTGCAGGTCCTCGAACTGACGCACGCCCACGTCGGGATACGAAAAATTCTTCATCGCGGCCACAATCTTGGCCACCCGCTGCACGCCGTCCAGGGTCTCTGCGAATGCCGCCGGAAGCTCTTGGCGCAAGTAGTCCACCTCCACTTCGCGGAGACCTTCGACAATCTTCTCCAGCGTCCGCCCCTGGTCGTCCGAGGCCGCCTCGAGCAGGTCGCTGCAGCGCTCGATGAACTGCATCAGCGCATCGAAGCTCTCATGCACAAAGCGAATGTTGTCGCCCACGAATTGAATCGGCGTATTCATTTCATGAGCGATACCCGCCGCCAGGTGACCGATGGCCTCGAGCTTGCGTTTCTGACCCAGCTCGAGTTGCTCCTGGGCCCGCCGCTCGGCGATTCCACGGGCGTCGGCCTCGCGCCGCGCCATCTCCTTCGCCGCCACCGCGGCCCGATTCTGCTCCGAAAGCGATTCCTGGTAGTCCCGTGCATCGCGACAACTCAACACGTACCCGTACGGGTCGCCAGCCGCCGAAAGCAGCGGCGCGACCGTGGCGTTGACGGGAATGAAATCGCCGTCGCCTTTCTGCAGAACAATGTTCATGTTGCGCTGCACGGTCCGGCCCAACCCATACTTCACCCCCACCAGCGCGAGATAGTCGCTGTCGGCGATGATCGACTCGAAATTCCGATCCCTTAGCGACTCCTCACTCCTCTCCAGCAACGCACTTGCCGAAGCGTTGACGCTGTGAATCATGGTCTCCCCGTCAAGGACGAAAAGAGCGTCGCCGAGCGCACCCAGTATCCGGGGCGCGTCGAACTCTCCGGGCGATGCCAGCTGATCCGTTGAGATCATGACCGCTGCCGTGCGAGCTTCATCGCGACGGCGGTGAGCCGCTCCGGCACGAAGGGCTTGACGATCCAGCCGGCGGCGCCGGCTTCCTTGGCTTCCCGGATCAGCCTCGGCTGCCCTTCTGTGGTCAGCATGACGATGGGTAGAGTTTCGTGCCTGGGGCTCGACTTGATCCTGCGCACCATTTCGACACCGTTCATGTGCGGCATGTTGACGTCGCAGATGACCAGCGCCAGGTCATCGTGGTTCTCGATGGCCTCAGCCCCTTGCACACCGTCGGCAGCTTCGAGCACGTCGAAGCCGGCCTCCAGCAAGGCGACCGATACCTGTTGCCGCACTGTGGACGAATCATCGACGATCAGCACCCTATTGCCCACGGCAATCTCTCCTTTGCACACCGCAGAGGTCTCCAGCGCCGGCGCATCCGGAACGGCGGGATACCTTCGCTATCGCGTGCGTTCAGCTTCAGTTGCTTCATGTCCGACCTCTACTGAAATAGAATCGTGTCACCTTCGGCGGCTCCGGATTCTTCCCCGGGGCGTAAGGAAAAACCCGCTTCGACGTCGGCTTCCAGGAATACGCACAACTGATGGCCAAAACAGGAGATGGAATGCTGGACGGTGTCGCCCCGGGAAGCGATGAGACGCAGCCGCTGCCCCTCGACGACGGCCGGCGTACCGCTCCAGAGTTCGACACCGAGACCGACAAGCTTGTTTTTCAAGCGCCCCAGAAGCTGATTGGACAGCTCCCCTACCCAGTCGGCAACGTTGAATCCCTGCCCCGCAGACGGCATCGGGGAAAGCCTGGCCGCCAGCTCCTGGGGCAGCGCGATCACCAGGCTGCCGCGCAGACCTTTGCCAGCAAAACCAATGGCGGCTCCCAGCATCACCTGTTCGACACGGTCGCAGCGGAGCTTCGAAGGAGACTCCGGTTCTCCACCGTAGTCGCACAGCAGCTGATCGATGGCCCTGAGCAATTGACTCGACGCCAGCTGGTAGAACTCCGCACGTGGGGAAATGTCACTCATTGGCACCTAGGACTTCGGCGGGCCCCGTAGCAGGAGACAACGACCGGCGGGGTGGATTCTTTAGCGTTCGCGCCGGACGTCGGCCGGCCGGCGGTGGTTGAAAGCTCCCGCAGCGGTCATGGTAGTTCGAGGATCTTGAGGCCTCTGTCACCCTGGACCGTGCCAGGGGTGAGCACCGCGAGTGCACCGCGATGATTGCGAAGGATATCGACGGCCTGCGCCACGCTCCGGGCTTCGATCGGCCTCGGAACCGCGCCCCTGAACACCTGCTGCAACAGGAAGCGCCTTAGCATCTTCTCGGGCATGCCCAACGCATCTTCACTCAGCCAGCGCATGGCCGGTGAGCCGGCCGGCGGCAGCACCAAAACCGCCTTGGTGCCGTCGGGCCAACGGTCGCTGCGACCGCTCAGAACTTTCGCGATGGAGACACTGCGCGATGGCACGCCGTTTTTGGCATTTGTGACCAAGACGAAGTCTCCGGGAGGCTTCGATTTCTCGTGGCCATGCGCCGACAACAGCGGCAAAAACACCACGGCAAGCCACAGTGCTACGATCGACATTGGGCCGATGCCCGCGCGTAGCCTCCTGCTGTGAGCGTTTCCGTGGCCGACCGGTGCACGCAGCGCAGGCTTTGTCTCCGCGGCCCCCATCTAGAAACCAAAGGCGAGCTGGATACCGCCCACGGGGTCGTTGTCTTCAAACTCGTAGCCGAATTCAAACCGCGCGATCAACCTCGGATCGATCGTCCAACGCAGGCCGGCAGTGGCCTCGGTCAAGCGAATGGGGGCCGGGTGCCCGAGGTAAAGTGGGTTGAAGGCATCGCGCTGAAAGTGCTCGAAACGCGCATAGGGAGTCCAGCTGCCCAGCGAGCGACCGAGCTGGATGAAGCCTCCAAACAGCCGGTAACGGCGCCCTCCGCTGAAATCTTCACCGTGACGCAGTGCAAAAAATTCGGCAATAAACTCAACCGGGTAGTGCATGTAGGCCACATAGGGGACCGCAAGCTGCTCCCATAGAACCTCGGGGAAGGTCCAGGTGGCGTCGGGACCCGGCGGCGGCACAGCGCTCGGATCGACATCCACGTGCTGATGGTTCAGCCACAAGCTGACGCCGAAGTCGAGGTCGCCGGCCCAACGTTGAGGAAGCAGCGACAGACGGACGACCGCGGCCTTTGCCAGTTCATTTCCGACTGCCAGTGAGTTGACTCGCTGGTCGCCCACGGCCAGGTCCAATCTCCAGTCGGCAAAGCCGACATCGACGCTCACCTGTGCTGCGATACCGGTAAGGTGATTGGGCAGGATGGCACTGTCGTGTTCCATGGCCAACAAGCGGGGACGCCGATTGGCCAGCCGAAAGATCTTGCCACCATGGGGGTATTGCGGCGTGTAGAAGCCGAGCGGCGTATGGAAGCGGCCCGCGCGCAGCCGAAGTACCGACCCGCTCCGGTATTGGACGAAGAGACGGGCGGGCCGGACCATGGCGCTGTCGCCGTGCAGCATCACCACGGTCTCGGAAAGCAGCGATATCGAATCGCCCAATTCGGCCCGGGCGAAGAAATCGATGGCACCGATCTCGAAGTTGAAGGCGCTGCCGCCCACATAGTAGGCACCCACGTCGCTGTAGATGTTGAAGTCGAAGCCCCCAGAAGTCGTCGTCGACTGCCAACCCCCAGCCGGGACCGGACCATAGCTATCGTTTTCGGACCCAGTCGCCGAGCCCGGCGTACCGTAGGCATCCTCCCCGGCCGCGTCGGATTCGGACTGCGCCGCTTCAGCATCGGCCTCACGCACGGGGGTGTTGGGGTCCGGAGCCGGCTGGGCCAGCGACGGCAAGGCACAGGCTGCGACGGCCAGGAAGACAACCCCACGCGTCGCGCGCGCCACCAACCCTGCCGCCTTGCCCCACCTCGCGTCGAATCGTCCGGTAGTGGCGGCATCGATGGCGATCATGGGGGTTCCGATGGGCTTCGGGTCTCGACTTGCGGCATTCGGCGCTGCGACCCACACGGGCCACTCACCCTCGCCCCCAGGTCGGGTCGTCGGCGAGGGCCCCGGGCTCGCTCGGCTTGGCCTCGGCCCGGCAGCCTCGACCTCCGTGGGGACACGTCGACCTACCCGGATGAATACGGCCGCTCCAGCCACGCACTTGAGCCACCCGATCAGCCTGGCCGGCGCCCGCAGGGCCGAAGCGGCCAAGCGCGCGCCGCCGGAGCTACAGCATTGCGGTTATCGACCGTTTCCTATGATTCGAATCGGTCCGAGCAAAACCCGTGGAATCCGACGCCAGCAGCGAGAGTCCAGAACGGGGCAGCCCCCCGAGCCGCGCGCCGCGGCGCGCGCTGCCGCTGTTTGCGAAGCTGGTTCTGGCGATCATGATACCGCTGGCCCTGGTCGCGCTCGTGCTTGCTCAAGTTCTCGTCGACATGCAGCGCCGGGAAGTGCTGCGCAGCAGCGTCGCCAGCGGACGCATGATGGTCGACCTGCTGGCGCAGAACGTGGGGGCACCGATGCTCTTCGAGGATGTGGAGCTGACCGGCGACACCCTGGATAACCTGAGCGCAGCGGGACCGGTGCTGTATGCGGCCGTCTGGTCCGAGCGCGATGCCTCGACGGGGCGCCCCCCGATGGCGACCTATCGGGCGCCGCATTACCGCCAGCTCCACGCCCGACCGCCGGCGGCACCGCTGACCGAGACTACGGAAGACCTGCGCCTTGTCACCGACGTCGTCGGCGTCGGCGACGAGACCATCGGCAAAGTCATGTTGGTGTTGTCGCTGGCCGAGCCGATGAAAGCGCTCGAGCACACCCGACAGCGCATTCAGCGCGGATCACTCGCCATCGCAGCCGGGCTCGTCTTGCTCCTCGGCTGGTTTGCCCAGCGCGTGGTCGTCCACCGCATCGAGCACCTCACCGACGCCACAAAACGGCTCGAGCGCGGTGAACAGCTGGTCCACGACGATGGAGGTGGCGACGAAATCGGCGAGTTGATGGCCTCCTTTTCCCGCATGGCCGAAGCCGTGCGAACGCGCCAGGCACAAATCGAACGCCGCAACGCCGACATGCAGCGCGTGATGGACCACATCGGTCAAGGCTTCGTCACGCTGGGCCCCGATCAGCGCATGGTCGCCGAGCACTCGGCCGTCGTAGAAACATGGTTGGGCACACCGCCGGCAGGAGCCACCTTCGCCGACTACCTCGCCAGAACCCATGCGGAGCGGGCCGAGTGGTTCGATCTGGGCTGGCAGGAGCTGGTCGCCGACGTGTTGCCACGGGAGCTCTGCCTCGAGCAGATGCCCCGGCGCGTTACGGCCGGCGCGCGCGTGCTGGACTTCGAGTACCGGGTGGTGGACGACGCGCACGGGCAACTGTCACAGGTGATTCTGGTCATTAGCGATGTCAGCGAGCTGATCGAGACCGAGGTGCGCGAGCGTGAGCAGCGCGAGAAGCTGCAAGCGCTGGACACGCTCATGTCCCAGCCCGATGCCCTGCGAAGCTTTTTTGCCGATGGGCACGCGCTCATCGGCCGGCTGTCGAGCGATCTCGACCGCAACACCGCGATGCGCCAGGTGCACACCCTCAAGGGCAACTGCTCCCTATTCGGTCTGGAATCGGTGGCGCGCGAGTGTCAGGCGATCGAGTCTGCCATGGCCGAGCGCGCCACCGCACTTTTGCCCGACGAAGTCGAACGCCTGCGCGCCGCCTGGCAGCGGCTATCCAACTCTCTGGCGGCATACCTGGATCAGGGCGACGGCGACATCGTGCTCGACCGGGCCGAGTACCGATCATTCTTCGAGCGCCTGGCCGCAGGCGAGGCACACGAGCAGCTGCAAGCACAGATGCGGTGTTGGCAGCACCTTCCGGTCCAGCGGAGCCTGAATTCACTGGCGGCGCGCACGCGGCGGTTGGCCGAACAGCTGGGCAAGCCCGCGCCCACGGTCGCCATCGACGCGAACGGACTGCGGCTGCCCGAGCGCGAGCTGCGCCCCCTGTGGTCGAGCCTGGCCCACCTGGCGCGCAACCTGGCCGATCACGGCATCGAAGAGCCCGAACGGCGCATGGTGGCGGGCAAGCCGACCGTCGCGCGGCTCCACTTCAGCGCACGCGAGACCGCCTGCGACTATATCTTCGAGTTCAGCGACGACGGCCCGGGCGTGGATTGGACCTGCCTTCGGAGCGCCTACCGGACGCGCCATGGCCGCACCCCGAGCGAGCGCGAGCTTGTGGACTTCGTACTCAGTGACGGCGTGAGCACGCGCAGCGAAGCCTCAGGCATCTCGGGACGGGGCGTCGGCATGGCGGCCGTCCGAGAGGCCACCGAAGCCCTGGGCGGCAGCATCGACATCGAGAGTACCGAAGGCGGGGGAACCACGGTGCGGCTGAGGCTGCCCAGAGCCCGCTTCGCTGAGCGCGAGCGCGCCGCCCACACCTCGGCCTCCATGGCCCGACACTCGGCGGCGTAGGGCGTCGACCGGTTTGAAAACGCCGCAAAATCGCGAGGGAGAGCGGGGTCAGCGTGCCGTTACGGTGGCGCAGGGTGCGACTGTTTCGCTCGAGCCCAAGCGCCCGCGCCAGCTCGAGCAGCATCGCCACACCGCTGTCGTTGTCGTTGGCGCCGGGCGTGCCCGGGGCCGTATCCCAGTGCGCCCCAGTGACGATCGTCTCGCCTGCGCGCGTGCCGGCGCCGGGCACCACGACCTCTGCTATCATCGACCGGCTCGCAGCCCAAAACGGCATTCGCTCCCCCGAATTTGGCAAACGCATCGGCACCCTGGTGCTGGCCGAACCCGCGTAGGTGAAGAGCACCATGCGCCTACTTCTCATCCGCCACGGCCATTCGGACCACGCGCCCTTCGCCGACCGCGGTCTGACCACGCGTGGACGCCGACAGGTGCGGGAACTGGCCGAGCAGCTGCGGCGCAGTGAAGCGTTCGCCAGCTGCTCGCAGCTACTGTCGAGCCCGCTGCCGCGCGCCATGCGAAGCGCCGAGTTGCTGCTGCCGATGGTGGCGGCCAACGCGATCGCTGTCGATCCCGCCCTGCGCGAGATGAACGACGGACTCGAGCGGCAGAGCACGGCCCCGGAATCCTTCGAGCTGTTCTCCGAGCGCGTAGAGCAAACGCTACTGCGGCTGGCCGCTCAGCACGCGGGACAAACGCTGATCGCCGTCACCCACGCCGGCTTCATCGTCGCCTCCATGCTGCAGCTGCTCGGTGTCTCGACCACCGCAAAGCGCGCACGCCTGGATCCCGCAAACGCCAGCGTCACCGAGTGGTCCGCCCGCGACGGCCGCTGGGAGCTATTGCGCTACAACTGTTGCTGAGGTCCCCGCCGGCAGCTCACAGCTGCGACAACCGCTGCACGGCACGGTGGAAACGCTTCACGCGTCTGGGCAGGTCCGCAAACTCCAGGCCGATGCTGCGACCGCGGTGAAGGTTGATCTCGAGCGCCCACATCAACATGGCCGCCAAAAGGACATCGCTCATCAACACGTCGAGATCGGACAGCCGGCGACGCGAGCGATAAGCGTCCACCGCCGCCTGCCAAAGCGCGGGGTTGCCGCGCTCGATCGCGTGATAATGGGGCTCGAGCAGGTCGACGATGCGGAATCCGGTCCCTGCAAAATCGAAGTCGAAGAAGGTCAACGTGGCATCGGTCACGGCGTAGTTGCCCACGTGCGCATCCATGTGCACGACCCCAACGTCCAGCTGCTGTAGGTGGGGCTCGAGGCGGCTCCGCACCGCATCGGCGTCGCGGCGCAGCGCCGACAGGTCGACCAAGTCCAAGGCGTGAGTTTCCAGGTAGCCGAGCGGCCCATCCAGCAGAAAGCGCAGATCGCGGACCGGACGCGCGTGAACCGTGTGGGCGTCGAAGTCATCCGAAGCCGCATGCAAATCCGCAATCGCAGCTCCGAAGCGGCGGCAGTCCGACTCGTCCGGAATCCCTCGCAGGGATTCACCCGGAGCTTGTTCGAAGATCACCGCGAAGCGCTCTCCCTCCGGCAACACCAGTCGATGCAGACGTTGCCCGTCGCGGTCGAGCAGGGCCCGGGCCGCGCCAACGCCGCGTTGGGCCAGATGCTCCACCAGATCGAGTTCATAACCAATGTCGGCCGGGTCCCGCCGATCGGGTGCGTACAGCCGCAGGAAGAACGTCCCGGCCTCCCCCTCGATCCGATAGGTGTCGTGAAAGCCAAACCTCTGCAGCCGGCAGCGGGTCGCCAATAGCCGCGGGTAGCGTTGGCCAACCCAGTCGGTCAGCGCGACAGGATCGGCAAGGCTGCGCGTGATGGGGAGCACGCGCGTGGGACAACGTCATGGGCGGAAAGTTCCGACGCCACATGACCATCACGGGGGAAGCGTCCCCACCCGGGGTCATGGCCGACGACCGGCGACAAATGACCACCGTGCCAAAGCGTGCCAAGCCCCGACAAAATGACGCGCAGGTAATTCGCCGCCCCCTTCCCGTAGGCGCAGCGATCTCCCCAAATCCTGGCGTTTCCGCCTCTGGAACACCTCCGCCCCCACACTCCCACTTACTGGCACGTTTCCTGCTTTCTCCAGACATGTAGTTCCAACACTGCGTCGGAGAGGACGCACCATCCGGGAGAGGAACGATGACGAAGAACTTCAACGCGGCCCCCGTGGGCCGAGTCTTTGAGCACACGGGCCTCGGCCTGCTGCTCGCGCTCGGGCTTTGGTCCGCCGCCCCCGACGCCGCCCGCGCCCAGGAATGCGGTGGCGACCTGGCCGGCGAATGCCCCGCCGGCTACCAATGCGAGAGCTATGAAACCGGCTATTGCTCCTCGGGCCCCTGCACCCCCGAAGGCGACTGCCCCGAACCGATCTGCGAGACCGAAACCTTCTACCAGTGCACGCGCGCGGCCTGCGCCAGCCAGGCCGACTGCCCCGACTCCATGGTCTGCCACGAGGAGACCTATTACGACTGCGAGCCGGTCTTCGATGAACCGTGTTCGCCCGATGGCCCCTGCGAGCCGGCCGAGCCGAGCTGCACCGAGACCAGCCAGAGCTACTGCACCGAGCGCTACCGGCTGCCCTGCACCGAGAGCGCCGACTGCGGCGAGGGCTTCGAGTGCCTGCAGGAGAACTACTGGATCTGCGACGACAGCGAAACCATCGAACGCGACCCGGCCACCGGCGAGGTCGCCGACGGTGGCGTCGCGTCGGAGCCCAGCTGCTACGAAGAGGCCAGCGGCTACTACTACTGCCAGCTGCTCGAGATCGCCTGCGATACCGACGCCGACTGCCCCGGGGACCTGAGCTGTCAGGACCAGCCCTCGAGCTGGAGCTGCAGCGGCGGCGGCGCGGCGACGCCGGGAGAGACGGGCGCAGCTGGTAGCGGTGGCACCGACAGCAGCGACGATCCGGTGGCCACGCCCGCAGACGCCGGCACCAGCGAGCCCGACCCCGGCGACTACGAGTGCGTCGAAGAGCCGGCCGACCCCGCCCGACTCTGCGCGCCCGTGGGCTACCCCGGCGGCGGCGGCCCCGGCGGTGTCCCCTATCCCGGCGGCGGAACCGGCACCGGCGACAGCGGAGGCTCCGATGGCAGCGGCGGCCGCTCCGGCGACGACCCGGCCCCCACCGAGCCCGGCGACACCAACGACGGTGATGAGAGCGGCGACGACGGTGACCACGACGGCCACGGGTCGCGGCTGCTGGATCTCTTGCGCGGCAAGTGCTCGCTCAGCACCCCCGGCTCAGCAAGCGGCTCCAACGACGCCGCCTGGCTGCTGCCCGCCTCGCTGCTGGGCCTAAGCCTGCGGCGCCGACGGGCCTCCCGCTAACGGTACGCTGCGATCACCACGACGGCCGGCAGTGCACCAGGCGCTGCCGGCCGTCGACGCACAAACTCTCAGTCAATTTCCAAGCTCCACATCCAAAACGGCACCACGCGCACCGTGCCCGCATCCAGCTCGATGTGTCCTTACTTCAAGGAAACATTCGAACCGACCTATCCCTACGAATGTGCCGGCCCCCGAAGCTGCCTCAGCTCGCGTCCGCGCTGCCCCACCCGCTCCACCACGGCAATCGCAGCGTAGCTCAGCAGCCACAGCGACAGCACCCACGGCACGCACTCGAGCATCCCGAGGCTCCCCTTCAGGGGCCGCGAGGGCAGCCCGTAGCAAAAGGGAATGTGCACGATGTAGGCCACCAGCGACGCCTGACCCAGCCGCGTCACGCGGTCCTGGACGCCCGCCGGAAGGCGCGCCACGAGCAGCGGTCCGACGCCGATCAGCACAAGCCCGCGCGCGGCGTAGCCCACGGCATTAGGGATGGCCGCCGGATGCACGTAGTCCAGCACGCCACCGTCCCCGAGCAGCCAACGCTGTAGCCATTGACAGCAAATGGCCACCGCAAGCGCGAGCGCGGCGAGCGACCCATACACGCGCTCCAGCGAGTGGCGCTGCCGGGCGCGCGCGAGCACATCGCCGACCGCAAAGCCGAGCGTGGTCCAGACCAGCATCGGCAGGAGCGGAAAGATCGTCACGCCCGGCACGCGTATGAGCGGCGCCAGTAGGTAGCCCAGGGCACTGCCTTCGGCCGGCCCAACACCGAGCCCGTAATAGAGGGGCGACAGCACCATCACCGCCAGGCTGAGCCACAGGGCGCGACGCGTGGCGGCGGCAGCACAGACGCCAGCGCCGCCGGCCACGCACAGCCAGGCCACGCTTGCGATCGACAGCCCGATCACGTGCAGCACGTCGGCCCGCAGCAGCGTGCGCAGCCCCTGATGCCCGTCGAGCAGCGCGTACAGGACGCTCGAGGCATAGCCCCAAAGCAGCACCGTCATGCCCCGGCGCGCGATGCTCCGCCGCAGCGCCGAAGCCCCCTCGCCACGCGCCTCGGCGGCACCCACGCGCAGCCGCAGGGCCATGCCGGCCAGCAGCATAAAAGCCGGCAGCGGACTGGTCGCCACCAGGCGCGTCACGCCGTAGGCCGCCGACTGCCGCGCCGCCTCGCTGGCCCAGCCGTGGGTGGCATGGCCCTCGATCATCGCCAGCGCCGCCACGCCACGGGCCCAGTCAACGGCGCGATCCCTCTGCACCCCCGCCTTGTATCCCGCCGGCAGTGCTACCGCCATGGGCCCGCCCCTCCCCCAACCTTGCGGCATTCATCGGGTGCCCGCCGAGGCTGCGCCCCCGCGTATGATCCCGGAGCGACGATCTAGCGCCGCTTCAAACGCCCTCTCAAACGCCCGTCGGTCAGATTGAAGCAAGTCGGCACCCCGCCGCAAAACCCGCTACCTGCAGGAGACTCCAATGGCCCTGACCCTCTACGGACTGCCCGGATCCCCCTACGCCTGGCGCGTACAACTGCTGCTCGAACACAAGGGGCTCGACTACGAGCTGCACAAGGTCGACTTCGGCGGCGGCGAGCTGCGCAGCGACGCCTACCGAGCCATCAACCCCCGCGGCAAGGTACCCGTGCTGAAAGACGGCGACTTCACGCTCTACGAGTCGCTCGCCATCCTCGAGTACCTGGAGGACCGCTACGCAGACAGCACCAGGCTCTACCCCGGCGATCCCCAAAAACGGGCCGTCGCGCGCCGCGTGATCTGCGAGATCGACAACTACTGGCTGCCCCCCATGACCCAGATCTTCGAAAACGTCTATTTCAAACCGAACGAAGCCGACTGGGACGAGCAGGCCATGACCGAGGGCCGGGCGGGCCTGAGCAAGGAGTTGGCCCATTTCGAGAGCCTGGTTCAGGGCGACAGCTTCGTGTCCGGCGAATTCGGCGCCGCCGAGCTGTGCCTGTATCCCATGCTCGCCCACCTTCCGCGCTACGAGCGGCGCCGCGAGAGCCTGGCTCTGACCAGGGAAGTGGGTCCGGGCCTGCGCGCCCTGATGAAGCGGGTGGAGAGCCAGCCCTACTTCGACAAGACGTTCCCGGCGCACTGGCGCTGAGGAACCACTGCACACGCCGGCGGGGGAACTGGCGATCCATTGCGGGTCGGCCGGCGAGGTGCGCCCGAAGCTACAGAGAGACTCCCATGCAAGACCTGTCCATGCCCCCTTTCACCACGCCAAGCACAGTCCTTCCGGTTTCCGTGTCACAGGACGCCGACCCGCTCGAGGTCTGGGAGCGCATCGTCGCGCCCAAGTACCTGCGCCACCGACAGTTGATGGTCGCAGCCACCACAGCCCATGGTCTCGCGGCCATGGAATACGCGCCGCCAGCCCGCGGCGAGCGGGTGCTCGACGTGGGCACCGGCACCGGCGAAAGCGCCCTGCTGCTGGCCGCCCGCGTCGGACCCAGGGGCCGCGTGCTCGGCGTGGACGGCTCCGCGAGCTTCCTGGAGCTCGCCCGCCAGGACCTGACCCAAAGCGGCTACAGCAATGTGGCCTTCGCAGAGCTCGACGCCGGCCGCCACGCCTTCGGACCCAGCTTCGACCTCTGTTTTTCCCAGTTCGGCACCATGTTCTTCGAGCAGCCGGGCGCCGCCTTTCGCAACCTCCGCGGCGCCCTGCATCCTGGCGGTCGGCTGCTGATGAGCGTCTGGCGCTCGCTCTCGCACAACGACTGGCTGGGGCTGGCCAAGGGCGTTGCCGAACGGACCCTCGGCGCGGTCCCCGAAGACGCCCCCAGCTGCGGCCCCGGCCCCTTCTCCCTGGCCAGCCCGGACACCGTGCACGCCCTGCTGGGCGCCGCCGGCTTCGGCAACATCGAGCTACAGGAAGTCCGCTGCGACGTGAACATCGGCGACAGCGTCGAGCAGGCCACCGACTTCGCGCTGGATCTGGGCCCCGCCGGCGAGATCGTGCGCTTCTTCGACGACGCCGACGGCCGCGCGCGGGTGCGCGCAGGGCTGGCCGAGCTCTTCGCCCAGCACCTGGGCCCCGAGGGCATACAGCTCGGCTCGGCCTCCTGGATCGTCAGCGCGACTCACTCGTAGTCAAAGTGCCCGACGTACTCGTATTCGTGATCGTATTCGTGAAGAAACGCGGTCAAGCACCGGCGCTGGACCTCCGAGAGGCGCCCGCGCTTGATGTCTTCGATGCTCTCGCGCCCATCGCTGGTGTCCAGGCGCTTGAGATGAAAGAGCGTCATGTCCTTGCCGCCAAAGAAGCCCTTGAGAAAATCGTGCTGCCAGCGGGCGCCGCTCATGTCGAAGACCGAGCCCCATAGCGAGGTGCAACGCGGATGGTCGGCCAGGGTCGCCGCGGTGAAGCGCGGGAAGACGCCGGCGGGCGGGACAAAGGGCGGGTAGTCGCGGCTGGCATGCAGCGGATGGCGCCGCAGCTCCTCGATGTAGCTCGCATCCAGGCCCGCGTTGACGGCCCCCTTGATCATGATGTTCAGGTAGCGCCGTGTGGGCAGGCAGCGCTCGTCCAGAAACGACGGAATGCCCACATAGGCGATGGCCGAGATGGGACCGGCGCTGGTCTCCACGATCACCTCCTCGCGGTCGTAACCATGTCCGTAGGCCTCGGCCGCGTCGAGCAGCGAAAGGTGCGCATCTTCACACTCGTGGACCACGCCGAGCACCCGATGGGCCCGCTCCCCCGAGGGCTCCACGTTGCCCACGCCACCCTCATGCCGAAAGAAGTGGTGGACATTGAAGCGCAGCCGGTAGCCGCGCAGCACGGCCCGCTCGGAGCTGCGCGGCTCGACTCCCTTGGCGCGCAAGGACGTGATGTCCATGTTCGAGCCGTAGCCGAAATAGCGAAACACGATGCTCCCTCGACACCGATGGTAGAGCATCGAGCGGTGCGAGAGCACCCCCACTTCATTGGGTTCAAACCGGTCGACGCTCTACTGCTCGAGCCAGCCGTGCAGCGCCGGATTGTCCACCTCGCGCGCCACCGCCTGGGCCTGGATGCGGGCGGTGGGATTGCCTGCCCTGCCCTGGTACGAAAGGGCCCGTACCAGGTGCTCGCGCTGCTCGGTGCGCGCCGACAGCTCCGCCAAACGCGCAGCACGCTCGGCCAGCTCCGCTTCGCGCCCCTCGAGCAGCAGCAGCTGGCACTGCCCCTCCAGCACGTAGGCCTGCACCCAGACGTAGAGATCGACGACGCGATTGGCGCGCGTATCGGCCTCATGCATCCAGTGGCGGGCCTCATCGCGATCGCCCGCCTGGGACGACAGCAGCGCGATGGCCCGGGCGCTCACCCCTTCCCAGCAGGGATCGGCCACCTGGCAGGCCAGGGCGAAGGTGCCCTGCAGGGACTCGGCGATGGCATCCCGATCGCGCGAGGCCCGTCGCATCAAAAGCTCGGCCGACAGCGTCTGGGGCCAGGGCGCGAACGCCGTCCAGCGCTCGCTCTGGGCCAGCTCGTTGGAGCGCTCGAGAAATCCCCGCGCCTGCTCCAGCTCGTCGCGCAGCAGATGCAGCCGCCCCAGCAGCGACAGCGACCAGGCCGCCTGCCGGCGCCGTTCGCAGAGCATGGCGCGGTCGACCGACTCCTGCAGCACCTCGGCGGCTTCCCCGTAGGCGCCGAAGTCCGACAGGCTCATGCCGCGCACGCCCAGGATCGCGCACAGGGCCGCATCATCGCCGGCGGCCAAGGCACTGGCTTCGTCGAGCGAGCGCGCGGCCTGGCGCCGCCGCCCGGCCTGCACATCCACGTAGCCCAGCTCGCGCAGGGCATGGGCCGCCAGCATCGGCTGCTCGCCGCTACGCGCCTGCACCAGGGCCTCGTGCAGCAACGCCGCCCCCTCCTCGTCGCGCCCGCGCACGGCATGGACCAGCGCACTACCCAGCGCCAGCGCACAGCGACTGCCCAGCACCGGATCGGCGTGGCGCTTGGCCTCCCCCAGGGCCCGGCGCAGGGTGTCGAGGCCGGCATCGACAGCCCCGGCGTCCACCGCGGCCTGGCCCGCCTCCAGCAGCGAACGCACCGCGGCCCGGCCACTCGCTGGCGGCGTACCACCGACCTCGGCCCGGTTGCCTGCGGCCATGCGCAGCGTCACCGAGGGTTTGGCGCCCAGCTCCTTGAGAAATAGCTCTTCGACGCGCTGCGCCTGGGCCAGCGCGCCACGGCGATCGCCACTCATGGCCAGGCAGCGAATGAAGAGTTCCTGCAGCGGCTCGCTGAGGGCATTCTTGCTCACGGCGCGACCCGCCAGCTGCAGGGCGCCCCCCCAGTCGCCGCGGGCAGCCCGCCGCAGCGCCCCCTCGCGCAGGCTGTCCTCGAGCCGCGCCCCCAGGCGATGGCGCTCAACTGTCAGCCAAAACGAAAATTCCGGACAGTCCTCGGGCTCCATGCCGCTGAGCAGCTCCGCATCGAGCTCGGGCATGTGCAGCGCCTGCTGCCCGTCCACGTGCAGCACGTCGATGTCCAGCTGCGCGTCGGGCCGCAGCTCGAGCGGATCGCCTTTGAGCAGATCCGGGCGCTCCAGGCTGCGGCGCAGGTCGGCCAGCGCCCAGCGCAGGGCGTTGGCCGGCCGCGCCGCCTGGCAGAAGAGCATCTGGGCGAGTTCCTCGCGCGACAGCGGCCGCGAGGCCAGGGCCAGGCGCGCCAGCAGCGCCCAGGACTTGCGCCCGCGGGGTTGCAGCGACTGGTCACCGCCGACCACGCGCGGCGCTCCCAGCAATCTCACGAGCTTGCCCATGCCAGTGCTCTCGAGCGTGACACGGGTGCCACTTGGCTCATAGCCCTCGGCCTGGACGGCGCCGCCCAGGGGCGGCAGCCCGCCGGAGCCATCAAGCATCGGCGGTGGCGCTGGCAGGCGCCTGGGCTCCGCCCAACTTGGGCAGGAACTTCGGGGTCCGGGCCTGGTAGTCCACGTAGGCCTGCCCCAACTGCCGAACCAGGCTGCGCTCCTCGAAATGCACGCCGATGTAGATGTAAAGGCTCATGCCCAGAGACAACACCAGGTGGCTGACGCTCATGTGGGGGGTGGCCCAGAAGGCGACGAAAAACGCGCACATCATCGGGTGCCGCATGTAGCGATAGAGCCACGGCGCGCGAAAACTCGGCGCATCGTAGCTGCGCTTGCGCCAGTGCATGAAGGTCTGCTTGAGCCCGAAGAGGTCGAAGTGATCGATCATCAGGCTGGCAACCGGCACCACCACCCAGCCCAGCGCTCCCAGGGCCCACAGGGCGCTCGCCAACGGCGTCGATTCCACGTGCCACACCACGCCGGCCATGGGCTGCCAGGCAACCATCAACAGCAAAAGCGCGGCCGAGGAGACCAGCATGTAGGTCGAGCGCTCCAGGTGTGCGGGCAACACGCGGGTCAGCCGATCCTTGAAGCTCTGGCGCGCCATGACCGAGTGTTGCAGCCCCCAGACCAGCAATAACCCCACGTTGATCGCCAGCGCCAACCCGAAGGACCCCGGCTCGCCGCTATCGACCGTCTTGGGCAGCAAGAGCCCATCGCTAAACAGGGCCAACCCCAGATACACCCCCAAAAAGACCAGGTAGGACAGGATACCATAGATGAATCCGAACATGGCTTTCGCCTCCTTCTGCGGAACTGTTCGCTCCGCCTCTGCCATCTGTTGTCGGACCGCAGCGTTTGAAGGGGCGTTTGAGCCCGCGTGTGATCTACAGGTGATTGAAGCAAAGCCCATCGGCGCGGCCGGTGGCCACGCTCAGGGGCTTCATGCAGAGCTGACCGCGGCGGTCGAGCAGGCGCCCGGCGACCCAGACGATCTCCGACTGCCCCAAGAGCCGCCGCAACAACTCCACGCTGCCGTGCTCCCTGGACAGCCACAGCGGCAGCGGCCGGGCCGCCTCGTCCAGCAGCGTCAGCTCCCCCTGTAGCGAAACGCGCTCGGGCGCCACCAGGGCAAAGGGCTCGGCCAGGCCCGGAAACGAACCGATGGCATGCCGGTAGCGCTCCACCAGCGGCTCGAAGCTGCGGCTGGCCCACTGCGACAGCTCGTTCCAGCGCGCGGCATCGATTTCGGGCGTGATGGCGTACTGCAGCAGCCGGATGCGCCGCGGCGCCGCCCCCTGCTCCACGGTCGAAAGCCCCACCTGCAAAAGCCGCGGACAGGGGCCGAGCGATGCCGTGGCGGCGCTGGGCGAAAGATCCTCGCGGTAGACCTCGCCATCGGCCAGGTCCACCAGATAGCGCCGCTCCAGGGCGCCGCGCTCGATGCCCGCGAGCCGCTCGCGCGCCAGCTCGATCAGGGTCACGTCACTGCGGCGCTCCAGGCCTTCGGGGTCGTCGCCCAGGGCACCCATCCAGGAGCGCAGCCGCCGCCGCGCCTCGGCGTCGGGGGCGGTCGCCCCCAGATCCCCGATGACGCGCAACGCCCCATCGAGCACCCGCGCCACCGCGTCCACGTCGCGACCGTCGAGCGCCTCCCGCAACCTTCCGAGCCAGCGGCTGATGCCCAGGGGCAGCGGCCTCGGGGCGGCCGCCGCCAGCTCTTCGATGGCCTCGACGACGCTGGCCGAAAGGCCCGCCTCCACCCCCGAGCGCCACACCGCCGTCACCACCAGCTCGAGCGCCGCGCGCAGCCCGGCGCGGTCGGCCGCCGGGGCCTGGTCGGAAACCTCCACCGTGCGCCCCTCGCCGGGCGCCAGGCTGCGCCGCGACGCCGGCGTGTCCACCGCCGTCACCGCTCCGAGGGTCATGGCATCGGGCTCGGCGTCGGTCAAAAACGCCAGCGCCGCCAGCGCGTGCTCGCACTCCAGGTCGCCGCAGGTGCAGGACCACACCAGCTGCCCGCCGCGCATGCGCAGCGACACGATCTCGCGCACCGCGCCCAGCTCCACATCGATGCTGACGCGCTCGATGTGCCCGCCGACCGGCCCGACGGCCTCCAAAAGCCGCCCATGGGCCGCACGCGCCGCCTCCCGCAGCGCCCTCACGTGTCACCCCCAGCCCGCTGCAGGTGCTCCAGACGCTCGGCCAGGGCAAAGCGCAGCCCACTGGGCGCCCGCCGGAGGTCCAGCGAAAGCGCCTCTTCGAGCAGGCCCTTGGCGATGTCGGCACGCCCGCTGCGCTCCACGGCCTCGGCCCGGCGCAGAAAACTCTGGGCCAGCAGACGAATGGCCGGGGCGTGCTCCTCGACGGCACGGTGGTCGATCTCGAGCGCGCGCCTGAAATGGGCCAGGGCCTGCGGATACTGCTCGCGCCGGGCGTTGGCCAGGGCCGCCGCCACCACCGGCGCCGCCCAATCCGGCCGCAGCGCCGCCGCCGCCTCGAAGGCCGCCACCGCCCGTTCCGCCACGCCCACAATCGTCCACAGATAGGCGCTCAATTGATACCAACGCGCCCGTAGGCGCACGGCCGCCGGGTCCTTGCGTCGGACCATGGCCGCCATCTTGGTGGTATCCAGGCTGATTCCAGCGTCCAGGCGTGCCGGCGGCTCTTCCCCCAGCAGTTCCAGGCGCGCCAGGATCGCCGCCCGCGCCTCCTCGATCTCCGCGCGCAGGGCCGAGGGCGCCCCCGCCGCCAACCCCTTGTCGAGGGCATCCAGCGCCGAAAGCGCCCGCCCGTCGCCCACATGCCCCAGCACCTCCACGGCAGCGATGCGCAGGCTCGGCTCGCTGGCGTGGTCGAGCAGCTCGCTGACCGCCTGCACGTCCTCGCTGCCACCCAGGTGGCTCAGGGCTTCCAGCGCATAGCGCAGCAGCAGCGCGTCGCCCGAAGCCAACACCTCGCGCACCAGCGGCAGCCCGCGGCGATCACCGGCGATACCCAGGACCCCTGCCAACACCAGCCGCCGCTCCGGCGCCGCCTCCGCCTCGAAGGCGCCCCGCAGGATACCGTGGACGCGGGCATCATCGATGCGACCGAGGGCGCGTGCTGCCGGGATCATCAGGTCGCTGCTGGACTCGTCGAGCAACGCCCGCAGGGCCGGCACCAGGCGCGGGTCGGCCGCATCGCGCAGGGCACCCACCAGGTCGGCCCGCGCCTGGCGGTCGCTGACGCCATCGCAGCCCCCCAGCACAGCCGTGAGATGGCGCAGGATCAGGTTCGGCAGGTCGCGGGTGCGGGCCAGCAGCTGGATGCGCTGGTCACCGTGCAGGGCCGCCACCGGCTCCTCGATCAGCGCCCCATCCCAAAATTCCAGCACCCGCCCCTGAAGCTCCTCCACCAAGCGTTCCCAGGCCTTGCGCCCGGCCCGCGCCCGCCGGCCATCGGCCCCGGGCAGCCCCGAACAAACCTGGGAAAGCTCGTAGGCCAGGGAGAACTTGCGCAGGTGGATCAAGACATCGGTGGCGCTGCGCACGCGGTCGGAGGGCAGCCTCTGGGGCCCGGCCAGGACCTCCCCCATACGCAGCACGGCCGCCCGCCGCTGGCGCAGGGTCCCGGCGCGCATCACCGCGCCCAGCGTGCGCAGGTCGTCGAGCGCCTCAACATCGATACCACTGGCGCTGCCCAGCTGCACCAGAAACGAACCTCGGCCATCGATGACCCGGCTCACATCCTCGTCGACGCGCTCGGCATCGGCGCCCTCACCGAGCCCCACGCTCGCCACCTGGTCCCCCGCAAGCTCGCGCATCATGGCCGCCATCAGCTCGCGCTCGCCGGCGTCCTCGGGCAGCTGAACGGCCTCGCGCAGCGAGGGCAAATCGTCGCCGCGCACCCCTGCGTGCAGTGCCCGATGCAGCAGCGAGCGGCGAAAAGCGCCACTGGCTCCCGCCGGTGGGCCCGCGGCGTCGCTCACGTCACGTAGCCCTCGATGCGCAGCCGCAGCCGAAACCAGGCGCGCTCGGTGCCCAGCTGCAGCGTCGTGGTGCCGCCATCGTGGACGCCGGCCAGCTGCAGCGCAGCGCCCTCGTCGTCGGGTAGCTCCGCCACCAGCTCGAGTGCGGCGCCGGGGGCGAAGGACTTTCGCAACAGCACCGGCCCCTCATCGCTGTCGGCACAGACATAGGCGGCCAGCTCGCGCCCCTCGCGCAGCAGCAGCATCGGCGGACAGGCCGCCGCCGCCAGCGCGCTCCATGCCTGGGCCCCGTCGGCCCCGTTGGCCCCATTGGACCCCTGGGACGTGTCCCGGGCCAGCGCGCCCAGACGCCCGCCGAGCACCCGGGGCTCGGGCGCGCGCCGGCACAGCAAAAGAGCTTCCGACCCCAGCTGCAGCTGCTGCACGCGCTCGACCTCCCCGGCGGGCAGGGCGAGCGGCGCAAAGGCGGTGCGCTCCGGATCCCAACGTTCGGCGCAGGCGCGCCCGTCACCCGCGCGGCCCACGTAGACCAGGCCGCCATCGTCGGCGCTGCCGGAAAGCAGCAAGACCGGCGCCGCCGTCTGCACCGCCTGGAAGCTGCGCCCACCGTCATTGCTCACGTGGAGCTGACCGGCGGGCTCGGCCGCCCAGATGCGCGGTTGGCGCGCGCCGGCGGTGATGGCGACGCGATGGGGCGCGGCCTCGGCGCCTCCCAGGGCACCGGCAGCGCTCGTGAAGCTGCGCCCACCGTCGAGCGAAATGCGCAGGCCCTCGTGCGTGGCCAGCGCCAGCCAGACGCGCCCGCCGTGGGCCCGGGCGCACAGCTCCTTGACCGCGGGCCCGTCGTAGCTCAAGCGCTGGGGCCGAGCGGCGTCGATACCCGCGGCCCACAGACCATCGCAGAAAGCGAGCCCCATATCGGCCGCCGCAGCCAGTGCCGCCATCGGCGAACCGTGGCGCCACAGCCGCTTCCAGCGCGCATCCCCGATGGGACGGCGCACGCACAGGAGGCCCCCGCCCAGATCGATCTGGCGCTCGCGGGCAGCCCGCGCCGATGGGCCATCGCCCGCGGCCTCGCCGGCTTCGTCGTCGTCATCGCCCCCGATGCCGTCGGCGTACTCCCCGAGCAGATCCAGGGCCATGGCCTCGCGCTCCTCGTCGCTGGCGGGCTCGTCCAGGGACTCGGCGCGCGCATCGGGATCGAGCGGCGGCAGGGGGTCCAGAGCCAGCTCGGCGGCCGCGCCCTCGTCGTCGAAGCCCTCCTCGCCGGAATCGCCGACAAAGCCCGGGGTGTCGTCATCGAGATCGATGGCGCCCTCGTCGAAATCGCCGTCGTCCACGGTGTCGTTGCCGTCGGTCCAACCGTACTCGGCTTCCGGATCGGCCCCGCCTTCCACATCGCCATCCAGCTCGCCGGCGGCCTCGCTCCCCTCGCTCCAGCGCGTCTCCTCGTCGCCGTCGCGCAGCTGCAGCTCGGCCTCGATGGGCTCGCCCAGCCCCTCCTCGGCGTCGAGCCCGACGCTCTCGCTCTCGTCACCGCTGGCGCCCGCGTCCGGGTTTGCTTCCGCGTCCGGGCCCTCGAGCCCATCGGGACCCTCGAGCCCGTCGTCCAGGCCGCCATCGGCCTGGGGCAGCTCCAGCTCCAGCTCGTCCTCTTCGAGGCTCGACAGTGGCTTCTGTTCTTGCACGTCGGAAAATCTACCACCCGCGGCGCCCGCTCCGCACCTTTGGACGCGCGCGGCCGCGCTCACGCGGCCCCGCCGGGGGTGGGCCCAAAGCCGAAGCGGGCCATCACCTTCTGCAGATCCTCCCAGACGGTGCGCTTGTACTGGGGGCTGCGCAGCAAATAGGCGGGATGGAAGGTGGGCATCACATCGATACCCTGGAAGCTGCCCCAGCGCCCACGCCAGGGGCCGGCGGCCTCGGCCACGCCCAGATTTTCAGCGGCGCAGCGCCCCAGCGCCACGATCACGCGCGGGGCCACGATCTGCACCTGCGGCACCAGAAAGCGCGCACAGGCCAGGGCCTCCTCCGGGCGCGGCGTGCGGTTGTCGGGGGGGCGGCACTTGACCACATTGCAGATGTAGACCGCGTCGCGCTCGAAGCCCATGGCCGCGATCATGCGGTCGAGCAGCTGCCCGGCCTTGCCCACGAAGGGCTCGCCCAGGCGATCTTCATCGCGCCCGGGCCCCTCACCGACGAAGACCAGGGGCGAACTCGGATCGCCGCGGGCGAAGACCGCCTGCTTGCGCTTTTCGTGCAGCGCGCAGGCGTCGCAGCTGGCCGCCTGCTCGGCCAGGAGCTGCAGCCGCGCGACCTTGTCGGAAGCGGCAGCGGGCGCAATCGCAGCAGGGCCAGCGGGCGTGACAGCTGCGAGGGAAGCCTGTGGTCGCGCTGGGGCGGCCTGGGCCCGGGGCGGCGCCGGAACGGCCACCGCCGGCAGCCCGGCTCCCCCCAAATCGTGCTCCTCCAGCAGGTGTTGGCGCACGCCGGCGGCGATGGCAGCCAGCTCTGCGTGCGGATCGTCCAGCTCGGACATGGCCTGGGGCGTACCCGATCACCGCCCGCTGTCAACCGCCAAATCCTCCGCAGGTGACTGCGGACAACGCCACCATTCGGTTGACCCCCCGATCGGGCGCTGATAGCGTTTTCGCACACTTCTGGAGGATCTCCACTTGGCTGGACAGGCGCGCGTCCTCACGGCTGGCATGACCGACGTCGGCCGTAAACGCACCCACAACGAGGACAGTTACGCGATCGTCGAGGACGAGAACCTCTACCTCGTCGCCGACGGAATGGGCGGTCACTCATCGGGCGAAGTCGCCAGCAAAATGGCGATCGAGACGATGCGCGAGTTCTTCCAGGCCACCTCCGCCGACCCCGAGGCGACCTGGCCCTACAAGATGGACAAGACCCGGGGCTACGAGGAAAACCGCCTGGTCACCGGCATTAAGCTCGCCAACCGTCGCATCTACGAAGCGGCCCAGCGCGAATCGCGCTTGCACGGCATGGGCACCACCATGGTGTGCCTGCTGGCGGTGCGCGACGGAGCCTTGATCGGCCATGTGGGCGACTCCCGGGTCTATCGGCTGCGGGGCGAGAGCCTGGAGCAGCTCACCGAGGACCACTCGTTGCTCAACGACTACATCAAGATGAAGTCGATGACGCCCGAGGAAATCGAAAACTTCCCGCACAAGAACGTCATCGTGCGCGCACTGGGCATGAAGGAAACCGTCAAAGTCGACGCCATCCTCGACCGCCCGCGCCCCGGCGACCTCTACATCCTGTGCTCCGACGGCCTGGCCGGCCCGGCGAGTGACGAAGAGATCCGCGAGATCGCCCTCGGCCACCGCGACCTGAAGCAGGCCGCCCAGGCCATGATCGACAAGGCCAACGCAAACGGCGGCCCGGACAACGTGACGGCCGTGCTGTGCAGGTGGATCGGTAGTAGCTGAGGCCGGTGCCCCCCGGTGCCCCCCGGTGCCCCCCGGTGCCCCCCCGGTGCATCGACCATGCACCGAGCGTCACGTCATCAGAATTGCAATGGGCCCGGCGGGAGGCTTCCCATCCGGGCCCATCGGCGTTTGTTTGCGCGCGCGGTTACAGGGCCGGGCAGTCGATCTTCACTCCCACCGACTGACCCCACATATTGCACATCTCACCGGCGACGACCTCGTTGGTGTAGCGCAGGGGCACGTCCAGGTCGTTGACGACGTGACACTCCCAGTCGAGCGTGTCGCCAGCGTTGACGTCGAGCACGCCGGAAACCGCGCCCGGAATCCCTTCACCAAACTCGGGGTTGGTGGTGACGCTGTCGTAGGGATAGGCGATGGGCTCCAGATAGTCGAAGACCTCGTAGACCTTGCGCTCGTTGGGCCGGCCGCGGTTGAGCCAGGCGGTAAAGCGGAAGCCGTGGGAGTGCATGTGACCGAGCAGCGCGATGATGCGCCCTGGCGCGTTGATCGGGCAGCTGAAGTCGTAGGCGGTGTCGGTACCGGGCTGGATGCCGAAGATCCAGCTGACCACGCCACCCATGCCGCGAATCTGATTGGCCTCGTCGGTGATCTTGTCCTTGTCGGCAAACCAGATGTTCAACCAGAACTCGCGCAGCATCGGGCCGTCGCTCGGGTTGAAGTAGTGCATGTCGGCCTGGGAGGCGGTGTTGGCCGGAATGCGGCGCCCGAGGTTTGCGTTTTCGGGGGCGACCTCGCCCAGCGGCATCCAGGGCTTGGCGGCGCCGGGAAGGTTGTCGAAGATCTCGGCGTTGCTTCCGGTGCCGAAGTCACGGCAGGCGGAGAAGACGCCATCGGCGCCAGCGTTGGGCGAGATGTACATCGTGTTGATGATGTGGTGGGTGCCGGAGCGGCCGCTGAGCTCGAAGACCTGGTAGTAAATGTCCTCGCCATTGGGCGTGGTGAAGTTCACGCACTCCGAACTCTCGTTGCCCGCCGGGAAGAGGTACTCGCCGGGGTTGTCGTAGTCCTCGGGGCCGATGTGGATCTGCATGCCCATGCCCTCGGGGGGCGGGAGCAGACAGGCTTCGTCGCCCGGGTAGTCCGTGTTCAGGTCGCACAGGCCGCGCAGGGAGACCGGACCGGTGATGTCTTTCAGGTCTGCCGGCAGGGCATCTTGGCCTGCGCCGCTGCCATCGGCGGCCGTGTCGCCCGAGTCGGCAGGAGCGGCACCACCGGCGGTGCCGCCGGCCGCGTCGTTGCTGCCGCCCGAGCCCGTCGCGTCGCTCGCGCCGGACGCGCCATCGCCGCCGGTCGCGTCGCCGTCCTTGGGCTTATCGACCAAGTCGGTGCCGCTCTCGTCACCGTCCGAACCACAACCGAGCGCCAGCACCAGGGCAAGCGTCAAAAGCATCTGGGCAAAAACCCACCTAATCTTCATCTGGACCTCCTGAACGGCCTGCGCGTGCAGACCTCCGACCGGATTCGCAGCGACCCGCGGAAACCGGAGACACCAACCCCGGCTCCAACGTAGGTATTAGTCGCGCGCTGTGGACTGAGCGTCAACTCGATGGCCGAAAAAAACCACACCGGAAACAGCAACTTTGGGTTGCGATTCGCGACACTTGGAGCAACCGATCGTTACGTAACGATAGCTACGCGAGCAGCTTGCGCGAACGCAACCAAACAGGCGTGCCCAGACATGCCTTCGCCGCGCCCTGGGAATGCTTTTTGACAACTCCGATTCGGGTAGATGTGCTCGGCGGGAGTGCTGAGCCGATGATCGGGGTCGATACGATGCCAGATGCAAGGACGGCCTCCGCCGGAATACTCCGTGTATTTCAAGGGG
>JAOUOP010000095.1 GCA_029880325.1 Myxococcales bacterium | reverse complement strand
CCACCGCTCCAACACAGCCCGAGCGTGCTTCTCATCCCAAGCTTGCTTCGACCACCGATTCGCCATCCCCCAGCGATACGACGGCTCCGACAGCTCGCACAACCACGTCATTCGCCGAGGGCTTACGGTAGACGACGTACTCGGCGGTATGGTCGGGCTGGGCTGCGCCGAGCTTGAGGCGGGTGTGTATGCGTGACCACAGAGAGCCGTTTTTGCACAGCGTCATGCCGTCCCCCAGTTCGGGCAGTCCGACCAGCACCAGGCTCAGTAGCGGCTTGGAGTCCCATCCGTAGTTGCCAATGATGTGCGGGGCCGAGGTACCCGTAGTCAAGAGCCACAGCACTCCGCGCCCGCTCGGTTACAAGGGCTCAGAACCGCTCGCGCTATCTCTGTTGCGGCACACGCACCCGAATCGGCTCCACGACACCGACCCCGCGCGAGAAGTTTTTCAGGCGTTCGATCAAGGCGAAGTTGAGCTCTCGACCCTTGTTGATGATGGGGCTGCCAGTCTTGCTCATCACGTCCTGGTCCAGGACCATTTGACTGCGCAGTTCGTTCAAGGTGAGTACCTGGATGGTCTCCTCGGAGACCTCGTCCGGAAGATTGACGAGCAACTTGACGATTCTTTGGTCGAGTGTTTTGGATTTCTGAAGCGCAGCAAAAGCTTCGCCCCGGCTGTGGCCCGCGACGATCTCCTCGTCCAAAGCCAGCGCCACCGCGAGAAGATTGCTGCCGAGCGTTACGGCCTCGGCCTCGGTCCCAGGGGGGACGAAGCCGTTCCATTCCTGGGGTGAGTCTTGCAGTCCGACCATCTCCGCGACGAATCCCAGGCGGGGAATTCTTGTTAGCAGACGCTCGCCAACCTGAGGATGCTTGCGCACCATTTCCGCCTCCTCTGTGGTCAGCTCGCGACGGGCATAAAGGCGGTCGAGGGTATCGGGGGGCAGCGTGATGCAACCCAGCCTAGAGAGCGAGGCGGCCAGCTCGTAGGGCCAGGTCTCCACTATGCCGAGGCACGAGCAGAGATGTCGCATGTAGCCCTTGAGAGCTTGTACACGGCTGAAGGCGGTGGGCACCACCAAGGCGAAGACGTCCGTGAGCACGGAAACAGCACCGTTGAGAGTCTGCTGCAGCAGTTGGCGCTCGCCGAGGATCAGCCCGTTAAAGCGCACCCCGGCCGCCACCGCGTCGAGCAGCTCGTCAGGGCCGCACGGTTTGCTGAGAAAGCGAAAGATTGCACCCTTGTTTACCGCCGCGATCGCGGACTCTAGGTCAGACTGACCGGTCAAGAGCATGCGAGTGGTGTCGGGCGAGCGCTCCCGCACCTGGCGTAGGAACTCGGCCCCATTCATCACCGGCATGCGCATGTCCGATATCACCACTGAGAATGGCCCGTATCCTTCCAGGATTTCGAGTCCCTCGCCGCCACTGGTAGCCATGTGAAAGTCGTATTCCAGGGCCAGATGGTTTTCGAGCCCCTCGAGTACGCGCGGCTCGTCATCCACGCAGAGCACCTTGGGCTGCTCCCAGGGGTCGGCATCGTCCTCTTTCTGAAAGTCAACTCCGTACATTGTTCGTCTCCACGACCTTGTCGGTCCAAGCGCTCCATCTGTCGAGGCGGTCGGCCACACCCAGGCCTCCGAGGTACAGCATGAGGGATCTAGGCGATCGACCGTGAAGAGCCACCTTCGATAGGATCTGGGCCATGTAGACTTCAGCGATGGCGCCGAGTTCGGATTGCGGGATGGCCGCGGTCCTGTGGTGGTGGCAGACTGCCACCACCACAGAGTAGGGCATTGCCGAGCGTGCCAGCAGGTAGGCCCCGCTCTCTGGGTGGCCGCTCCCGAGTTTTCGCTCTTCGATGTCGATGTAGCCGTCTGCCGCTGCCATCGGCCGGGCCTCGAAGGCAGCGATGCGGTCCGAAAGGCGTGAAGTAAGCAGTAGCTGGCCGATGTCGTACGAAAAACCGGCAACCAAAGCGTCTCCGGCCGCCGCCTCGAGCGCGGCATGCCCGGCCAGCGCCCCCACAATGAGTCCGTCGCATTGCACCGCCTCAACGTCGAAGGTTGCGGACGTTATCAAGTGCTTGAAGGTTTCGAAGGCGAGCACGAGGTCGGAAACCAGCTGAAAGTCAAACGTGGCAACCGCCTGCGACATGCTCAGGATCATCGTACCCTGAGTGAATCGGCACGCATCGGTCATCTGCAGAACGTTGACCTCAATGACTACGTTCGACTCTATGAGCTCGTCCACCTTGGTAAGCATCCATCCCTCGCCCGTCGTCAGGCCGCGGATGCCGTCATGGACGGGGAACCCTGATGGCAAACATTGGACGTCGCCGCGCACGGAGTTGAGCTTCTGGTCGTCGATGGTCTCATGGTGCCTGCAGGTTCGCTCCAGGACCTCCGTGGGCCGATTGGCGTCGCAGGGTTTGCTCAAGAACTGACCCGCGACCGGCATCGCGCGCCTGGTCGTTTCCGCCCCGGCGAGCCCCGGGAGCAGCATTCGGACCATGCCAAGGGGCCGGCCCTGGACCTCTTCCGGAAGCGCTGCACCGCCCATACCGGGCGTACGCATGTCCCGCACCATGACGTCGAAGGCATCCTTCTTCAACAGCCTTGGGGCCTGCTGAACACCCTCTGCGGCGAGCAGGCCCCAATCAACCATGTACGGAAGCATCGAGTCGTCGAGTCCCTCGAACCCCCGCGCCTCTTCGTCCACGAAAGGCAACCGACGCACTTTAGGCCGCTCCCTGGAACTCTTCAGTCGCGGTCAGAGGCAACAACAGCATGAATGTCGTGCCCTCGCCGACCTGCGATTTCATCGTGATCGTTCCGCCGTGCTTCTCCATGATAGACCGCGCGATGGCGAGCCCTTGCCCCGTTCCGCGGCCGACCTCCTTGGTCGTGAAGAAGGGGTCGAAGACTTTGCTGCGGATCGCCTCGGGGATGCCGCAGCCGCTGTCGGAAATGCTGACGATGGCGAAGTCCCCTTCGAGGCACGTACCGATCGTGATCTTGCCCTTTTCGCCGCTACCCTCTTCGAGGGTCTCAGCGATTGCGTGAGCGCCGTTGATGATGAGGTTTAGAACGACCTGGTTGAGCTCGCCCGGTAGGCACGGGACCATGGGGAGATCGGGCTCGAGTTCAAGGTTCATATCGGCGATATACTTCCACTCGTTCTTGGAGACTGTGGCCGTCGTTTCGATTGCCTTGTTGATGTCTAGCGGTGTCTTTTCGTCGCTACCCGGGTGGGAGAACTCCTTCATGGCTTGTACGATCTTGCTCACACTCTCGACGCCTTCGATGGTCAAACGGGCCGCGCGCGGGATCTTGCGCTTGAGGAAGTCGAGCTTCAGCTCCCGTGCCTTGCGCTTGACGGAAGCGGCGAGTTCGTCGGTGCAGCCGACGTGTTCCATCAGCACGCTCTCGTAGAATGCGAGCATCTCCAGGACATTTTCCAAAGCACTCTGCAGGAAGTGGGCATTGTCGCCGATGTACTGCATCGGCGTGTTGATCTCGTGGGCGATGCCGGCGGCAAGCTGCCCGACCGACTCCAGCTTCTGGCCCTGAAGGCGCTCGCTCTCCGCACGCACCTTGTCGGTTACGTCCTCGTAGAGCGCCAGACCGAAGGCCACGCGATTGCCGACGCCCCAGATGGGCGCCGACCGAACCTGCAGAATACGCCTCGAGTCGCCATGGTGGACTTCAATGTCGTCTGTGCAGCAGATGCGGCCCGCCAGCGCCTCGCTCATCGGGCACGGGTGTTGCTCTTCGTAAGGGATGTCGGTGCCACGAGTGTAGAGCACGAAACGTTCGTCCGAGCTGTTCGGGTCGTCGCTCGTGATGCCACGACCGAGTAGGTGCTCGGCCCGCTCGTTGGCGTATACCGGAATGCCTGCGGCATCGACCACGTAGACCCCCAGCGGCATCTCTTGTAGGTACTGGACCAGTTCCCACTGCTTCTGCTGCAGTTCGGTATGGGCCCACTCCAGCTCTTCGACCGCGCTCTCCAGAGCGTGGGTCCGTTCCGCGACCTGAGCCTCGAGATTTTCGGACGCGGCTCGAATCACCGCTTCCGATGCCTCGAGTCGGGCTTGGCGGTGGCACAGGCGGCTGAGGTCGGAACGGGCGTTGCGGCAGTTCTGGATCAGAAAGAAGTCGATGAATACGACCCAGCCGGCGTGCTCCAAGGTGCGCCACCACTGGGGGTTGACGACGCCATAGACCGATTCTGGCCAGTAGATGCCGCGGACGAAGTGGTCGATGGCGATGATCACCGTCGCCGGAAGCAGCACGGTGAAATCGCGATAGAAGGCCAGAAAGGCCAGCGAGCCGAAAATGTGGAAGTGCGTCTCGATACGTCCCCCGCTGAGGTGGATGAGCAGAGCCGACCACAGCGCCTGACCACACGCGAGCGCAAAACGGGTTATTCGCTCGCCCGGACGGACGAAGGCGAAGAAGACCGGCACGCTGGTGATGGCTCCGCCGAGAAAGACCGCGGCGAAGACATGAGCGTGCACCGCCTTTTCAGTTCCCGCCCACGTGTAGCGGCTGAATAACGTGGCTAAGAGGATCGCGGCCGTCCACTGCACTAGCATCAGCAGCGCGAACATGCGGTCAGTGCGCTTCGCAATCGCCAGGTATTCTGCCTCAAAAAGCTGCTCCGCTCGCGCCTGGATGGGACCGAATGTCGCTTCAGAATTCATTGGAACATCCTGCTTTCAGCGTGCCTTCCTCCGCGGTGCGACAGGCGCAAGGCACGCAAGATGAATTCGGCAGCGTATCGCTCGTCAAGGGCGCAGCCGAAGACGTCGCCGAGGGAGCGGAGGGTCCGGCCTTGCTCCAGCATCTCGACGATGCGCGTCTTGCCAAAGCTGTCGCCCTCGTGCCCGCGGCTTGGTGTGATGCCTCCCTGAAAGAGAAGGCTCCCGTGGGCGGAGTAGAGGAGGGTCGCGCCGGAAGTGTGGACTCCAAAGCGCCTCGCTTCAGCTCCACCTTGATCGTCGATCACCTCAACGCCCGCAATCGAGGCCGCCTGGTCCCAGAGGTCGGTCCTACTCCAGCCTTTGGTAAAATTTTGCGGGCGAACCATCAAGACGTAGCCGCGGGCGTAGTCTCCGACGCGCCGCATCAGGCGAGCCAACTCGGCAAGGCTAGCCCGGGTACAGCTGCAGTGCGGGTGGGCGACCAGGACGAGGGTGGCCTTGCTGCCTTTGTGGCTGAGGCGGCTACTCGCCGGCCAATGCGCAGGCGCCTTGCTGGGTTGTCCGGGGGTCGAGGAGTAAAAAAGGAGCGCTAGCAATCCGGCAAGCGCGGTCGCGAGCCAGGCGCCGACGATCAATTCCATCCGGTGTCCGCGCTCCGGAAACGAATTAGCCTGCGGAGCGAGCGACGCTCGTCCGTGAGCGAGGGCGGTGCGGTCGCTGATGTTCTGTTCCTCCAAGGGCATGCGCTCCTCACTTGGTACATCGACGACGAAGCGCTCGACTTGAGTGGACGCGCCGGCCAATCGCAGGTCCGCTCGGAGTAGCCGAAAGCGTAGGCTCGCATCGCGGGGGTTCACCCCACGCTTGTGGGGAATGCTAGGGAAGATCGGAGGCAGGAGGACGCATGAAAGGATCCGCAGGCCAGCGGAGGCTCGTCGAGTCAGCCGGATACAGAAGTGTGAGAGGGCGTCAAAAACGCACAAGTACCAGTCCGGCCATAACCCTTTACATGCACTTGTGCATATTCGGTCGCCTACGTCGTGGCCAAAGTGGCCAGGGCATGGCCTGGCCACTTTGGCCACGACGTGGGCCTTAACGCCTTGCACTGATTCGAGGTTCACAGCGAGTACGCAGACCACTCGTATCGCGCCAACCTTCACTGGTCTCGAGAGTCATATACAACTTGGTCGAGCGGGATCGACCGGGCGCTTTGCCTCTCGTCGGACGCGGGTCGGAACTTCTCGCGAGATTTTGAAGGCATCTCTGCCCCTAGCGACGCCAATGGTGCAAGGGGCCGCGGATGATCTCACGCAGGCCGAACTCACCTGTTCGGGGAGGGGCGCGCACCCGCGTGATGCGCGACCTGCAACGATCACTTTCGCCGTCCCGGGCCCGATCAGATTCCCCGTCCCTTGACAACGTCGCCCGCGAGGCATATCTGCCGCCGGAAGTGTGCCGGGTGCTCGGCATCGCATCAGCGTCACGCCGCAGACACCACTCCGCGCGGGCTTGTGCCATCTGCAGCCGCAGGCGCTACGAGTCGCGCTGCAGCGTCTCATCGAGGCCGCCCACCGTCGCACGGCCCGCAAGCCCCAGTCGCTGCCCTTCGGCATGGTGGCCATGAATGGCAAAGCCACCTCCATCCGCGGATGTGACGGCTACTTCGCCCAGTCCAGCCGCCATACCGAGGACGGACTGGTGCGCACCATCACCTGCGCGCTGGTCCGTTCTGGACCCCGGGCAGGCCCTGCATCCACATCAGTCCCATGCCAGCCTTCACCAACGAGATGAAGCCTTTCCAGCGAGCCCTGGCGCGGCTGCCGGAGGCCTACCCCGGAAGCGGTCGCACTCGGCGCTCTTGAGCGCCGACCATTGCTATCCGCCCGGCCCAGCGTCCGCGGTCGCCTCCAGGTACTGCTCGATGGTCTGCAGCCTGCCGACCATGCAAGCGGGGCGAGCGCGACGGCGCCCTCGGCCGTTCTTGCAGCGCCGGATGACCTCGGCCACCGCGGCTTCAAAGCCGCCGTGGCTTTCGGCCTTGCGCAGGAAGCCCTCGGCGCAGCGCGGGTCAAGCGCCACGGCTTGCTCGGACGCTGCGCGCGCCTTGGCATCCTTTCCCGCGTCCGCGGCGAGCAGGGCAAGGTTCAATCCTGGTTGACATGGCGCAGGATCGCACTCGAGTGCCCTGCGATAGCCCTACCCGGCCTGCTCTAACTGGCGGCGGCGCTCGGCGCTGAGGCCGGCCGTGTAGGCGCTGCGCGCTCCCGGCAGCTCACCGAAGCGCCGCTCGGGCCGCGCACAGCGCTCTGCGTCAGAGCCTTCACGCTCGGCGTGCCGAAAGAAGGCCAGCGCACCGACGATGGCCTTGCCGTCGAGCTCCTCCTGCCGTGGATCATCGTACGGCCCTCCGGGCGCGTGAGGCCCGCCGGCAGTGCCGAGACCCGAAGCACAACCCACGGCCATCGATAGCGCCATCCAGCGCAGCGCGTCTGCGGTTTCACATCGACTCATGGATTTTTTTCCTTGACCTCGGGTTTGAGCGTCTCGCGAGCACCATCGACCCCGCCCCCCCCCCCCGCGCGCCCGCAGCGCAATGACGCCCGACGTCGCCAGCGCGGCATGGGCCAGGGCGCCATCAGGCGCGGCCGGGCGGGGGCAGCGCCCCGGTGTGAGCCAAGCACGAGCACGACCGCGTATGTGCATTGACCCATACCGCTATGTGGCAGCGGCGAGCCGAGTGCTTCACGAAATCTTCCGTCTCAAGCGCACTCAACGGCGAGCGGGCGCAAATCAGAGATCGAGAAATGCAAAGCGTTCGCGCATGGTCTCGCCGTAGTAGCCGCGGTCACCGCTGGCCAATAGACCGCGTGCCCGCTCGAGGGCCGCATCGAAGCGCCCCAGCCGCCGCAGGGCATCGACTTCCACCACCACGCTGGGCGCTGGCAGCTCGGCGTCGGGGTGGATGCGCCGAAAGGCCTCCAGGAGCGCCAGCGCGCGAGCGGGGTCGTGCTCGACCTGGACCCGCGCCCGCTCCAAAAGGCGTGCATCGGGCTTGAGCACAGCATCGACCACCGCCTCGATGCGCTCGCGCCCACGCTGCTGGCGATTGGCCCAGCGCTGCTGTCGCCAGCGCTGTCGCAACCGCTCGGAAACCGCTGGCCGCGCGTCTCTGACGGCAGGGGCCTCGACCGACGCAACCGCCAGCGCGGTACCCGCGCCTGGCGCAGCCGGCGACTGGGGAACCAGTTGCTGAGCAGGTTTCGGAAGGCGCGCCGGCAGCGCAGCGGCCACGCTCACAGGCGCCCGCTGCAGCTCGCCCCCACCCCCTCGTCCCGCGTCCGCCACCGCCTCAGTCGCGACGGGAGCATCCACGCGCGGCGAAAGCAGCAGCGCCATACAAACCGCGAGGGCAAAGCTCGCCCAAGCGGCACCTTCGCCAAAACGCCGCGCACCGGCCCGGCCCTGTTCCTCGGCCAAGCGCGCCCGCAGCCGCCTTCGGACCCGCGCGCGCGTCTCGAGGTCCAGTGGCGCAGCGGACGCAGCCGCCTGCATCATCGAACGCGCAGCGGCACCGGCATCCGCAGCGTCCAACGGTTGATTGAGCTCGGAGTTTGAACGGTGCGCACCGTGCTTCATCGCGCCCTCCGAGCCTTTGCCACACGCTCGCACTTCTGCTCGAAGCGCACCAGCGCACGCGCAAAGTCGCGCCGGGCCAGATGCAGGCGCGAGTGCACCGTTCCGATGGGCACCCCCATCAGCTCGGCGATGGCGCGCGTCGATAGCCCTTCGAGCTCGAACATCACGAAGGTCGCCCGCCGCTCGGGCTCGATGCCATCGAGCACCGCCGTGAGCTTCTGCCGCGCCTGCAGGGCCTGCATCGCCCGCTCCGGGGTGCGCCCCTCGACCGCCTCGGGCGGAGCCGGCGTGGGCCGCTCGCGACGGAAGCGCGCCCGGCGCCGATGGCCGCGCACCACGCGCAGGCTGATGCCAAAGAGCCAGGTCGTCAGCTTCGAGCGCCCGTCGAAGCTCTTGCGTCGCCGGTGCACGACGACGAAGACCTCCTGCAGTAAGTCCTCCAGCTCCGCCTCCGGCGCCCCCAGGCGCTGCAGCGAGCGCCACACGAAATCGGCGTGCTCCCCGTAGACCCGCTCCACGTCCAGCATCTCGGCGCTGCCGGCCGCGGTGAGCTCTCCTGCTGCGACATTCACTACCCCATGGATGCGATCAGCCCCTCATCTGCTTCACAAAAAAGTATGGCCGCCCGGCGCCTTGTCGGCAAGCCCATGAAATCATTGAAGAAAAACCTTGACCGCGACGACCGACGAAAAAAGTCGACGGCCGAGCGAAATCGGATTTGGCACTGGCCGATACATGTCTCGAGCACGCACTCAGGAGGTGTCCATGTCCAGCAAGAATCGAAACGGCAAGCACTCGCGGCGCGGTCGCAGCCTCAAGCAACGGCGCAAGGCACAGCGAGGGGTGAAACGCGAGGAACAGGCCCGGCGGCCCCGGCTCATCACCAGCCCCTCGATGTACGAACTCATGGGGCTGCCGCTTCCGCCCTGGGTCAAGCAAAGCTACCTGCTGCTCGAAGGCTACAGACAAGAAATCTCGCGCACCGGAGAGCCCCAGCCCGAGCTGCGCACCTTCATCCTCGTGGCTTCGGACTACCTGGAAATGTGCTTCGGCCCCGATGCCGACTGGTCGCTCTTCGATGTGAACGAAGCGCTCGAGATGTTCGGCGGTCTACTGGCTTCGGCCGACTGCGTGCGCGACTTCCTGTGGACGATGATCGGCTTCTTCACCTACCTGCGCAGCATCGGTCGCGTGGAGGCCGGCTGTGCCGCCGACGTGATCGAGCAGGTCGCCACCAAACTCGAGCTCGCGCCATCCGATGCGAGATTCGCCGCCGTCGCGGAGCTGGTCGAAGTCCTGCGCCAAGCGGAGCGGGCCGCGAGCGCGCCACAAGACATGGCCCAGCTGAACTGAAACCGGGGCGCCCGCTACTCCAATACCAGCGTCGGGCAGCCCAGTAGGATGTCCACCGCAGCGCCGGTGCTGGATTCGATCACGCTGCAGGTGTCGGGGCAGGCGATGATGCGCGTGGGTGCGGTGGCGTCGTCATAGTACCACGCGTCGGCAGCGCAGGCGCTCTCGGACTCCACGTAGCTCAGCTGCTTCGCACCCAGCTCCGTGGCACTCAACTTCACGTTGACCTGCATCTTGTCGAAGCCCTGGTTGATGCTGTCAGGCGGCGGCAGCTCCCACTCGCAGGCCAGCGGCGTCTCGACCACCGTCGTCACCGTCTCCACACGCGTGACGGTGTTGGTCACCGCCGCGCGGATGCGATTGAGGGCGAGCACCAGCTGGTCGGCGCTCGCGGTCACGTCACAGGCATACTGGGCGCCGGGATCACAGTCGTCGGCGCCGCCCTCCTGGGAGATGCGGTTGAGCAGGGTGAAGTCGGAACCGGCCAGGCCCACGCCGTAGGTGATCACGCCTCCGGAAAACGCCTGGGCGACGATGGAGACCAGCGCGTTCGGATCCTCCTGGCAACCGCTGGGCGAACCGTCGGTGACCAGCACGGCGATGCACTTTTCATCCGGGTTTTGCGCCTGAAAGTTCGCGCAAAAGGCCGTCGCACCGCGCAGGGCGCCCTCGATGGGGGTGCCGATACCAGTGGGCCCTAACAGCGAATCGAGCGTGCTCGTGATCGCCGGAGCGTGGCCCGGCAGGCGGCCCATGGGAATGTGCGGATTTTCGTAGCCCGAGCCGTCACAGCCGCGAATCATTCCGAAGCCGGGAAAGAAGTCCAGAGCCACATCGATGCCGTCGGACATGGGATCGGTCACGAAGGCTTTGATGCCGGCGACGGCACCGAACCACAGCGGCACCATGCTGAAGGACTGATCGAGCATGATGTAGAAGGCCACCGGCTCTACCGTGGTGACCTCCTCCTCGATCTCGATGAACTCTTCGAGCACGACCTGCTCGGCCACAACGCTGGTGGCGCCGCAGTTGCCGTCGTCCATGGCGACGCTGTCCATCACGGCCGGTTGAGTGTCGGTGGCCATGGAGACGTCGGTATTGCCGAAGTCACCGCCACTGCTGCCCGCGCCGCCCTGCACTGTGCCCGAAGACGGTGAGCCATTGGTCGCATTCGAAGGCCTGCTGGAGCCACGTCCTCCGTCGCCGCCGGGGTCACCCGCGCATGCGATGAGCTGAGCTGTGACAAAGAGAGCGGCGACAGCTGCCGCGGACGTCGACAAAAATGATGCTTCACTCACGACTGAATGACGTCCCACGCTCTAAAACTAGCATCAAAGTCACGTTCTTTGCATGACTGCAAATAAAATCACACGCACCTTGTCGCAGCCGCTACGACATGTGGTGGCTGCTGCATAAGACGGCGAAAGAACGCCCGGCATGGCGCTTGTGCGTCGATGGCGACGGGCGCCGCCACCATCAGGCCGCGCGCGTCAACCAGACCACCTGGTAACGCTCCAACTCGTAGTGGGGCTGAGCCGCCACCATCAGGCCACTGAGCGCATCGCGCAGCGCGAGCTGGCGGTAGGGCTCCGGCAATTTCACCGCCAGCGGCTCGGAGGTCACATTGGCCAGGACGAGCAGCGGCTCGGCCCGTCGAATACAGCGACGCTCGAACGCAAAGACGCCATCGCTCAGGTGAAAGAAGCGCTGGGAGGCCTCGGGGTGAAAGGCTCTGTGGCTGCGGCGCACACTCAGTGCGTGATGCAGGGCGTGGTAGACTCGATGCTGGGCTGAGCGGGGATCGTCGAGCAGCGCGCGCACGTGGTCGAGCGCCCACTTGCTGCGGTTGACACTGCGCAGCTGCCCCTCGGTGTCGACGCGCTCGTGGTCATTGACGGTGGCCACGATGCTCTGGATGTAGAGCGCGGGAACGCCCTGAAGCGAGAGCGCGATCAGCTGAGAGCACACGAACCGCGGCACCTGTAGCCCGTCTTCGCGCCGCTCGGCGGTGCCGCGCAAGGCGTCGAAGTAGGTGATGTTCAACTCGTAGACGGCGCGCCGACCGCCCCCCAGGTCCCGCGAGGAAGCGTAACCGCCAGCCCGCTGCATACCAGCCACCAACGCGTCGATCTCCAGCTGCGGAAGCAGACCCTCGGCCGGACGCAGGCCAATGCCGTCGTGGGAAGCGGTGAAGTTCAAATAGGTGCAGCCGGGTGGCGGTGGCTCCAGGAGCTCGGCCCAGCGCGTCAGGTGCCGCGCATCGCCCGTATGCAGCGCGTGCAGCAGCAGCGGCGGCAAGCTGAACTGGTAGACCATGTGCGCCTCGTCACCGTCGCCGAAGTAGGCAATGTTCTCGGCGTGCGGCACGTTGGTTTCGGTCAAGACCATGCTGCCGGGTGCGACCGCGTCGGCCACCTCGCGCATCAGCTTGACCACCTCATGGGTCTCGGGCAGGTGAATGCAGCCGGTGCCCAGGCGCTTCCACAGGAAGGCCACGGCATCAAGGCGCACAAGGCGCGCGCCGCGCTGTAAGTAGTGCTGAAAGACCTCGAGCATCTCCAGCAGCACGTCGGGGTTGCCGAAGTTCAGGTCCAGCTGGTCGGCGCTGAAGGTTGCCCACACATGGCGCGGACCCACTTCGGTATCGTATTCGGCGAGCAGGGGGTGGCTGCGCGGGCGCACCACCTGGGCGAGGTCGCTGTCAGGGTCGACCACCAGGAAGTAGTCCTTGCCCGGCGCGCGGTTGCCCAGAAATTGCGTAAACCACGCGCTGCGACTGGAGACGTGGTTGAGCACCAGATCGAACATCAGGTCGAAGTCCTGACCCAGGGCCTCGATGTCCTCCCACCCGCCGAGCATGGGGTGGACCTTGCGATAGTCCGAGACGGCGAAGCCCCCATCCGAACTCGAGGGGTAGAAGGGCAGCACGTGCACCGTCGAGATCACGCCGGCCAGGCGCTCGTGCAGAAAGCGCTGCAACGTGCGCAGGGGCCGCTCGGCGTGGGTGGTGATGCTGTCGCCGTAGGTGATCAGCAGGACGTCGCGCTCGCTCAGCGGCCGCCTGGGCGGGCAGCAGGCCGGACGCAGCCGCTCGAGCAGGCGCGCGCTCAGCGGGGCGGCCTGGAGCTCGCCGTAAATGCGAGCCAACCGCTGTCGCAACCTTTCGCCCAGCTCGGAAACGCCGCCGACATCGTCCATCTCCAGGACGCTATCCGCGATTGACCGGCGTGCAAGGCCCAAAGGGCCCGCGATCCGTTTGGAAACATTCGGATGCTAGCGTTTCCGACTGTGATGCGCGCCTCCATGCCCGAACCCGATGCGACCACACTCGCGACCTGGGCATCGGAGCTCGGCCTGCCGGCGGCGGTGGTGGCCGACATCGCCCGGGTGCTGGCGCCCCTTGCGGACTGGATCGCGACCCAGCAGCGCACCCTCGGACGGGCGCTGCTGCTGGGCATCAGCGGCGCCCAGGGCACGGGCAAATCCACGCTGCTTTGGCTGCTATCGCGGTTTTTGCCCCAGCGCCACGGGCTCGCGGTGGCCGGCCTCTCGCTCGACGACCTCTACCTCACCGCAGCCGAGCGGGCCATTGAAGCCTCGCGCGTGCATCCGCTGCTGGCCACGCGCGGCGTCCCCGGGACCCACGATCTGACGCTCGGCCACCGCCTGCTCGACGCGCTGCTCAACCCGCAAGCCGGCCGCGTGGAGCTGCCCCGCTTCGACAAGGCGCTCGACGACCGCGCCGTGCGCGAACGTTGGCCCGTCGTGACGCGTCCCCTGGACGTGGTCATCCTCGAGGGCTGGTGCCTCGGAGCCCGAGCCCAGGACAGCGCCGAGCTGAACAGCCCGCAAAACGAACTCGAGCGCGTGCGCGACCCCGACGGCCGCTGGCGACGCCACGTCAATGCCCAGTTGGCCGGACCCTACGCGGCCTTTTTCGAACGCCTCGACCGGCTCGTGATGCTGAGAGCGCCCAACATGGACTGCGTGCGCCGCTGGCGCCTCAGGCAAGAGCGGGCCCTCGGCAGGGAACTTTTGCAGAAGGGCGGCGCCGGCACCCCCATGGATCCAGCCGGCGTCGAACGCTTCATGCAACACTTCGAGCGACTTACCCGCGTCACGCTGGCGGAGCTTCCCGCCCGCGCCGACGCCATCATCGATATCGACCCTCAGCACCGCCTGGGCTCGCTGCAGCTGCGCCAAGCGCACGCTGGCCGTGACCACCAAGGGGCGGTGGCCCGATGAGCGGCCGACAGCTCGTGGTCTTCACCGACCTGGACGGGACGCTACTGGACCACGACGATTACGGTTGGGCGCCGGCACGGCCAGCCCTCGACGCACTGCGAATGCGGGGCGCAGCGTTGGTCCTGGTCAGCAGCAAAACGCGCGCCGAGATGCTCGAGTTCCGGCGCCAACTGGGCCACCAGGGCCCGTTCGGCGTGGAAAACGGTGGCGCGCTCTTCATTCCACAGGGCCATTTCACCGACCAGGAAACGCCCGACGACGACGGTCTGCGCGCCATCGTCCTGGGGACGCCCTACACCCGCATTCGTACGGTGCTCGAACGCCTGCGCGAGCGTGAGGGCTTCGCCTTCGAGGGCTTCGGTGACGTGAACGCGCTGAAGCTCTCGGAGTGGACCGGCCTGTCACCAGAGCAGGCCCGCCGGGCCCAGGCGCGCGAAAGCTCGGAGCCGATCCTCTTTCACGGCGACGACCGCGAACTGCAGCGGCTGCGCGCAACGCTCGAGCGCGAGCAGCTCCGCCTCTTGCGCGGAGGGCGCTTCTTCAGCGTGCAGGGCCCGAGCGACAAGGGCACGGTCGTGCGCTATTTGCTCAAAAGTTATGGGGCACGGAAGCCTGGAAGGCCACCGCTGAGCGTGGCCCTGGGCGACTCGGAAAACGACCTGGCCATGCTGCGCGAAGTCGACATCCCGATTCGGATCCCGAAAAAGCACGGGTGCGCGCCGCTGGCGTTCGAGCACCCGCGCCTCATCAGCCCCCGCGCGCCCGGGCCGCGGGGTTTTCGCGCTGGCATCGAGGCCGTGCTGGCTCGGCTCGACGACGACCGCAACTAGAGAACCCAGCAAGCGAAGGACACCATGGGCGACTTTCATCAGGGCGGAACCATCACCACGCTGCACAACCTCACGCGCAGGCCCCTCGAAGAACTCGAGGCCGAACTCGTCGAGTTCTCCAAGAACCGCCCCATCGGATTGGTACTGCCCTCGCTGTACTCCGAGCTGGAGGGTCCGGCCCTGGGCAACATCGTCGAGGAGCTGTCGAAGGTCCCCTACCTCTCGCAGATCGTGATCGGACTCGACCGGGCCGACTCCGCGCAATACACCCACGCCCGCGAGTACTTCTCGAAGCTACCGCAGCCCCACCACATCCTGTGGAATGACGGCCCCAAGCTAAAGGCCATCGACGAAAAACTTCGAACCAAGGGCCTGGCTCCCCAGCAGCGTGGCAAGGGCTGCAATGTCTGGTATTGCTTCGGCTACATGTTGGCGTCAGGGCGGGCGCGGGCGGTAGCACTCCACGACTGCGACATCGTCACCTACGACCGCAGCCTCTTGGCGCGCCTGGTCTACCCCGTGGCCCATCCGGGCTTCAGCTTCTACTTCTGCAAGGGCTACTATGCGCGCGCCGCCGGAGGCAGCCTGCACGGCCGCGTCAGCCGCCTGTTCGTGACGCCACTCATCCGCTCGCTCAAGCGCATCGTGGGACCGGTCGAGTACCTGGACTACCTCGACAGCTTTCGCTACCCGCTGGCGGGCGAGTTTTCGCTGCACGCCGACGTCTTGCACGACCTGCGCATCCCCAGCGACTGGGGTCTCGAGATCGGCGTGCTCTCCGAGGTGCAGCGTAACTACTCGCGCAGCCGACTTTGTCAGGTCGACGTGGCCGACATCTACGACCACAAGCATCAGACACTCTCGGCCGAAGATCCGGGCGCCGGGCTGTCGAAGATGAGCAATGACATCGCCAAGGCGCTCTTCCGCAAGCTCGCCACCCAGGGTCATGTGTTCTCCCAGGGCAGCTTCCGCACGCTCAAGGCCACCTACTATCGCATCGCCCTGGACTTCGTGGAGGCCTACCACAAAGACGCGCTGATGAATGGCCTGGGCTTCGACCGCCACGCCGAGGAACAAGCGGTGGAGGTCTTCGTACAGAGCATCGTGCGCGCCGGCGAACAATTTCTGCAAAACCCCATGGAGACGCCCTTCATCCCCAGCTGGAATCGGGTGGTCAGCGCCTATCCGACGGTGCAGCAGGAGTTGCTGGCAGCGGTCGAGTAGACCAGAGGCCGCTTCAGCTTCGACCAATGCCCAACTTCTTGAGCTTGGAGGCGAGCGTCGTCGGCTTCAGCCCCAGGGCCTGGGCGGCGCCGCCTTCGCCGTAGATGCGGCCGCCGCTACGCTCCATGGCGCGCTCGAGGATGCGTCTCTCGATGCGCTTGAGGTCGTCGAGGGTGAGCCGCTCCTCGAAGGGCTCTTCGCGCGCGGGGCTGGGAGGCTCGAACTCCGGCGGGCTGAGCGCCGAGAGATCCAGGCGCTCGCCGCGACCCACGATCACACCGCGGTCGATCACATTCTGCAGCTCTCGCACGTTGCCGGGCCAGCTGCAGGCCTCGAGCAGACGAAGCTGTTGGTGGCCGAGGCTCAGCTTGGGCCCGCAGTGGCGGGCGCAGGCCTCGGCCAACGCCCGCTCGGCGATCTCGGCGATGTCCTCGGGGCGGTCGCGCAGGGGCGGGATGTGCACCGGAAAGACGCTCAACCGGTAGTAGAGGTCTTCGCGGAAACGCCCATCGCGGCTCATGGCCAAGAGGTCGCGGTTGGTGGCGGCGATGATGCGAACGTCGACGCTGAGGGTGCGGCTCTCGCCCACGCGCTCGAACTGCTGCTCCTGCAGTACGCGCAGCAGCTTGCCCTGCAGCAAGAGCGGAATCTCGCCCACCTCGTCGAGCAAGAGCGTGCCGCCATCGGCCACCTCGAAGCGACCCACGCGGGCAGTCACCGCACCGGTGAAGGCTCCCTTGGCGTGGCCGAAGAACTCGCTCTCGAAAAGCTCGGCCGGCACCGAAGCGCAGTTGACCTTCACCAAAGGGTGCGAAGCGCGCCGGCTGTGGGCGTGGATCTCGCGGGCCACCAGCTCCTTGCCCGTCCCCGATTCGCCCGTGATCAAAACGTTGGCGTCGGTGGCGGCGACCATGGAGATCTGCTCGCGCACCTTGGCCATGGCGGCGCTCTTGCCCAGCAGCGGGCCGCCGCCGAGTTCGGCCTCGATGGCGTCCTTCAGGTAGGCGTTCTCGCACTCCAGGCGCACGCGGTCGCTGACGTCGCGGATGGCTGCGATCATGCAGGGCTCGCCTTCGAGCTCGAACACCGAAGCGGAGATCTCGGCGGCGATGAAGCGACCGCCCTTGGTGCGGCAACTGAGGGTGTCGGTGAAACCGGAGCCGGCCTGCATCACGCCCTCGGCGAAGGCCGCCAATTGGGGCGCCTCGTGGGGATGCAGCTCGGCCATCGAAGTCTGGAGCAGCTCGGCTCGACTGAAGCCCAGGATGCGGCAGGCCTTGTCATTGACATCCAGGATGCGACCAACGCTCGGATCGATGACGAAAATGCCGTCGTTGCTGTGCTCGAAAATCTTGCGGAAGCGGGCCTCGCTCCGACACAGCTCCAGTTCCGACCCATCGGCAGCCATGGCAAGAGTCTATGACGAAAATTCGTGCCATCAAGACGATTTTTCGTTGAAACAACGAAAAATCGTCGCACCGAAATCCGAGATAACGGCTTCGGGCGGGGTTCGTAGGCCTGGCACGCCTAATGCATCGGCAATGGGCGCGAGCCATGGACATCACCATCGATCAAGCCACTTTTCACGCCGTGCAGCCCGTGTTGCTGGGCTACGCGCGCCGCGCCGTGCGACGCGAGGACCTGGCCCAGGATCTGGTCCAGGAGACCTGGTCTGCGGGCACGCGGCACCTGCAATCCTTCGGCGGACGCAGCAGCTTCCGCAGCTGGATGGTCGGCATCCTCAAGCACAAAATCATCGACCACTACCGCCGCGCCGGCCGCGAACAGCCCCTGGAGGCCGCGCCAGAAAGGGTCCTGGAACCGGCCCAGGAGCAGGACCTGGACCACCGCCGCGCCGTCGACATCATGCGCACGGAGCTGCAGAAGCTGCCGGAGCTACAGCGCCGGGCCGTGGAGTGCTGCGACCTGCGTGGCATGGACCGCGACGAGGCGGCGGCCGAACTCGGCGTCGAGCGCGGGCACCTGCGAGTGCTCCTGCACCGCGGCCGCGCCCAGCTGCGCCGGCGGCTCGAAGAGGCTGAGCTGGGACCCTAGATGTGCTCGGCGGGAGTCATGATCCGCTCTCGGGACCGCTACGGCGCCAGCTGCGGCGTCCGGCCCCCTTGAAATACACGGAGTATTCCGGCGCAGGCCGTCCTTGCATCTGGCATCGTATCGACCCCGATCATCGGCTCAGCACTCCCGCCGAGCACATCTGGTACCCGACCGGTTTGAAATCGCCGCAAATTCGCGAGGGAGAGTGGGTTCGGCGGGCCGTTACGGTGCCGAAGTCGTAGCCGAGCTACTTCGAGGTGCCGTAGCGCTGCGCTGGGCCCGCTAAACCCGCGAAGTTGTGGTGGTTCCAAACCGATCGGCGCTCTAGGTGGCTGGTGTCAAACAGGTGGGCGTGGATCTCGGAGCGCCGTGACCCCGTGCGGGCCAGGCGAGAACCGAGGAAATACCCGCTATTTTCGCAGCGGGCTCGACTGGCTCGCGCGGGGTTGC
>JAOUOP010000044.1 GCA_029880325.1 Myxococcales bacterium | reverse complement strand
TACGGCGCCAGCTGCGGCGTCCGGCCCCCTTGAAATACACGGAGTATTCCGGCGGAGGCCGTCCTTGCATCTGGCATCGTATCGACCCCGATCATCGGCTCAGCACTCCCGCCGAGCACATCTAGCCCGAATCATTGTGCGGTCCGGTGGGAGGTGTAGCCTGGCGCGATGAGGTTGTGGTCGCCCTGCTTGATTTGGATGCTGTTCGGAGCGCTGCTGGCCTGTGGCGATGATGGAGCGGCGCGTGGCCCGTTGGCCGGGCGTGGTGGCGACGGATCGGACAGCGATGGGCGAGCGGTGGGGTCGCCGCCATCCGATGCGGCTGTCGTCGGTGATGCGGCGACGCTGGGGCAGGGTGTCGAGTCCGGGGGGGCGATCGGGGGGGCGATGGTGCCCGGAAGCAGCGCCGAAGAACTCGCGGCATTTCTGGATGCGATGGGCTATCGCGAAGCGGGTTGGAGCGCCCAGACCGACGCGCCGCGCGATCCGTCGAGCGAGGTTTCCCCCCACGGTCGCGTGCGTGTCTGGCGCAACGAGATCCTGGTCGCTTCCCAGGCCGCCGGTAATGGAACCGACCTGGATGCGCCCAAGCACGACACCGGCAGCATGGTGGTCAAGGAGTTCTACGATGATGCCGACGCACTCATCGGTCGCGCCACCATGCTCAAGCTCGAGGGCGACCTGCGCCAGTGGGCCTACTACTGCGGCGGCCCCGACGCCCGCTGCATGGATAGCTCGCCGGTGCATGGCATCGGCTTCGGGGTGAGCTGCTCCTTCTGTCACGGTGGGTTGGTCTTCACGCATCAGTAGTGGCGTGCGAGGGGGGCAAGGGGGCGAGTTCACCTACAAGCCGGGTGTTACCTCGTCGGTCGCGGTACTCTCCGCCCATGTATCGCTTTGGTCGCGGGCGCTGGTCGATCGCCCTGCTGGATGATTGGGTGGGGGAGTTTGAGGGCGGCACCGCCTGCATCTCGCGCCCCGGGGGGAATGGGGTGCTGCTGATCAGCTCTGCGGACAAGGACGAGGGGCCGGTCGAGCCGGGGGACCTCCGGGCGCTGGCGCGCGGCGAGTGCCCGCAGCATGCCGACGTCGGTGACTGCGAACTCGGCGCATTCCGGGGCATTCATGCGATGTACGCCGACGATGGGCAGGGTGCTCGCTGGCATCGCTGGTATCTCGGCTACGGAAGCGCCGTGTTGCTGGTGACCTACATGGTGCCGCTCGAACTCGAGGGTGCGGAAGATGAAGCCGTCATGGCGATGCTCCGCAGCCTGCGCGGAAGGGGAGACGCGTGGAAATGACGTCTGTCGCTGCGCAGCGGCCTCGAACCGGGCCGTAGGCAATAGATGGGGCTCGCGAGGCGGGTCTCAGCCGCTTGCTTCGCTGTTTGCTGTCACCCTGACGCGAAAGCGAGCTGTCTGGTCTTCTCAAGGTGCGCGGGATGTCGTTTCCGTAGTTGACCGTCCGTTGACGAGTGTCGGAGAGCCGGGGTCTGAAGCGAGCAGGCTCCGGCTTTTCGCCTTCGGAAGTAATCCCAGCTCAGACGCCGCCGCTTCCGCCGAAGGCGCCGGCCTACCGTGCGCGCTCGTCCTGCAGTGTGCCGATGCGGTAGTTCCTGAGGGAAGGCACGGTGATGGCGGTCACGCCCAGCACGCCAAGGCTGGCGAAACCACCGAAGACCACCGAGAACGTGGCGCTGGTGAGCGCAGCCAGGTAGCCGGACTCGGCGGCGCCGAGTTCGTTGCTGGCACCGATGAAGATCATGCTTACCGAGCTGACCCGCCCGCGCAATTCGTCCGGCGTGGAGAGCTGCAAGATGATGGAGCGTGAGGTCATGCTGAGCTGGTCGACCATTCCTGCGACGACGAAGGCGGCGACCGACAGGGCGAAGTTGCGCGATAGACCGAAGGCGATCGTCGACAGGCCAAAAAAGAGCACTGACCACAGCAGGGCGCGACCGGGGCGGGTCAGCGGCGGAAGAACGAGCAGTATCGCTGCCATCAGCAGCGTGCCGATCTGCAGCGAGGCGCTCAGCAGGCCATAGCCCAGCTCACCCACTCCCAGGATCTCGTCGGCGAAGACCGGCAACAGCGCGGTGGCTCCGGCGAAGATCACGGCGAACATGTCGAGCACCATCGATCCGACAATGACTGGTCGTGAACGGACGAAGTCGATGCCTTCCCGCACGGCCCGTAGGCTTACGGCCCGCCGCTCGCCCGTCTGTCCGGCCGCCGGCAGGCGCGTGGCCAGCAGTGAGGCAACGCCCAGCATGCCGACCACGCAAAAGTAGGCTGTGGCGATGTCGGAGGCCCGCGTGACCAGTCCCATCAGCACCGGCCCGCCGACCACCCCGGCGTTGCGCACATTGGCGCCGATGACGGTGGCCGAGGGAAAGAGGTCGGTCGGCACCAGCATGGGCAAGAGCGCACTGTTGGCAGGCCGCTGCAGCGATGAGGAGATGGCGAGCAGGAAAGCCGTTCCCAGGATCGCGAGGTGCTCCTGTTGCCCATGGCCGGCGGCCAGCGCCAGCATCACGGTCAGTAGGGCCGAGCTAGCGAGCGCGACCACGACGATGTTGCGGCGATCGGAGCTGTCGGCCAGGGCACCGCCGTAGAGCGCGACCGGGATCACGGGCAGGAATTCGACGAGGCCCAGCGTGCCCAAGAGGGCGTAGGAACCCGTGACCTTCCAGATGTGCCAGGCCACCGTGGCCCGCAAGAGCGAAAAGCCCAGGCTCGAAAAGAGCTGGGCCACGCAGAAGATTCGCACGCTCCCGATCGCCAGGACCTGCAGCGTGGGGTGTCGATTCTCGCGCATCAGGCGTAGGTGCCGAAGAGTTCCGCGAAGGCTCGCATCTGATTGCTGTGGGCCGAGGCCGGTACCAGGATCGGTGTCGTGATGCCCGCGTCAACCCGGCGTTCCACCGGGTCGCGCACGTGCCTGGCGGGTCCAAAGAGCGTCTCCGCTGGCGAGCCAGCGAACGGTGAGCAGCCTGGGAATCCTGTGGATGCAGCTACGTCTGACGCTGCGTGTACCTCCGCCGTCGCTCGCGTGTAGTCGTGGGATGACCCGCCCGAGCGGGCTGCTCCGGGCGTGAGTCAGGGGCGCCTCCACGGCCAGCCCGTGTCCGCGCTGCCTTGCGGAGGTGGTCTCGTCTCGCCCCAGTCTCGCCCCAGTCTCGCCCCCTAAACCGCGAAGCTCGAGCCGCAGCCGCAGGTGGTTTTCGCAGTTGGGTTGTTGAACTTGAAGCCAGCGCCGTACAGCCCTTCGACGTAGTCGATCTCCGTGCCCTCGAGGTAGGTCAGGCTCATCATGTCGACGTAGACCGGGATGCCGTGGGACTGGAAGATTTCGTCGATTGTGTCGTCGACCTCGTCGTCAAAGAAGAGGTCGTAGGTGAATCCGGAGCAACCGCCCCCGATGACGCGTACCCTGAGCCCCTGGCTCCCGAGGTCTTCGGTAGCCTGGATTTCCTTCACTTTTTCCGAGGCGCGCTCGCTCAACTGGATCATCACACAACTCCTACGCCGGGTATCTGTCATGAGACCCGCGTCACTGGCTGCTGTCATTCTAAGGCCGGGGAAGGGCAGCCGCCAGTCCCACCCGCCACGGATGGATCCGAACTTCGAATTGACGGTCTTCGTGATCTTTGCCACCCACCGATGCCAATGGCGATAGGCGACGGCAGCGACAGCGTGGACTTGGCGGGCAAGGTGGCCCTGGTCACCGGTGCCGGCCGCCGTGTGGGCGCGGCCATCGCCTGCGCCCTGGGGGAAGCCGGGATGCGCGTGGCCGTTCACCACCACGGCTCGGCCGCGGGCGCCGCGGAGGTCTGCGAGCAAATCGCGGCCGCCGGTGGCGAGGGTTGGGCCGTCGCCGCCGACCTCGATGACCGCAAAGCGGCCCGGCATTTGGTCGATCGCACCATCGAGCACTTCGCCGGCCTGGACTTGCTGGTCTTGAGCGCAGCGAGCTTCGAAGCCACGCCACTGGATACGCTCGATGACGCGGCCTGGGACCGTGTCTTGAACCTGAACCTGGGCGCGCCCTTCGCCATGGCCCAGCGCGCGACCGAGGCCCTGAGAGCGGCGCGCGGCAGCCTGGTCTTCATCGGCTGCACCAGCAGGCGGGCGCCCTTCCGCGACTACCTGCCCTATCAGGTGGCCAAGGCCGGCATCCACCAGATGATGCGGGCGCTTTCGCTGCAGCTGGCGCCCGAAGTGCGGGTCAACGCGGTGGCGCCGGGCAGCGTCCTGCCGCCCGATGAGTTTGATGACTCCCAGTTGGATGCACTGAGACGCTCGATTCCCCTGGGGCGGCTGGGAAGTGCCGCGGATGTGGCCCGGGCGGTGCTGCACCTCGCGCGCAGCCCCTTCATCACCGGTCAGGAACTCGTGGTTGACGGCGGCCGCACGCTGACTTGAGCCCCTCGGGGCCCTCAATTCATGAGCACCGCGGCCACGTTGAACTTGGCGCGGCTCGGCTCGACCACGCCGGTGATGGCCGGGAAACGCTGCCCGCCGGTGGCCTCGCCCAGGTCGATCTCCTTGGGCTTGCTGAAGATTTGCCCCGAGCGATCGGTCATCAGCTTCACCCGCGGTCGCGACAGGGCGTTCTTGTTCTTCGAAGGCCCGACCACGATACCCCACTCGCCGGTCTCAAACTCGACGATGGTGCCGGTGGGCATCACGCCGACGGCGCGGATCAGGAGCTTATAGACAAAGTCGTCGACGCCGGGCTTGCCCGACAGGGCTGCCAGGGCGTCCAGGGGGGAAAGGGGACGCCGGGTGTCGCGCGGAGCCAGCTGTTCGAGCAGCTGCCTGACCGCGTAGAGGATCTTGCTCTGCACCAGCGGTGACATGGTCCGCTTGTAGACCGGTCCCATGAGGTGCTGGCGCTCGATGAAGGTCGCCTCGTAGGTTGTCACCGTGCGCACCGCGTTTTGCACGTTGACGCCGCCGGTGGAGATGCACAGGGCGCTGGTCAGCGAGGGAATTGCGCGCTCGACGTTTTCGGCCAGCTCCGCCAGCCGTCCCTCGGTGCCCGTGATGCGCATACGACCCATGTCCGCGATCAGAGCCGACATCGCGAGTTGCGCCAGCACCGAGCGCTTGCCCGTGAGTTGACGGGCGACACAGACGCTCAAAATCGCCGACTGCACCGAGCGTCCTGCCTCGTCGCGGTGGGCGTTGGCCAGGGTGGTCAAGGCCAGGAGCGAACCCTGTGCGCCTTCGGACAGGCCCACGACGCGCTGGGCGACCCGCTTGACCCGGTGCGGCATCACCGTTTTGCCTTTGGCGATGCGATCATAGAACTGGCGCATCACAACCAGGGCGGAGGCGTAGGCGCGCAGCACCTTTTCCATCTCCGGCAGCTCCTGGTCTTCGTCGGCCTTTTGCAGTTCGGTCTCGATCTTGCGGATCGTGATGTGGGGGATCTTGGTTTCGGCGAAGCGGCCGCGCAGCTCCGGGGTGCGCGTGGAGATAGAGAAGACTTCGCAGAGCTTCATCATGTCGTCGTAGGTCACGTCGGTCGTGAAGCTCAACTCAGAGACGCCGCAGTTGCCCAACATGCGCCCGACCTCCATCGCCGACTCGTAAATCGAGCGCGAGGCGCGCAGGAGCTGGCCGCAGACGAAGATGGTGTCGTCGACGAAGGTCACGCTGACGTAACCGCCGACGATGGCTGCGAAGTCGGTGATGGTGCCGTGGGTCTCCTTGCAGGTGGTCTGCACGGCCTTGTTGTCCACCGCATGGACCAGGGAGTTCTTCAGCAACCGAAACACCGAGAGGATCACGTCGGCGCCCTTGTCGCGGATCTCTTCGAGCGCCTGGTTGCGCGAGTCGGTGGCCTTGCAGGCGGCGAGAAAGTCAGCTTTGTGAATCGTTTTTTGCACGGTCACTTACCCGTCGCTGTGCGTTGGTCTCGCCCGTCCGATCCCTCGCTGGTCTCGCTGGGCGAGCGGCGTTTGCGAACCTCGGTGCGCTTCTTGCGCTTGCCCACCTGGGTGCCGCCCTCGGTGCCCTCCTTGCGCCGCACCTTCGAGCGCGGTCGCTTGCGCTTGGGCTCCTCGCCCTTGCCCTCCTGTCGGCGGCTGGCGCGCTCCTTGGCGCGCGCCTCGAAGCGCTCGAGGCCGGCCGCGGCGGCGGCTTTTAGATCCTTGCTCGCCTTCCATGGCCGCGCCCCGGCCACGGCGGTCAGCACGCCCCTCGCCTTGTCGTCATGGCCGCACTCGCCCAGAAATTCCGCAGCCAGCTCGCGCATGTTCTCCAGGTTCGACGAGCGAAAGAGCTTGTCGTCCTCGAGCCACATGATGCACAGCTCGGCCGCGCGCGCCGGTCGTAGGGTGGTGACCGTCGACAGCGCCTGGCGCCGCTCTTCGTAGCTCAATTTGAGGAAGCTCTTTTCCTTCATGCGGACCACCAGGAAGGGGCCGGCGGCGGAGATTCTGTGCTGTTCCATGGCGCGCAGGGCCGCAAGGCGCACGCCCCCTTGCTCGTCGTCGAGCAGTCGGCGCAGCTCGTTGCGCACGCGGGTGCCGCCCACGCCTTCGATGTGGCCCAGGGCCTCGATGCGTACCAGGGGGTGGGGGCTGTCGGTCGCCATCGAGATGGCTTCCTTGGCGGCGTCGTTGTCGAGCTCGACCAAAAGCCGCACCAGCTCCAGGCCCAGCTCCATGTCCACGGCGATGAAGAGCTTGCCCAGTTTCTGCTCGTGCCCCTTGGAGGCGCGCAGCAGAAAGGCAAAGACCATGTCGCGGACCTTGCCCTTTTGCGAAATCGGCAGGAACTCGATGGCTGCGTCCAGGTGCTGCTGCTGGACGCACTGCAGGATGCGCTCGAGGCCCTTCAAGTAGAGGTCGACCGTGTTCTCGTCCAGCTCCGTGCTGCCCTGAAGGATGCTCAGCAGGGTCTTGGGCGAGAGCACTTCGGAGGTCAGGGTGTTGCGCAGATTGTCGGTCTCGAGTTCCTTACCGTCGATCTGCACCGCCTCGCGCAGCTCCACCACCATGTCCATCGCCTTGGTGGGTTCGCCGGCGCTGAGGCCGTCGACCGCTCGGCGCAGGGGTGCGCTGACGGTTTCGGAGCGACCCATGCGCGCAGAGGCGACGAAGGCTTCGGCCGCGGCGACCACGAAGCGCGTACTGGCGCCGCCCACGTCGACCGCCAGGCGCGCCGCCAGCAGTGCCCGGGTGCCCGGGTCCAGGTCGAGGGCGTCGGAGGTCTTGGCCTCGTCGTCGGCCAGGTCTTCCATGCGCAGGTTGGCGACGCGGGCAGCGGCTTCGGCGTCCATGGGGGAGCCGCTGTTGATGAAGTCCATGACCTGCTTGGTCTTGCCGCCAGCGCCGTGACGCATGGAGCGGTCGCGCCGGCCTTCCTTCCAGGCCGTCGCCGTTTCGCGCGCCGTGTCCTGGTGGGCGCTGTCGATCACCGCCTGGCGGTCGGACTCGTAGCGCAGGCGCTGCTCCTGGTTGCCTTCGGCGAAGGAGTCGATGGCCTGGTGAAACACGTAGTCGAAGTTGGCATCCCAGAGCGTGGTGACCAGATCGTCCTCGGGCGCCAAATCCATCGTGGGATCGAGCGTGATCACGTCGAGCCAGGCGTAGAACTCGTCCTCGTCCATGCCCGGGACCAGGCCCATGGTGCGCACGCCGTCGGAGAAGAGCTGATAGGGGATGCGGTTCCAGGGAACCTCCGGCTCCCACACCACGCTGTCGCCAGCGACGAAGGCATAGGGGGTGAAGTTCCAGGCCAGGCAGATGTCGCAGGTCATCAGGGCCGAGGCCAGCTCCTTGAAGGTCTCCTTGAAGCGGCGCTTGGTCTCGGGGTGATCTTCACCGTACTGTTTGCGGGCGACCAGGCCGCGCTCCATGAGCTTGAAGACCTCGGCCATGCGCTCGATTTCTTCGGGGCTGTTGGTGCTGGGGTCGAAGCTCTCGAATTGCGCGTCGCGCTCGGCCCGTTCGTAGTCCTCGGGCGAGTCGGCGCCGAGCATGGTGGCCGGCAGAATCGCCGCTTCCGGTCGCGCATCGGCCTGCACCGCCTCGTCGCCGCTGAGCGATTCGCGCACGCGGACGATTTCCTCGCGGAACTCGATGGCGCTGGAGAAGCGATTGTCGCGCTCGTAGGAGAGCGCGCGGTCGACCAAAGCCACCAGGTTGAAGGGCGCGTTGTGCAACACGCGGGCCAGCGAACGGGCGGGGCGGGTGGCTGCGGCCACCAGCATTTCACCGGCGGTCTCGGCTTCGTGTACCGGATGGCCGCTGAGCAGCGTGAAGGCGGTGGCGCCCACGGCGTAGAGATCGGTACGGGCGTCGACGTCGGTCCAGCGTCCCATGGCCTGCTCGGGCGCCATGAACGACGGCGTGCCCATCACCATGCCGGTCTGCGTCTTTTTCGCGTTGTCCTCGCGCAGCCGGGCGATGCCGAAGTCCAGCACCTTGATGCGCCCGTCGGGCAGCTGGAAGAGATTTTCCGGCTTCAGGTCGCGGTGGATGATCTTGTGTTCGTGGGCCGCTTCGAGCACGGCCAGGGTTTGGTCGATCACATCCAGGGTGGCCTCGACCGAGAGCGTGCCGCCAGCGTCCTCGGCCGCGTCCTCGACCGAGCGGCCCTGCAGCAGCTCCATCACGATAAACGGCACGCCGTTTTCGTCCTCGTCGTCGTCGAGGACCTTGACCGTGCCATCGTGGCCAACCTTGTTGGCGATGTAGGCCTCCCGCAGAAAGCGCTCGCGCACTTCCTGGTTCATGCCCACCTCTTCGTGCAGAATTTTGATGGCACCGACCGCTCCGTTGCGGTGGGTGGCCATGTAGACCGCCGCCATGCCGCCCACGCCGATCAGCGCGTCCAGGCGCCATTTGCCGCTGATCATGCGACCGACACGAAGGCGGCACTGTGCGACTAGCGGGTCTTCTTCGTCCATGATCAGCCCCGGGGGATGTCCTGCGCATCACCCCGCGCCGCTCGAAATGCGACCCTACGATCCTCCCACGGCTCCAGAGCGGCAGCAACGTGTGTCTTTTGGAGCCGTGTAGGTTGGCCGGGGGGGGGGTGCTGGCGCTCGGCCGGCTGTGTGTTGCGGGCCGGGTCGGACCTACAGGCCGACCATCGCGACGACCCGCAAGGTGGCGTCCCGATAGCTCAGGGGGGTGTCGGTCGCGGTGGCCCGCGACTTCACGTAGCCCAGGGCCAGCGCGCGGCCGCGGCGTCCATCCCAGGCGCCGCTGGTCAGCTCACCCACCGTCTCGCCGTCGGCGTCGAGCAGGGCCGCAGGCTCGAACGGGCCCCGGTGCTCGCCCTCGAGGCGCACCAGCCGTCGCGACAGCCGTCCGCGGTTTTCGAGTGTGCAGATCACTTCCTGGCCGATGTAGCAGCCCTTGTTGAACGAAACCGCGCGCTCCTTGAGACCGCTCTCCTGGGGGTAGTGGCGGCGGTCGAAGTCGACGCCGAAGCGCGGCACGCCCGCCCGCAGCCGCGATAGCTCGTAGCCGGCCTCGGACACGGCGCAGCCGCCGAGTTCTGCGATTACGGCAGCGGCTGTTTGTTCGGCCGCGACGAGCGCATCCGGGCTCCCGTAGAGCCACTGACCACCTGCGCCCAGCTCGTCGCAGCCCACGCGTTCGAGCCCCGGGCAGCGCGCGAGGATCTCGGCGGCGGCCTTGTCCGCGAGGGGACCTTGCAGCGACAGCACGCCGCCGGTCTCGGCCTCGCTGAGCTCCACGTCCTCCATGATGATCTGGGCTTCGAAGATCTCGAGCAGGTCCGAAAGCTGCGTCCGCGGCACCCACAGCGACAGCGCTCCGTCCTCGCTGGCGCCGCCCATGGCACTCTGAAACGCCCAGACGTCGGCCACGATCTTGCCGCGTACATCCACCACCAGGGCATAGACCGCGCGCTCCGGCGCAAGCTCGCGCACGTCGTTGGTGAGCTGGCCGTTGAGCCAGCTCTGGCGGTCGTCACCGCGGATTTGCAGCAGCCGCAGGTCGTCGCGCCGCCGCACTCCGACCGTCTCCGAAAGCGCCTGTGCCTCCTGTTCTACCGATGCGAGTTCGCCCATCGCGCTCACCTTGGGACCGGCTCCCGGGGCTGTCAATCGTGGTCGTCGATCGCCACCAGCTGTCCGGCCACCAGCTCCCGCATCCCTGCCGCGGTGGCGATGCGCAAGGCACCGCTGTCGGCCACGCCCAGGAGTTCGCCTTCGATCCGATCGCAGCGCACCCGCTGGTCGCGCCACAAAAGCCGCTGGTCGACGGCGCGCGCGACCGCCGCACTGCCGTGCTCGACGAGGTTGTCGATCCACCGCTCCACGGCCTCGAGCGTGCGGCATAGGGCCACGGCGCGGTCGAGGGGCGTGGGGCTCTCCGAGGCCAGCTTCAGCGACGTGGCGCGATCGCGCAATTGCTCGGGCCAGTGGCTGCGGTTGACGTTCAGGCCGATGCCGACCACCAGCGCCTGCAGCGCCTCGCCCACGCTGGTCGCCTCCACCAGGATACCGGCGCACTTGCGACCGTCGATCCACACGTCATTGGGCCACTTCACGCGGCTCTGCCCCGGCCGTGGGGCCTTTGCGGTCAGGGCTTCTGCGGCTTCGGCCACGCCCAGGCCCACCGCCAGCGTCAGCGGCGGCAGCTGCGACAGCGAAAGCGCCGGCCGCGCCACGATCGAGAGGTAGAGGTCCAGCCCCGGGGGCGAGGCCCAGCTGCGTCCCTGGGAGCCGCGGCCGCTGCGCTGGGCGTCGGCCACCACCACATGGCCGTCGGGCACGCCCCGGGTCGCCGCCGCCCGGGCGTCGTCGTTGGTGCTGTCGGTCAGCGCCACCACCTCGATCGAGCGCCCAAAGCGCCGCGAACGCAAAAGCTCCCCGATGCGTGCGGGCGAAAGCTCCTGCGGCACCGCCTCCGCGCCGCTCAAGGCTCTGCGATCCAGTCGAGGCCCAAGTCCACCGACGGCGCCGAGTGGGTCAGGGCGCCGATGCTGACCACGTCGACTCCGGCGCGCGCGATGGCGGCGATGCGCTCGATTCTCACGCGCCCCGAGACCTCGCAGATCGCGCGGCCGGCGACCTGGGCTACCACCTGTGGCAGCTCGGCGTCGTCGAAATTGTCGAGCAGGAGCACATCGGCGCCGGCCTCGAGTGCCTCCTCGATCTGCCCGGCCCGGTCGACCTCGCAGCAGATGCGCGATGTGTGGGGCGCCTGGGCCCGGGCCCGTCGCACCGCCTCGCCGACACCACCGCAGGCGGCGATGTGGTTGTCTTTGATCAGTACCGCCGACGACAGATCGTAGCGGTGGTTGTGCCCGCCGCCGCAGCGCACCGCATGACGCTGTAGGGCGCGCAATCCGGGCAGGGTCTTGCGCGTGTCGGCGATGCGCAACGCGCAGCCCTCGGGCACCGCCTCCACGTGGCGCCGCGTATGGGTGGCGACCGCGCTCATGGCCTGCACGAAGTTCAAGGCCACGCGCTCGCCCTTCAGGATCGAGGCCGCGGGCCCCGCGATCGCGAGGGCGACCTCGCCGGGCTCGAGGCGCGCGCCATCGGCGGCGTGGGCCTGGACCTGCAGCGCCGGATCCACCTGGCGGTAGACCTCGCAGGCGACCTCGGCGCCACAAAAAACCAGCGGCTCGCGCGCGCGCAGCTCGGCCCGCCCGCCCACGATCGCATCCACGCAGGCCTCGGTGGTGAGGTCCCCGCGTCCCAGGTCCTCTTCCAGGGCCGTCTGAACGGTTCGCATCAGTGTCGCGCGTTCGATGGACACGGCGGCGTCATACCACTGAGAGCCAGCTGTGGGCGAGCAGCTCGGCGAGCCCATTGGATAGGGCGTGCAGCACGAGGGCGGCCCCGATGCCGCCGCGGCGGGCCCTGAGCCAGCCGAAGAGCAGCGCCGGAAAGAACACCGCCAAGCGCGCCGGGTGGAGGTCGACTGCGAAATGGATCACCCCGAAAAGCACGGCCTGCAAGAGCAGCGCCGCCAGCGAAAGCTCGGCGCCCAAGATCCGCCGGCGCGCCTTGAAGGCGTCGCTCAAGCGTCCCTGCAGGTAGCCGCGAAAAAAGGCCTCCTCGGGCAGGCCCACGGCCACCACCTGCGACAGCAGCAGCGTCGGCAGCCCCTCGGGCACGCGGAGCTCAAAGTGGCTTTCGGGCCAGAGCCACTGCTGGTAGGCGCCAAAGCCCAGCGCGTAGAGCGGGAAGATCAGTAGTGCGAGCCCCAGCGCCCAGCCCATCTCGCGGGCCGCCAGGGGCAGCGCGCGCCAGCTGACCTCGAGCAGGTCCACGAGCGTGCCTCGGGCACCCTCGGGCGTTTGTTCCGGCGGCTCCAGCAGGCCGCCCAGCGACAGCCCATAGCGGCGGATGCCATCGGGCTGCCGCTGGCTGAGTTCGATGGCCACCAGCAGAAAGAGCAGCCCCACCGCGAGCTGCTCGTAGTCGGCCAGCGGCGGCCAGCGCCCCGCCAGGCTGATGCCCACGGTGGCCAGCGTGACGGCCGCGAAAACCCCCAGTGCCTCGCCCAGGCCTCCGCCGCGTCGCCCGCCGTCCTCGCCGCCCATTTCCGAGGACATCGCGCCGACCTTTCTACGCTGCCGGGGCGTCATTCTCAATCGCCCGAGCCGCACCCGCAGTGCTTCAGAGGCGTCTTGACGGGGTGGGCACGCGTTCTAGACTTTCGCCAGGTCTGCACTTGGCGGCAGGCCGCGGGCGACAGCCGGGCGAGCTGCACCCGTTCTCCTCCCGTCGCGAGGGGCCGTTGATCCCAAAGGAGATCGTCGATGAAATCCGCGGGCGCGTGGACATGGTTTCGCTGGTCGGTGAGCACGTTCGCCTGGTCAAGCGGGGCACTAACCACGTGGGCCTGTGCCCCTTCCACAACGAAAAAACGCCTTCGTTCAACGTAAGCGCGGGTCACAAATACTTTCATTGCTTCGGTTGCCAGCAGTCGGGTGACCCCTTCGAGTTTCTGATGCAGCTCGAGGGCATTAGCTTCCCTGAAGCCGCGCGCCAGCTGGGAGCTCGCACCGGCGTCGAGATCCCGGACGAACAACCCGGTGAAGGCGCCGCCCAGCGACGCGCCCGCGAGCACCGCCAGCGCCTGATCAGCGCCAACGAAGCCGCCTGCCGCTTCTTCGAACAACAGCTCGTCGCGCACCCTCAGCGCCAGCTGGCGCGGGCGGAGCTGGAGCATCGCGGGGTCGACCCGGCCATCGCGGACCGCTTCCGGCTCGGCTACGCCCCCCACCGCTGGGACGAGCTGACGCGGCATCTGCAGGAGGCCGGAGTCTCCCCCAGGGACGCCGAGGAGGTGGGGCTCATCGCGCGCAATCGCGAGGGCACCGGGCACTACGACCGCTTCCGCGGGCGCCTGATGTTTCCCGTGCGCGACGTTTCGGGCAGCGTGTTGGCCTTCAGCGGTCGCATTTTGCCGCAGCCGGGCGCCGACGGCGATCGCGACGGCCCCAAGTACATCAACAGCCCCGAGAGCCCGATTTATCGCAAGGGTAGCCTGCTCTTCGGGCTCCACGAGGGCCGCGTCGAGATCCGGCGCCGCGGTAGCGTGGTGCTCTGCGAGGGCAATTTCGATCTCCTGGCGCTGCACCAGGCGGGCTTTCCCAACGCCGTGGCACCCCTGGGGACCGCCTTTACGACCGTGCAGGCGCGGCTTTTGTCGCGCTACGCCGAGGACGTGGTGCTGCTCTTCGACGGTGACGCCGCCGGCACCAAGGCGATCCGGGTGGCCCACCCGCTTTTGGCCGAGCAGGGCCTCAGGGCGCGCGTGGCGGCCTTGCCTAAGGGCGAAGATCCAGATAGCTACCTGCGCGCCCGGGGTGCAGCCGGGCTCGAAGCGCTGATCGGCGGCGCAAGAGGGAGCGTGGAGTACCTGATCGACAGCGCAGCGGCCGCCGCCGGTGAGACCGCCGCAGAGCAGGCTGCGGCTCTGGAGAGCCTGGGATCGGTGCTCGCTGACGTGAAAAATTCGGTGGAACTGCAACTTTACATCGAGCGCGTGGGCCAGCGCTTCGGGGTCAGCGACCCCCGCGTGGTGCGTCAGCAATTGCGCAAAGGGGTGCAGCGCGAGCGCAGCACACCACCTGAAAATATTGGGAAATCCGCCCTGGACCCTGCGCCGGAGCGTGTTAAGCTCCCCAGGTTGCAGGCGGAGCTGCTCGGCTTGCTACTGGACCGGCCTGCACTGCTCGAGACGGGCGATGGGGCCGCGCTCGAGCGACTGCTGACCAGCCATGAGCTTCGCGAGGTGTATCGGGCGGCCCGTGCCGCACTTCAAGAAAGTGGGGTTCTGGACGTATCAGAGCTACTTTCGACGCTCGAAGAAAGTGGTGCCCTTTCCTGGTTGAAGGAACGGCTCGCATTGCAGGTGTATCGAGATAGGGATGACGCGGAGCAGATGCTACACAACGGCATCCCACTGCTTGCCAAGCGGAACTTGGAGCGCGAGCTGCCTAGACTCAGTCGTGAAATCACCGAAGCGCGGCGCACCGGTGACGACGATAGGGCAGCCCGCTTGACTAGAGACCGAGACCAACTACGACGCAGCGCCAACGACCTGCTGCGGCGACAGAGGTGATGATGCCGGCCCAGAGCACTTCCAGAAGCTCTCGCAAGACCAGCACGAGCGCACGCTCGGCGACTTCCCAGACGAAATCCGGTGCCAACGGCAAGGCCGCCAAGGGCACTGCGACCGGCAAGACCGCGCGGACAGCGAGCAACGGCAAGTCCGACGCTTCGGTTGAGCCCGGCAGCAAGGCTGCCGGTGGAGCCGAGTCCGGCAGTAGGGCTGCCGGCGGGGCCAAAGCCAGCGGCAAGGCCGGCAAGGCCGCTGGCGGGGCCAAGTCCAGCGGCAAGCCCGCCTCCAGCCGCAGCGCCGAGAAATCGACGGCCAAGGCCAGTAGCCAGACGGCCAAGACCGGCGCCAACACCGCGGCCAAGACCAGCGCCAAGACCGCTGCTAAGTCGAGCAGTAAGCCGCCGGCCAAGTCCAATGGCAAGGCGGCGGAGTCCAAGGCCACGGCGGCCAAGTCCGCCAAGTCGAGCAAGAGCAGCGCCGGCAAGGTCGCCGCGCCCAAGACCGCCTCGAAGTCGAGCCCCGCGCCGGCCGCCAAGGCGAGCGCGGCCAAGGCTTCCGCCAAACCGGAATCCAAGTCCGAAGCGAAGACCACGAAGTCGGGCCAGAGCGCGCCGCCCAAGGCGGCCGCGTCAAGAGCCAGCAAGAGCAACGGTGCGGCCGAGGCCGCCACCGCCAAGGGGTCGGCCCCCCCCCCGAGTTCCGAGTCCACTGAGACCACGGTGCAGACCCGGCGCAAGGAGATCGCACGGCTCCTGGAGCTGGGCGATTCTCGCGGCTATCTGACCTACGACGAGGTTAATAACGCCATTTCGCCCGAGATGGTGACCTCCGAGCAGATCGACGACCTGATGCTGATGCTCACCCAGAGCAACATCGAGGTCGTGGTGGCGCCCACCCAGGCCAACATGCGCACCGAGCAGCAGCGCCAGGCCGCGAGCCGCGCCCGCGGCAGCCAGCCGGCGCCTCGCAATAGCGAGTACCCCTCGGTGCCCCCGGCGGCCATCGAAGACAGTGAGATGACCAAGTCGAGCGATCCCGTGCGCATGTACCTGCGCAAGATGGGCTCGGTGTCGTTGCTCACGCGCGAAGGCGAGGTGGAGATCGCCAAGCGTATCGAGGACGGTGACGCCACTGTCTTCGAGGTCATTATCAACTCGCGGGTGGGTCTGGCCGAGTTGCTCGAGGTGGGCGAAGCGCTCAAGCAGGGCAAACTGCGCGTCAAGGACGTCGCGCGCGACTTCGATCCCAACGACGACGCCGCCCCGAGCGAGGAAGACATTCAAAAGCGTCTGCTGCGCCTGTTCGACAAGGTGCGCCGCATCGAGGCCCAAAACGACAAGCTCCGCGAGGAGCTCGCGACGAAAAAGACCGAGCGCGCCAAGCAGGCCATTCGCGACGAGGTGGAGCGCGGCCAAAAGGAATTCGTGCAGTCGCTCTACGAAGCGAAGTTCACCAAGAAGCTGGTGGACGAGTTGGTGGCTCGCATCAAGTCTTACGTGCGCCGCGTGGAGCGGGCCGAGAGTGAAATCCACGAAGCGGTGCGTTCGGTCGGCGGCATCCGCGTGGCCGACATGCCCAAGGTGCTTGAGCAGATCCGCGACAACAAAAACGCCGAGCGCCGCATCGCCCGACGCCACCATTGCGGAACAGCCGAACTCGAGCTGGCCATCGCGGCCGTCGACGAAGCCGAGCGCATGATCGCCAAGCTCGAAGAAGAGATCGGGCAGCCGGTGGAGGCGCTCAAGGAGACCTACAAGCGCCTGCACCGCGGCGAGCGCCTGGCCGAGCGCGCCAAGGCCGAGTTGGTCGAGGCCAACCTGCGTCTGGTGGTCTCGATCGCCAAGAAGTACACCAACCGCGGCCTGCAATTCCTGGACCTGATTCAGGAGGGCAACATCGGCCTGATGAAGGCGGTGGACAAGTTTGAGTATCGCCGTGGCTACAAATTCTCCACCTACGCCACCTGGTGGATCCGCCAGGCGATCACTCGCGCCATCGCCGATCAGGCCCGCACCATCCGCATCCCGGTGCACATGATTGAGACCATTAACAAGCTGATCCGCACCTCGCGCTACCTGGTGCAGGAGCTGGGCCGCGAGCCGACGCCGGAGGAGATCGCGGAGAAGATGGAGATGCCGCTCGACAAGGTTCGCAAGGTGCTGCGCATCGCCAAGGAGCCGATCTCGCTCGAGACCCCCATCGGAGAAGAAGAGGACAGCCATCTCGGCGATTTCATCGAGGACAAGTCGGTCGTCTCTCCGGTCGAGACCGTCATCAACAACAACCTCGAGGATCAGACCCGTCGCGTGCTCAAGACGCTGACGCCGCGCGAAGAAAAAGTGCTGCGCATGCGCTTCGGCATCGGCGAAAAGAGCGACCACACGCTCGAGGAAGTCGGTCAGGACTTCGAGGTGACCCGCGAGCGCATCCGCCAGATCGAGGCCAAGGCGCTGCGCAAATTACGCCACCCCAGCCGCTCCAAGCAGCTGCGCAGCTTTGTCGAGGGATAGGGCCTGGTAGCGGCTGAAGCTCCATTCGCGCAGCGCAGCACCTCGCTCCGCGGGCTGCTGCCTTGTGCGCCACAGGACGGACCTTTTGGGATGGGCGGCCGGCCGCCTGGCGCTCGGTGCGCCTGGGCTCGCAGGTTCGTCCAGGCTTCTTCGACTGTGGTGGGCCCACCTGGACTCGAACCAGGAACAACCCCGTTATGAGCGGGGGACTCTAACCGATTGAGCTATAGGCCCGGCGCGCGGAGCATAGCAGGACTGGAGCGCCGTTGGGCGACTCGGATCGCGCCGGGTGCAAAGGTGGGCTTGCTTCCAACGCGAGAGGAGGCTAAAGCGGCGCGCTGAGGCATCAGAGCCGCTGGCCCGGCGCCCTGCCGCACGAATGGCGCGCGCCTTGGACGCCGGTCCCCGGGTCGAGCGGTGGTCGCCTCCAGGAGGCAGAATCCGTGCAGGACGAGCTGGCCGCACTCGCAGCGATAGCTGAAATCGACGCCAAGGCCCACGCGGCCGACACCGAGTTGGCGGAAATCCCGGTTCGCATGGGCGAGTTGGAGAGCGACGTGGCCCGTCTGGCCGAGTTGCTCGAAGCCGAGCGAACCGAACTCAAAGAGGTTGACGCACTGCTGTCGGCCCAGGAAGAGGAGTTACAAAATCAGGGCTCATCTCTGGCTCGCTCCAAGGCCAAGTCGGCGCGGGCGCGGAATCTGCGCGAGGCCGACGCCGTGGAGCGGGAGTTGGAGGTGATCCGGCGCTCGATGAAGGAGCGTGAAGAGGGGCGGGTGACGCTGGTCGCCGCCCTCGACAAGCGTCGTGGCGCCGTTGAGAAGCACGAACGGGAGTTCGCGGAGCTGGAGCGCTTCTTCAAAGAGGAAAAAGAGAAGGCCGATGCGCGCGTCTCGGAGCTGCAAGCACGGCGCGCCGGGATCCTGGCGGGGCGGGCGGATCTCGAAGCCAAGATCCCGCGTCAGGTGCTCAGGCGCTACGAGCGCATTCGCGAAAAGCGCGCCGGCGTCGGCGCTGTCCTACTGCGCATGGGGATCTGCCAGGGTTGCAACACCTCCCTGCCCCCCAACCAGGCCATCGCCGTCCAGCGCGGCGAAACCTTCGAGCAGTGCCCCAACTGTAACCGCATCCTCTTCAACGGACCGACAACGGCTGCCGAGTCCGAGTCCGAGACCGAATCCTAGCCCGTGGCCACTCGGTTCACTCGCGCCCTGAGCGCCTGGAGGGGAGCCGAGTGCCGTCGGGCTTTGCGGCTCCTGGCCGTGGTGGCGGTAGGGCTCGTCGCGTCCTGCGGGGACGGGGATTCGGAGCCGGGGCAGGGCGGAGCCTCGGTGGACGCCGCTGTGGCGGGTGGGGATGCCGCCGCGGCCGAACCCGTGTGCAGTCGCTGCGACGATTCGTGCGTGACGCCGGTCGCGGTCGAGGGCGCCGCCCACGTCGACGGTCCCATCGACTATCCCGAGCTGCCGCCTGCTGGCGGCTCCCACGACTCCTGCTGGCTCGACTACGGCGTCTACAGCTCGCCGCCAGCGCCGCCCGAGCGTTGGGTCCACAACCTTGAGCACGGCGCCGTGGTCTATCTCTACAACTGCCCTGGAGGGTGCGACGCAGACGTCACCGCCCTCGAGCAGCTGGTCGAGGGCCTACCGCGGATCATCCTGACGCCCTACGCGGACATGCCCCCAGGCTTTGCCGCCGTCGCCTGGGGCCAGCGTCTGGTCTCTAGCTGCCTGGACCTGGACGCGCTGATGGCCTTTTTCTTGGCCCATTACGACAACGCTCCGGAATCGGTGAACAGCGGCGCTCCGGACGGCTGCTGAAGGCTCTTTGGGCTGTCCGGGGGGGCGCCGGGGGGAGGATGCCGCGCGGCCGGGGCTGACCGCCTCCCCTGGCCGCCTCCAGGCGGAGGTGCCAGGGGGCCTCTGAAGGCTTTCCGGCGCTCGGCTACACGTAGGCCAGCCACTCGGGATGTAGCTCTTCGGGGCCGCGCAGCAACTGAAAGAAGCGCTCCTGCAACCTGCGGGTGATGGGGCCACGGTCGCCAGCGCCCACTGTGCGATCGTCCACCTCGCGCACCGGCGTCAATTCGGCGGCGGTGCCGGTGAAGAAGACCTCGTCGGCCATGTAGAGTTCGTCGCGAGAGACCGGCCGCTCCACCAGGGTCAGGCCCAGCTCCCGGCACAGCTCGATCACCGTGTCCCGGGTAATGCCCGCCAGAATCGACACGCCCTGGGGCGGGGTGAAGAGGGCACCGCGCTTGACCACGAAAATATTTTCGCCCGAGGCCTCGCTCACGTAGCCCTGGGGGTCGAGCATGATCGCCTCGTCGTAGCCGGCGGCGATGGCTTCGCGCTTGGCCAGGATCGAATTGACGTAGTTGCCCACGATCTTGGCCTTGGTCATCGAGTTGTTGACGCCCGGACGCGAGAACGAGCTGATCTTGGCCCGAATGCCCTTTTCCAGCCCCTCGTCGCCGAGGTAGGCACCCCAGCGCCAGATCGCAATGCTGACGCGCACAGGGTTGTCGGCGCCGTAGAGACCCATGGCGCCGGCCGACATGTAGGCCAGGGGCCGGATGTAGCACTCGTCGATGCCGTTGCTTCGAATCGTCTCGAGGCAGCCCTCCATGATCTCGGCGCGCTCGAAGGGAATCTCCATCGTCGCCACGCGTGCCGACTCGAAGAGGCGGTCGATGTGTTCGCGCAGCCGAAAAACAGCACTGCGGCCATCGGCGCGGCGGTAGCAGCGGATGCCTTCGAAGACGCCGAGCCCGTAGTGCAGGGTGTGTGTCAGAACGTGGACATTGGCTTCGTCCCAGGGGACCAGCTTTCCGTCCATCCAGATCGTATCAACCTTGTCGACCATGGCGACCTACATAGCATAGGGGAAGCGCTTCAATTCTAGCGCGGATCGCCAATCAATTCGCGTGGAGCGGTGCGGAAAGGCATTGGCCCCCTGCGCCACGCCCCGGGGGGCGGTCGGACCCGGCACGGGCAGTCGTCCATCCCGGCGCCGGCAGCTGGCACAAGCGCCTGAATTTACAAGCGGTCGCTCGTGGGTGCCGCCGGCGCGTTCGGTTGACGCCCCCGGGGCCATGGAGTAGAAACCGCGCGCGTCAACGAGCCCTTTTGGGGGCGCCGTGAGCGCAGGCAGGGCCCCTCAGTGGCCCGCTTGTGGTGAGGACGAGTGCAGCCCCTGCTCAACAGCTTCATGACTTCGATGCAGCCGGAGCCCACCGAGGGCGTGCCGGCGGCGCCGACCGCGCCTGCGGCCGACGGTGGACCACCGCCGGGCTGTGCAGGGCAGGGTTCACCGATCGTGATGTTGGCGGTGATGTTTGCCGTCCTCTACTTCATGATCATTCGCCCGCAGCAGAAGCGCCAACGGGAAGTCGATGACATGCTCAAGGCCCTTCGCAAGGGCGACAAGGTCCGCACCAGCGGCGGCATTCGGGGGGAGATCGTCGACCTCTCCGACACCGACGTGACCTTGCTGATCGCCGACAAGGTCAAGATCAACGTGCTGCGTTCGCACATCGCGAGCCGGCTCGACAAGTCCGCGCCCCAGGCGAAAGCCACGGGCGGTTAGGCAGGAGCCTCACCATGAATAGGGGCTGGTACGCACGCTTCATTTTCGTCGTCGCGCTCGTCGTGAGCGCTTGGCTTGCACTGTGGCCGAGCTTGGCGAGCCTCGATCCCAAGCTCGAGCCGCCCAAGGCCATCAGCGACTTCTTCTCGGCCCGCATCAGCCCTGGACTCGACATCAAGGGCGGCATGCGGCTGATGTACGAGGTCGAGGTGGACGAGGCGATCCGCGACCGCCGCGACCTGCGCGCCGATCAGCTCACCCGTGAGCTGGGCGAGCGCTTCGGCATCGTGCCCGAGGACGAGACGCCCACCCGCGAGCAGTTGGCCAAGATCCGCGAGCGGCTCGACGTCAAACTGGTGACCGATCGCGAGGTCCACCTGCAGTTCAAGAGCGCAGACGACCGCGGCAAGCTCGACCACGATCTGGTCAGCAGCTACGGGGATCTGCGCCAGCTATCGGACGACGCTCAAAAGGTCGTGCTCACGGTGCGGCCCGACTTCCTCGAGCGCATCCGCGAGACGGCGGTGGAGCAGGCGCGGGAGACCATCGCCAACCGCATCGACGCCCTCGGCATGAAGGAGGCGTCGGTCACGGCCCAGGACACCAACATCATCGTGGAGGTGCCCGGTGCCACCGAGGCCGAGTTCGACCGTGTGCGCGAGATCGTCAGCAAGACCGCGCGCCTCGAATTCCAGATCGTTGACGACGAGGCTGGGTTCATCGCGGGCCTGAGCGACCTACCCGAAGGCATCACGCGCGCCGCAGAGAGTGTCTCGGCGGGCGTCACCAAGCCCTCGGTCAGCTCCAGCTACCTGGTGGCGCGTGGCGAAGGGGCGCGGCAGAAGCTTGCGACCTACGTGCAGGGGCTGATCGACGCGGGCAAGGTTCCCGAGGATCACGAACTGCTGGTCGGCGAGCTCGAGGGTGGCGACCCCGAAAATCCCGCCAAGCAGCGCGAAGAGGCCTGGCGGACCTGGTATCTGTTTGGCCGCGCCCAGGTCACCGGTCAGGCCATCGAAGAGGCCTTCGTCGCCAACGACCCCCAGAACAACAAGCCCTACGTGGCGGTCAACTTCAATAGCGAAGGCGCTTCGGCCTTCGGCGACCTGACCGGGCGCAACGTCAAGCGCCGCATGGCCATCGTCCTCGACGACCGCGTGGAGTCGGCGCCGGTGATCCAGACCGAGATCGGCGGTGGTCGTTGCCAGATCACGCTGGGCGGTTTCCGACCCTACAACGAGATCCTGAACGAGGCGCGCGACCTGGTCATCGTGCTCAAGGCCGGTGCCTTGCCGGTGCCGATTCGCCCAGCCAACGAGCAGATGATCGGACCGACCCTGGGCACCGACGGCATCCAGAAGGGCGCGATGGGCGCCATGGTCGGCGTGGTCCTGGTGCTCTTCTTCATGCTCTTCTACTACCAGGTGGCGGGCATCGTGGCCGACCTGATGGTGGTGATGAACCTGCTGTTCCTGCTTTCGGCGATGGCCGTCTTCGGAGCCACCCTGACCTTGCCCGGCATCGCCGCCATCGCCCTCAACATCGGCATGGCGGTGGACGCCAACGTGCTGATCACCGAGCGCATCCGCGAGGAGCTGCGCAACGGCAAGTCCACGCGCTCGGCCATCGATCAGGGCTTTGCACGCGCCTTCTGGTCGATCATCGATAGTCAGTTCACGACCTTCCTGGCCGGTGTGGTTCTATTCCAGTTCGGCACCGGGCCCATCAAGGGCTTCGCCATCACGCTCATGTTGGGCATCTGTACATCGCTTTTCACGGGCGTGTTCTGCTCGCGCATCTTCTTCGATTGGCTGGCCCAGGGCCTTCGGGTCCAGCAGCTGAGGGTAGGGTGAAGCCATGGAGCTGCTGAAACCGGGCGTCACGATCGACTTTCTGCGTCACCGCAAGACCTTTGCGACCGCTTCGATAGTCCTCATGATCGCGAGCTTCGCCTCGCTTTTCTATCCCGGGCCGAACTTCGGCATCGACTTCAAGGGCGGTACCGAGCTGGAGATCGAGTTTCCGGGTGAGATCGGCTCCGGCGAGGTTCGCCAGACCGTCGCCAGCCTCGGCTATGTCAACCCAGAGGTGATCGAGGTAGTCGGCAGCGAGCGGCGCTTCATCATTCGCATCCAGGAAGTCTCCTCGCTGCCCGCGGATCAGGTCGCGCGCATCGAGACGGGGCTGAAGAAGGCGCTCGGGGAGGTCCAGGTCGAGCAACTGCGGGTCTCGCCGGGCGGTGACAAGATTTCGCTCCGGCTTTCGGCCGCCGCCGAGCCCGACACCATCGCCGAGGCCCTGCGCGCCGCCGGCGCCAAGGTGCGTGGAGTTTCGCCCTTCGGTCCCCAGGAGAGCCATCGCTACGAGGCGTTGCTCGCGGGCGTCGGCGACGAGGCCATCCGCGGCATCAAGGAAAAGCTCGGTGAGCGGGCCCCCGAGTCGGCCCTGCGCATCGAGTGGGTGGGCCCCAAGGCGGGCGAGCAGCTGCGCGACGCGGCCATCAAGTCGATGCTCTACGCCATCGCCTTCATCATGGTCTACGTGGCCTTCCGCTTCGACCTGCGCTTCGCACCCGGTGGCGTGATCGCCATGGTGCACGACGCCCTGATCACCGTCGGGCTCTTTGTGCTGCTGCGCAAGGAGGTCAACCTGGCGACGGTCGCGGCGCTGCTCACCGTCGTGGGCTACTCCATCAACGACACCATCGTCGTTTATGACCGCATCCGCGAAAACATGCAGCGCATGCGCGACGTGGGGCTCTACCAGCTGATCAACGTCAGCACCTCCCAGACCCTGTCGCGCACGGTGGTCACCTCGCTCACCACGCTGGTCTCCATCACGGGCTTCTTCGTCTGGGGCACGCCGGTGATTCGCGACATCGTTTTCGCCCTCTTCATCGGCTTCCTGATCGGCACCTACTCTTCGATCTACATCGCCGCGCCGTTTACCGAGTGGATGGACCGACGTTATTTCCGCAGCGGAGCCTGAGGCGCGGGCCCTCGCCGTCATGCACTACCGCCTCCGTAGCGCCGAGCCCGAAGCCGCCGCCGCGTTGGGTGGATCCCTCGGGGTGTCGGCCGCAATGGCCCAGGTGCTGCTCAATCGCGGCATCGGCGATCCAGCGCGGGCGCGTAGTTTCTTGCGGCCCAGGCTCTCGCAGCTGAGTCAGCCGGAGGCCATGGTCGACCGGGGCCGTGCCGCCGACAGGCTGGCGAAGGCCGTGCGCGAGCGGGAGCCGATCACGGTCTTCGGCGACTACGACGTCGACGGCGTCACCAGTGCAGCCATTCTCGGGGGTATTGTCGAGCAGCTCGGGGGCCGTGTGCGCACGCTGGTGGCCGATCGCTTCGCGGGCGGCTACGGCCTTAGCGACCCGGCGCTCGACCGCGTGCTGGCGGAGCCCTGCGGGGTGCTGGTCACAACCGACTGTGGCTCGAGCGACCATGAACGCGTCGCGCGGGCGAGCGCGGCGGGCATCGACGTCATCGTCGTCGACCACCATCTGGTGCCCGAACAGCCGCTGCCGGCGCTGGCGTTTTTGAATCCCCATCGGCCCGATTGCGGCTTTGCGTACAAGGGGCTGTGCAGCGCTGGCCTGGCGCTGACGCTGGGGGCGGCCGTACGTGCGGCGCTCGACTCGCCGCTCGACCTGCGCGACTACCTGGACCTGGTGGCCCTGGGCACCATCGGCGACGTGGCGCCGCTGGATGGCGACAACCGCGCGCTGGTTCGGGCGGGGCTTGCGCGGCTGTCGTCGGAAGCCGTGCGCCCGGGCATTGCCGCCCTGCGCGAAATGGCTCGGGTGCGCGCAGGTAGTGGGCTTGGCGCGGTGGACGTGGCGTTCAAGCTCACACCGCGTCTGAACGCGCCGGGGCGCCTGGGCGACTCCAGCATCAGCCTGCAGCTGCTGCAAGCGCGCTCCGTGACCGAGGCCCGGGCTCTGGCCGCCCGCATCGAGCAGCTCAACGACGAACGCAAGGCCCTGGGTGAGCGCGTCACCCGCGAGGCCCTCGAGCAGCACGGGCAGCGCTATGGCGAGAGCGCGGGTCCCGGGCGCGTGTTGGCGGGGGAGGGGTGGCATCGCGGTGTCGTCGGTATCAGCGCCGCGCGTCTGGCCGATCGCTTCGGGGCGGCGGTGGCCGTGATCGCGGTCGAGGGTGACAGCGCCCACGGCAGCGTGCGCGGCGGCGCGGGCGTGAACCTCCACCAGGCCCTGTCGCGGGCGGCTGCCACCCTGCAGCGCTTTGGCGGCCACGGGGCGGCGGCCGGTTTCAGCCTGGCCGCAAGCGATGTGGACGCTTTCCGCAAGGCCTTCGAGGAGGCGGTCGCGGAGCTGGCATCCGCGCCCAGCGGAGCCGAACCGGCACTGGCCGAGGCCGCCCTGGGGCCGGGCGGCTATCCGCTACCCACCGCCGACGAGCTATGGCAGCTCGAACCCCTGGGTCAGGCCAACGCCGAGCCGGTCTTCTTTTTCCCTGAGGCCAAGGTGCGGCGGGCCCGCGTGGTGGGCGACGGACACCTCAAGCTCGAGCTGGAAGTTTCCGGTCAGTCCGTATCCGGCTTCGGACTCGGCCTCGGCGATCGCGCGCCCCGCAACGGCTCCACCATCCAGGCCCTCGGCGCCCTCCGCCCCGATACCTGGAAGGGCGGCAGCGCCCTCGAGATCCGCCTCACCGACTTCGCCTGAGCACGCCCCCCTGCGCGTCCCGAGGCCACCGGGGCCAACCCGCACGGGCCCGAAAAAACGTCCTGGCAGCTTTGGGTGGCTTTGGGTGGCGGCTTCTGTAGGGGCCGTGGTGGCGGCCAATGTCCGGGGAAAACGCGCCGGCGCCCGGACCCGGGGGACTGCGCCGGAGACCGGGGCTCGGACCGCTGCGCATTTGCTTCGACCGCGATCCGGGCTAGACTCGCGCTTCGTTCCAGCCGTTGCTGTCCCCAGCTGGCGCCGAAGGCAAGCCGACCGTGAACGCCCCCGCAATCCGCTCTGTGCTGTGTGCCGTCGTGACCGCCTGCGTGCTCTGGGCCTCGGCCTCCAGCGCCCGCGCTCAGGTGACCTCCGGTATGCAAACCGCAACACCGGTGACCGCCGACTTCAAGGGCATGGTCGGACTCGGTTTGATCGGTGCCGAATTGGGCCTCGTGATCCCCGCGCTTGCCGGCGCCGAGGGCACCTGGCCCTACGTCGTCTTCCCCGTGCTGGGCGCTGGCGGCGGCGCAGTGGCCGGCTACTTCTTGCTGGAGAGCGGCGGCGGTCACCCCGAGGCCGCCGTGTATACGCTGACGGCGGGCCTGGCGCTGGTGATTCCGGCGCTGGTCGTGGCGGTGGCGGCTACGGCCTATGACTACGAGGCCGATGCCGCGCGCAACGCCCAGGCGCGCTACCGGCCACCATCCCGGGCCGAACGCGTGCGCGCCTCCCTGGACACCGGGGCGCTGCGCCTGTCCCCCACCGGTGTGCGCCTGGCTCCGCCCGCCGTGGGCGTTGTCAGCCTCGACCCCAAGCTCGCCAGGCGCACCGGCCTTTCGCGTGATCCCGAGCTGCGTGTTTCCGTCGTTTCGGGCCAATTCTGAGCGGGTCGGGTCAGGATCCGAAGCACGGGGGCTTCCGTGATCGTCGCCCGGGTTCGCCGCACCCTACGCGAGCGGGCGTTGCTCGAGCCGGGCATGCGCGTGCTCTGCGCCTGCTCCGGTGGTCCCGACTCCGCCGCCATGCTGGTGGCCCTGGTGCGCTTGGCCGGCGAACTTCAGCTCGCCCTGGATGCCGCCTCGGTCGATCACGGCTTGCGTGCGGGTGCCGCCGCCGATCTCGAGTTCGCGCGCACCCAGGCCCACCAGCTGGGGGTGCCCTTTCACGCGCTGAAGCTTCAGCTCCAGGCCGGGGCGTCGCTGCAGGCCCGCGCCCGCGAGGCCCGCTACGCCGCCCTCACGCGGCTGGCGGTGCAGCTCGGGGCAAGCCGAATCGCCGTGGGCCACACCCTCGATGACCAGGCCGAGACCGTGCTCATGCGCATTCTGCGCGGCACCGGTCTCGACGGTGTGGCCGGTATCCAACCCCTGCGCACCGACGGCGTGATGCGCCCGCTGATCGACTGCCGCCGCGCCGATGCCCGCCGTTTCGCCCTCGATTGCGGCCTGCAGCTGGCCGACGATCCGAGCAATCGCGATCGCCGCTTCGAGCGTGTCCGGGCGCGGGCCGAGATCTTGCCGCGCCTGCGCGAGGAAAATACCCAGGTCGATGCGCACCTGGCCCAGCTCGCCGACGAGGCCCGCAGCGCCGCCCAGGTCCTGGAACTGGCGCTGCTGGAGCTGTCGCCACGCCCCGATCGCGCTGGACTCGAACTCGATGCAGCCAGCTGGCTATTGCGGCCAAGCGCCCTGCGCCGCCGCGCCCTGGGCCTTTGGGCTGCGCGCCACAGCGGTTCCGAGCCCGGCCGCGCCCAGCTTCTTCAGCTCGAGCACGCGCTGGAGCACGGCGGTGAGGTGTGGCTGGCCCAGGGCTGGGTGGCCGCTGGTCCCGGCGGCGGTCGCTTGCGCATGCGCGCATCGGACGCAGCGTCAAAAAATAGCGAAAATTCGGGCGTTTGATTGCACTCCGGCAGCCGCTATGCTTGTGCAACAATAGCTCCATGAGCCCACGCCATCGCCTTTCCCAATCGATTCCGGCCGCACACGCGCTGCGGGCCGCCCTGTGCGGCCGATGCGTGGGCTGCGTCGGCGAGATGGGGCCACTCAATCACCTGCCGCAGCCCTCGCCGCGGCCAGTCTCGAGGTAGCTGTGAAGCAGAGCCACAAAACGCTTGTCCTGTGGGTGATGCTCATCCTGATGTTCGTCGCCATCTACAACCTCGTCTCCGAGGGGGAGCAGCCGAGGACGGCGGACTTCAGCGAGTTCTTGCAGGATGTGCGCGCCGGTCAGGTGGAGCGCGTCGAAATCAAGGCGCGCGAGAACACCGCCGAGTACCGCTACATGCACAAGGGGGCGAAGGGCGCCCGCGAGTGGAAGATCGCCATCGGCGTTACCGGTGAGCACGTGCAAAAGCAGCTCATCGAGAGCGATGTGAAGGTCAAGTACCTGGCCGATGATCAGAATGGTCTCTGGGGCAGCATCCTGGTTACCTGGATCCCCATGATCTTCCTGCTGGTGGTCTTCTTCTTCTTCATGCGCCAGCTACAGGCCTCGGGTGGCAAGGCCATGAGCTTCGGCAAGGCCCGCGCTCGCTTGCTCAGCGAATCCTCCAATAAAGTCACCTTCGATGACGTTGCCGGCATCGACGAGGCCAAGGACGACTGCGAAGAGATCATCGCCTTCCTGAAGGATCCGAAGAAGTTCCAGCGCCTGGGCGGACGCATTCCCAAGGGCGTTTTGCTGATGGGCTCGCCGGGTACCGGCAAGACGCTGCTGGCCCGCGCCATCGCCGGTGAAGCGGGCGTACCCTTCTTCAGCATCAGTGGCTCGGACTTCGTGGAGATGTTTGTGGGCGTGGGCGCCAGCCGCGTGCGCGATCTTTTCGAGCAGGGCAAGAAAAACGCGCCCTGCATCATCTTCATCGACGAGATCGACGCCGTCGGTCGTCACCGCGGCGCGGGCCTCGGCGGTGGACACGACGAGCGCGAGCAGACCCTCAATCAACTCCTGGTCGAGATGGATGGCTTTGAGTCGAGCGAAGGCGTGATCATCGTCGCGGCCACCAACCGTCCCGACGTGCTGGACCCGGCGATTCTGCGCCCCGGTCGTTTCGACCGCCGCATCAACGTGCCGCGGCCCGACCTCGGTGGCCGCGTGGGCATCCTGGCGGTCCACACCAAGAAGGTGCCGTTGGGTTCCGACGTGGACCTGGAGATCATCGCCCGCGGCGCGCCCGGCTTCTCGGGCGCTGACCTGGAAAACCTTGTCAACGAGGCGGCCCTGCTCGCCGCGCGCCTCGACAAGGACGAGGTCGCCATGAACGACTTCGAGATGGCCAAGGACAAGGTCCTGATGGGCTCGGAGCGGCGCTCGATGGTGATCAACGAGGTCGAGAAGAAGCGCACTGCTTGGCACGAGGCCGGTCACACCGTCACCGGCTGCCTCTTGCCGCACCACGATCCGGTTCACAAAGTCTCGATCATTCCGCGCGGTCCGGCCCTGGGCGTGACCATGTCGCTGCCCAAGGAAGACCGCCTCGGCTACTCCAAGGAGTGGGCCCTCGACCGCATCGCCATGGCCCTGGGCGGCCGCATCGCCGAGGAGACCATGCTCGGCGATATCACCACGGGTGCCGCTGACGACTTCCGCCAGGCTACGCGCCTCGCCCGCTCGATGGTTACCGAGTGGGGCATGAGCGAGAAGCTCGGGCCCCTGGCCTACCTGGAGCAGGAGGAGTCCTTCCTGCCCTTCATGCCGGGGCCGCGCCGCGGGGAGTACTCGGAGAAGACCGCCAATCTGATCGACGAAGAGGTCCACCGCATCATCACCGAGCAGTACAGGCGCGTGACGGAGCTGTTGGGGAATAACCGCATCCAGCTCGAGGCCATGGCCCTGGCCCTGCTCGAGCGCGAGACCCTGGACAACGAGGAGATCGCGGCCGTGATGGCCGGCGAACCGCTGCCGGAGCGCAAGCGGGTGGTGATTCCGAGCTACGCCGACAAGCACCGGCGCGGCAAGGAAAAGCGCAAGGGATCGATCTTCACGCCGCGCCCGCGCGAGGTCCCATCGGGCAGCTGAAAAAGCGGCAAACGCGCTCTCTCGGTCACGGCGGGAGGGTGAAAGGAGGGCCGGTGCAACGGCACGAGGGGGAGATTTCGACTGACGGGAGCGCCCCGCGATGTGCAATCTGGGGCACCCTCAACGTCACGCCGGACTCCTTCAGCGACGGAGGGCGCTTCCAGGATCCGACCCACGCCATGGCCCACGCCCGCCGCATGGCCGACGAGGGCGCCGACGTGATCGACGTGGGCGGCGCGTCCTCGCGTCCCCGCGGAAAACTTTACGGCGCTGGCGCATCGGAGGTAACCCTTGCGGACGAGATCGGGCGCGTGGTGCCGGTGGTCGCGGCGCTGGGTGATGCGCTCTCCCTCCCGATCTCGGTGGATACCTGCCGCGCCGAGGTGGCGCGCGCCGCACTCGATGCCGGTGCCAGCATCATCAACGATGTGTCGATGGGAGCCTCCGAGGCGCTGGTGGCGCTCGCGGCCGAGCGCCAGGTGGACTACGTGTTGATGCACACCCGGGGTCAAGGCGAAGTGGAGTCCCCCAACACGCGCTACGCCGACGTGGCCCTGGAGGTGCGCGACGAGCTGCTGACCGTGGTCGACCGCGCCGTCGCTCTCGGTCTGCCCCGCGAGCGCATCGTGCTCGACCCGGGCATCGGCTTCGCCAAGACCGCGGCACAGTCCCTGGAGCTGCTCGGGCGTCTGGACGTGCTGGTGGCCACGGGGCATCGCGTGCTCGTCGGTCCCTCGCGCAAGGGTTTCATCGCCGAGACCGCAAGCCGCCCCGACGGCAGCCGTCCGTCGCCGAGCGAGCGCGAGTTCGGCACCGCCGCCGCGGTCACCGCCGCCGTGCTCCAGGGCGCCGCTGCCGTGCGCGTGCATGACGTGGCCGCGATGCGGCAGGCGCTGCTCGTGGCCCAGGGTATTTTCAGCGCCAGCGGCCGCAGCGCGCGGGGGGGCGTCCATGTCGACTGAGGTGCCGGCGCGGTTGCTGGAGTTCTTCTCGCGCGATGTCTCGCTCGTGCTCTGGGACATCGCCGACATCCTGCTGGTCGCCTTCGTACTGTATTCGGTGCTGTTGCTGATCAAGGGCACGCGCGCCATGCAGATGGGAATCGGCCTGGCCCTGGTCTTCGTCACCTACCAGGCGGCCAAGCGCTTTGGGCTCGTGACCCTGCACGCCATGCTCGACACCCTGCTGACCTCCCTGGTGTTGATCATCGTCGTGATCTTTCAGCACGACATCCGGCGCGCCCTGATGCGTTTCGGGCGCCGCCCGCTTTTCACTTCCGCCGGAGCAGGTTTCGAGAGCCAGGTGGTCGAGGAAGTGGTCAAGGCCGCGGGCCTTTTGGCCCAGAAGCGCATCGGTGCGCTGATCGTTTTCGAGCGCGACGCCTTGCTCGACGAATTCATCGAGCAGGGCACGGTGCTCGACGCCGCGGTGACCAAGGAGCTGCTCTACAGCCTCTTCATCCCCAGCTTCGAAAATCCCATGCACGACGGCGCCGTCATCATTCGCGACGGCCGGGTGCAGCAGGGTGGCGCGTTTTTGCCGCTAACTGCGAGCACCAAGCTCGACCGCACGCTGGGCACGCGGCATCGCGCGGGCATCGGTCTGAGCGAAGAGACCGATGCCGTGGTGGTGGTCGTCTCCGAGGAGCGCGGCGCCGTCAGCCTCTGCTTCAACGGTAACATCGCCAGAAACCTCGACCCGGCGCCCTTGCGCAGCGCGCTTTTGGGTCTGCTGACCAAGCAGCCCCGGCGCCGGCGTCCGAAGCGCTCGGATGGCGGCTCGGCTCCCGAGAGGCCCACCCGCAGCGAGCCGCCGCCCCCGAATCCGGCGCCTTCTCCGAAGGGTTCTTCGAAGGCCCGGGGCCGTGCGGACATCGACGAGGTCAACTGAGATGCAGCCGGGCAAGAGCGCGAGCATTCGTGGCCTCATCCGCCTGTTGACCGACAACCTCGGGCTCAAGGCGCTTTCGCTGGTGCTGGCCGTGCTGCTCTTCTCCCTGGTGCACAGCGATGTCGACGCCCAGCGCTCGCTCTACCTGGATGTGGTGGCGCTGCTGCCCGAAGCGGATGCCAATCGCATGCTCGTCAGCGAGCTGCCGACCCAGGTGAAGGTCACCGTGCGCGGCAGCCGCTCGCTCATCAGCAGCATTTCGCGCGACGATTTGCCACCGCTGCAGATGGATCTGCGCGATGGGAGCATCGGCTACTACTACTTCGACGCCAGCGACGTGGAGCTACCCGGTGCCGCCCAGGTGGTCGAGATGACGCCGTCGATGGTCTCCCTCGACTGGGCCCAGAGCGCCTCGCGCCCGGTTGCGGTGCGCCCGCGGCTGGAGGGTGAACTCCGGCGCGGCCTGCAGCTGCGCTCGGGCATCGTGGTCGAGCCCGCGGTGATCGCCGTACGCGGGCCGGCCGACGTGGTCGGAGACCTCAAGGCGGTCAGCACGGCGGCGGTGGCCGTCGATGGCCTCGATGCCGGTCACCACAGCCGGCGCGTGCCGCTGCAGCCGCTGCCCGAGCACGTGACCTACGAGGGCGAGAGTTCGGTCGAGGTGCGGCTGCGGGTCGAGCCCGTGGTCGAGGAGCGCGAACTCAAGCGCTTGCGCGTGGAGGCCATTGGCGCCAATGTCGGCGCCCTGCGTCCGGAGCGCGTGAGCATCACCCTGCGCGGCCCCGAAAACCTGCTGTCCGAGCTCGACCCGGAGACCCTCGTGCCCTACATCGAAATCCCCCCCGAGGCCCCCGCCGGCATGCAGCCCTATCCGGTCCAGTTGCGCGGCTTGCCGGAGGGGCTGACCCTCCTGGCGATCGCGCCCGAGAGCGTGCTCGCGCGCGCCAAGGCGGCGGCCCAGTGAGCGCCCGCTGTGCCTGGGTGGGCTTTCTGCTGCTGACCGCCTGCGGCGGCTCCCAGGGGCCGGCGGTTGCCGACGGCGCCGAGGGCAAGGCGGTGACCGAGGGCGAGAGCGACGGCGTGTGCGATCGCTATACCGAGCGCCTGTGCCAGGAACTCGGTCCGCGCAGCGAGGCCTGCGGCGAAGCCTCGGGCCTGGTCGAGATCATGTCCGATAGCGCCTGCGCTGCCGGCATGCGCGACTTCGAGGTCACCCGCTCGCGTGTGGCGTTGTTGCGCCGCGACTGCGACAAGGCCATCGAGCACATCTGCGCTTCGCTTGGTGCCGAGAGCGAGGGCTGTCAGGTGATGCGCCAGGAGTTCGGCGACATGGCACCCGGTCATTGTCGTTCGCTGCTGCAGCAGAGCCCGCGCATTCTGGCCCAGCTCCAGCAGCGCGAAGCGGCCCTGCGTCCGCTGGGCGATGCCGACTGGAAGGCGATCACCGCCGCTGACGCCCCCAGCTTCGGCGCCGCCGACGCCCCCGTGGTGCTGGTCGAGTTCTCCGATTTTCAGTGCCCCTATTGCGCCAAGGCGGCCGAGACCGTCCAGGGCATCAAGGAAAAGTACGGCGACCGCGTGCGCTTCGTGTTTCGACAGTTTCCGCTGTCCTTTCACGAACATGCGGCGGTGGCGGCACAGGCCTCGTTGGCGGCCCACGCCCAGGGGAAGTTCTGGGAGTACCACGACCTGCTCTTCGCCAATCAGGGCGCGCTCGCGGGTTCGGACCTGCGCGCCTACGCCGAGCGTCTGGGTCTGGACCTGAAGGCCTTCGACGCCGCGCTCGAAGACGAAAACCTTTCGGCCAAGGTCAGCGCCGACATGGCCCTGGGCGACCGCGTGCAGGTCAACGGCACGCCGACGCTCTTCGTCAACCGTCGCCGCGTGCCCAACGCCCTGGACCTCGAGGAAGTCTCCGAGGCCATCGATGGCGCGCTTGCCCGCAGCGCCGGCGACTGAGTCCCGAGTCCTGAATGCCGGGCCCGCTCACTCCTGGTCGGGCTTGCGGCGTACGACGAAGGTATTCATGCGTTCGTCGCGCTCGAAGTCACGGCGGTAGTTCTCGGCGCGGAAGCGGTTTTTGAAGGGGCCGATGCGCACGCGGTAGAAGGTTCCGCGGCCCTCGATTTCGGCGCGTGTTACGAAGGCCTCGTGACCCTTGGCGCGCAAGCCCTCGGAGAAGGTCTGGGCTTCTTCGGAGCTGGTGTAGCTGATCACCTGCAGTGTGAACTCGCCGTCCTGACCGCGGGCGGCCGGGGAGCGCGGCTCCTGTTCGGCTTCGTTTTCCAGGGCGCGCGCCACCAGCGGATCGCGGCGGGCGGTCTCGGGCAGCTTCTGACCGGCGCTGCCGGCGGCGACGGCGGCCGGCACCGAGGCCATCACGGCATCGGCGGCCACTTCGACGGGGGTGGTTGCTGCAGCGGTGGGCGCGACGGGGGTCGGCGCGGTGCTCTTTGCCTCGAGCAGCAGCGCTTCTTCAGCGGCGGCGGCGCGCAGGGCGGCGATGACCTCCGGACGGTCCTCGGTCTCGGTCAAGGTCTTCGGAAAGCTCAGCTCTTCGGCGGCGACCACGGGGGCCTTGGCCGCCTCCGCTGTGTCTTCGGCCGCGTCCGACTTCTTCGAGCTCGGATCGACCAGCTGCGACAGTGGGTCGAGCTCGTCGCGTTCGGCGGGCTCCGCCGCTTGCCCCACGACCACGCCGATGGCGAAGGTCAGGGCGACCACGGCTCCGGTCGCCAGCAGGATCGTGCCCAATTGGCGGCTGCGTCCATCGGCATCCCGCTCCTGGATCTGATCAAGGTCGCGCATGCGGTTTTCCATCGCTGGCCTCCAGCCCCGATGTAAGGAGGAAGCGCGCCCAGGGTCAAAAAACAGGCGTGTGCAGGCGGTGACTGCGACCGGTGTTTCAGGGAGCCTCGGGCACGGTGCCGAAGAAGCGATCGCTGGTTTCGAAGAACTGCCAGGCGGCGATGTCATCGCCGGCGCTGGCGGGCAGCTGGACTTCGAAGGGGCAGCTGCTGTTGCAGCCCTCCTGGTCGATGTGGACCACGGTGCCGAAGCCGGTGCTCTCATTGATGACCGCCACCCAGGCGGTCTCCTTGGCCGTGCCGCGCACCAACAACTGGCCCTGCACGTCGACGCCGGCCAGCGGCTCCACGTCGGGCGGCGGCAGCGGCAGCGTGCGCGAGGTGCAACCCGTCCCAGCCAGCCCGAGCAAGAGCAGCCCGACGGCCCCACCTGCCCATGCCCATCGGGGCGTACCCCGTCCGGCCTCGACCGGCGGCCTGTGGCGGGTGCGCATGGGATGTCGGGCGGGCTTCACCTGCTGCTCCTGAGTTGGGCGATCGCAGACAGCGCCGCCGGTGGTCCGTGTAGATCTACACGCAAAACCCTTGCCACACACGACAGTCGCGCCGATCGCCCGATTCTTCCAGAAATTGCCCAAATTGAAGCGAAAATTTAGTCTCCCGGAGTCCTGGGACCCCAATTCCGTTGTCATCTGCGCCAACCGAGTTGGCGGTCGCAAATGCACGCTCCCACAGGCTACGGGGCTGTGCTACATCAGCCCCCAGCCGGGCCCCTGCCGGCGTTACATCAAGAGGCTCCATGGCCGATTCGTCCACCAAGATTCCTGTCGCCATCGAGGATGAGCTGCGCAGCTCGTATCTCGAGTACGCGATGTCGGTCATCATCGGTCGCGCGATCCCCGACGTGCGCGACGGCCTCAAGCCCGTGCACAAGCGCATCCTCTATGCGATGCACGAGATGCGCCTCAACTGGAACCAGCCCTACCGCAAGTCGGCGCGTGTGGTCGGTGAGGTGTTGGGCAAGTTCCATCCCCACGGCGACGCCGCGGTCTACGACTCGCTGGTGCGTATGGCGCAGGACTTTTCCATGCGCTACCCGCTGGTCGATGGCCAGGGCAACTTCGGCTCGGTCGACGGCGATTCACCGGCAGCCATGCGTTACACCGAGGCGCGCATGGCGCGTTTTGCGTCGGAGCTGCTCGCCGACATCGACAAGGAGACCGTCGACTTCGGGCCCAACTTCGACGACTCCGAGCGCGAGCCGCTGGTGCTGCCCAGCCGCGTGCCCAACCTCCTGGTCAATGGCTCGGCGGGCATCGCCGTGGGCATGGCGACCAACATCGCCCCCCACAACCTGCGCGAGGTGATCGACGCCACCGTGCGCGTCATCCGCGACCCCGACATCGACATCGACCATCTCATGGTCGACGACCCCGAAAGCGGGCGCCTGGGCGTGCGCGGCCCGGACTTCCCCACCGCCGGTTTCATTTACGGCACCGCCGGCATCCGCCAGGCCCTGCACACCGGCCGCGGTCGCGTGCTGATGCGCGGACGGGCGGGCTTCGAGCCCATCGCGGGCAAGAAGGATCGCGAGCAGATCGTGATCACCGAGCTGCCCTACATGGTCAACAAGGCCGAGCTGGTGAAGAAGATCGCCAGCCTGGTGCGCGAGAAGAAGATCGACGGCATCAGCGACCTGCGCGACGAGAGCGACCGCGAGGGCATGCGCGTCGTCATCGAGCTCAAGCGCGACGCCGTCGGGCAGATCGTGCTCAACAGCCTCTACCAGCAGACCCAGCTGCAGAGCACCTTCGGCGTCAACCAGCTGGCCATCGTGGCCGGACGCCCACAGCTGCTGAACCTGAAGGAAGCCCTCGAGCACTTCATCTCCCACCGCCGCGAGGTGGTCACGCGCCGCACCCGTTTCGAGCTGCGTCAGGCCGAGGCCCAGCGCGAACTCGTCGAAGGCCTGGGCATGGCGGTCACCGAGGTCGATCTGGTGGTCAACACCATCCGCCAGTCACCCGACGTGGAGACGGCGCGCACGGCCCTGATGGGCTTGCCCCTGGCCGGCCTCGAGGAATTCGTGCGCCGCGCCGGACGTCCCGAGGAAGAGATCGAGACCGCCCGCCAGCGCGGTCAGTACTTCCTGTCGGAGCGGCAGGCCAAGGCCATCCTCGACATGCGGCTTGCGCGTTTGACCGGGCTCGAGCGCGAGAAGCTGGCCGGCGAGTACGGCGAGCTGTGCGAGACCATCCTGGCCCTGCGCAAAATCCTCGACAGCGAGGAAGAACTCAAGCGCGTGATCGTCGACGAGCTGGACGAGATCCGCGAGCGCTACGGCGACGAGCGGCGCACCGAAATCGTCCAGGCCGAGGGCGACATCAATATCGAAGACCTGGTTGCCGACGAAGACGTGGTCGTAACCATCAGTCATGCCGGATACATCAAGCGCGTGGCCGCCAGCGAGTACACGGCCCAGGGGCGCGGTGGACGCGGCAAGCGTGCGATGGACACGCGCGATGAGGACTTCGTCGAGCAGATCTTCATCGCCAACAATCACGCGCACGTGCTGTATCTGAGCGATCGCGGCATCGCCTACTTGAAGAAGGTCTACGAGATCCCCGAGTCCTCGCGCGCTGCGCGCGGCCGGGCCATTGTGAACTTCGTGGGCATGGAGCCGGGTGATCGGGTGGCCTCGATCGTACCGATCCGGGAGTTCCGCGAGGGCGATGATCTGATCACCTGCACCAAGGGCGGCACCATCAAGCGCACCTCGCTCGACGCCTACTCCAACATTCGGCGCAGCGCGGGCATCATCGGCGTGGCGATTCCGCCCGAAGACGAGCTGCTGGCCGCACGCGTCTGCAACGAGGATCAGGACATCATCATCGGCACCGCGCGCGGCATGTCCATTCGCTTCAGCGCCGCCGACGTGCGCCGCATGGGCCGCGACTCGCGTGGCGTGCGCGGTATCGACCTGCGCGAGGGCGACCGCGTCATCGGCATGGACGTGATCGAAGCCGACGATCAGCAGGTTTTGACTGTAAGTGAAAACGGCTACGGCAAGCGCACGCCCGTGACCGACTGGCGGCGCCAGGGGCGCGGCGGCCTGGGCATCATCGCCATGGACGCCTCGGAGCGAAACGGCGAAGTCGTGAACCTGGCGCTGGTGCGCGAGGACGGCGAGCTGATGGCGATCACCAACGGTGGCCAGTTGATCCGCACCCCCATCGCCCAGGTGCGGGTGGCTGGGCGCAACACCCAGGGGGTGCGCGTGATCCGGCTCGCCGACGGAGAGCACGTGGTCGACGTGGGGCTTCTGGCCGAGCGCGAAGACGACGCCGAGGGCGAGGGCGAGGGGGCTGCGGAGGGGGCTGCCGGCGCCTCCGACTCCGAAGCGCCCGTCGCCGCCAGCGAGCCACCGGCCCCGGCCTCCGAGCCGCCCGATGACGGGGCGTAGCGAGCGCTACCTCGAAGAGCTAGCCCACGAGTTTCCGCGCCTGCGCTTGCGGCCCAAGGCCGATGACCGGCTGTCGCAGCTGATCGACCGCCTGCTCAGGCTGGTGACTTTCGGGGGGCAGCGCGCCTATCTGGACCACTACCTGACCACCCTGGGCAGCACGATTTACCTACCGCGATCGTGGGAAGCCCTCGACGACGCGAGCCGCTACATCATCCTGCGCCACGAGGCCGTGCACTTGCGCCAGTTTCGGCGTTTCGGTTGGGTTGGCATGACCTTGCTCTACCTGCTGCCTTTGCTGCCGCTGGGCCTGGCCTATGGGCGGGCGCGGCTGGAGTGGGAGGCCTACGCCGAGACCCTCCGGGCCACGGCCGAGGTGCGTGGGCTGGGGGCGGCGCACGACCCCGCCTTGCACGCCCGCATCGTGCGCCAGTTTACCTCGGGCGCCTACGGCTACATGTGGCCCTTTCCGGGCGCTGTGCGGCGCTGGATCGCAGCTGAACTCGCGCGGCTCGAAGCCACTCCATAGGGTGCCCCGCTTCAGGCCGCGTCGTCGTCGCCGCCGGCCGGCAGGCTCTCGCGCAGCAATTCCCCGAGCAGGCGGCAGGCGTCGGTGGTGGTCAGGATGCCCACCAGCTTGTCCTCGCGCATGACCAGGGCTGAGCCCACCTGGCGTCCGGCCATCTCGGAGACCACCCGGTCCAGGCGCGTCTCCAGGTCCACCAGGTAGGGGTCCTTGGTGCAAATCACGCCCAGTTTTAGCGGCGATTGCTCGCCCCGCTCGGCAGCCAGGGCGGAGGCGACCCGCAGGTCGGACTCGGAGATCACGCCGATCACACGCCCGTGCTCGGTGACGGGAACATGGCGGATGCCGTGGCTCTCCATCATCGCGGTGGCGCTCTCCAGGGAGTCGCCGCCGTCGAGGTGGTAGGGGAATGGCGTCATCACGCCCTTGACCCGGGGAATTCGCGTAAAAACCATGATTTACCCAGGCAGGAAGTAGACACCCGAATTCCGATCGCCAGCGCCCCGTCGCCCACGGGCGGCAGGGGTCGGCCTGTGGTAGGCTCCAGAACCACTCCGGGTTTGCAGCGTGCGATATTGGCGATCCAGCATGGCGGTCTTTGCCGTGGCATTGCTCGCGTCGCTGGGGGTGCACCTGCCGGTCTACGAGGCGCTCGGCGTGCTCGCCGAGGTGATGCTCAATCAGCCCAAGCCCGAGCCCCCGCAGACGGTGGAGTTCGAGCTGGCGCCGCTGGGCGAGATCGAGAAGGAAGTCGAGCTGCCCGATACTCAGCTGTCGGCCGACGTGGAGGGTGAGCAGGCCGCGGAAGACGAGGAGCCGCCACCCGAGCTGGCCCGGCGCAAACCGCCGCCGCTGCCGGAGCCCGAGTTCATGCCCACGCCAAAGCCGGAGCCCGAGCCCGAGCCGGAGATCGTCAAGCCCGAGCCGCCTGCCGAGCCCGTCGTGGTGCCCGATGAGCCGCCCAATCGGCTCGCCGTGACCCAGAAGAGCGAGGACCCCAACGTGGAGGCGCCCGAAAACGCGCGCTTCATCGCCGAAGAGAATCGACGCGTGGAGGAGGAGACGGTCGCCAACGTGCGCAATCAGCACGAGGACCATGAGCAGCCCGATCCCGGTCGCCCCAATCCCGGCGACGACCAACAGCCCGGCTCCTCCGACGAGCAAGAGGTGGCCGACTTGCGCAACGTGGACGGCGAGGACAGTCGCTCGCCCGATTCGAACGAAGCCCAGGATCGGCCGGTGGTGCGCTCGATGCCCTCGGCCGGGCAGCGCGAGGCCACCGCCGTCACCCATGCACCGCGCTCGGTGGCGCCCACCCGCGAGCAGCAGGCCAAGCTGCAGAGCGGCTCGCAACAGTCGGGCGGCGAAGACAACACCATCGTGGTCGAAGACGGCATGGGCAGCTTTCGCATCCGCAAGAGTCCCGAGGGACGCGGCGCGCTGCGCGATGGTGGCAAGCAGGTGGCCGGTCGGCAGACGCCCCATCGCCACTCCCAGAGCGCCTCCGACGCCCACCAGGGGGCCAACCTCCGGTTGTCGTTCTCCCAATTCGAGCAGGTCTTCGGCTCCGAGGAACTCGCACGCGAGCGCCAGGCCTACCTGGAGCAACGCAGATCGAAGGCCCGGGGCAGCAACCACAACGAACGCTTCCGCAAGTACCGGGCGGCAATCGAGAACTATGTGCCCGATGTGCGTCCGGGCAATCAAACGGCTCTGAACGCTGCGGCCTCGCCCTTCGCTCACTACCTGGCCACCATTCACCGGCGTATCCACCAGGAGTTTGCGTTCAAGTTTCTGCGGCGCTTGCCCTACGGCGGCCCGTTCAGCGATTACAACCTGCATACCCGGCTCGAGATCGTCATCAACGGCGACGGGACCATCCACAAGGTCGGCGTGGTCAAGACCAGCGGCTTTTCGCCCTTCGACCTCGGCGCCTTCAACGCGGTCATGGATGCGGCTCCCTTCGAGGCTCCACCGCGCAAGATCCTGTCGGGCAACGGCCGGCTCTACGTGCACTGGGGCTTCTATCGCGACCATCGCGCGTGCGGCACCTTCAATGCCCGTCCCATCATGCTGCCCCATCCGCCCGATACCCCGCAGCCCGGTCAGGGGCCCCTGCGCGACCCGAGCGGACCCGCTCCACGTCCGGGGGAGGGCGAGCTGGGCCACGCGCTGCCGCCCGCCAAGGTCGATGAGCCGCGCCATGTCGCGCTCTGAGGCCGGCGCCGCCGCACAGGTCCCATTGGAGCCGCGCCTGCGCGAGCTTGCGGGAGAGCTGGGCTTTGCCGCCGTGGGCTTCGCCGAAGCCTGTGCCCTCGAGCCCGAGGGCGAGCAGCTGCGCGCCTGGATCGCCGCCGGCCGCCACGGAACCATGGACTACATGGCCCGGACGGCCGAGGTGCGCGCCGATCCCAGGCACGAGGGGATGTTGCCCGGCGCTCGCAGCGTGATCGTCGTCGCCGCGCCCCATGGGCGTGCCGAGGCGCCCCTGGACCTGCGACCGGGCCGCATCGCGCGCTACGCTCAGGGACGCGACTACCATAACGTTCTGCACAAGCGCCTGCGCAAAATCAGTGCGCTCCTGCGCGCCGAGGGCCATCGTGCGCGCGTCTCGGTGGATACACTGCCGGTGATGGAGCGGGCCTGGGCGGCGCGGGCTGGCCTCGGTTTTATCGGCAAAAACTGTGCGTTGATCATCCCGGGGCTGGGCTCTCACGTTTTTCTGGGCGCCATCGTCACCGACGCCGAGCTGCCGCCGGCCGAGCCCATGGCCTCGCGCTGCGGGCGCTGCACCGCTTGCCTGGACGCCTGCCCCACGTCGGCCTTCGTGGGGCCACGGCAGCTCGATGCCCGCCGCTGCATCTCCTATCTGACCATTGAGCACCGCGGCGCCATCGAAGCCGAGCAGAGCGCGGAAACAGGAGACTGGCTCTTCGGCTGCGATGCCTGCCAGGACCCGTGCCCCTTCAATCGCACTTCGCCGCCGCCGCCCGCCGCCACGGCGGCGTTTGCGCCGGCCGCGCGCTTCGAGGGGCTGTCGGCCGAGGACCTGATGGGCATGGATGACGAGGCTCACCTGGGGTTTGCCCAGGGGTCGCCGCTGCGGCGCACGGGGCGCGCGGGGCTGGCCCGCAATGCGGCGCTGGTCTTGGGCAATGCTGGTCAGCGTCGTTCGTTGCCGGTGCTGCGCGAGGCGGCCGAGCGTGACCCCGACGCGGGCGTGCGCGAAGCGGCGCGCACGGCGCTGGCGCGCATCGAGCGCGAATAGTCCGTAAGGGTCCGGGCAGCCGGAAGTCATCCGTATGGGGCGTGCCCGCCGTCACGCCCCATACGGATGACTTCCGGCTGCCCGGGCCCTAACTCGGCACACAATGGCACAGCCCCGGCGCAGATTTCGCGTGCGCGCGGGGCGGAGGGGGCGAGGTTCGCCGAAGTCCGCACAATTCAGAGGGCGAGGGGCGCTGGCATGGGGCTTGCGTATTGGCTCAGAGAGAGCTTTCACGGAGGCCCGCCATGCATACGCGCACGCTGTTTTGGATCGTCTGCATTTCCCTTCTCGGGACATTCGCCTGCGGAGGCGACAGCCACAAAGGCCCCGACAACGACGATAACGCCGGCATCTTCGTCTCGGCCGATGCCTTTGCGGGTCAAGCCGCGGGTGTGCCGGCCGGTACCGGCGGCGCAGGTGGCGCCACAGCCACCGCTGCCCCGTCGGTCGCCGAAGCAGGTGGCGACGGCGTTGATAACTCCCGCGCTGGCGCCAGCGTGGTCGAGGGCGACATCTACCGCGTGCTCGATCAGGGCCGCATCCTGAACCTCAACTCCTACCGCGGCCTGCAGGTGATCGACATCGCCGACCCTTCAGAACCCAGCATCATCGGTCACTACGCGGTCGCCGGCGAGCCCGAGGAGATGTACGTGCAGGGCGACCGGGCCCTGGTCTTGCTCAACGGTTATCAGGCCTATTACGGCAGTCGCGACGATGTGCGGGCCGAGAGCCGCAGCGGCGGGCTGCTGCTCTCGGTGAGCCTCGCAGATCCTGCGAAACCGGTCCTGATCGACCAGCGCTTGATCGAGGGCTACGTGCGCAAGAGCCGCCTGGTACAGGGCGACAATGGCAGCTCCCTCTTCGTGGTCTCGAGCCATGGCGTCGAGGTGCAAAGCGAGCAGGGCTATCTCGAGTACCGGGAGCAGACCGTGGTCACCAGCTTCGACGTCACCGCGGGGATGCTCGACAAGGTCACCGAGCTCGAGCTGGAGGGCTACGTCCAGGACATCCAGGCCACCAGCGAGGTGCTGATGGTGGCCCACCAGCAGTGGCTGCGAAACGACGACCGCAGTCTGGTCACGCTCGTCGACATCTCCGACCCGGCCGGCTCGATGGTGCTAGGCGATTCGGTTCAGGTCGCCGGCTACATCGAAAATCAATTCCGCATGGACTTGCACGAGGGCATCCTGCGCGTGGTCTCGACCGACTGGCAGCAGAGCATCAACACCGTGCAGACCTTCGACGCCGCCGACCTCGGCGCCCTGTCGGCGCTCGACAGCTGCGCTTTCGGCGCCGGGCAGGACCTCTACGCGACGCTCTTCGTCGGCGACAAGGCCTTCTTCGTCACCTATCTGCGCCAGGATCCCTTCCACGCCTTTGCCATGGGGGCCGACGGCAGCTGCCAGGAGCGCAGCGAGTACATCGTCTCGGGCTGGAATGACTTCTTCCGCCCCGTCGCCGATGCCACGCGTCTGATCGGCGTGGGTATCGACGATGCCGATGGTGGCCGCGCCCCCGCCGTGAGCCTCTACGACATCACCAACCTCGACAACGCCGAGCCGCTCCTGGCCCGCGCTGCGGGCGATACGCTGCAGTGGTCCTGGTCGGAGGCCAGCTGGGATCACCGCGCCTTCAGCGTCCTCGAAAACGCGCTCAGCGTGAACGCCGCCGATGGCACCGAGGAGCGTGGCCTGGTGCTGTTGCCATTCCAGGGCTCCGAGGTCGATGCCCAGGGGCACTACAGGGGTGAGGTGTCCGGCGTTCACCTTTTCACCTTCTCCGACTCCACCGTGACCCTGCGCGGCCAGATGAAACACGACTCGCCCGTGCGTCGCAGCTTCCTGGCGGGCGACGACTTGAGCGCCAACCTCTCGGAGTCTTCGCTCGCCCTCTACGACCACGGCGACCCCGACGCTCCAGCGTTGCTCGGCAGCGTCGAGCTGGCTCCGAACTACGGCCGTCTCCTGCGCTACGGCGACTACCGCGCGCGTCTGACGCGCCCCAGCTACGACTACTACTACGACCCCTACCTGGAGGGCAGCCAGGAAGTTCCGCAGGCGAGGCTGGAGATCATCGAGGCCGCCGCCGACCCGAATACCACGAACGCGCTGGCGAGCTTCGAGGTCGACGCCGACGTCCAGCTGCTCAAGGCCGGTGATCTCCTGCTGAGCGTGAGCTATCGCATGGTCGATACCAGCAAGGAAGAACTCAGCTACGAGACCACGGTGCGTGTCTTCGACCTCAGCGACCCGAAGGAACCCGCCGAAGTCGGCAAGGCCGTCAGCGACAGCGTACGTCCCAGTTACTTCGGCTACGACGGCTACTTCGGCGGTTTCGGAGGCGGCTTCGTCGGCTGCGGCATGGGGCCATTGTGGTTCGGCGGTGGCCAGGCCGAGGGCTCCTTCGTGGTGGGTGACGCCCTGGTTTTCGTCGATGCCGAGCCCCAGGACGAGCTGCTCGGAAGGGAGCGGGTCTGCAACTTCTGGCCGCAGCAAGACTATGAGACGAGCTGCGCCGACCCCGAGTGCATGGAGTGGACCGAGAGTTACTACGAGGGCTACCGGACCTGTCGCACACTCGAGGGCGGGCCCGAAATCTGCGAAGGCGAATATCGCTACTGTTCATACAGCTTCGACGGAAGCCGCGACTGCGGCGAGCCGGTGGACCTGGCCGAACTCGCGCTGGAAGAAAGCTGCTGGGACAATGAGCGCTACCGCTACTGGAGCAGCTATCGCTTTACCGCGCTCGATTTGAGCTCGCCGAGCGAGCCGCGCTTCGGTCAGACCCAGACCATGGATCGCTCCGAGGAGTCGGTGCGGGTGCTGCCCCAGGGCGACAAGCTCTACTACAGCTTCCGCAAGCCCTACGAACTCGAGGGCGACGAGCGTCCCCACGTGCGCTACTTCTATCGCGAGGTCGACGCTTCCGACCCGGCGGCGCTGGTGGTGGGCGATGCGGTCAACGTTCCCGGTGAGCTGATCGCGGTCGATGGCGAGCGCCTCTACACCCGGGACCTGCGCTGGGGGCAGGCGCAGGCCGACACCTGGCTGCACCAGCTGAGCGTGGGCGATGCCGGCGTCGCGATCGAGGCCAGCCTCGGCTTCGAGGGCCGCAATGTGCGCTCGGTCGTCAGCGAGGACGGTCACTTGCTCGTCAGTCATGACGACGTGGCGGCCGGCGGCTACTATGGCGTCGGGGTGCCCATCGCCACCGACGCGGCGCTGCCCGGGGGCTTTGGCACCAGCGGGGGCGATGTCGAGCTCAGCCGGCTGAGCATCGTCGCCCGTGATGGCCTCGAGGTCGTTTCGGAGGTGGACATCGACCGCTACGCGGAGCTACAGGCCAGCCATGACGCCCGCGCGCTCTACAACGTGCCCGGTGGGCTCCTGATGCTGAACATCGAGGACGCCAGCGCGCCCTACGCCCAGGCCTTCTTCACCACCCGCGGCTGGCCCGAGCAGATTCTCTTCGACGGCGACGCGTTGCTGGTCACCGCCGGCCCCTACGGCATCTACCGCTTCGATACCGACGCCTTCAATCTGCTGCCGGTCGAGTAGCGCGGTCGCTTTCAGCGAGCCTGGCGATCGTCGCGGGTTGCCAGCTCGTGGATGTAGGCGGCGCGGGCGGCTGGATCGCGCACCACGGCAAAGGCCTCGGCCAAGCGCGCCACGATCGACTCGGCGTAGGGACGCAGCGGGGCCAGCTCGGTCGGGAGGTTGTCGGGCGACCAGCGGTCGACCTGGTGAAAGTAGGCCTGGGTCATCTCGGCCTCGCTCGCGGCGCGCGAGACGCGCAATAACTGAAAGTGAGTCTCCAGATCGAGGCTGCGATAGCGCTCGATCAGGTGCTCCCAGCGTCGTACCAGCCGCTCCGGTAGCGTGCTCGGAGGGGCGGGCAGGCGGGGCGCCACCCCCGACGTGCGCGCCGGGGGAATGCTGGAAGGGCCATGGCCGACCGGCGGCGTGGAGAGCGCCTGGCGCGTCCCTTCGATCTCGATCTTGTCGACCGAGACGCCGCTCAAGCGGTAGCTGCCAGCCTCGCTCCTCGGTGGCGTCGGTCGCGACAGCTGGGGCGGCGGTTTCGGCATCGCGAAGGCGCCGCTGTATTGGGGCCTGGTGGTGGGGCGCCGGGGGGGCGCGTGCGCTTCGTCGCCGCCCCGCAACGCCAGCGGCGAGGGTCGCCCGCCGAGGACCTCGACCTGTGGCTGCTGTTGGTTGGACTTCAGTCCGCCGGTCAAGCGCAGCACGTAGAGCACGCGGCGCACGAGGCGTGCGTCCACACCCGCGCGCGAGGTCAGGGCGGTGGCGGTGGTCGCGCCGCGCGAGAGCACGCCGATGACCAGGCGTTCCTCCAGGTTGAAGTCGTAGGGTGATAGCGAGAAGTCGTCGGCCAGCCGCAGGATGGTCGGGTCGGCGCTCGAGAACGAGGCGTCGGCCATCTTTGCGCAGGGATCCTTGCGCGCGGCTTCGGCGATGGCCATCAGCGGATCGACGTCGCCTCGCAAGACATGGCGGGCAAAGCTGACCAGGTCGACCTCGTCGTGCCAGCTCAGGTTGCAGCCGGCCAGGCCGCAGTATTCAACCACAAGTGAAATAAGCTGGTGCCGCGAAAGCAGCTCCGAGCGGCCGCAGGCTGCCACCACACGCCCAGCCTCGCACAGCAGGCGCATGGTGGAGTCCGGAGAGCGCGTGACCTCGAGGGTGCCGTTTCTGGCTTTGCTGCGCGTCTGAACGATCGCGTGGACGAAGGGCGTGGCCAGCGGGGCGCTGCCGGTCCTCGCGTGGAAAGGGGCGGTGATTTGTTTTCTGTAGTTGGGCACGCTGCTGATGACGGACCAATAGTGGGCGGCAGCGGGCAAAAGCCCTCGCCACCATGGCGCGCGGGTGTTGGCGACACTACCAATAAATGCGCAGCAACCAAGCCGAGCGATGGGAAATTTCTTGTCTTCGAGTCGATTTGGACCTTCAAACCGAATGGCCAAGTCGGGTTGTAGGTGCAGAACCTCGATTGGACGCACTTGTGTTGCATGCCAGGCAACACCCGGCGTTGGGACGTGCTTCGGATTGTCGCCGCGCCGTTCTATGATCCGGATGTGGACGAAGAACTCGAGGACGAGAAGACGATCGAGTTTCAAAAGCTCGACCCGAAGGACCTGATGCCCGCGCCGCCGCGCCCGCCGCCACCGCCGTCCGCGGCGCGACGGCGTCCGGCGGCTCCGCCCGCTGTACCAGGGGCGGCCGTGAGCGGGCGATCAACCGACGCTCCCAAGCCCACGCCTCCCACGCCGTCGGGGCAAATGCCGGCGCTACGATCCAGCACGCCGAGCCCGCCCCGGAGGACCTCGGTGCCGTCACCCCCGAAGTCTATGGGAGCGATCGCCCCGCGCCCGTCCTTGACTGGCCTTGGGGCGGCCCGGCCTTCCGTCGAGCCGTCCGTGGCAGCGATCGATGCGGGGGCTGCTGCTGTGAACCTCGGCGCCGAGCCGCTGGCGGCCTCGATGGAGGCGGCCCTGCGCAAGGAAGACGATCGTTTTCGGCGTTTCCGACTGCACCACGACCTCGGCTCGCTCTACGCCAGCACGGCTGGCGGCGCCGACTTCAAGCGCGCCGCGGGGCACTTCCTCAAGGCCCACGAGCTACAGGCGGACAACGTCTCGGCCATTCGCGGCGCGCGGCGGGCGTTATTGTCCCAGGGCAAGAATGCCGATGCCGTGCCGCTCTTCGAAGCCGAGCTGGCCCAGTGCAGCACGCCGGCCGAGCGCGCTCGCCTGCTCTACGAAGAGGGCCAACTGCTCGAAACACGTCTCAAGCGCAAGCCCGATGCGCTCGACGCCTACCAGCGCGCCGTCGGACTGGACGCCAAAAACCTCGACGCCCTACGCGCGGCGGCGCGGCTCGAGCGTGAGCTGGGGCGCTTTGGCGAACTCGATCGCACCCTCGAACAAATGGCCGCGGCCGTCGAGCAGGATCCGTCGCTCAGGGCAGCGCTGATCGCCGAGCGGGCGCGTCTTTCCGAGCTGCGCCTCGACGCGCCCGGGCAGGGGCTGGAACTCTACCTGGCAGCGCTGGCGCTGGACCCGGACGTGGGCGGTGCAGGCGAGGCGATCAAGCGGCTCTCCTATTCGCAGGGCCAGTGGCGCAAGTTGGTGCAGGCGCTGGAGCAGGAGTCGGCTCGGGCACAGCAGCCGGCGGTGGCAGCTGCGGCCCAGGCGCGCATGGCCGAGGTTCTGGTCGAGCACCTGAGCGAACTCGATGAGGGCATCGCGGCGCTGCGCGCGGCGGTGGCGCAGTTGCCCGACGATCGCGTGTGGCTTTCGCGGCTGGCCGAATTGCTGACCCGCGGCGGTCGCCACGCCGAGCTTTTGCCGGTGCTCGAACAGCAGCTTTCGGTGACCACCGAGGTCTTCGATCGGGTTGAACTGAGCTACCGCATGGGTGAGATCGCCGAGCGGGAGCTGCAGGACATCGCCCTTGCCGAACGCCACTATTTGCAGGCGCTCGAAATCGATCCGGGGCACCAGCCGGTGCGCACGGCCCTGCGGGGGCTCTATGCGCGCTCGGGCCAGCAAAGGGGCCTGCTGAAGGTCTACCAGAGCGAGCTCGAATTCGAGGGCGAGCCCGCGGCCCGCGCCGATCTGCTCGCTCGCCTTGGGGAGATCGAGGAGAGCGGGCTCGATGACGCGGCGGCGGCGGTCGAGCGCTACAAGGCGGCCCTGGCCCTGGTCCCCGATCACGGGCTTTCGCTCAGGGCGCTCGACCGACTACTGCCCGGCCTGGGTCGCTTCGAGGAGCTGGCCGAGGTTTACGAGCGCGTCGTCGATCATGCGGCCGACGCTGCGCAGGCCAAGGATTACCTCATGCGCATCGGCGCCATCCGCGAGGATCGGCTGGGTGACTTCGCCGCGGCGATACATGCCTATGAGCGCATCCTCGAGCGCGATGAACGCGATCTGATGGCGATGCACGCGCTGCAGCGCGCGGCCGATCGCGCCAGCGACTACGGCCGCTTGCTGCAATACCTCGATCGCGAAGCGCAGTTGCTCGACGCGGGGCCGCGCTGGGCGGACCTGATGTACCGCGCTGCCTGTGTCGCCGCCGATCGCATGGAGCAGCCGGCGCTGGCCGTCGAGCGCTTGCGGCGTTTGCTCGAGGTGGACGGTGAGCACCGCCTGGCACTGCGTCGTCTGTCGGAGATCTACCGCCGCGAACAGCGCTGGGATGAGCTTCTGACCACGTTTGAGCAGCGCCTCTCGGTGGCTACATCTGCGGAGGATCAGGCCACGCTCGCGACGGAGATGGGGCGGCTGTGCGAGCTTCAGATCGGGCGCGTCGACGATGCCGTCGAGCACTACGCGCGCGCTCTCGATGCCGACCCCGGCCACCTGGCAGCGCATCGCGCGCTTTTGTCGGCCTTGCGCAAGGCACGCCGCCATGAAGACCTGACCCGGGCCCTGCAGGCCCGCATCGACAGCAGCCGCAGCGACCGCGAAGTGGCGCACCTGGCGTTCGAGCAGGGCATGGTCTACGAGCAGGAGCTCGACGATCCGAAGCGGGCGCTGGCCGCCTACGCGCGTGCGCTGACGGCGGCTCCGGATTTCCGCCCGGCCGCCGACGCCCGCTCGCGGCTGGTGGCCGCAGGCGGTGACTATCGGGGCCTGTCCAAGGTCTTGCGCGAAGAGGCCGAGGCGACGGCCGAGCCCTGGTTGGGGCTCGAGGCGCTCTTCCGCGCCGCCGCGGTGGAGGCCGAGTTGCTCGGTGATACCAAGGCGGCCATGGCCAGCTACACGGCGCTGCTCGAGCGGGCGCCGAGCCACCTGGGCGCGATGCTTGCGTTGGAGGGCGCGCTCTCGCAGCCCAAGGATCGACAGCAGCTGGGCGGGCTCTACGAGCGACACCTGGGCCACTGTTCCGACCTGGCCTATCGGGCATCGCTGCTGCGCGACCTGGCCCACCTGCGTCTCGAGGCCGGCGCTGCCGATGACGAAGAGGAGACCGCGAGCGGGGCCTACCGCGAGCTCCTGGAACTCAGTGGCGGCGACCTCGAAGCGCTGCAAGCCCTCATCGACGACGCTCGCTCGCGCGGCGCCGACGGGGAGGTGATCGCCCATCTCTCGGTTTTGGCAGGAGCCGAAGGCGACCCCATGGCCGCTGCACGCCACCACCTGGAGGTCGCCGAGCGCTACGAACAGGACAGTCCGGAGCGGGCGCTGCCGGCCTACCGCATGGCGCTGGCGCTCGATGCCGAGAGCCTGGTGGCCACGCGCGGGCTTTCGCGGGTCGCACTCGCCCTGGGCGAGGCGGGGGCGCTGTCTGAAGCGGCGCGGCGCGAGCGGCGCGTGGGCACCGACAGCGGTCTCGCGGTCACGCTCTTTCTGGCGGCGGCGCGGGCCCATCGCGATGGGCTCGATACGGCCAGCGCGGTGCAGGATCTGGAGCAGGCCCTCGATCTCGAGCCCGCCTCGACGGAGGCGGCGCGGCTGCTGATCGAGCTCTTGCAAACCAGCGGTGAACTCGCGCGGCTGTGTGAGTTGCTCTCACGGGCGGCCGACCGCTGCGGTGGTGGGCAGCGCGCGGCCGAACTCTACACGGAGGTGGCGAGTCTGCGTTCGAGTAAGCTCGGCGATCTGACCGCGGGCATCAACGCCGCCGAGCGCGCGCTTTCGCAGGAATCGCGGCATGTGCCGGCGCTGCAGCTGCTGGCGGCGCTGCTCAACGCCAGCGGCCAGTGGGCGCGGGCCGCCAGCACGCTCGAGACTTGCATCGAGGCCAGCACCGATCGCGAGCTCAGGGCCCGGGCGCAGCTGGCCCTGGCGCGCCTGGCCATCGAGCGATTGGGCGACTTGGCCCAGGCCGAGCGCAGCCTCAAGGACGTCTTGCGCATCGAGCCGGACAACCGTGAGGCGCTGGCCCTGATGGGCGGGCTGCACCAGCAGGCCGGCCGCATCGACGCGGGTCTGGAGATCGCGGCGCGACTGGTAGAGACGGCGTCCGACGAGGCGAGTCGGGCCCAGGCTCTGCTTGCACTTGCGCGCGGTCAAATCCAGCAGGGCAAGCTGGAGGACGCAGAGCAGACGAGCTTCGAGGCCCTGGGCATCCAGGGGCCGGGCTCCCAGGCGGACGCCAGCTACCGCCGGCAGATCGGGGAGCACTTCAGCTGGGAGCGCTACATCGAAGCCATGCGCGGCTACATGGATCTCGAGCGTCAGGCCGGGCGGCGCGTCGGCAAGAGCGCCGTGGCCATCGCTGGCGCCCAACTCGAAGGACTGCGCGACGCCAAACGCGCCTTGCTCACGCTGGAGGAGGCCAGTCGCCGGGAGCCCGACGATCCCGAACTCTGGGATCGCTATGCGCGGCTTTTGCTTTCCCAGGGGGGCAGCGATCGGGCCGTGGAGGTCTACCGCGCGCAGCTGGCCGAACACCCCGAGCAGGCGACGCTGTGGGCCGGCCTGGCTGCGGCGCACGAGGCGTCGGGGCGTCAGGACGAGGCGGCGGCCATCGGCCAGCCGCTGCTCTTGCTCGACGCCGCCGAGGGCGAGCAGCGCGTGGCCTTGACTGCGCGTCAAGCGATGCCAGTGGCCAGTGGGGATCCGGTCTCCGCCAAGCTGCTCGGCGAACTCGATCCGATGGGGCTGATTCAGGGGCCGGCCGCGGTGCTGGCCCACACGCTGCTGCCGGTTCTGAGTCGGCTGCATCCAGCCGATCTCGGGCGCTACGGCGTCAGCCGTCGCGATCGGGTGGCCGAAGAGTCCAACGAGCCGCTGCGCATGGCGGCCGATCGGGTTGCGCGCTGTGTCGGCGCCAGCGACTTCGACCTTTACGTGCACCAGCAAGCGGGCGCCGCCATCGATGTGGTCTTGAGCGAGCCCATCGCGCTGATGGTGCCGCGCAGCGTGGCCACCTTGCCCAAGACCGCCATGGTCTTCCAGCTGACGCGCGCATTGTTCATGCACGCACACGGCCTGTCGGCGCTCGACGCCCTCGATCCCCACGAGCTGGCGATCGAGCTGGCCGCCACGGTGCGGCGCCAACAGGCGGGCTACGGTGAGGGCATCGCCAGCGCAGCCGAACTCGACACGGCCGAGAAGGCGGTGTCCAAGGCGATCCCGTGGCTTTCGCGCAAAAAGGTCGACGATGCCGCGGCGGCGCTGGCTTCGGCGGGTGCCATCGATCTGGAGGCATGGATCGGGGCCGTACGCGGCCTGGCTGCGCGGGTCGGGCTCTTGCTGTGTGACGACGTGGTCGCGGCGCTGAGCGGGCTGCAGGCCGAGCGTGGCCAGAGTCCGTTTCAGGATGCTCTTGGCCGTGAGTTACTCAGACTGTGGGCCGGCGATATCGCGTTGCGTCATCGGCAGCAGGTGCGGGCGGGAGGGGCGTAGGAGCCGCTCGGGGGGGGCGCTGAGGAGGGGGGGCCTTGGTTCCGGCGGGTGGGCCCATACCCCATGGTAGTGATGTCGGCGGTGGCTTGCGGTTTGTCGAATTTGGCAGTCCGACCGGCTGTCGGCGATTTCTGACCCGTTTCGACCATCGACACCGCGTCTGTTGCGAGATCAGCGGCTGCAAACAGAGTTGTCGCGGGCTTCGCGCTTTCCTCGACGTAGCGACAGTTCATCGAGGACCACCTTCAGGGAACCGCACCGGGCAATCCCCATCTCCGCGGTCGACGCCGGACACCGACGCCCCCTACAATTGCCAGCTCCGCACCCACCTGGGGCGACGACCGCGAGGGAAACCGCACACGGCCAATTCCAACACCGAGTCCACCCTGAACCGCCGCCTGGCCGAGCCCGCTGCTCCCAGGTGCGCTGAAGATAAACCCATGGCAGTTTGTGCGGCGAGCGCCCGGCCACACAGCCTGCACCTGCCTATCGATCAAACGGAAGAAGCCCTGCTGCAAGCCCCGCCTCGCTGTGTTGGTAGCGGGGTCACCGGCCTCCGTTCACACGTCGAAGTGCGTCTCCGGAACGTCACCGAGCGCTCTCAGCATGAGCTTGGCGTCGGCGCAGCTCGTTTCGTTCTCCGCCAGGGAGGCCCCTTGGGTCCGGCCTGTCGACGTGACCGACGTGAACCACCCGCGCGGAAGCAGCACGCGATTGGGTTCCACCAATGGCAGGTCGGCTTCTGCGAGTAGGACGCCCGTATCCGGGGCGAAACTCAAGATGCGGTCGCCAGCGTGGTGCCCACCGGTTCCAGTACGCCGTCCGGCGGCAGTGAGCTGTCGCCGTAGGAGCGCCCCAGGCCCCGGGTGACTACGGCGCCCGGCGTGATGCGCTCGAGGTTTTCCGAGCGGATCTCGCGGCCCGGCACGAGAGCGGGGCCCGCGACCCTCAGCTCGCAAACAAGCTGCGCGCCACGACCTTCAGCGACAGGATCGGTTTCACGCCCTCGAAGATCGGCAGCACCAGCGCGTCCACCACGTAGCGGCTGATGGGGTATTCCTCGGCGTAGCCCCAGCCGCCGTGCAGCAGCTGGCCGTCCTGGGTGATTTCAACCGCCACGTCGCAGCTCAGGAGTTTGGCCTGGGCTGCCAGCGGGGCGGCCACGCGCTCGTCTTCGTCCATGGCGCGGGCGGCCGTGTAGGTGATGGCGCGGGCTGCGGCCAGGCGCGCGGCCATGCGGCCGAGTTTGTATTGGGTGAGCTGGAATTCGATGGTGGGCTTTTTGAACTGGACGCGCTGGTTGACGTAGTCGCAGCTGACTTCGAGCGCAGCCTGGCCGACGCCGCAGGCGCGACCGCCGGTCTGCAAACGCCCCGCGGCGAAGCCCGCCATTTGCAGGTAGAAGCCGCGGCCCTGGCCCTTGTCCAGGCCCACCAGGTTTTCCGCCGGTACGAAGAAGTTTTCGAAGCCGAGCGTGAAGGAGTGCATGCCGCGATAACCCACGGTTGCGTCGGCTTTGCCCACGAGGGTGCCCCCGTGGTCTTGCTTGACCTCGAATTCGTGGCCTTCGAAGCGCGGCTTGGGCACCACGAAGAGCGATAGGCCCTTGGCGCCAGCGCTGGAGTCGGGGTTGGTGCGAACGAGCAGGGCGATGACGTCGGCGCGGCCGGCGAAGGTGCACCAGGCTTTGGCGCCGTCTATCAGGTAGCCCTTCTTGCCGTCGACTTCGCCGGGGGTGGCCTTGCAGCTGACCGAGGCCACGTCGCTGCCCACGTTGGGCTCGGTGACGCTGATGGCGACCATCAGCTCGCCGGTGGCGATTTTGGGCAGCCAGGTGCTCTTCTGTTCGTCGGTGCCGCCGGCCAAGAGGGCCTTGGTGAGGATTTCGGGGCGCGTGATCAGCGACCCGCCCGAGGCCAGCGAGGCGCGCGAGAGTTCCTCGGTGGTGAGGATCATGGCCAGGTTGCCCATTTCGGCGCCGCCGTATTGCTCGGGTACGCTCATGCCGAAGTAGCCCAGCTCGCCGATTTGCTCGATGAAGCGCTCGGGTACCAGGTCGTCGTGGCGGTGGATGTGCTCGGCGTGGGGCGCGATTTCCTTGTCGGCGAATTGCCGCACGCTGCGGCGCACTTCGTCGTGCATTTCGTCGAGCGCGGGGAAAACTTTGCCGCCCTGTTCAGCCACGCTGCGGCCCAGGGCGCAGATCAGGTCGTCCGACAGCGCCCGGCGCAACAGCTGCCGCACTTCGTCGGGGTAGGTCTTGGCCAGCGTTTCTTCGCCCAGGCCGAGCTGCTCGACCACGGGCCAGATGCGGTCGTGGGCGGTCTTGGCCAGGTCGGCGGCGCCGGCCACGGCGAACTGCACCGGCAGCCCCGGCGCTTCGTCACCGCGCACGAGCGCGACCAACTCGCTGGCGGCGCGCGCTTCGGTGGCGGCGTAGGCGACGCGGTCGGCGGTCACCTGATGGGCATCGATCTGACGGCCGCCCTCGGTCAGCTCCACCATGCGCTGGCGGGCGGCTTCGGTGAGTTCCGTGGCCGCCCTGGCCAGGCGTTCGGCTGCTTCGAGTCCCAATTCGTCGGTCGCTGTCGTCACGATGCACGCTCCATTCGGCAGGCCCCGTAGGGCGCGGGATGCGGTGGGCCGGGCGCCGCACGGGGCGCGCCTCGGGCGTGGGTGGTGTAGAGCGGATCGAGGCTTTTTTCCAGTCCCGGGGCCGATCGCCGGCGCCCGCCGTGCTTTCCCGTGCAGAAGCGCGATTGCGCAGGATTCGGACGCCTGTGACCGGTCGCTGCTCTAAAAGCCGAGCGCGAGGCCAAGGTTCAAGGTGGTCTCGCTGATGTCGCCGCTGTCGAAGTAGTGCCAGCTGTGGCCGAATTGGGCGATGATTTGGAGCACGGCGATCATCCGCAGGCCCACGCCGCCGTGGATGCCGAAGTTCCAGCCGCCTTCGGACTCGGCCCCGTCCGGCGGCGAAAGTGTGCTGAGGCCGAAGGGCACCATGGCGTAGAGCTCGATGGCGGGGAAGGGCAGCCTGAGGCGCGGATAGAGGTCGATGTCGAAGGTTGACGAGCGGCCGCCGAGCACCGCCGTCTCGGCGCTGGCGCTGGCGTTGACCGAGCCGCTCTGCATCGCCATCAATACGGCGTTGGCCTGCAGGTCTTCGATGATCTCCGCGGTCGGTTTGTAGGAGACCACGCGCAACATCAGTCCTGCGGCGAAGAGGTCGTGGAGGCCGAAGTCGACGCCCAGGGCGCCGCCATAGGAGGGGCTGAGATCGACCTCGCCCATCGAGGCGTCGTTGCTGAGGCTGCCGCCCAGACCCAGCTCACCGAGGCCGAAGATGCGAACGGTGTCGCCCTCCAGGGGCTTGGCCAGGGAGCTTTGGGCGGGGGCGAGGCAGAGGCCGAACGCGAGGGCCCCCAAGAGCGGCAGAAGTTTCGATTTCATACGGCAGTCCAATCCTTGCTGCGACGCGTCACCCGGAGCGGGCAGGCCACACGGCGCTTCCGATATTCTGCCATTTCTCGGCCCTGGGCGCGAAACGGACACGGCGGTTGCGTTCGCCGCGGGGGCTTCGCATAAGGGGAAGCCATGGCGAGCACCCGGGGCAGGCCCGTGCTGTTTTTCGCGCTGCTGGCCGTGACGGGCGCGGCGCTGCAGGTCTGGGCCGAGCCGGGGCTGTTCACCATCGACGAGAGCCATCACCTGGCCTCTGTGGTGGCCCTGCGCCACGGCCGGCTGTCTCTGCCGCACCTGGAGGGGCTGACGCCGAGCGACGAGCTGGCCTTTTTTCGGCCCCAGGTCGGCCTCGAGCCCGCGGCCCCGCCGGCGATCACGATGCCGCCGCTCTATGCCTTCTTCGCCCAGCCCTTCGCGCCCCTGGGGCTGCGCGGGCTTCTGTCGCTGAACCTGCTGAGCTATCTGGCGACCGCGGCGCTGCTTTTCGTGCATCTGCGGCGCATCGGCACGAGCCCTATCTCGCCCTGGCTCGCGGCCCTGTGTCTGCTGCTCTTCAGCCACAGTCTCGAATACGCGGTCGGAATCTGGTCCCACAGCCTGAGCGTGCTGCTGTGCACCGCGGCCGTTGTGCTCGTATCGCGGGCGCGCGCGGGTGATAGGCTCCTGCTTTTCGCCTGTGCGGGGCTCCTGTGCGGCTTCGCCACCGGCGTGCGCTACCAAAACCTGGTGTTTACCGCCTGCGTGGGGCTCACGGTGCTGCTCCATGCGCCGCGCCGCGGCGAGAGCGCCGTGAGCTTTGGTCTGGCCGCGGGCTTGCCCCTGCTCGCCAATTCCCTCATCAACCGCGCGCGCCTCGGTTTCTACAATCCAGTCTCCAAGGGCCCCGGCTATGCGGCCATGGGCGGTGGAGGCGGCGGCGGCCCGGGCCCGGCGAGCGCTGCAGGTGGCTCCGGCCTGGGCATCGACGACAGCCTGCTGAGCGCGCTCTTTCGCGTCGTCGACTACCGCCTGCGCCCGCCCCAGAGCTTCGGCAGCTTCGCGCTATCGCCCGACCCCGACAGCGGCGCCTTCGTGTTTTACGGCGTTGCCAAGAAGGCCCTGCTGCAGTCGTGCCCCTGGATGGGCCTGGCCCTGCTGCTTGCGGCGCTGGCCCTGATCCCGCGCCGCGCGGGAGCTTCGACCGAAACGGCCGCCCTGCGGCGCGAGCTCATCAGCTGCGCGCTGCCGCTCTTCGGCATCGTCGCCCTCTTCGCGCTGGCCGGCTCGGCGCGCACCGACGGCATTGGCTTCAACCAGCGCTACCTGCTCGAGATGGTGCCCCTGGCCGCCATCATCCTCGCGCTCAGCCTCGAGGGGCTTGCGTTGTCCATGCCGGCCGCCTCGCTGGGAGCGGTGCTCGGGGCGGCGCTACCGCCCATCAGCAACGCCTTGATGGTGCTCGACCTGGCCCATCGCACGCACATGATCGCGCCGCTGATCTTGGCCGCGCTCCCGGTGCTCGCCTGGCCCCTGCGTCGGCGGGCCGCCTTTCGTGTCTTGTTCAGCGCGGCGCTGGCCGCTTGCTTGAGTTACGCCGCCGCGATCCATCTGACCACCGACGTGGCCATCAGCCAAAAGCACCGCGGTCTCGCAGCGGCCATGCACGCGGCGGCTTCGGGGCGCCTGCCGGAGCGCTCGGCGGTCTTCGTCTGGGCCATCAATCGCAGCGCCGTGGTGGCCGAGCAGCTGCATCATGATCTGGTCATCGTCGATTGCTCGCGCGACCAGGGGCGTGATGGGCCGCGTCTGGCCGCCGAGCTGATGGCCCGTGGCCGTCGCGTCTTCATTCTTGCCAATGGCTTCCCCGAGACCGCCCGCGAGCGGCTCGTGCGCCACTTCGGACTGCGGCGGGTGGACCAGGGGGTGGTGACCTACCTGGAGCTTCAGCGCTCGGGCATCAGGGCGCCGGCCAGGCGGTAGAGGTGGTTGCCGATGCCTTCGTAGGCCACCAGCAGCTCACCTAGCCACAGCCGGTAGTCGATGGAGCGGCCGTCGGCGCCGGCGCCGACGGCGGGGGCGCGCGCCTGGGCCTCCAGGGCGTTGAGCCGGATCTCCCGGGCCTGCACGTCTTCGAAGCGCAGGGCCGCTTCGCCGGCCACGTGGGCACGCACGGCCGCGATGCCCTCCATCAGCAGCCCGTGCAGCCCGCGCAGGGCTTCGGCGTCGTCGGCCGACGGTGACATGCCCTGCTCCAGGGCGCGCTCGGCCACGTGCAGCCCGCCGCGCACGGCCGAGGCCAGGTGCAGCGAGGCGATGGCCGCCGGTGCCATGTCCGCACGACCCACACCGCCGGCGCGCAAGAGCCCTGCGACGCCCTTGTGGGCTTCGGCGATGGCCCGGTCGACGGTCACCGTCGGCGCGCGTTCGCCGGTGGCGGTGACCTGTTCGAGCCCGGCGATGGCTCGCTCGCAGGCCTCCAGGATCGGCAAGAGCGTCAGCTCGCGTCGGCCTTCGGCCGCCACCTGCCGGATGGCGGCGTCGGCGGCGCGGCGGCGACGCACGTAGACCGCCGAAAGCGGCGCCGCCAAGAGCACGCCCGCGAGCTGCGCCAGTCCGAAGCCGACGCCCAGGTGCAGCCCCACGTTGGGCATCAGCACGCGCCCGCCGTAGCGAACCGTGTGGGGATCGCCGGCGACCAGCTGGTCGGCCAGGGCCGTCCAAAGCGGTAGCCCCAAAAGGCCCACGGCGCTGACCACGAGCCCTAGCCAAAGATGACCTCCAGTGAAGCGCCGTCCGCGCGGGCCGAAGGGCCAGGCTACGGCGGCGGTCGTCAGCACGGCGCCGAGGGCGGTTCCGGCGAGCACCGCGAGCCCAGCGCGCAGACCCAGGATGCCGCTGGACTCGGCCAGGCTCAGCACCAGCGCGAAGACCGGTCCCGGCCCCTGCAGAAGCGCGCACAGCAGGCCCCCGAAGAGCGCGCACAGCAGCGTCCCGCCCACGCTGTCGGCGCCCAGCTCGTGCAGGTAGGGCAATAACCCGGGGTTATCGACCAGGGGTTGGAAGCCGGCGTACATCAGGCGCAGTCCGAGAAAAAGCAGACCGCAGCCGAGGATCAGGTTGGCGAAGGCGCGCGCGGGCCGATCGCCGGCCGCCACGCTCCAGAGCATGCCCACCGCGATCACCCACAGCGCCTCGCGCGTGGCGATAAGCGGCAGCAGTGCGCCCGCGGCCGCGGCGCCCAGTTGCACGCCCAGCATCATCAAGAGCGCGCCGTTCATACTCACCATGCGCGCGTCGAGCAGACCGGCGAGAATGGCCGCACCCGAGGTGGTCGACTGGGTCAGACCGCCGACCATGGCGCCCAGGCCCAGGCTGCCATAGGCGCGCTCGGTCAGCCGTGCCAAGAGCGTGCGCAGGCGCTGGCTGGCGTAGGTGCGAAAGGCCTGGCCTATGGTTCGCAGGCCCAGCAGCAACAGCGCCAGGCCCCCGAGCACGTCGCGTAGGATGTCGCGCCGCGGCACCGGTCGGATCTGAAAGAGGCGCGCCTTGGAGCGCTGTTGGCCCTGCTGCAGGCGCAGCTTGGCTGCTCCCGGCTCGGCGTCGGCCGGCAGCTGCACCACCACGCGATCGCCTTCTCGGTGCAGGATTTCCGCGCGCTGCTTGCCGCTCAGGGTCGAGACCTCGGCTTCGAGTGGGCCGCCCTTGAGCCCCTCGACATGGGCGATCAGGGCGCCGCCCGGTGCCAGCTCCACCGGATCGAGCCATACGACTTTTAGCTTGTCGGCTCCGGGCTCGTCTCCGTCGGCCTCGCTGGCGTCGTGCGAGGGGCCGCCGTTCTGTTCGCCGAAGGCCAGATAACCCGCCACCGCCAGCGTGAGCAGCAGCGGCACGAGGGTTCGCAGTCGCGCTCGCACTTTGGCTCCGGCGTTCACGGCGCGCCAGCATACGTGCTTTGACGCGCCGGCGGAACGTGCGCGTCAGGGCTCGCGAAAGAATAAGTTCCCCCTTTGGTGCGTGACGGCGGAGTGCGGTTGGGACGGCGCCCGGAGGACAATCCGCAGTCGTACCCGAGGTACATCGAGGAATCCTTCGAGGACGCACGGCGCGAGCGTGCCCGCCGGTGCGTGCCGAAGGGGGAACTTATTCTTTCGCGGACCCTTGGTTGTCGGCGGTGACAGCGCCCGACCCCATGATGAACTTGCTGAAGGGGGCCTGCTTCGCCCCCTGCTGCAGGAGCGCCGCTTGCAGCCAGGCGGGCATCGCTTGGTGGGTTTTGACCTCGACGATGCAGTGGGGTTCGTCGTGCACCGAGCGTCCCAGGCGCTGGCGCACCATGGGCGCTTCGAAGAGTTCGGCCGTGGGTGCGAAGGCGGAAAGCTCGTAGTCAAGCGTCACCCGCAGCCCGCCTTCGGGGTCCTGGAAGGCCCGGCGCCGGTAGTTGATGACGCAGCTGGCATCCAGCGGCTCGTCCAATGAAGTCGCAAAGCGCCGCAATTTCTCAATGGCGACGGCGCCGCTCGCGTTGGCCCGCTGCAGCTTCAGCATCTCCGCGCTGGCCTCGCCGGTGGTGAAAAAATTGTGCAGCTCGTGCTTGGGAATGCCCACCCGCGTCTTCTCAGAATGATCGCCGTCGCGCAGCTTCAGCTCCAGCCACAGGATCGGATGGTAGCGCACCATGTCCATCGGATCGGTCGCCAGCTCGACTAACTCCGGGTGAATGTCGTAGTACTCGCGGGCGCGCAGCTTTCGATGGGCACCGCCGGCCTTGGCGGCCCGGTAGAGCGTGCGCGAGGGGGTGTCGAAGTAAACGGTGGTGGTGTGGTGGCGCGCGTTGGGCAGCGCGGTGCTGCCCTTTTCGGCGTGGTGATGGTCGGCCAACTCCGCAGCGATGTGGGCGACAAGGTCGCGGGCGCCGCCGGCCGGCACCAGGTATTTGAACTCGCGGCGCGCGCGCGTCAGCTGCTCGTCGGCGCTTAGGGGCACGCGCCTCCGGGGACGTCGCAGTCGAGCAGCTCTTCGTTCTTGCCGGTGGCGGCTTCGTACTCCTTGACCTTGCCGATGCCGTCGCAGAACCAGAAGGTTTTGTCGTCGCCTGCGCCGGGGATGTCGCCGCTTTCGCGCACGCGCTTGCGGCGGATCTCCAGGCAGCCGCTGAAGTCACCGGCCGGGACCTCGACCACAGCGTCGCTGTTCACCAGCGTGTAGCGGTGTTCGCGCATCTCGGTGGGCATCGCGACGCCGTTTCCATCGAGCTGGGTGCGCTCGTAGCCGTAGCTCTGCTCTTGGCCTTCCTCGAACTCGAGCCAGGCCGCGTCGAAGCGGATGAAGCCGGGGTCGTAGTCGACAGCCTCGCTCACGCTGCCGTCGAAGAGGACCTCCTTGTGGACGCGCAGGATGGCATCGCCGTCCTTTTGCAGCACGCTCTCGCTGTTGCTGCCGCTGGGACCGGGGCTGTCGGCCAGCAGAAACGCCGGCTCGCCCTCGAAGTCCACCGCTTCGAGCGTGACCTCCTCGGTCCAGGTCTCGCCGTCGAGGTTCTTGTGCTCGTAGCGCCAGCTCGCGCCATCGACGAGGGGATAGAAGTCGCCGGAGCCGGCCTTGCCGGTGGCGTTGGGGTCCTTCTGGTCGCAGGCGACCAGGGATAGCAGTGGGAGAAGAAACGCGCCCAGACGGCGCGCGCGTGGGGCATCAGTCATCGTCGAGTACGTCCTCTGAGAGCGTGTCGCGGGTGCGCACGCGGGCCCAGCTCGGCCAGGCCGCACGTTCTTGCAGGCCCACAAGGCGCCGCCACACGTGCAGGTCGCCAGCGGCCAACTCTTCGCAGCGCGCGATCAGGGCGGCGCTGCGCGGGTCGTCCGACAGCCCCAAAAGGCTGTGGGCGACCGTGGAGGGCCAGCGCGTCACGCCGCGCTCGCGCAGGGCAAAGGCCCCGTCGTCGCCCTGGCCGCGCACGCTGTCGATGACCTCGCGGCCGGTTTCGAAGAGCCGTTCGCGCAGGGCGTAGGCGGCATCGTCGCTGCGGCCGCCCAGGGCTGAAAGCACGCGCTTGGGGGCGCGCTCGGCGTAGCGCTCGAGCCAGCCGTCGACGCGCTCGCCGCCCAGGCCGCGCAGGCTGCTCAGGCCCGCGGCCGGGTGACGCTCCAGGAGTTTCTCGCGGCGCTTCCAGGCCGCGTCGCCATCGCAGAAGAGTAGGCTGCTGGCGCGGGAAGTGTCTTCTGCGCCCTTCCAACAGCGCTCGCGCAGGGCGTCGCCGAAGGCGTCGTCGCGTCCGGCCAGGCTCTCGAGCACGGCGTTCGGATGGCTCTCGGCGTGGCGCGTGCGGATCGCGTCGGCGCGCTCGTCGTGCAGATGGCGCAGGGCTGTGATGGACGCCTCGGGGGCCCGCGGCAGGAGCTTCAGACGCAGGTCGTCGTGGCCGCCCAGGGGCATGCGCGACAGAGCGCGCAGGGCCAGGTCGGGCACCTGCTCGGCGATGGCATCGCGCAGCGGGTCTTCGGGGTCCATGGCCCAGGCGGCGAGCCGCGGGTCGCGCGCGAAGGCCCGCTTGCGCAGCTCGCGGGCGCAGATGAGTCCGTTGCTCAAGAACAGGGCCACCGCTTCGGGCAGCGTCTCGAGGGCTTGCATGAAATCGGTGCCCGGCTCCACCAGCCACTGGGGCTTTCGGTCGAGCTCGCTTTCATCGACGCCCGCGCCGGCGCCGTGCTGCACCACGCGCAGCACCCGTTCGGCCAGCTGGTCGGGGGTGGCCCGCTCCACGTGGAAGAGCGGGTAGCCGCGCTCGTTGGCCAGCTGGCCATAGCAATCGCGCACGCGCTCCTTGAAAGCGCTACCGGCCAAGCCCTTGCGGCCGCCCTCCTGATCGCTCGGATGTCGGATCTTGTCGATGCGCTTGCGGATGCGGCTGGTGCGCGGGTGCACGTCGAAGACCAGGGTCAGGTCGGGCTCGAGGCCGCGGGCGGCCACGGCGGCGGCGTGTTCGCAGTCGTCTGCGGGCACGCCGCGGGCGCGGCCGAGGACCACCGGGGTCAGCAGTGAGCGATCGATCAGGACGGTCTCGCCCCGCGCCAGGGCCGGTCGCACCAGCTCATCGAGGATCTGGGCTTCACGGGCGCAGTAGAGCAGCAGCTCCGCGCGCGGTGTGAGATCCAGGTTGCGGCGGTCGCGGGTGAGGTTGCGGATCTGCCGCGTCGGCCGCGAGGCGTGCTCCTTGCCCATGCGCGGCATGAAGACCCGCGCGCCCGAGGCCCGCAGCGCTTCGGCCACGCGCGCGATGACAGTGCTCTTGCCCGCGCCATCGACGCCTTCGAAGGCGATCAGGCGGGGCGCTGCTTCTTGTGCTTCGGACATTGCTACAGACTTCCGGACTGGATTGGCGCGGACCGGAGGGCAGGGCGGCGGAGGCTTTCGCGCTTCGCCGCTGTGAGCGCCTTGTAGCCTATTTCGGCGGCTGTCGTCTGCCGCGGCGAAGTCCGTCGCTGTTGGACGTAGCCCGAAGCCCAGCCGTTGCAGCCGGCGATGCGCCCCCGTTCGTGCGCATGACCGAAAAGAAGCAAAAGGCTGCGCGATTGTGCAAACGCCGGCGGGCCTTCAGTCGGCGCTGCGACCCAGCCGGAAGCGTGTGAGCCAGCTCGCATCCAGGCGGGCGCTGCTTATCAAGGCGTCCAGCATCGATCGCCCCAGGCGCGCCAGCTCCAGGAGCTTCTGAATGCGCTCGCGCTGGATGCGCACGCGCTCCCCGTTGCGCACCTCGCCGTCGGCCACCAGGTGGTCGAGCACCACCAGGGCCTCCTCGAAGGCCTCGATGGCCTGCACGATCTCGGTGCGCTCCCGCTCGCGCATGACCCGCGACACCATCTTCCAGACGTTGGCCTCGGCTTCGTAGAAGTCGCGGCGGTCGCCGGCCACCCAGCGCTTGTGCACCACGCCCCAGCGGGCTAGCTCCGAGAGGGTCATGGAGACGGCGCCGGCCGACAGTCGCAGCCGCTCGCGCAGCTGCGCCGCGCTCAGGGGCTCGGCCGCCAGGTAGAGCACGCTCCAGACCCGCCCCATGTTGCGCTTGAAACCCCAGACCGCCATCAGACGGCCGACGGTGTCGCTGACGATGCGCTCGCTCTCCCACAGGGGGCTCTCGGGCGCGGCGGCGTCCGGCTCGGCCTGGGCAGGGCGCGTCATCTCAGGTCCGCCGGTCGATCAGGCTGCGCACCAGGGCCTCGAGCAGGTCCCGTTCGCGCCCTTCGGGCAAGAGGTCGAGCTCGGCGAGCCCGGCGTCGGTCTCGCGCGCGGCGTAGCCCCGGGCCTGCACGCAGGCGTCGCGCACGGCCTGGGAGCGCGAGACCTGGGCGGCGGCCAGGGTGTCGCCGGCGCGGGCGTCGATCAGCAGCGGATGCAGCTCCTCGGAGGCCTCTTTCAGTGCCAGCGCCAGCGGCATCGTGGTTTTGCCCTCGGCCAGGTCGTGACCCAGGCGCTTGCCCACTTCGTGGTCGATGCCCTCCAGGTCGAGCACGTCGTCGACGATCTGGAAGGCGATGCCGACGCGCTCGCCGAAGCGGCCGACGGCGTCGATGACGGCGTCTGAAGCGCCGGCAGCGCGGGCGCCCAGGCGGCAGGCGCAGGCGAAGAGCGAGGCGGTCTTGCCGCGGGCGATCTCCAGGTAGCCCTCGACGCCCAGGTCCTGGCGGCCGCGGGCCTCGAGCTGGGCAACCTCGCCGGCGATCAGCGCCTGCATGGTGTCGAGGGTGTCCTGCATGGCGCCCTCGATGCCCGCCTCGAGCACCAGCTGCAGGGCGCTGGTCAGCAGGAGGTCGCCCGACAGCACGCTCACCAGGTTGCCCCAGAGAAGACGGCTGGCCGGGCGCCCTCGACGCTCCTCGCCCTCGTCCATCACGTCGTCGTGCAGCAGGGTGGCCGAGTGGATCAGCTCCACGGACGCGGCCAGGGGCACCGCCCGCGACGGGTCGCCGCCGCAGGCCTTGCAGATCAGCAGCGCCGTGATGGGCCGCACGCGCTTGCCGCCGGCCATCACCAGCTGGGCCGAGGCCTGGTCGAGGGGCTCGGGGCCCCGGCAGGCCTGCTGCACGGCCGTTTCCATCGCCGGCAGGGCCTCGCCCAGCAGCTCTTGGATGCCGTCGAGGCGCTGGCCGGCCGGGCGTGCCGAGGAGCGGGTCCTAGAGGCCTCTTGAAGCGCGTCCAGGGAGGATTCGGGAATTACGGGCTGGGGCACGGCGCAGTGGGGGGCGGAGCGGACGAGTGCTCGAAGCTTTCAAAAACGCGTGAAACTATGGTCGCCTTCGGGATCCGGGTCAATTAGCGATCTTTGATCCAGCAATTTTGCTGGACGCACCCCCAAAATTGGGTAGGTTTCCGGGCCTGGCGGTGTTGGTACCGCGTTTTGCAGGAGTCGAGAGGGGACAACATGGAGAGGTGGTGGCAACGACTGGGGCGGGCCTACTGGTTCGCCTGCTGCGCACTGGGCCTGTCGCTCGGCTGCGGTGATGACGACGGTTTTAGCCATGACGACGCTGGCCGTCCTGCCGGGCGGATGGACGCCGCCGCCGCGGACATGGATGCCGTGGATGCGGTGGATGCCGGCCCGCCCTTGCCGCCTTTGCCCGAATGGAGCGGCGAGTTCGCTACCGCGATGGATGCGGGCGCCTGCAGCCTGCTGGTCGGGGCGCGCTGCGACGGCGACGAGGACTGCCCGGGTGCCCAGGTCTGCTGCGGCACCTTCAACCAGGCTTCGTTCACCTACGACAGCATCGAGTGCGCCGACCGCTGCGACACGGCCAACCGGTACCGGCTGTGCCACCCGGGCGAGAGCTGCCTCGTCGAAGGGCGCCTCTGCACCCGCAGCCGTGTGTTGCCCTACGAGTTCATCTCCCTGTGCACGATGCCGGTAACCGGTGTCGTGGAAGGCACGGGCGTCGCCGAGGCCGGTCGCATCGCCTGCGGCGACAGCAGCTGCGAAGCCGCCCGTGAACACTGCTGCTTGCGGGGCGTCTCCGGGGGCGGCCCCTTCTCGACCACCGCGCTGGAGCCCTACTGCGCGCCCCTCGACGAAGCCTGCCGCTGCGAACTGCCGACGGACACCGCGCAGGACGCGGGCTCCGGGGTCCTCAAGGATGCCGCCACCGAAACCCCCGAGGACGATGGAGGCCAAGATGATGCCGGCTGAAATCCTGCGAAGCGCCGGTCGCGCACTGTGTTGGGGACTGCTCGCCTGCACCGCCACCTGGGCCCTCGCCGGCTGCGGTGACGGTGGAGGCGAGACTGAAACCGAGATGCAGGCCGAACCTCAGGCCGGTATTGCGGGCGACGGCGGGCGGCGCATGATCGAGCGCACGGTGCGCGCCGACGCTGGCGTCGACGATGGCCCCTTCAGCCTCGCACCTACCGACCCCGCCGCCTACATCTACGACCAGAACCAGCTCCGAACCTATGAGCTACGCCTGAGCGAAAAGGATCTGGCCTTCCTCGATGCCGACCCCCAGGCCGAGCAATACGTGGAGGGCTCGATGATCTTCGAGGGCGAGGAAATCGGTCCCGTGGGCATTCGCTACAAGGGCTCCATCGGCGCCTTTCGCCGCTGCGTCGATGCCGGTGGCAAGAAGACCTGCCAGAAGCTCTCGACCAAGGTGAAGTTCAACTGGAAGGACCCGGACGCGAAGTTCTATGGCCTGCGCAAGCTGCAGTTCCACGCCATGAACAACGATCCGTCGATGCTCAAGGAGCGTCTGGGATATTGGCTCAACGCCCAATTCGGCCTGCCCACCTCGCGCGCGGTGCACGCGCGCTTACTCATCAACGGCGAGTTTCATGGGATCTTCGCCCTGATCGAGCAGATCGACGGCCGCCTGACGCGCAGCCGCTTCCGCGAAGGCGGCAAGGGCAACCTCTTCAAGGAAGCCTGGCCCCTGGACGCAGACGGCAACGCCATCACCGAAGAGGCCTTGATCGAGCTTTTGAAGACCAACGAGGACGAAAACCCCTCGCTCGACGGCTTCCTCGCCTTTGGTCAGGCGCTTGCGGCCGCCCCGCTCGAGCAAAAGCCCGAAGTGCTCGAGTCCTTCATCGACGTGGACTACAGCCTGCGCTACCTGGCGGCCAACTGGTCCATCGGCAAGCACGATGGCCTCTTGCACTGGTACTGCACCGGCGATAGCTGCTGGAACCACAACTACTACTGGTACGAGGAAGAAGCCCAGAGCCGCTTTTGGTTGATCGCCTGGGACCTCGACAACGCCTTCAACGTCGACAACACCACCACGACGATGTGGTTCGAGTGGGACGACACCACCCTGGGTTGCGCGCCCGAGTCGCGCCCGCCCTTCAACATTCCCCAGCGCCTCTCCAGCTGCGACGGCCTGACCTGGTCCCTGGCCACCCACCAGGAGCGCTACCTGGAGCTGCTGCAGGAGTTCCGTGATGGCCCCTTCACGCCCGAAAAGGTGGAAGCGCAGCTATTGACCTGGGAGGAGCAGATCTGGCCCGTGGTTCGCGAAGCCGCCGCGGCCCACGAAGAGGCGGTGAGCGTCGAGGACTGGAATCAGGCGCGGGCCTGGCTGCGCGCTTCCATCGAGGCCCTGCGCCAGCGCATCGCCGATCGCATCGCCGAGGGGCCCAAGCAGATCGGCGATCCCTGGGCGGTCGAGTAGTCGCAGCCGATCGCGCCCGGTGGTAGCCGCCCGTGGTAGCCTCGGCGCGCATGGATCCAATCGCCGGTGAAGTGAAATTGGGACCGGGCTGGGCGGCCTTCGCCGAGCCCGAGCACTACCTGCACTACGCCGCCATCCTGTGCGCAGCCACGCTCTCGGGGGCGATCATCGCCTACCACCCGGTCCACCGCGGCCGGCCGCTGATGCTCGAGGACCTCGAGCAGCGCAAGACCCTGATCATCTACTCGGTGGTCGGCGCGCTGATCGCCATCATCTGCTCGGTCAATCCCTCGATGGCCTTCGTGATCTTCGGCATCGGCGGGCTGTTGCGCTTTCGCACCGACGTGGGCGCCTCCAAGCACACCGGCCACACCATCATGGGCGCGCTCATCGGCCTGTGCTGGGGCCTGGGCCTGGAGCTGGTGGCGGTCTTCGCCACCGGTTTCTTCTGGGTGATGGTCTACGTGCTCGAGCTGTCCAGCGTGGTGGAGCTGAACGTGGGTGGCGTGGCGGTGGCCCAGATGGCGAAAGCCGCCGAGGCCTACCGCGTCGCCATCGAGCAGGCCGGCGCGCGGTTGACGGCCCAGCGCAAGAACTTCAAAAAGCCCCAGATGAGCTTCGTGATGCGGCTACCCCGGGGCTGCACGGTCGAGGATGTGGCCCGCCGCGTCGCCGAGATTCCCGAGGAGCTGCGGGGCACGCCCGACTGGCCCGAGTGAGCCCGTTACAGCACGCCGTCCCAGGCGGCGCGCTCTGCTTCGAGCGGGGCGTTTTCCACGCGTGGGGAGGCGTCGAAGATCATGGTGGCGCGCTGCCCCGAATCGTAGGCCTCCCATCCGAGCTGGGGCGTGGAGGGGTTGCCGCTGCGCGCGAAGGCGATCCAGGCGTCCATCATGGTCTGGCTCAGGCGCTCCACCTCGGGGCCGGCGCCCGCGAAGCGATCCTGCATCGGTGCGTCGATGGTGCCGAAGACGAAGGGAATCTCCATGGCATGGCAGGAGCGCAGGGCGCCGCGCATGGCGGGCGATTCCTGCTGGAAGAGATACATGTAGGTGGCGGGTTGGTGCGCCGCGAAGGCATCGGCGTAGCGCGTGGCCGGGATGCGGAAGGTCACGTCGCCCGTGAGCGCGATCATGAGCGCGCGGTTTTGGGCCGGCAGTGACAGCGCCTGCCGCGACGCCCGGTAAATTTCGAGCACCTGGAGCAGTCGCCCCCGGGCCTGCTCCGACATGCGACTGCCGACTGCGGCTGCGACCTGCTGGGGCTCCATGGGCTTGTCCAGCTCCTTGAGCATGGCCGCCATGAAGAGGTTCATCTCGTCGCGGTTGGTGCCCAGGACCAGCGGCACCTGCGCCACCTCACCGCGGGCAATGGCCAGCTGCGGGTCTTGGGGCACGGTCTTGCCGTCGACGACCGGAAAGAACGCGGCCAGACCGTCGCGCGAGCCCGCCAGCTGGTTTGCGAGTAGCACATCGGCTGGCACATCCTGCAGCTTCTGGCTGTCGCCGTCGGCGATGCCGAGCTTGTCCATTAATCGCGCCACGCTCGAAGCCCGCTCGCTGGCCTTGCGCAGCTCGAAGGAGGCGCCGCTCTGGCCGATGGCCTTGTGGAACAGCCGCTGGGCTCCGGGCATGGCCAGGAGGGTGGTGACCGCGAAGGAGCCGGCCGACTCGCCAAAAATAGTCACGTTTTCCGGGTCGCCGCCGAAGCGCGCGATGTTGTCGCGCACCCACTCGAGGGCCGCGATTTGATCGAGCTGTCCGGCGTTGGCCGTGGCGCCCCATGCGTCGCCGCCATGCTCGCCCAGGGGCAGGTAGCCGAAGGCGCCCAGACGGTAGTTGATGGTGACCACCACCACGTCGCCGCGCGTCACGAAGTTCTTGCCGTCGTAGAGCGGGCCGCCGCCGCTGCCCATGATGAAGGCGCCACCGTGGATCCAGAACAGCACCGGCCTGCGCCCGTCGTCGAGCCCGGGTGTAAAGACGTTCAGGTAGAGGCAGTCCTCGCTCTGGGGGCCGTCGGCGCCCAGACCGGCGAAGGGGCTCGGCATCTGGGGCGCCGAGGGGGCGAATTCCAGCGCCGCCCGCGTGCCGCTCCAGGGCTCGGGCGCCTGGGGAGGCAAAAAGCGCAGCCTACCGACGGGCGGCTTCGCAAAGGGAATGCCCCGAAAAGCGTATTGCTCGCCGCGGGTTTCGCCCTCGACGCGGCCATATGTGGTCTCGACTACTGCCATCTGTTGCCTCGTTGTCCCCACGCGCGTGAGCGCAGTCGATAGCACGAAGCCCGCCCGCGGTCACTGGGCGGGGTTCCTGGCTACCGACAGCGGCGCTCGGCCTGGGCGCAGGTGAAGCGCACGTGCAGGTGCTTGGTGTGGTTGGGCGCGTGGCGCACGATGGCGGTCTGGGCACGCCGCGGGAACTGCACAATATCGCCCAGGGCGCTCAGCGCCATGCCGTCGGCGCGGGCGGCGGCGTAGAGGTGGCGCTGGCGGCTGCGCGTCAAAAATATGTACTGCACCTCGCCGGTTCGCAGTAGGGCTTTGACCAGCTCCCAGGTGGCCTTCCAGTCGATGTCCGAAGGCCGCGCCGCCGCCGCCTCGCGATAGTCGCCGGTGCTCGGGTCGAAGCTGCGCACTGCATGGACCTCGGCCTTCAGCGGCAGCCAGATGTCGACGTCGCGGCCGCTTTGGTGGGAGTCGTGGCTGCCGAAGGGGCGGCCTCGGCGCCGGCTCATGTCGCTGACCACCAGCGGCCCGCCGTAGCCGCTGTGCTGACGAAATTTGGCCAGTGCCAGCTGCAGGTTTTCGACTGCGTGGCTCGAGCCGTAGGCGAAGTCCGGGCGCCTCACCAGATAGAGCTCTGGATTTTCGGGTAGCTGCACGCCGCCCCGCAGCCGCCCGCGGTCGGGGCGCCCCAGGCTCTCGCCGCCGGCTGCGATCTCTGAAAGCGGAAGCCCCGCCGTGTTGCGGTCCAGGCCCAGGTGGGTCGGTGGCGGCGGCTGATGGTCCGACTCCACCCAGATCGTCAGCTCGGTGCCGGCCTCGAACGTGCGCGGCACCTGCCGATTCCAGCGCCGCAGGGCCGCGCGATCGACCCCGTGGTGCTCGGCGATGCGCGTCCAATTGTCGCCGAAGCGCACCACGTAGCTGATGCGCTTGCGGGGTGGCGGCGTGCGATGGGCGCGCACCCGCAGCGTCTGGCCGGCCCTGAGCCGCGGCTTTTCGAGGGTGTTGTCCTCGACGATGGCGGCCTCTTCGGTGGCGTAGCGGCGGGCGATTTCCTCCAGTTTTTCGCCCGGCAGCACCCGGTGCATCACCCAACGGGCGCCGCCGGGGGCCGTCTCGGCGCTCTGGCTCTGCGCCGGGCTGCTGACCAGGGCACAGCCGAGCAGGAGCGCCGACAGGCTGAACAACCGGCGCGTGCGGTGACCACGTTCACCCTCGAAAAGCACCCCCGTATGGTAGCAGACCTGTCGCAGAGGCAGATTTTTCGGCTTTTCCGCCGATTGCCGTGTGGCACAGCGCAATTGGGGGCGGCCCGGCGGGGGTCCGAAGGTGCGGAGGGCCCGCACATCTGATACACAGCAGCGGCGCGGAGGACCGATGAAGCCCCGAAATTCAGCCGACTATCGAACGATTCTCTGGGTCTTGCTCACGCCGGCGGTGGTGGCCGTGCAGTACGCCCGCCCGGAGCTCATTCCCTACCTGTGCTGGGTCAGCTGCTACTTTGCCCTGGCCTGCGGCGTCATCGCCCACAACCACAACCACTGCGGCACCTTCGCGAGCCGCGGCATGAACCAGGCCTTCGGCGCCTGGATCTCCATCTTCTACGGCTACCCCACCTTTGCGTGGATCCCGACCCACAACAATAACCACCACAAGTTCACCAACGCCCCGGGCGACGCCACCATCACCTGGCGCCACACCAACCGCCACAACTTCTTCGTCGCGCTCACCTATCCCTTCGTCTCCTCGTACTACCAGTCGGCGCTGATCAACGACTTCGTCGGCAACGCCAAGGAGAAGGGCGGCAAGCTGTACTCCCAGATCCGCAGCCAGTACCTGGCCTGGGGCGGCGGTCATGTGCTGGCGTTTGCGTTGGCGGTGTGGCTGCACGGCGCGGCCGAAGGGCTCTACGTCTGGGGCATGAGCATGGGCCTGCCGGCGTTTTTTGCGCTGTGGACCATCATGCTCTTCAACTATGAGCAGCACGTGCATGCCGATCCATTTTCGGAGAGCGACCATTCGCGTTCGTTCACCAGCAAGCTGCTGAACTTCCTGCTCTTCAACAACGGCTACCACGCCGCCCACCACGAGCGCGCCGGCGCCCACTGGACCGAGCTGCCGGCGATTCACGCCGAGTTGGCACCCAAGATCGCGCCGGTGCTCAACCAGCGCAGCGTGTGGTGGTATTGGTTCCGCCAGTACGCGCTGGCGCCGCTGGTGCCCTCGCTGGGCACGGTTCAGATCGGCGCAGGCCCCATGCACCCGCCGGTCGAGGGCAGCGGGGCGCCGGTCGAGCAGGGCGCCTGAGGAACGACGTCCGGGGCGCTATGCCTCAATCGAAGCGATCGTGGGTCGCCTGCGCCGACGGGCGCGCTCCGAAGCGGTCGCGGAAGGCGCGCAGGGGCTCGGTTGGGGTAGGCCGAGGTGGCAAGCTGCCTTGTGTTGTGCTCGCCAAACTGGGGAAGTGATTCTCTCGCGGGTCCTCAGCACAAGCGCGCGATCACAAAGGGCTGCGCGATCAAGTACTCAAACTCCCGATCGAGCTCTCCCTCCCAGGCCGCCAACTGTTCTGAACTCGGCCGCACGAGCGCGCCGATTTTCAGCCACGCCTGCACCGAGGCCGAGTCGTCTTGGGCCACCGCCAGCGTGGCTTCGACCACGCTGAGTTCACCCTGGACCAGGAAGAGCGCCCCACGCGCCGCGTGCTGCCGTAGATCACGCCAGCCGACGACCGCCAGCTCCGCTTCGAGCTTTGTCCTCAGCGATTGCTCCATCGCGGCCACAGTACCCCGAATCGGCACCGCCTTCAGCGCCGACCGGCACGACTACGGCGGCGGCGGGAAGCGAGCACCCATGGTCAGGCCGTGCCCGGTCTCGGCGTCGTAGGCTCGCTCCTGCGCCACGTGACGCTCCATCACGGCATCGAAAGCCTCTTCTGCGGCGGCCTGGATCTCGGCGCATGAGTCCTTCGAGCCCACGGCCCACAGCGCATCCAGCGCTTCTTCGGCCGCAGCGACAGCGATTTCGGTATGTCCCAATTCGTGGCACCACAGTGCCGCGACGAACGTATCCCAGCTGCGCACCAGCTCGGCGTCCGCTTCCTCCGGCGGCTTCCACTCGGGTATTTCGTAGCGCACCGATAGCGCGAGCTGCCACAGCGGCGTTCGGCACTTCACGGCGTCGAAGCGCCAGTCGAGGGCCCAGTCGATGTAGGGGGCGGCTCCCCGCTGCCGTTGGCGCGCGATCAGAGCGGCGGCCAGCTCGTCGCTCGTCGCCCCCGAGACGGCGTGGCGCTCGATGCGCTCCTCGACGGCGAAGGGCAACTCGGTCACGTCCCCCAGCGGGTCGTTACAGCCGGTGGGTTTGGTGGCAATGACCACGTCGGCATTGGAGATCCGGGTGGCTTCGACGCTAGTCCGCGCCGAGAGCAGGCCGCCGTCCTGGAAGAAGCGGGCCAGGTCGCCGGGATCGGGAGCGCCGCAGGCCGCGAGCTGAAGGCAGAGCCACGCGAGCATGGGCGGCGGTCGGCGTCGATTCATGCTCGAACGACGATGCCACGCCCGTCCCACAGCCACAAATGGCCGCGCTGGCCGGGCTCCTCGACGCCGACTCGATGGAGGATGGCGGCGCCGCCGAGTCTGGAGCTAGTCACCTGTGTCGGTAGTTTTGGGTAAAACTCGGCGAGCAATCGGCGGCCCTCGGCGTGGCGAATCGACGAAGGACATACAGAGTATATTCGAGGAGATAGCCCGAAGGGCGGTCGACGCGG
>JAOUOP010000043.1 GCA_029880325.1 Myxococcales bacterium | reverse complement strand
GGCGTGGCGAGCCACCTCGACACCGACTCCGATGGTGATGGGATCGACGACCAGCTCGAAGGCCGTGTCGATACCGATGCTGACGGGCTCCCCGACTATCTCGACGACGACTCATCGAGCGTCGACACCGACGGTGATGGAATCCTCGACGCTGTCGAATGTCCAGGGCTACGGGACTGCCTGGACAGCGACGGCGACGGACTGCCCAACCACCTCGATGCCGACGACGACGGCGACGGACTGCCGACCGCCACCGAGCGGCCGGAGGGCAGCGACCTGGACAGCGACGGCGACGGACTGCCCGACCACCTCGATGCCGACGACGACGGCGACGGACTGCCGACCGCCACCGAGCGTCCCGAGGGCAGCGACCTGGACAGCGACGGCGACGGACTGCCCGATCATCTCGACACTGACGACGACGGCGACGGTGTACTCACGATCGACGAGCGTCCGAGAGGTGCCGATGTCGACGCGGACGGAGACGGAATACCCGACCATCTCGACGCAAAGGACCCCCCCCCCGAGCCGCGCGAGGCGCCCAGCGGCTCCAGCATCGACCCCGAGGCTGACAGCGATGGGGATGGGCTGCTCGATGGCCAAGAATGCCCGGATCCCGATGCTTGTCCCGATTCTGACGGCGACGGACTGCCCGACCATCTAGACATCGATGACGACGGTGATGGATTGGCGACCGCCCTGGAACTTCGCTACGGCGAACAAGACTTCGACGGTGATGGGCTCGTCAATCACCTCGATCCCGATTCCGACAATGACGGCCGCACCGATGGCATAGAAGAACTCGCGGATTCGGACGGTGACGGACATCCGGACTTTCTCGACCGTGGCCTGTCTCCGACCGGCGGCTTCAGCGGGGGGGCGTGTTCGGCCCGTCCCCATCCGGCAAAGCAACATTTCGCGTTGATCTCGATACTGCTTTTCGCAGCACTGCTCCAGGCACGACGGCATCCCCGCCGACGGCTCCGAAGCCGGACGGCCGCACCCGAAGTTTCTCGGCGACGCCAGTGCTACAAGGCCCTCTCCGTGCTGCTCTTCGCGCTGGCTTCTGCGACGCAGGCTCGGGCCCAGGGGGCAGCCCGCCTGGACCGCTTTCTGCAAGCACCTGCCCACGCCGACGGCTTTGCGCTTGAACGTCCGAATGCCGAAGGGCACTGGGCCCTGAGCACGCGCCTGTCGCTGAGCTACAGCCGCAATCCACTGGTATACGAAGAACAGCTCGGCGTAGCCGACAGTGAGCGAGCGGCTCTCGTGCGAGACCACTTGGTTGCCCAATTGGGCGGCGCACTCACCCTCTATGACCGCGTAGTCTTCCACGTGGGCGTGCCGCTCGATCTGCTGATGCAATCCGATGACGCCGCTGCGGAGCTTGGCGCGCCACCGACAGACAGCGCCGGCTTTGCAGATCCGAGATTTGGCCTGCGTGTACGTCTATTCGGGCTTCCCGAGAACACGTTCGCCCTGGCGACGGGAATCTCTGCGACCGCACCGCTGGCGCGCACACTGGACGCCGATCAGCGATTCAAAGGGGAGCAAGGGCCAACCGGGCAAGCTTCGCTGATCGGTGAATTGCGCCTGGACCGCGTCCGCCTTGGTCTGAACCTCGGCGTGTTGTGGCGCGAGACGACTGAACTCGAAAACCTGCGCTACGAGCCCGAAATGCTTGCCCGGCTGGGGGCCACCTGGCTCCTGAGTCCAAACCGAATCAATCTGCATCTGGAGGGGCAGGGCGCGATGGCCGCCTCCAGCGAGTTCGGCAACCGTGAGAGCAGTCCGCTGGAAGTTCTTGCTGGACCGCGCTTCAAGACGGGAGATGCGACCTGGCTCGGAGTCGCCGGGGGCATGGGGCTGACACGTGGCCGCGGCTCACCGGACCTGCGCGTGGTGGCGACCCTCGCATACTCGACACATCGGGATGAACCCCCACCGTCGGCCATCATCGAAACCCTGGTAGAACCACCACCCGAGCCCGACCCCCCGGCACCCACCGACCGGGATGGCGACGGGCTGGTCGACGACGCGGATGGATGCCCGGACGAGCCCGAGGATGAGGATTCCTATGAGGACGAAGACGGCTGTCCCGATCCCGACGACGACAGCGACGGCATCGTCGACCTTGAGGACTCTTGTCCAAGGGTGCCCGGCATCGAAGAGCTGCGTGGCTGTCCCGACACCGATGCCGACGGTGATGGCATCGTGGATCGTCTCGACAACTGCCCCGAAGTTGCCGGTGAGGCCAAGTGGCAAGGTTGTCGAGCCAAGCAAAAGGTCCGCATCGAAGCCGGCAGGCTCGAGATCCTCGAGCGCGTCTACTTCCGGACCGGGCGTGCCGCGGTGCGCCGGCGTTCATTCGCTCTCATTGACAATGTCGCCGAGGTCCTCAAGGCGCACCCGGAGATCGAGCGCGTTGTCATCGAAGGACACACCGACAATCGTGGTTCGCGCGAATCCAACCTCAAGCTCTCCCAGGCACGAGCCGAGTCCGTCAAGCGCCTTTTGCTCGAACGTGGGGTTGAAGCCAGTCGGCTGCAGGCACAGGGTTTTGGCCCCGACCGACCAGTCGTCCAGGGAGCCAAGAGTCGCCGGGACCATGCCGAAAACCGTCGTGTCGAATTCATCATCGGCGATCACACCACGGTCCAGGATACCGAGCAGGCGGACGAAACTCCCTGACTGAAGGGCGGGGCGAACTGCACCGATGATTCGTAACCAACCCGTACGCGGCTCCCGGCCGATTTCAGCCGGGAGCCGCGTACGGGCTGGTTACCGACTTCCAAGTACTCGAGGAGGATCCCCGAGCGCGGAGCGCGGTCCACAGCGGTGGTCAACGACCAAAGTCCTGGTTCATCCACCAGCGGCCGTCGTCCATCATGTAGAAGCCACAGGAGACCACGCGCGCGTTTGGATCGCTCATGTTGAGAAAGTGACCGTGCTGCAGGAAGCAGCCCACGTAGTCGGCGATGCACGCCTGCCGCGACACCGGCGGCTCACCCTCCGCCCACATGCCGGCCAGACAGCCCTGCAGGGCGTCTTCGATCGTGGCGTTGCCGCTGAAACCGCCCACGCCCCAGCCGGGGCAGGTGTTCTGGGCACCCAGGCCGCTGCAGCTACCCGCCGAACCGTGGGCCTGACCGGTGGTCGCATCGGACATGGCGCCAGCGTCGGAGCAGGTTTCGATCTCCACGCTCGCCCGCATCAGCGGCGGCAGCCCCAGGCCGGACCGGTAGCCATTGATGGTATCTAGGCAGAGCTGGCGCAGGGAGTCCAGGGAGTCGTCGGGGTTGGCCGCAGTCGTCGGCTCGGTCGGCTCGGGCGTTGCCGGTTCCGGAGCGCTGTCCATCATGGCCGGCTCCATCGGTTCGACCGGCATGGTTTCCGGCGTGGTGTCAATCGCGGGGGTCACCGGTGGCTCCGCGCCGGTCCCGGCCGCGGCCCCAGTCATCCCCCCAGTCATCGCGGGAAGCGGGCCGGCGCTGCCCACCGCGCCCTGGCCAAAGCCTGACTCGGGTCGGCGACGGGCTGCGGCACGGGCACGGGTGCCGGTCCTGTTGAAGCGCTGCCGCCCTGGGCGCCGCCCGCACAGGCCGGCAGAAGTCCCGAAACGAGGAGTCCGCCTACGAACCCCCTCCACGTTTTTCCATGCAGACCCACCATCTTCTCGCCTCCGCAATCCACTCCGTAATTCACAGCGCACCGAGCACTCCGCACAACGCGCACCCACCTGGTGGCGTAAAAGCCCAGCGTCGGGTCAAAGTGAAATCAAACGACCCGCACATTCAACCCCCAAAACCACCGGCTCCCATGGCCGAGACCGGACCGCCTTCACTCCTCGCTGAGCAAATAGCGGCGCGAGGCGTCCACGAGCAACCCCTTGAGGCTGGTGCGTCCGAGCAGCATGCGGTGGGTCATCTCGCGGCGGTCGGCCAGGCTGAGCTCGATCTCGCGCTCGACCTCCCCGATGCGAATGCGGGCCTTGACGAAGACGCGCACCTCGTACTGCCCGTTGCTGGAGCGGACCCGGGCGCGCCGGGCGATGCGGGCGCGCACGTCATGGCGGTGACGATGGTTGCCGCGATCGGCGTCGATGACGACGTCGAAGAGCACGTGCCGCGGCCCGTCCTCGCGCAGGTTGTAGACGTGCAGCGCGCTGCTGCGAGCACCGGTGTCGGCCTTGGCGCGCAAGCCGAAGACGCGCCACTCGGGGAGGTCCACGTTCTCCACCCAGCCGATGACCGGCCGCTCGCGCAGTGCGGTACGGGGCCGTTTGGCTTTGGCGGTGGGCGCTTGCATCGGGGCTCGGCGTCGCTGCGCGCCGGACGGCGCAAGCGTCGGCGAGAGGACGCCATGCGGTCAAGTACCCGCCGCGAGCAAGGGTCCGGGAAAGAATAACTTCCCCCTCGATGTGCTCGGCGGGAGTGCGGTCGCGCCGGCGCCCGGAGAAGAATCCGCAGTCGTACCAGAGGTACATCGAGGAATTCTTCGAGGACGCGCGGCGTGAACGCGCCCGCCGGTGCGTGCCGAAGGGGAAATTATTCTTTCGCGGACCCCAAGCGCAGCCGCAGCTGCGAAAAGCGCCGCAGTCGGGCCCCGACGATCGCAATCACTCGCTGTCGAGGCTGCTGGCATGTTACCAATCGCCCCGAGCCCAGGTGCGGCCATGACCACGAAGCGAAAGCTCAAGATCGCGATCCTCTCCCGCGGGCCGCGCCTGTACAGCACGCGCCGGCTCAAGGAAGCCGCAGAAAAAGCCGGCCACAGGGCGGTGGTGCTCAACCCGCTGAAATTCTCCATCGACGTCGAGCAGGGGGAGCCGGACCTGCACTTCAAGGGTAAGCCGCTGTCCACCTACGACGCGGTGATCCCGCGTATCGGCGCCTCCATCACGCTCTTCGGCACGGCGGTGCTGCGCCAGTTCGAACAGATGGGCGTGTACTCGGTCAATAGCTCGGCCGCCGTGGCCACCTCGCGCGACAAGCTGCGCTCGATCCAGATCCTCAGCCGCCACCGCGTGGGCTTTCCCAAGACCGCCTTCGTCCACGACATCGATCAAATCCAGCCAACCATCGACCACATGGGCGGACCGCCGGTCGTGATCAAGCTGCTACAGGGAACCCAGGGCATCGGCGTGATCCTCGCCGACACCACCCATGTGGCCCAGTCGATCATCGAGGTGCTGCAGCGTGCGGCCCACCAGAACGTCTTGATCCAGGAGTTCGTCGCCGAGAGCAGGGGTCGCGATGTGCGGGCCTTCGTGGTGGGCAATCGGGTGGTCGCGGCCATGCGCCGCGTGGCCAAGGGCGACGAGTTTCGAAGTAACCTCCACCGCGGGGGCACGGCCGAAGTGGTCGAGCTGGATGCGGCCTATGAAAAGGCCGCGGTTCAAGCGGCCCAGATCATGGGCCTGCGCGTGGCGGGCGTCGATATGCTCGAGGGCAACAAGGGGCCCATGATCATGGAGGTCAACTCCTCGCCGGGTCTGGAGGGCATCGAGACCTCGACCGGCATCGATGTGGCCGGCAGCATCATCGAGCTGATCGAAGATGAGGTCATCTTTCCCGAGATCGACCTGCGCCAGCGGCTCACCCTGCGCAGCGGCTATGGCGTGATCGAGATCCCGGTTGACCAAAATTCACCTTTGGCGGGAAAGACCATCAAGGAGAGCGGGATCCGCGACCACGACGCGCTGGTGCTGACGATCCAGCGCGGCGACCTCACGATCCCAAACCCCCTGGGACGCCGCGAGATGCTCGCCGGAGACGTGCTCTTGTGCTTCGGCAATACCCTCAACCTCAAGCAATTCGCCCCGGCTCCGCGCAAACGCCGGCGCAAGGCCGCCGCCAAGTAGTCGCGGGGCGAGCAGTCATCACGGGGCTTCCTCGCCGCGGATTTCGTCCTGACCTTCGCGGAAGAAGGGCTCGGCGACTGGCACTGGCGCGGCCATCCGCGTGCGCATCAGCTTCTGGAAGAAGAGGTTATTGGGAACCTGCAGCCGGGCGATCGCACCCGTCTCGGCATCGGTCTCCTCCAGGGTCGTGTACATCAGGTTGATGTCGAGCACGACGCCGCCGAGAACGGTGCGATTGGTCGGCTCCACCAACTCCACCGTGTCTCCCAGCCGAAAGGGGCGAAACATCAGGATCAGCAGGGCCGAGGTGGCGTTGCTCAGGAGGCTCCAGACGGCGAAGAAGCCGATGGCGACGGTGGCGAGCACCGCCGAAAGAAGCGCCCAGGCGTTGTCGAAGAGGCCGGTCGCTTGAAGCAGCGTCAGCCCCGCCAGCACGAAGACGGCCCAGCGCCGACCGCTCTGCAGGCGCTGCTCCATGATCGGGCTCAGATGGCCGTGGGAGGCCAAACGACGGATCAGGCGGCGCAGTCCGCGCGAAACCAGGATCGCGAGCAGCAGCGCGACGCCGGCCCCTGCAAATGCGATGGATGCTTGCCCGAGTTCTTCGAGTAGTTGCTGCATGGCGTGGGCTCAAGTGATCGAAATGCGGCGTGGGGCGCAGACAAACAGGACGTCGGTGAGTTCGGGATGGTCGCTGAAGAGCTCGGCGCCGCGCTCGGCCAGATCGGAGAGACTGAAACCCAGGATCACCAGGTCGGCGTCGCGCGAGCGCTCGCTGACGCTGGCCCTAAACGCCGCCGAGTCGTCGGCCGCCAGAAAGCGGATGTTCTTGCTCGCCACGGGTATGCGTCCCTCGGCCATGCGCTTGCCGAATTCCTCGCGCTCGTCGGCGACCTGCTCACTGGGCAACGCCGCGAAGACCCGCAACTCGGCATGGGTCCAGTCCGGGTGGCCGAGGATGATGTAGGCCAGCAGGATCATCAAGTCGGCGTTCTTGGCGTCGTCCCAGGTGAGCCAGACGTGGATGGCGTTGTGGTCGCCGAAGTGGGCATCGCCGTGGCGCAGCATCAGCACCGCCATCTCGGCGTGCGCGGCGAAGGTCGCAAGGCGGGCCACTTCCTCGGCGCTCGTCGAGGTATCGTGCACCGAGATGTCGAAGAGCGCGGCGTTGTTGGGCAGGCCCGAGATGCCCGGCACCTGCAGGGCCTGGGCCACCGCCGAGGTCATCGACGGGCTGACCACGGTGTCGACGTAGAGTCCGCTGGCGCGGCTGCTGACCTGCTCCAGCAGCCGATGGCGCGCCCTTTGGCTCTCCTGAAAGGTCTCTGCGTTCAGCGTGCCCTGCACGTGATGCAGGTAGGTTCCAAAACCCTGGCGCAGACACAGCCAGCTCAATAGCTCGATCGGCGCGGCGCGCTCGAAGGTGTGGCTGCTGACGCAGATGATGCTCGGCCGCCACTCGCCGCGGCGTCGCAGCTCGCGCCGCCGCTGCAGACGCACGTGCAGGTCGCGCGCCAGCTGCGTCATGGCGCCTTCGAAGATCGCCCCCAGGTCGCTGCCCTTGCCCTCACGCCGGCTGCGGGTCGAAAGCGACCAGTACAGCAGCCCCATGGTGAAAAGCGCCAGCAGCGCGAAAAACGGATCCATCTGGAACATGACCAACAGACAGGTCAGCGCGCCAAAGAGGCTCACGTACCAGCGCGAGCGAAAGCTGGGGCGATAGCTGGGCCGCGCCGCGAAGTGCTCCAGAAAGCTAATCGCGCAGATGGAGCCGTAGGTGATCATGAAGAACATGGAGATGAGGCGCGCCACCAGATCGACGCTACCGAGCCAGACCACCGTGAGCGCCACCACGGCGGTGACGAGGGTGGCGTTGCGCGGCTCGTTGACCTCGCCGTGGCCGCGCCCGAGCCATCGGCTCAGCGGCCGCCCCGGCAACGCTGCGTCGCGTCCCAGGGCCTGCAGTGTGCGCGGCGCCACCAGCACCGAACCAATGGCCGAGCTGAGCGTGGCGCAGGCCAGGCCGATGGGAACGATCGGCCCCCACAGCGCGACCTCGGCCATGACCAGCGGCCGCCCTGCGAGCGCCTCGAGCGGCGCCGAGTAGGCGAGCTTGACGACCACCGCGATGTAGACCGCGCAGCCGACCAGCGTGGCCCCGAGCGTGCCACGCGGTATGGAGCGACGGGGATCGGCCAGGTCGCCCGACAGCCCCACGCCCGCCGTCATGCCGGTGAAGGCCGGAAATACGATGGCGAAGACGGTGATGAAGGGATCGGCCGAGGCCACGTGCGCCGTCAGCGCGACCGCCTCGGGATCGAAGCCCGGCAGCGGGGCGCCCATGAAAAAGAGCAAGAGCGCGGCGGCCAGCAGTGTGACAACGACGTAGAGCGCGCCCACGCCGATGGCGGCGCCCCGCACCAGGATCAGCACCACCAGCACCAGAGCCCCGGGCAATGACACCATGCGCGGGTCGAAGAGCAAGCCCGTCAGGCGCTCGAACAGCGGCGCCAGCGGACGAAAGGCTTCGGCGAAGGCGATCATATAGAAAGCCACCGAGACCGCCTGGGAAGCGTAGAGCGAAATCCCGACCACGCTGCCGATGGTGGTGCCGAAGGAACGCGAGACGATGTAGTATTCGCCGCCGCCCTCGACCCGACGGTTGGTGGCGATCTCGGCCAGGGCCAGCGCCGTGGGGATGGTGACCATGTGCCCGAGCAGGACCACGAGCAGGGCGCCGGCGAGCCCGAGATGGCCGACCGCATAACCAAAGCGCAGGAAGAGAATCGCGCCGAGGATCGTGCTGATCGCCGCCAGAAAGACCGGCGCGGTCCCGAAGCCATGACCCCGAGCTGAGCCGGCAGCGGGCACCTTCACGATGGCGTCTTGCATCCGCCTATTCCGCCCGATGCCGCCCGCCCGATGCCGCCACAACGCCGATGGACACCAGCACGCAGGAGGTCGCGACAGCGATGACAAGGAGCGCGACAGCCATGGCGAGATCCAGTCCTGGTTTGCGCGAGCGGTGCTGAGTCTAGCGGGCGCTACCCGCCGTGGTAGCGAATTCGTGCACGCTCGGCTTGCCCCTGCCCCGGGCTTGCCACCGACGGCGCCTGCGCCTATCTATCGGGCAGCGACGAGTCTCCCCTGCGGTTCCGGGCCACCTGCGATGTCCCCGGGCGTACACGCGCTGGCCTCATGCACATCCAATTTCAGGGCGCCGCCGACCAGGTCACCGGCTCGCTGCACCGACTGCAGGTGGGCGGCCGCGACATTTTGCTCGACTGCGGGCTCTACCAGGGCCACCGCGCCGAGGCCAATCGCCTCAACCGCGAGCTGCCCGACTGGGCGGCCCGTGCCGATTGCCTGGTGCTCAGCCACGCCCACCTGGACCACAGCGGCAACATCCCCACCCTGGTCAAGCGCGGCTTCCGCGGCAACGTCTACTGCACGCCGCCGACCCGCGACCTGTGCAGCGTGATGCTGCGGGACGCGGCCATGATCGCCGAGCAGGACGCCCGCTATCTGAACCGACGCAACGCCCGCGACGGCATCGCCGAGCGCATCGCCCCTCTCTACACCGTCGAGGACGCCAGCGCCGCCATGGACCGCATGATCTCGGTTCCCCTGCATCGCAAGATGCCGCTGGCGCCGGGCGTCGAGCTCACCTTCCACAACTCCGGCCATGTGCTGGGCTCGGCCCTGGTGCAGCTCGACCTGCGCGAGCAGGGCCGCTCCCTGCGCCTGCTCTTCACCGGCGACCTCGGCCGCGAAGAGCTGCCCCTGCTCAGCGATCCCGAGATCGTGAAGGACGTGGATTTCTTGATCACCGAGAGCACCTACGGCGATCGCTTGCACCCCGAGATCAGCGAGATGGACGACCAGCTGGGCTCCATCGTGCGGACCACCATCGACCGCGGCGGCCGCGTCTACATCCCGACCTTCGCCCTCGAACGCGCCCAGGAAGTGCTCTTCTCCCTCGAGCGCCTGCACGAACGCGGCGCACTGCCGCGGGTGCCGATCTACATCGACAGCCCCCTGGCCATCGCCATCACCGAGATCTACAAGCTGCACCCGGAGGGACTCGCCCACGATGTCCGCGATCGAATCCTGGGACGCGACGATCCGTTCTCGCCGCCTGGCCTGCAGTACGTCTCCGAAGTCGAAGATTCGAAGGAGCTGCAGCGCAGCGGTGAAAGCTGCATCATCATCGCCGGCTCGGGCATGTGCGAAGCTGGACGCATCGTCCACCACTTCGTGCGCGCCCTGGGCGAACCCAAAAACAGCGTCGTGATCGTGGGCTTCATGGCCCAACACACCCTGGGCCGACGGCTGGTGGAGCGGCGCAGGGAAGTCAAAGTCCTGGGCGTGCCGCGCGACGTCAACGCCCAGATCCACGTCATCAACGGACTGTCAGCCCATGCCGATCAGCGCGATCTGGTGGACTTTGCAAAACGCACTGCGCGCGTGGGAAACCTCCGGCGCATCGCCATGGTGCACGGCGAGCCCAAGCCGCGCACAATCCTCGGCGAGCTGCTGAAGGAACGGACGTCGGCGGAGGTGATCGACGCGAAGGTGGGTCTGCGCGTGGAGCTGTAGTCCTGGCTCAGCGCCCAAACCAACCATGGCGCCGGAAGTACCACAGTAGCCCCCCGGTGATCGTCGCACACAGAGCCCAGAAGGCCGCATAACTGTAGCGCCATTCCATCTCGGGGATGTACTTGAAGTTCATGCCGTAGACGCCCGCCAGAAAGGTGATCGGAATGAAGATCGTCGCGATGACGGTCAGCACCTGCATCGCCTCGTTGGTGCGATTGCTCATCATCGAGAGATGGAGATCGGTCAAGCTCGAAGCCAGATCGCGCAGGGTCTCGACGAAGTCGATGAGCTGGGTGCAGTGGTCGTGGACATCGGCGAGGTAGGCGCGGGTCTCGGCCGAGATCAGGACCTGATCGTCGCGGCGCAGGTCGACCACCAGCTCGCGCGTCGGCCACAACATGCGACGGCGCACGGCCAGCCCGTGCTTGACCGCGTGGATCTGCTGCAGCACGTCAAGCCCTCGGCCCTTGAGAACCACGTCTTCGAGCTGATCGAGCTGCTCGGCGTAGGCCTCCAGGTTTGGAAAATCGTGGTCGACGATGGTGTCGAGCAGGGCGTAGGCCAGGTAGCTGGCGTCGGCGCCGCGCAGGTTCGAGCTCGACTGTTGCAGACGCTTTTCGATCGGATCCCAGATGCCCGTTCGCTGCTCCTGAAACGAGAGCAAGAGACCGTCGAAAAGAAAGAGACTGATCTGCTGAAGCCCTGCGTCAGACTCTCCCGCCTCCCACAGCTGACCGACGATGAAAAGGTGATCGTCATAGGCCTCGGCGCGCGGCCGCTGGGGTTTGTGCAGCGCATCCTCGGCCGCCAGGCTGCTGAAGTTGAAGTGCTCGCGCAGCCCGTTGATCACGTAGGAATGCAGCCCCTCGACGCGGATCCAACGCACCTTCGCCCACTGCGGCTGGGACTCGGCGAGCAGTTGGTCCAGGGATGGTTCGTGCCGCTCGAGGCGCTCGGGGCTGTAGTCGCAGACGACGAAGCGCACCGCGCCTTCGGGCGGCGGCGTCTGCGCGCCTTCGGCGTGTTCGACACCTGCCGCCGAGCCCGGGGCCACCTGCTTGCCGCGCACCGAGGCGGTCGACAACTTCGACGGCCGCAAGACATCGACCAAAAGCTCACCGGCGGCGCCAACCCCATCCACCGCCGCATCGATGGCGCCTCCGATGGCGTCACCAACCCGGCGTCTGACACCATCACGCTTCGCTGTCATCGGGCACCGGCCACCACCGCCGGGCGCCGCGCCGCCCACGGCAGCGCCGTCTCGAGCTGCGCCGAAAGGCGCACGAGCAGGTCCTCGCGTCCCATGGGCGCCACCAGCTGCATCCCCAGGGGCAAGCCGTCGCGGCTCTGATGCAGGGGCAAGCTGATCGCGGGTTGACCGGTTTGGTTGAATAACTGGGTGTTTGGAGTCTTGTCGAGGGACTCGGCGGCGAAGACCGACAGCGCCTTGCGCAGGACGGCCTTGGCCGGCAGCGCGCGCAAGAGGCCCAGGCCCGCCTTCTGGGCGGCGCCCAGGGCGAGCTCGCCAATGCGCACCGGCGGATAGGCCGTGGTGGCGCACAGGAAGACGTCGAAGCGCTCGTGAAACGCCGCGCAGGCGCGGCCAGCGACCTGCACCGCATCGCGCGCCTGTTGCAGCTCGAGGGCGGAGACGGCGCTACCGATTTGCTTGAGAAAGAATGTCGCGGGCTCGAAGTCCTGGGGCCGCGCCTCGCGTCCACGCCAGCGCTCCATGTCGGCGATCTCGGCGGCGATGCCCACCGCCACCTGCGTCAAATAGGCGGTCGCGAGCTCCACCCGATCGAAGTCGGGGCAGGCCTCCTCCACGTGATGACCGAGGCTTGCGAGCTCGGCGGCGACCTTGTCCACTCCGGCGGCGTTGTCCGGATGGATGCCGCGGCCGAAGAGCGCGCCGCGGTGGAATGCGATGCGCAGCTTGCCCGGATCGCGTCCCACCTCGTCGGCCAGGGGCCCGGGCAAGGGCGCAGCCGCATAGGGATCGCCCGGCATCGGGCCGGCCATCACGTCGAGCAGCGCCGCCGCGTCGCGCACGCTGCGCGTCAAGCCACCCCACTGCACGTAGCCGCCCCAACCCTCGCCCTGATCGGGCCCCAAGGGCACGCGCCCGCGCGTGGCCTTGAAGCCGATCAACCCACAGTGCGAGCCCGGGATGCGCAGGGAGCCGCCGCCGTCGCCACCATGACCCAGCGGCACAGCCCGCGCCGCCACCAGCGCCCCCGAACCGCCGGACGATCCTCCGCTGGAGTGGGCGGTATTCCAGGGGTTGCGCGTGGGCCCCCGCCAGGCCGGCTCGGTGGTGCCCATGATCGCCAGCTCGGGGCAGTTGGTCTTGGCCACGAAGACAAAGCCCGCCCTGCGCAGGCGCGCGATGGCTTCGGAGTCGTGGTCGGGCACCCAGCCGTCCAGGAAGCGACAACTGGCGGTGAAAGGCGCCCCGGCGACGAAGCCGTCGAAGTCCTTGACCACCATCGGCACGCCCCGAAAGGGTCCCTGGGGCAGCTCGCGTCGGCAGCGCTCGCGGGCGTCGTCGTAGAGGCGATGCACCACGGCGTTGAGCGCGGGGTTGACCTTTTCGATGGCCGCGATCGCCTGCTCGACGAGCTCCAGCGGACTCAGCTCCCCCTTTTGCACCCGTGCGGCCAGCTCGGTGGCGTCGCAATCGACATAGGCTTCCATGGCGTCACGATATCGGCTGGCCGTGGCCGGTGAAAGCACTCGCAAAAAAAAGCGCCCCGTGACCGAAGCCACGGGACGCACGACGCGACGGGTGGAAGCGTGGTAACTCAGCGCCAGTCGGATGCCCAGGTGATGCGCCAACCGACAGGAAAGTGCTCGAGCTCATAGACGACCTGCTCGACGCTGCCATCGGCCAGCACGCGCTCGGTGCTGGCGCGGGCCGCCGGATAGGAGACGACACCGGTGGAGAGAATCGAGTGCACTTCCGTTTCCATCACCTCCGCGGTGTCGACGGCCCGGCCGGCGGTGACCATGCGGGCGTCCTCGTCCTGCAGGTCGCAGTAGTAGCCGTCCATGGTCTGGCGGTAGGCCAGGGTATCGCCGAGGTTGATGGCCTCGGTGGAGGCCTCGATGACACGGGCGATGGCGATCCAGTCGCTCAGGTCGACCTCGTCAACCGAATCCTCGAGCAGCGGCTCGACCGCGCCCTGCCAGTCGCGCTCGATCTGGACCCAACGCTCGGTGGAAGCGCTGACCAAGCCATAGTCGAGCAGCTTGCGGAGTTCCCTGGCGTCACCCACGCAGCCCAAGCTGTCGTGCTGCAAGCAGTCGTCGCCGATGAGATCGTGCACCGCGGTGGCGCCGAGCATGGCGGCCACGCCCGGCAGACCGATGGCCTCCACCAGCTCCTGCATCAGCGAACCGGCGCGCGCCCGATCCTCGGCTGCGACGTCGCTGTCCGACAGCGTCTCCATGCTGGGCTCGCCCTCGGCTCCGAGCACCAGACGCTCGGCATAGGCGCGGTGCAGATCGCGCAGCGACTGGTCGAAGTATTCGCCGAGTCCGACCCTGAGCAGGGGCAGCGCGCGACCTTCGCCACCATGGCCTTCGGCCGCGGCCGCATCGGCCAGGATTTCGGCGATGTAGCGGCCGAAGCGATAGCTCTCGGCGCTGCGCTGGTGGCCGTCGTAGACCGTGTAGTAGCGGCGCTGGGTCAGGTCGAGCCCGCCTGCCTCCATGCCACGGGCTTCGGCAGCTGCGCGGCTGGGCAACAGGAACACGTCGATGCTGGGCTCGGCTTCCAGTCCCAGGGCGGAGTGGATCACGGCGTAGGCCGACTCGCGCGCAGCGACCAATGTGGCCATGTCCTGGGCCGCCGCCGACGTGGGCAGGTAGTGGAAGCGGAAGTGGCGCGAGGGATAGACCTTGAGCCCGGTATTGACGTGGGTGGGGTCATCGCAGGCGTCCAGCTCCATGCCCGATGGGGGCGGGGTGACGACCGGGCCTTCCTCGACGGCGGGGCTTTCGGAGACCGCGTCCTGGGTGCTGACGTTGGGGGCGTCGGCGGGCACTTCGGAGCCGACATGCACCACCGAGAGTTCCGCCGGCTCGCCGGTGGCAGTCGTGGGAGCGGCGCTGGCCTCGCCGCCAGCGCCGATGGTCGCAGGGGGTGCCGGGTCCTTTTCAGACGTGCAGCCATGGGCCAGCCCGATCAACAAGGACAGCGACAACGCGCCGCGGGCGCCGCGTCGGCGGTGGGTTTGGGTGAACGTGTCGAACATGGTTGCCTCCAGAACCCGGCGCGTCGATTCCGGGCTCGGTGGAGACCATCGCAAGGGCCGTGCCACGCGGCTTTTGCGGACTTTTTCACCTCCAGCAGCCGAATTCAGCCGGCGCAAAGGTGAATCTCACCACCGCAGGGGTCGATTCGGCCGATCGACGCGTGTTTGCGGCCACAAAACGCGAAAGCCCCCTGCCGCGATTGGCAGGGGGCTGCGCGCTTCGGACACAGCCGTGTCGGGGCCGCTCAGACCTCGTCGTAGACCGCATCGTCACCGCCGGCCCGGAACATGTAGATTCCAGCGGCGGCCAGGCCCAAGGCCCCGACCAGCAGGGCCGGCCCCAGGGCGCCCAGGCCCAGACCCAGGCCCAGGCTGAGCCCGGTGCCGCTCCAGATGGTGCCGGCAGTGGCCGCACCGGCCACCGCGCTCTTGGTGGCCACGGTAGTAGCCGCGGTGGTGGCCGCCACCTTCGCGGGCACCGCGGCCGCAGCAGCACTCGGGGCTGCTGCCACGGTGGCACTCGGCGCCGCCGCCGCCGCGCCGGCGACCTTGCTGGCGGCGGTGGCCACCTTGGCCGGAGCCGCGGTGGTCGCGGTGGTCGCAGTGGTCGCGGTGGTCGCAGTGGTCGCGGTGGTCGCGGTGGTCGCGGTGGCCTTGGCCGGAGCCGCCAGTGGCGTGCCCGCAGTCGACGGTGCCGCACCTGCGACGGTCTTGGCCGCTGCGCCCGGGGGACAGGCGGCGGGGGTGGTGGCCACCGCGTTCTGGACCGCTGGCGCCGCCTGGACTGCCGGCGCCGCCTGGGTTACCGCCGCGCCCTTGCCGCCGGCCTTGGCGGCCTTGCCGGCCTTGGCGGCCATGGCGCGACCGCCCTCGTTTTCAGCGCCGCGCATCGCCGCGCCCTTGCCACCGGCCTTGGCGGCCATGGCGCGACCGCCCTCGTTTTCAGCGCCGCGCATCGCCGCGCCCTTGCCACCGGCCTTGGCGGCCATGGCGCGACCGCCCTCGTTTTCGGCGCCGCGCATCACCGCGCCCTTGCCGCCGGCCTTGGCGGCCATGGCGCGACCGCCCTCGTTTTCGGCGCCGCGCATCACCGCGCCCTTGCCCATGGCGGCCCGACGACCGCCCTCGATCTCCACGCCGCGCATGACCGCACCCTTGCCGACGGCCGCGCGTCCGCCTTCGATCTCCACGCCCCGCATCACGCCGCCCTGGGCTACCGTCACCGCCGGCATCGCCTGAGTCTGGGCGGTCTGCACGGCGGGCACCCAGCCACCGATGGCCGCCTGGCCGAGCGGCGCCTTGAATACCGTCACCGGCGCGCCGCCCTGCAGCGGCGCCACGTGCACGGCCCCGAGCTGCCCGCCCGGTAGCTGAACCAGCTGGTGACCTCCCTGCATGGGGAGCATCTGGACCATCGGCGCTCCGCCGGGGGCCGCGCCGAGCATACCCGGAAGCCCGGGGTTGGCAGCCATCAGGCCGCCCTTGCCCTGCAGGGCCGCCAGCGCGTCCGCTCCGCGCAGCTTGATGCTGATCATCGAGTTTCCAACGTTGGCCATGGCAACCTTCTCCCCACCTCAAAGGGCCTGGGCGCAGTGCACAGGCCGGGCAGGACAAGACCGAGCTTAATGAAGATGAAAACGATTTTCAATTGCATTTTTGAATTTCTCGAGGCTTAATCGATCTTGCTCGTTCGATGGTCCCGTCACTCTGGCCGGGCTGACCGCGGGCTCCGTAAGCGATCGGATGTAGAGATGAACGCGACCCGGACCGCCTTTCTTTGCAGCTCGACTGCGAGCCCCCACTTTGCAGCGCGACTGCAAGCCCACAGGGACGCTGGTTCTCCGCCGCCTCGCCCCGACATAGTACCCCCCCCCCGATACTTCACCGCGAGCGGGCGTGATGGGAGGCAGTCGCGATGACTGAAGCCACAGCCGACGAGGTCCCGATCCCCGAACGGGCCCCGGCAGCCGCCAGCGGCTCGGCCCAGGAGGCACTGCTGGCCGCCAGCGTCGGTCGCTCCTTGGGGCGTGCCTCGCGCGTGGCCACCGAATGGGCGGGCGTCCTGGGCGGATCGCTGTCGATGGTGCTTTCGCGGCTGGGCCTGCGCCGGGGACTGACCGCCGGTGACGCCCAGGTCTACGAGCTGCTCAACGAGCTGGCGGAGCTGGTGCGCCAGCACTCGGCCCAGGCCTACGCGGCCCTGGAGGACGATCGGCGCTTCTGGAACGTGGTGCAGCAGCTGCACGACCTGCACTTCGGACCGGCGCCGGAGCTGGCCGGCGAGAAGCGGGCGACGGCGACCCCCGAACAGGCCGCCAAGACCGAAGCCAAGACCGAAGCCGGAGCGCCGGGAGAGGCCGCCGAAGCCAAGGCTGAAGCAAGCACTTCCGAGGGCGAGTCCTGATGCCGCCCCGAACGACGAACGCGCGCCCGGGACGGCTGTCACCGGGCGCCCGGACCATGGTTGCCACGACGAGCGAGGTTTGGAGATGACGACGAAGCTGATGTTGGGCGTAATCGCTGGGGTCTTCGTGGGCGCCTTCGCCCTCGAGGTGATGAGCCGCAAGCAGCCGGCACTGCTGGCCAAGGTGGGCGAGCGTGCGCGCCTGGCCGCCGGCGAGTTCACCCGCGCCTTCATGGAGGGCTACCGCGGAGAGCTGCCGAGTTCGACCGAGGGCTGAGGTAAGGCGGCGACGGCGCTCGGTTTGCCCGCCCGCCGCTTTGCCGCGACACTTGGGCCCATGAACACCCGAGCGGCCCGTCGGCTGCCGTTGCGACGCGCGATCCCCTGGATCGGCGCGGCCCTGGCCCTGCTGCCATGGGTGCTGCCCATGGGGCCAGCCCCTGTCGCGTCCCAGGGCGGCGGCGCCTGCGTGCTGCGCGCCGAACTCGACGGCATCGTCAACGCCGGCACTGCCAGCTACCTGCAGGACGCGGTCGCCGAGAGCGAGCGCCGTCGCTGCGTGGCCTTGTTGGTCGTGATCGACACCCCCGGTGGCATGCTCGAGGAAACGCGCCGCATTGTGCGTGCCTTCTTGGGGGCACAGGTGGCGGTGATCGCCTACGTCGCTCCTCGCGGCGCCCGCGCTGGCTCGGCCGGCGTCTTCATCACGCTGGCGGCCCACGTGGCGGCCATGGCCCCGGGCACCAACATCGGCGCGGCCCATCCCGTGGTGGGCACGGGTCAGGATCCGGAGAAGGCCGGCGGCGAGCACATGGCCGAAAAGGTCGAAAACGACACCGCGGCCTTCGCCCGCTCGATCGCCGAAGAGCGTGGGCGCAACCTGGAGTGGGCAGAGGCCGCCGTGCGCGAGTCCAAGTCGGCCACCGCCCGCGAGGCGCTCGAGCTTGGCATCATCGATCGCATCGCCAGCGACGAGGCGACCCTTCTGGATGCCCTGGAGGGCTTTTCCGTGCACCTCGAGGGTGGACCGCAAGCGCTGTCGCTCAGCGGCGCGCGCCTCATCGACTTCGAACCCACGCTTCAGCAGCGCGCGCTCGAGGTCCTCGGCAACCCCAACCTGGCCTACGCCCTGCTGATGCTGGGGCTGCTGGGCATCGTGGTGGAGCTGCAGAATCCGGGGCTGGCGATCCCGGGGGCGCTGGGGGCCCTGTGCCTGCTATTGGGTGCCATCGGCCTCAACCTCTTGCCGGTGAACCTGGGCGGCATCGCGCTGTTGGTGATCGCCGCGGCGCTGATGGTCGCCGAGATGTACATCAGCAGCTATGGACTGCTGACCGCTGCGGCGCTCGGTTGTTTGCTGCTGGGCTCGGCGCTGCTCATCGACCAAAGCGATCCGCGCTTCTTCGCCGACGCCGACGTGCGCCTGAGCTGGGGCTCGGTCTTGCCGCTGGCGGCGCTGCTGAGCCTGGGATCGCTGCTGTTGGCGCTGACCGCCGCCAGGCTGCGCGGGCGACGGGCCGCCGGGGGCTCCGAGGGCCTGGTCGGCGAGTGCGGCAAGGCGCTTTCGGCCCTGGGCCCCGAGGGCGGTCAGGTCTTCATCCACGGCGAGCGATGGCGGGCGGTCAGCGATGTGCCTATGGATCGGGGCGCGGCGATCGAGGTGGTCGCCGTGGACGGCCTCACCCTCCAGGTGAGGACAGCCGACACCCGGCAAGCGCGCTCGCGCAATCCGGGGGACTCGCAGCGGAAGCTGGAAAAGGAAGCGGAAACATGACCCTTGGACTTCCGGTCGGTGGTGCACTGGCGCTCGGAGCGCTGCTCTTTTACTTGGCCAGCTCGCTGCGCATCGTTGCCGAGTACGAGCGCGGCGTGATGTTTTTCTTCGGGCGTTACACCGGCGTCAAGCAGCCGGGTCTGCGCCTGGTTTTTCCGCCCTTCTTCCGCATGGCAAAGGTCGACCTGCGCACCATCGTCTCCGACGTGCCGCCCCAGGACGTGATCACCAAGGACAACGTCTCGGCCAGCGTCAACGCGGTCATCTACTTCCGCGTGGTGCACCCGGACAAGGCCGTGCTGCAGGTCCACGACTACCTCTACGCCACCAGCCAGCTGGCCCAGACCACGCTGCGCTCGGTGCTCGGCTCGGTCGAACTGGACGAGCTTTTGGCCCAGCGCGACAAGATCAACGACAACCTCCAGGAACTTATCGACCAACAGACCGACCCCTGGGGCATCAAGGTCTCGAGCGTCGAGGTCAAGCACGTGGAGCTGCCCGAGGAGATGAAGCGCATCATGGCGCGCCAGGCCGAGGCCGAGCGCGAGCGGCGCGCCAAGGTGATCGCCGCCGAGGGTGAGTTCCAGGCTTCGGCCAAGCTGGCCGAGGCCGCCGGTGTGCTCGCCTCACAGCCGGGATCGCTGCAGCTGCGCTACCTGCAGACGCTGGTGGAGGTGGCCGCTTCCAACAACTCCACCACGCTCTTTCCGGTGCCGCTCGAGCTGATGGACGCGATCAAGCGCATCGCCGACCGCCCGGCGAGTTGACGCGCGACGCTTGGGCCTGTGCCGCCCCTCGGGCCCATCCGAAGCTCGGGAGCCTCCCTCGAGGCCCCCGGCGGCGCGCTTGTCAGTTTCTCGGACACGCGTCTACACTCGCGACTCGAACCCGGGCGTGGTTTCGCCCTGAGCTTGATAAGGACTCACGATGGGCTTGATGGGGAAGAAATCGTCGTCGCCAGTTGCGAACTACGCACGCTGGGCTGGGTGGCTGAGTTCGGCAGGCTTCTGCATTGGCTTCGCGTGCGGCTGCGGCTCGGCGTTGACGCTCCAGGTCGCACCGGAAAAGCCGCCGCCCTCCGAACTCACCCCGACGGCGAAACTCGGCGACCACGCCTACCACCGCGTGCTGCTGCTGCCACCCGACAAACCCGTCGCCATTGAAAACGTCGAAACGCCCAACGCCCGCGACAGCAAGATCGACTACTACATGGGCAAGGTCGAAAAGTCGCTGCTGGCCTCCGGCTTCGAGGTGATCTCGTCGGAAGTGGTGGCGCGCGCGGCCAAGGGCAAGGGCGCTGGCAAGTTCACCGGCACCGAGAAAGCCATGCTGCTGGGCAAGGAGACCAAGGCCGACGCCGTGCTTTCGCTGCAGTCGATCAAGGTCGACGGCCGGGCGCGCTACTACGCTCTCGGCGAAGGACAGAGCCGCGAGGTCGACGAAGACAACGTGGTGACCGACGACGACGGCCTGCACTTCGACAAGGACACCGAGGCCTGCCTCTACCGCTTGCCCCACTACGAGGTTTCGATGGAGGCCAAGCTGCTCGATGCCCGCGATGGCACCGTCTTGTGGATCGGCAACGCCCGCTCGCGCTCGAGCGACGTGATCCAGGATACCTGGGAAGCCGAACTCGACGATGACTGTGAGCTGCAGGGGCAAAATTTCGACTACGTCGACTTCCAGGCCGAGTCTCACACCCTCGACAACGTGGTAGCGATGTTGCTCGACGGCACCGTCAAGCCCCTGGCTGCGGTGGCGTTGCAGGGGGCGTCGCTGGAGCCACCGAAAAAAGCAGAACCCGCGCCGGCCGCGCCGCCGGCGCCCAAGAAGAAGATCGCCACCGTTTCCAGTCGCAACGCCGCGCTGCGCGAAGGTCCCGAGCGCCGCAGCAAGCGCAAGATGAAGGTTCCGCGCAAGGCCAAGGTCGAGGTCATCGAGACCATGGGCGAGTGGTACAAGGTCAAGGTCCAGGACGGCTCGGAGGGCTGGATGCATGAGTCGACCGTGCTCCTCAACGAGTAGCAACGGCGAACGCTCCAGAGCGTACTCACGCCTCGATCAGCGCGTCGAGCTTGTTCACCAAAGAAGGCACATCGAAGGGCTTCTCGAGCAAGTCCAATCGCCTGGCAAACCGCTCCAGGCTACTGCCGTAGGCTTCGCGTACGAAACCCTCGGTGTAACCCGTCATGAACAACGCGCGAGCCTGCGGAAAACGCTCGAAGCATTGCTCCACCACCTCGAAGCCGTTGAGCCCGCTCATCACGATGTCGGTCAACACCAGATCGATCGCCGCGCCTCTGCTCTCGACGAGAACAAGCGCCTGCTCGCCGCCCGCGGCGACCAGCACCTCATGGCCCAGATCCTCGACCACGCGAGCGGCCATCTCACGAACCAACGGTTCATCATCGATCACCAGCACCAATGCCCGTCGGCGCGTGCGGTTCGTCGGTTGCACCGACTGGGGCAGCAAAGGCACGAGCGAGCTGGTGGCTCCTTCCCCGGGCAGCACGATCCGGAACGTCGTGCCCTCCCCCGGTGTACTTTCGACGTCGACCGTACCGCTGCATTGGCGCACGGTATTGTACACGGTGGTGAGGCCCAGGCCCGTGCCGCGACTTCCCTTGGTGGTGAAAAATGGCTCAAAAATGCGCTGGCGCAGCTCGCCGGGCATGCCTGTGCCGGTGTCTTCGACCACGAGTTCCATCCAGCAGGAAGCACCCGCGCTCGGCGACGGGCGCTCGACGACGCGCGTGCGAACCGTGACGTGACCCCCGCCCGGCATCGCATCACGCGCGTTTGCGATCAGATTCCGTATCAGCTGCTCGAGGCTGATGGGATCGATTCGAACCGGACACTCCGCGGCGTCGAGTTGCATCGACATTTGAGTGCCCTCGCCCAATGCGCGTTCGAGTTCGAACCGCATGGCGTCCAGAACCTCATCGACGGCGATGCCCCGATCGCCCCGTGCCGCGCGAGGCTGGGAAGCCAGCAGCCCGTGAACGAGCACAGAAGCGCGGGCCGCGGCATGTTGGACCTCGACCAAAAGCCGCCGACAGTCACCCTCGGCGCGCGAATCGAGCAGCGCCGAACTGCCACTTTTGACAGCCTGCAAAAGGGACTTGAGGTCGTGGGCCACGGCACCTGCCACGCGCCCGAGCGATGCGTATCGCTCGGTGACCGAAACGCAGTCGGCAGCGTCACCACCCGGGCCCGTGGTGGCTCCCTCGCCGGCTGCGGCGCCAACCGCTTGCGCTCGGGCCTCGACTTGCTCGGGGCCGAAGTCGGCCGCTCGCGGGCGCGGCTCGAGCTTTTCGGCCCGTAGCGCATTGTACAGCGTGATGCGCAAGGCGCGAGGGTCGATCGGGCGCTGCAGGCAGCCGGCGAGCTTGAGATCGGCGCACTCATCCTCACCCAGACCCTTGGCTTCGGCGTAGCCAAGCAGCAGCACCAGCGGGATTCCATACTGCTGCGAAATCGTCCTCAACAGCTCCAAGCTGCTGACCGACCCATGTAGGGAACTCGACACCAGACACAGCTCGATGCTGCCGTGCGACTCCTGCAGCATCTGACAGGCGTCCCTGCCGTTGCTCACGCAGGCTGCGACGCGATGACCCAATCGGACCATCTCCGTCGCGAGTTTTTTTGCGGCGTGCCTTTGGCTCTCTACGATGAGGATGCTGGATGACATCTGCTCCCCAAGTGCTCGGGCCCTGTTCGTCAGACCGCGTAGTTGCGTGTGTGGTTTGTAGGGCTTGTACGGAGGTCGCGCTCGACGACGGACATGTGGAAGATACCCGCTGGCGTATGACCATGAGTTGAAGTGCACGCATCGCCGGAGCTTCGGCTACCGATTTCAGAGCCGCGCTCGCGAACATCTCGCGAACAAGGCCGGCAGCGCGAGGGTCGCCTTCGTCGGATTCGTGCCATCGCCTACCTCAGCGCAACTCCGAGTACAGGTCGACCTGTAGCCACCAGCTGCAAAAGCCCAGCCGACCTCTTCACCGCGACTCCCTAAAGTTCGCGGCGAGTTCAACAGTATATCAACATGTACTGTGAGTACACAAGATGCCGATACTGGTAGATCGTTGTTCGCTTTCATGGCCAGTAGTTCAATTGGGCACAGATGGCGGTTCAGTCGAGGGTAACGCGCCGGGCTCTGGAGCGCCTGAGGGCGCGGCGCATCGAGCTGTCGCTGTCGCAGGCCGACGTGGCCGAGGGAGCGGGGGTCAACGCGAGCTATGTCGGGCTATTGGAGCGCGGCGAGCGTGTGCCTTCACTGGAGGTTCTGGCTTCGCTCTGCGACGCGCTCGGGCTCACGATGGGCGAGCTGTTTGCGCCGGCTTCGCCGCGCGACGGCGCCACCACGCGCGAAGGTTCGGCGATCGCAGCCATCTTGGCCGGATGGCCGGCCGAGCACCGACCGGCCGCGCTCAAGGTGATTCGCGAAATGAACGCGCTGCTGCGGGCCACCCAGCCCAGGCGCCGCGACTGAGGACCTGATGCGGCCGGCGCGGGCGCGGCGGCGCAGATTCCAAACCCAGGAAGCGCTACACTGTCGTGGTGAACGAAGGCATCGAACAAGTGCCGGCTGCAGAGCAGCGGGCGCGCGGTGCGGGCGGTGGCACCCTGGCCTTTGGGTGCATGACCGCGATTGGCGCGGTCTGCGTGCTGCTCGTGGGCGCTGGGCTTGGCTACCTGCTCGCCTTCTCGCACAGTGATCCCGAACCCGAGCCGGCGGAGCCGCCGGTGCAGGACCGACTGGCGCCATCGAGCGCGGTGGTGGTGGCGGTGCGCGACCTGGCGCAGCTGCAGAGCGCCTCCTACCACGTCGAGCGGGTCATCGACCTGCAGCGCGAACAGCAGCGCCTCTTCGGGCTGGTCAAGGCCCAGGACGCGATCCTGCTGGTGGCGGCTGCCGACGTCACCGCGGGGGTGGACCTGACGCGCATGGGCGAGGGCGACATCACCATCGACCTGGAAGCGCGCTCGGTGTCGATCGTGCTGCCGCCAGCGCAGCTGCTGTCGACGCGGCTCGACAGCGAACGCACCTACGTGCACACCCGCGACACCGACCTCCTGGCGCGGCGGGATGACGTGCTCGAGAGCGAGGCGCGGCGCCGGGCCGAGGGGCTACTGCAGCAGGCAGCGCTAGACGCTGGGTTGCTCGCGCGGGCGGAAAAGAACAGCGCGCGCACCGTGGAGACGCTGGTGCGTTCGCTCGGCTACGACCGCGTCGAGGTGCGGCATCGCAAGGTGCAGGAAGTGGGCGGCGAAGGCGTGCATTGAGGCCGTGCCGGGGCGGCGGTGACCGCGCTCAGCTTCTGCGTTCCAGCAGGGCCTGGTCGAGGCGGCGCAGGGCCGGGCTGCTGAACCAGAAGACGATCACCAGAAGGGCGCTGAGGCCGCAGGCGCTGGCCACGGCGATGGGTGCGCCCAGGCGGTCGGCCAGGGCGCCCACCGGCAGCGCGCCCAGCAGCGGCAGCGAGATGCTCATCATCATGAACGAGGTGATGCGGCCACGCACCTCGTCGGGGGTCAGCAGCTGAATGGCAGAGCTATTGAGCGTGCCGTAGACGGCCGACAGCGAATAGCCGAGCAAGGCCAGCAGCAGTGCCGGGACAAACCACGGCGAGAGCGCAAACAGACCCAACAGCAGCGCAAAGCCCAGGCCGGCGAAGAGCATCACGCGCAGCCGCGGGCCATCGCCCATGCGGGCCACCCAAATGGCGCCGGCCACGCCACCGACCCCGGCCACGCCCTGCAGGAGACCGAAGCCGGTGGAGCCCACCTTCCAGATCTCCTGGGCGAAGACCACCATCAGCTGTTGGGTGGGCATCGCCAGAAACATGGGCAGCAGACCGAAGAGCAAGAGCACGCGCAGCTCGCGGTCGCCCTTCAGATAGCGGACCCCTTCGGCCATCTCCGAGAGCACACTGCCGCGGCCGCCCGCTGGAGGGGCGGCTTGATGGCGGGGCACGCCGACCAGCGACAGCAGCGCGAAGAAATACAGACCGGCGCCCATCCCGTAGGTGCCCTTGACGCCAATGGCATCGATCATCACGCCCGAGACCAGCGGCCCGATCACGCGCGTCAGATTCATCGCGCCCATGCTGATGGCCATGGCGGAAGTCAGCGCCTCGCGGCCCACCACATTGACGGTGAGGGCCTGACGGGCGGGCATGCTCAGGGGAAAGGCCATACCCATCACCGTGGTTCCGCACAGCAGGTGCCAAAACTGCAGCCGGTCGCTGAACAGCAGCGTGGCCAGCACCAGCTCGCTCAGCAGGACCACCGTTTGAGCGACCACGATCAAGCGCCGGCGCTCCATGCGGTCGGCCACCACGCCACCGAAGGGGGCGATCACCAACATCGGAATCGCGATGGCCGCAGCGATCTGCCCCAGCGCGAAATTACTGCCGGTCAGCTCGAACGCCAACCACGAGCGCACCACGCTCTGCCCATGGATCGCCATGAAGAACGCGAAATTGCTCCCCAGCAGCCAGCGGAACTGCGGATTCTGCAGCGGCGGAAGCCCCGGCCGCACCGAAGCAGCCGCAGTGGAAGCAGGACCGTCCATGATCACCAACCCGGAAAAAGCTTCCAGGACACCTTCCCGCGCTGCATAGCAGCCCCCCCATCCCCCCAAAAGCCTCCCCGCCCGTATTTCCGCAGCCGCCCACCGAATCCCGCGCCGATCCTGATCTCGGCACGGTAGCGACTCGGATGGCGATGTGAAGGCCGCCGCTGTGAAAGCTCCTTGCCTCAGGCACTACGGATTCGATGCAGGGCCAGCTGGTGGCGGCGGGTGACCAGGCGCCTGAAGCTCAGCATCGCGGCCAGTACGGCACCCAGACTCGATGCACCCGCGATCATGAACATGACGACGATCTGGTATTTGACGGCATCGACCGGGGCTGCGCCGGCGAGGATTTGGCCGGTCATCATGCCCGGCAAGGCGACGATGCCCGCGACCGACATGCTGTTGAGAATGGGGATGATGCCGGTGCGCACGGCATCGGCGACGATGGGACGCACCGCTTCCCAGGAGGTGGCGCCCACCGTCAGCCAGGCTTCGATTTCCTGACGCCGCGTGCGCAGGTCACCGATCATGCGGTCGAGCGCCAGCGAGATGCCGGTGAGGCTGTTGCCCAGCACCATGCCCAGCAGCGGGATGAGGTAGCGCGGCGCATACCAGGGTTCGACACCGATGACGGCTTCGGTCACCGCAAAGGTGGTGAGCACGGCGCTGATGCTGACGGCGGTGAGGCCGGTGGACCAGATGCCGGGGTAGCGCACGTCGAGCCGCTGAACCGCGGCAATGCCGGCGTTGATCACCATCGACAAAAAGACCGCCACCACGATCCACCAACGCTCGAGCGCAAAGACAAATTGCAGCACGAGACCGATCAACAGCAGCTGCACGACCGTACGCACGCCGGCGATGACCAGGCGCTTGCCAATGCCCAACTGCAAGGCCACAGAAATCGCGGCCGAGGTCAGCAGAAGCCCCGCGGCGACCGTGAGGTCCCAGGGCGACAGGGGGATGACTTGCTTCACGAAAGCACCTCCGTTGCTCCCAGCGTTCCATCCGCCGAGAAAACACGCCGGTGGTCGCACAGCCGCTGCCGCTGGGCCGGATCGTGGCTGACCAAAACAAGCGCCCGCTGACCCTGTTCGAGCCAGTCGCCCAGACAATGCTCGAAACGTTCCCGCGCCGCGTCGTCCAGGGCCGAGGTGGGCTCGTCCAGGAGCAATACCCAGGGCTCGACCAGCAGCGCCCGCACCAGGGCCACCCGCTGCAGCTCGCCCCCCGACAACTCCGCGAGCGAACGACCCACCAGCGCCCGCTCGAGCCCCAGCCGCTCACACAAGGAAAGCGCCCTGTCACGCTCGAAACGGCACCCGCCGGCGCTGCGCGGTATGAAGGCCTGCTCGAGCCAAGCCTCCGCCGAAAGCGCAAGACGCGCCGACTGCTGCGCCAGGTAGTGCACGCGCCGCCGGTAGGCCGGCTCCTGCCCTTCACGCACGGGCTCACCACATAGCTCAATCTCTCCATGCCCCAGCGGCTCCAGCAGCGACAGCGCCCGCAGCAGCGTGGTCTTGCCGCTTCCCGAGGGCCCCTCGAGGGCCAGCCGCTGTCCGGCAGCCAGCCGCAGGTCGACCGGTCCGGGCAGCGGCGGTCGCACCTCGGCCGAGGCGGCCTCCACGCGCAATCCACGGGCGAGCAAGAGCGTCATGCGGCCTTGTCGTATACGACCGCCACGCTTGCAAGCGCGCTACCGACGCCACCCGGGCGAACCGCGCCGGCCGTGCCGCTGTTCGAGCAGGCGCACCTCGCGTTCCACTTCCAGGTCGTCGGGCACCAGCAGCAGCGCGCTCTCGAAGTGCGTCAGAGCCCGCTCGGGCATGTCGGCGCGCTTGTACATGCAGCCCAGGTAGTAGTGGGCGCGGTCACAGGCCGGATCGCGCGAAAGAATCTTCAGCAGGCGTTGTTCCGAGCGCTCGTGCACCCCACCCCCCGCCGCCCCATGGCGCAGGTACAGCAGCCAGGCCTGCAGCGCATGGAGCTTGAACGAGCGCCGGTCGAGGGCCAACGCACGACGCGTCTCGACCAGGGCGCCGGCGTAATCGTTGCGGCGCAGCAGGGCCTGGGCGCGCAGGTAGTGGCGCTCGGCGGGACTGCTGTCGGCGTGGGCCGCAGCCGCCCGCCCGTCGCCCGCGGCCGCCGGCCGGCGGCGCCGCGGTCGTGACTGCAACTTCGCCTGGCGCTCGGCGGGCTGGCCCTGTCCCACGCCCCCATCGGCCGGCGCGGTCGAAGCGCCGACCCCGCGCAGGCTGTAACCGGCGCTGGGCGGAAGCCGCACCGCCCCGCCCAGAAGCGGCCGAAATTCGAGCACCGTGCCGCCACCGGCCCTGGCGTTTGGCACCGCTGGCGGCAACGGTGGCAACGGCTGCGGAGGCGGGGGCGCCACGGTCGAGGGCTGCTCGCGCACGTCGCTGTGCTCCGGCAACGGCGCGTCGTGTTCCACGGTACCGGACATGGTGGTGCGCTCGCGGGCCATCAGCGTCAGGTCGCGGGTGACGCGCAGGGCGTAGATGATGCGGCGCAGGCCGGGCTCGCCGATGACCGTACGCTCGAGCAGCTGCTGGTAGCTCAAGGGCCGATGCCGCAGCACTTCCACCGCGTCCTGCTCGCGCTGATCGAAACCGTAGCGGCGCAGGTCCACGTTGGGGCGCAGCTTCAGGGGCCTGCGGTGGGCCGCTTCGATCACGGCGTCGACCGCGGCCGCGTGCAGCGGGCCACGGATGGCCCGGGCGATCAGCGCCACCGGGGTGACCGGGCCACACAGCACGCCGGCGCCCGTACCCACCGCGTCTTGACCATCGGTGAAGTGGTAGCTACCCCCCGGGTGCGCGCATAGGGGCAACAGCGCCTCCAGCAGGCCGCCCTGAACCTGGCCGGCGACCAGCGCCGCCGACAGCAAGCCGCGTTGAAAGCGCATGGCCGCCAGCAGCTGGCCGTCGTCGGACACCAAACGCAGGGTGCCGGTGCGACCCTCGCGCCCCAACTCGGCCACCAGCTCCGGCAACGGTTTGGCGCCGAGCGGGCCGCGAAACGTTGTCGTGGGGACCGGTGGCATGTGCATGGGTCGTACTCCGGTGGCGGCAGGGGCGCGTACAACTGCGCCGGGGCGACTTCCTGCAGTCTGCGACAGGGCCGCATCGATCATGCAAAACTTTATTCTGACGAGATCATAACAGCCCGCTGGAACGCACCTAAAGTATTGAAACCAAAGGTGTTTTCAGCACTCCATCCGATCCCCCGATATCACGGGATGAGCCGGCATCAATGGGGGGATCGAGCGCCTTCCGGGGCGACTCCGGGGGCATCGCGGCGCAGGAATTGGATGCGCTCTGTCCAATCCTGCACCTGCGCCTGTGTGGCCGGATCCCGGGGCGAAGCCCGCGCCAGCTCCGCCAAAAGCGCCTCGGCCCGTTCGAACTCGAAGCTGGCGGTGCGTGCGATGGCCTCGACGCGCAGCGCCTCGTGCACCAGCTCCTGGCTCGGCAGCCCCAGGCCGCGCGCCTGGGACAAAAGCTCCGCCGCCTCCCGGTAGCGCGCCCGGAAGTACAGCTGGCGCGCCTCCAGGTAGTGCGGCAGGCCGTCGGCGCGCAGCGCCCTGAGTTCGCGCATCAGGTACACGGCCGAAGCCCCGTCGGTGCCCTCCCCGGGCTTGCCCAACAAAAGGTCGGAAAGCAGCGCCCCGGCGCGCGCGTCGCCATCGAGGGCCGCCAGACGCACCTGCAGCTGCCGCCGCGCATCGCGCCCGCGCGGACTGGCCAGAAGCTCGGCGTAGATCGCGCGCGCCTGCTGCAAGCTGCCACGCCGCCAGGCCTCGTCGCCCAGATCCTCGCGCGCCCGATCGATGGTCGGCTCCGGCGCCGTCGGCGGCGCGAGCAGCGCCTGCAGCTCGGCCTGGGCCTCTTGCTCCTTGCCGAGCCGGGCCAGCACGGGCACCAGCAACGCGCGCGTGCCGTCGTCGGCCGGGTCGAGTTCGAGCAGGCGCCCACAGGTGCGCTCGGCCGCGGCATCATCACCGGCAGCCAAGTCGGCTCCCAACTCGCGCTTGAGCGCCGCCTTGCGGTGGGGGCAGACCTGCCGAAGCAATCCCTTGCCTGCGAAGCGCTCCCGGGCCCTGGGCAGCGCCTCCGGCGGCAGCGGCACGCGCTTCAAGAAGGCGTGCCATCGCGCTTGCAGCTCGGCCCTCGAGATGCCCAGCGCCGCCTGCACATCGCCGTGCCCATAGAGGCGTCTGAGGGCTTCGGCGCCGTGCACTTCAGCCACGTAGCGCAAGAGCGATCCACTGACGGTGTAGGACTGCCGCCGCCCCTGTCCGAAGAAGCCGACGCCAAAGAAGTCATCCAGGTTGGGCGGCCGTCCGCGCTCGATCAGCGTTCGGCTCAGCTGGTGCGGCGTCAAGCCCTGGTCCGAGCTGTCGGCCCAGGCCGCCGCCACCGCCAACCCCTCGATCAACGTGGGGTTGGGAAGCAGCCCCCCCAGGCGTCCACCCACCGCAAAGGGCCCGCGCCCTGCGCCCGCCGCCACCACATGGGCCAACTCGTGGGCCAGCACCGGATGGGGCCAGGGCCGCTCGTGCAGGTAGATCTCACCGCGCCAGGGCTTGGCCACGTTGGTGGCCGCCGCCCCCATCAGCGCTTTCTTTTCGGCGGCGCTGCGAAAAAGCAGCACGCGCACCTTGTGCTCTTGTCGCAACCCCAGCCAACGCTCGATCTGCGCCACTCTGAAGTCGCAGTGCGAGGCCAATTGCTCGAGCCGCTCGCGGCGCATCTCGCGCGGCACGTGCAGAATGCAACGCTCTGACACGCGCGTTTCGCCGAGTTCTTCTTCGATGAACGCGAGACTGCTGCGATGGCCGAGTTGCGGCGCATAGGCGCCGCAGACGCCCACCGCCGAGAGCAAGAGCAGCGCCGCGGCCGAGACCACCCCGCGCCCCGGCGCCGGCCACAGGAAAAGGCGCGCCCTTACGACATCGAAGTGGGCCAGACACAGAAGCCAAAGGCCGGCCAGCGCCAGCGTCGAGATCACGCGCAGCGACAGCAGCGGCGCTGGCAGCTCCGTGACGGGATCGAAAAACGTACCCGGGAAGTAGCCGAAGAAATGCCCATAGGCGAAGACGCCCGGCGTTGCGTAGAGTTCGCGCAGGGCCGCGGCGATCGAGCCGAGCGGCAAGAGCAACGAAAACAGCGTCCGGGCCACAGACCCCAGGGACAAAAGCCCCGCCAGACAGCCGGCCGCAGCCGAAAGCAGCGTGCCCGCAAACGGCCCCAGCAGCATGAACGAAAAACCCGTGAGCGGATCGCAGTGGCCGACGCGCAGCCCGTTGAGCGCCAGCACCACAAAGGGCAGCGCAAAGATCAGGACCCCGGCCTGGGTTGCGCGCCACAGGATCGCCGCCGCCGAGACCGCCACCGGTCGTGCCGCCCGCGCGATGGCCTGAGCCGCCACAGCCACCACCGGCGGCACGAAGACGCCCAGCACCAGCGCGCTCTCGACGCCGTGGGTGCCAAGCCGTGGCAGCGCCGCAAGCGAAAGCCCCAGCAATAGCGAAAACGCCGCCCCAAGCCGCGCCGGGCCCAGGGCCAGCGGACGCGGAAGCACCTGGCCGCCCGCGACCTCGTCCGCCCCAAGCCCCAGCAGGGCCAGCAGCCCGCGCACGCGCCGCCATATCGCAGCGCCCAGAGCGCGAGGATCGTGGCGGTTGTGCTTCGACACCGGGACGGCTCAAACCGCCGGTGAAACCGGTGTCGCAGCTTCGGGCGCGGCCGAGAGCGGCTCGACGAGGGCCAATGCCAGCGCCTCCTCCACGTTGCTGACCAAGTGCACCTTGAGTTCCTTGCGAATCGCCTCGGGGACCTCTTCCAGCTCGGGTTCGTTGGCCCGCGGCAGGATCACCACGGCAATACCGCCGTGGTGGGCGGCCAGGCACTTTTGCTTGAGTCCGTCGACGCGCAGGACCTTGCCCCGCAGCGTGATCTCGCCGGTCAGCGCCACGTCGGGGCGCACGCAGATGCCTCGGAAGAGCGACACCAGAGAAACCAGCAGTGAAAGCCCCATGGCCGGCCCGTCTTTCGGCATGGCCCCCTTGGGCAGGTGCACGTGCACGTCGATGTGGTCGAGGAAGTCGCGGGCCAGTCCGAAGCGACCGGCCCGCGAGCGGACGTAGGTGAAGGCGGCGGCCACCGACTCCTTGAGCACATCGCCCATGGAGCCCGTGAGGCTGACCGCGCCCTTACCGGGCATCTTGGTCGATTCTACCAGCAGGATCTCACCGCCGGCCGGCGTCCAGGTCAGCGTCGTGGCGTAGCCGGGCTTCTGCAGCCTCTCGGCCAGGGGCGTCTCACGTTTGGGCGCGCCGAGCACCTGCTGCACGAAGTCGCCGTCGGCGTCGATGCGCAGCGCTTCACCGGCCGCCACGCGCACCGCCACCGCCCGGCACAGGGCCGCCACCTCCTGGGCCAGCTGTCGTACGCCGGCTTCGTGGGTGTACTCGTCGACCAACCGCACGATGGCTTCGTCGGTAATCTCGAGTTGCTCGGGAGTCAACCCGTGATCGGAGAGCTGCCGCGGCACCAAAAACTGCCGAGCGATGGCCGTCTTGTCGTCGCGTGTGTAGCCGGGAATGTCGATCACTTCCATGCGGTCGAGCAGGGCGCCGGGGATCGTATCCCTGCGGTTGGCCGTGGCCACGAAGAGCACGCGCGACAGATCCACCGGCACGCCCAGGTAGTGGTCGACGAAGCCGTGGTTCTGCTCCGGATCCAGCGCCTCGAGCAGGGCGCTGGCGGGATCACCACTGTAGTCGGAACTCATCTTGTCGATTTCGTCGAGCACGAAGACGGGATTACAGGCCTTGGCCTTCTTCAGGCCGTTGACCAGCCGCCCGGGCAGCGCTCCCACGTAGGTGCGGCGATGGCCCCGGATCTCGGCCTCGTCCTGCACGCCGCCCAGCGAGATTCGCACAAACGGTCGCCCGGTGGCGCGCGCGATGGAGCGCCCGAGCGATGTTTTGCCCACGCCGGGCGGACCGATGAAACATAGGATAGGCGAGCGCTGGTCGGCCCGCAGGCGCCGCACTGCCACGTACTCGATGATGCGCTTTTTCGGTTGCAGAAGGCCGTGGTGGTCCTCGTCGAGCACGCGCCTGACCTCGGGCACTTCCATCCGATCAGAAGCGGCGCGGCTCCACGGCAAGTCGGCGATCCATTCGACGAACGTAAACGAAACCTGGTACTCGGCGCTGGCCGGATTCATGGTGCTCATGCGCGACAGCTCGCGCTTGGCGGCCCGCTCGGCTTCGGGGGAGGCCTCGGCCGCCGTCAGCCGGTCGCGCAGCAGCTCGAGTTCCTCGTCTTCATTGCCCGACTCGCCGAGCTCGCGCCGGATCGAACGCAGCTGTTGGCGCAGCAAAAGCTCGCGCTGGGAGCGGCTGAGCTCCTGCTTGACCATGTCGGCCACCTCGCGCTTGACGCGGTGGATCTCGTTTTGCCGCTGCACCTGTTGCAGCACCGCCCGTAGGCGCGGCTCGAGTTCGACGGTCTCGAGCACCGCTTGTTTTTCGGGAGCCAACAGCGGCAGGTGCGAAGCGATCAGGTCGGCCAGGGCGCCCGGGTCCTGCACGTTTTCGAGCACGATGGCAACCTCTCGTGGCGGCTGCGGCAGGTTTTCCAAAAGCAGCTCCGCAGCCGAGCGCAGGCGATTGCAGAGGGCGTCGATCTCCTCGCTTCGCGGCAAGTGCTCGGCGTAGCGCCCGACCCGGGCGCGCATACAGGGCTCACGCGCCAGCGGCTCCTGGATGCGCATGCGGGCGATGCCCTGCAGCACCACGCTGTACTGCCCCGAACTCAGCCGGATCACCTTCAGCACACGGGCCAGGGTGCCGACTTCATAGAGTTCGGAAAATTGGGGGTCTTCGTCCTCGGGGTCGCGCTGGGCGACCACGCCGATGGTGGGGCGGTCGAGACCGAAGGCCTCCTCGATCAGGCGCACCGAGCGCGCCCGGCCGACGTTGACCGGAACCACCGAAGCCGGAAAGAGGACCGAGTTGCGCAGCGCCAGGATCGGCAGCGATTGCAGGGTGGAGTCGGGGATCAGCGAGTCGCCCATGATGCGCTACAGTACTCGGTTCGGGGCTACAAAGCCCAGCCACCACGCCCGCCGGCCCGCGAAACGCCGCATCGGAGCGGTCCGCGGTCGGCCTCCACGATCACGAGATTAGGCAACGGCCGACGCGAATCGAGCACCACACCCAGCTGTGATCTGTTTTTCGTAGGCATCCCCACAGTCCTGTAGTAGGACCGCACAGCGCCAGGGCTGCAGCCCTCGGCCGCCGGCGCGCAAGGCCCTGTTCCCGCTGCGCCAAAGCCGGCGCGGCCCGGAAGTTTTGACGCTTCTGCGCCACTGTAGGATAGTAGCCTACAGATACCACAAGGGAGCCCGCCCCCATGCGCACGAAGCCCCAGCCCTCCATCGCCGCCATCACCCTCTGCCTGCCCTGGCTTTCGGGCTGCCATGGGGTGGTGTGGGCGAACATGGCGGTTTTGGCGATCACGGTGGGCATCTTCATGGGCACGCTCTCGCTGGGCAAAAACGGCTGAGCGTCGGCCTCTGCATCCCCGATTGGGGATGGGACGGCGTGAGCGATCGCGGCCGGGAGCTTTGCAGCGGCGGTCGCGGCCGCGATGGGATACGCTAGCGCTCGGCTGCCTCCCATGCCCAACGACTCGCGATCGCCGACGGTCTACCGCACGCTCAACCAATTCCGCCTGGCGGACCTCGAAGCCATTCGTCTGGTCCTGCGCGGCGGTTCGGTGATCGACTGGCACCGCCTCAACTTCGAGAGCGAAGCCCAGGCCCGGGGCTTCGTGCGCGCCCAGGAGTTCGACCTCGACAGCGAAGCCGATCGGCAACGCATCGAGCAGATCAAGTCCGAAGCGATCAGCTATCTCAGGCGCAAATTCGACTTCCCTGTGCCCAAGCCGGTGGCGGCTCTCGATCTGCCGGGGCTGCTGATGCTGGCCTCGGGCAAGGGCCACCGCCAGCTCTGCGCCTGCTCCATCCTCAAGGCCATGCACATCATCCACCACCTTCAGGGACGGGAACTTTTGTTCATGTTGCCGATCTCGGACCAGGAGGTCTTCTCGCTGGTGGAGGAAAAGGTCTACCGCATCGTCGGCGGCATGCTCAGCCACGGCTTCGCCATCGCGGAGTTCATTGGCGGCCGCAAAAATCAGGACTCGCTCTATACCAAGCTCCTATCCAAGCCCGAGACCATCGCGGCCAATATCTACGACAAGCTACGCTTTCGGCTGGTCACCCGCGCCGAAGCCGAAATCTTCCCCGTCATCCATCACCTGCTGCACGACCTCTTTCCCTTCAACTACGTAATCCCCGGGCAGAGCACCAACACCCTCTTTCACTTCCGCAGCTACTGCAACGACCATCCCCGTCTGTGCGAATTGTTCGAGGGCCTGCAGCTGGCGCCCGATCTCGAGGATGAACTGACGCGCAACGACAATCGCTTCAGCGCGGCCAGTTATCGCGTGGTTCACTTCGTGGTCGACATGCCCCTGCGCATTCCGCAGAACATCGCCGAACGCGCTCCCAGCGCCACCGCCCGCCTGGGCTCGGTGGTCTTCGCCCAGGTCGAGTTCCAGATCGTCGACCGCGAGAGCGAGCAGCAAAACGAGCAGAGCGACGCCAGCCACGCCGCCTACAAGGCGCGCCAGTACGAGGCTGTCAAACACCGCTTGCACGTGGGCATCGACACCATGCGTCCACCGTCCTCCAAGGGCGACGGCTAATTCCGGCTACGGCTGCTTCCGGCTACGCCCGCTTCCGGCTACGCCCCTCTGCAGAAAAATGGCGCGCCCTGGTAGGCCCGGTAGCATCGCGCGTCATGACCCAGGCGATCGACCCGACCGAAGAGGCCCAGCGCCTCGTATCCCTCTTCGCCATCACCGACGCGGACCTGGCTCTGTTGCGGAGCTTTGGCCAGGAGGTAGACGCCGAAATCGAAGCCATCGTCGACGAATTCTACACCTGGCTGCCCGCACTGCCCGAGTTCAAGCGCTTCTTTCCCAACGAAGACACAACCCTGCACCTGCGCTCATTGCAGGCGAGCTACTGGCGTGTCTTTCTGCGCGCCGACGTCGACGTCGGCTACGTGCAAGGCAGACGCAAAGTGGGCAACGTGCACGCCACCATCGGCCTGCCGCTGCAGGCCTACTTCGCAGCCATGAACCGTATGTTTACCCTGTTGACCGAGCGCGCCAATCGGCAACTCGGCGGCGATGCCGGCCCGACGATCCACGCCATGGGCAAGCTGATGTTTCTGGACATGAACCTGGTGGCGGCAGCTTTTTCCGACCTGACCAGCCAGACCATCGCCGAGCAGAGCGAAGCGATCATGGCCATGTCGACACCGGTGGCAGAGGTCGCCCAGGGCGTGCTGATGCTGCCACTGGTGGGCGTGATCGACTCCATGCGCGCCCAGGACATCATGAGCGCAATGCTCACCCGGATCCGCGACACCGGGGCCAAGGTCTTCATCCTCGACATCAGCGGCGTGGCCGTGGTCGACACCGCCGTCGCCAACCACCTGATCCGCATGACCCGCGCCTCCCAGTTGATGGGCTGCGAGTCGATCATCTCCGGCCTGTCGCCGGCCGTGGCCCGCACCATCGTCGCCCTGGACATCGACATCAGCCGCATCGATACGCGCGCCAACCTTCGGGATGCCATCGACAGCGCCTTCACCAAAATCGGCCTGCGTCTGAGCTCCGCCATGCCCCAAAGCGCATGAGTAGCTCGGGGCGAGGACACTTCCTGCGGCCACGCACCTACGGCGCCGGCACCGCGGTGGTGCTGCGGCTGCACCGCGAACTCGACGACGCGGCGCTGCTGGAGGCCGAAGATGCGGTCCTCGACGCCATCAGCGAGTCCGCGGCCAGCGGCCTGGTCATCGACCTGACGGCGGTGGATGTGATCGACAGTCTGATCGCCACCAAGATCATGCAGATCGTGCGCACCGCCCACTGCCTGGGCGCCGAGGTGGCCCTGGTCGGCGTACAGCCGGGCGTGGCCGCGGTGATGGTGGAACTCGACCTTTTGCTCGACGAGGCCCTAGTGCAGCCAGCGCGTACGGTCGAGGAGGGGCTCGTCTGCCTGGAGCGCGTGCACGAGCGGCACAGGCAGCCGGCTCGCTTCTGACGCGTGCTTCGTGCGACGCTGTGTTGGGCATGCCGACGTTCACCGAAAGCGATGGAAAGTTGACGCTTCGCGTGCAGCAACCGGGGGACGTGGCGCGTGCCGTGCTGCACGCCCGGCGCCTGGCCGAGCAGGCCGGCTTCGAGGAGGAGGATGCGGTGGCAATCGCCACTGCGGTCTCGGAGCTCGCCACCAATGCCATCACGCACGGAGGCGGCGGCATCGCGAAGCTACGGACCTTCGACGAGCAGGGGCGCACCTGCTTCCAGGTGGAGGTGGAGGACCGTGGGCCGGGGATCGCCGATCCGGAACGGGCCATGCAAGCCCACTACAGCACGGCCGGCACCCTGGGCCTGGGCTTGCCGGGCGTCGACAGGCTGATGAACGATCTGCACATCGAGGCGATGCCGGGAGGCGGCGCGCGGGTGTCGGCACGCAAGCACCTCAGCCCGCCGCGGGGTCGGCGTGCTTGAGGTCGGCAGTGCCGTGCGCGCCCTGACCGGGCACGAGCACAGCGGCGATGCTGTTTTCAGCAGCCTGCGCCAGGGCGTGCAGCTGGTGGCGCTTGTCGATGCCGTCGGACACGGCAGAGAGGCCTCGGAGGAGGCCCAGGCGGTGGTCGATGCGCTGGCCGCGAGCTTCGAGCGAAACCCGCGGAAGGGGCCGGCGGCGCTGCTGCAGGAGCTGCACCAGGCGCGGCGGGGCGGACGCGGGGCGGTCTGCGCCGTGGCCTGTGTCGAATCCGACGGCGGCGCCCTGAGCTACGCCGGGGTAGGCGACGTCAGCGCCTACTACGTGGACTCGGCGATTCACGAGTTGAACACCGGCAATGGTACCCTTGGACATCGCATGGGCTCGCCGCGCCCCGAGCACCGCAGCATGAGCGATCGCAGTCTGCTGCTGATCCACAGCGATGGTGTATCCAGACCGCGCAGCAATGAACCGCTCGCGGCCCTGCGCATCGGCAGCGCCCGGGACGCCGCCTGGCGCCACCTGCACGGCCACGCCAAAGTGCAGGACGACGCTTCCTGCCTCGTGCTGCGCTATATTCGCGAGGACGATCCCTGATGCAGGCCATCGGTGAGATCACGATTCGGCGTCGCGGCAATACCAGCGACGTGCGCGCCAAGGTCAACGACGCGCTGCGACTTCTGGGGCTGCACGAGCTGGAGGCGGCGCGCATCGGCAGCGCCTGCTCCGATCTGGCACGCGCCATCACGGCGCTACCCGACAATCGCGGCGCCCTGCGGCTGCTCTTCGAGCCCGGGCCCCGGCGCTGGAAGATCCTGGTCGCCTCCGAGAGCGAACGTCCGCTTTCCTTCCCGGCCAGCGTGACACGCCTGTTGGGCGAGCCCCTGGGCGGCGCGACCCAGCTGCTGACCCGGGCCACATTTGAACTCGGCGTCCACCGGCCCCGTCGGGCGCCGGGAGCCGACGATCTGCAAGCCGCAAAGCACGCGCTTTCGGTGCCTTCGCGGGAGGACCTGCTGATCGAGGTGCAGGAGCAGAACATCGTCCTGGAGGCCCAGCAGCGCAAGCTGCGCCGCGCGGTGGAAGAGACGCGCCGCGCCGATCAGGCCAAGAGTAACTTCCTGGCCAACATGTCCCACGAGCTGCGCACGCCGATGAACTCGATCATCGGTTTCACCAAGCGTTTACTCAAGCGCCTGCCCGACAAGATTCCCGCACGCGACCTGGACGCCCTGAGCACCGTCTCGCGCAACGCCAATCACCTGCTTTCGCTGATCAATGACATCCTCGACCTCTCCAAGGTCGAGGCCGGACGCATGGAGCTGGAGCCGGAATCGGTGGACCTGGTGTTGGTGCTCGAGGAAGTGCTCAGCCAGAGCGCGCCTCTGGTGGAAAGCAAGCAGCAGCAGCTCGAGCTGGTGCTCGACCCGAGCCTGCCGCGACAGGACGGCGTCACGCGTTTTCCGGCGGTGATCGACCGCCGCAAGATCTACCAGGTGGTCACAAACCTCGTCTCCAACGCCATCAAGTACAGCGACGGCGGCGTCATACGCGTGCGCCTGGGCGCCGGCAATGACGCCTCGCTCGGCCCGCTGGCGATGATCCGGGTCAGCGATCAGGGTTCGGGCCTGACCTCGGAGCAACAGGCCAGCCTGTTTCGCGCGTTTACACGCCTGGACACCGAGGCCACCCGCAAAATCGGTGGCACGGGCCTCGGCTTGACCATCAGCGCCCACTTCGTCCGCATGCACGGAGGGCGCATCGACGTGGCCAGCCAGCTGGGCGAGGGCACGGAGTTCATCGTCACCATCCCCGCCGACTGCACCACGGAAGCGGCGCGAAAGCAGAACCGACAGGCGGTCGCGGCCGAGGGACGGGCGGCCACCACCCTGCTCTGGCTCGACGCCGACCCGGAGCTGGCGCCTTTGGCCCAGGTGGCGCTCGACGGGGCATCGGTCGAGATCCTGTGGACGGCGAAGCTCGATCGGCTTCACGAGCTGATCCGGATGCATGACCCCGACCAGGTCTACGTAAGCCGCGAGACCCTGCACGCCTGCGACCGGGCGGCGCTCGAGGAGCTGCTCGGGGAAGTGGGCACCGCCAGCGTCGATGTGCGCGAGATCGCCGTCGCAACGGCGCCAAAACCCGGCGCGACACAGGACGCCTTCGAGGTCGCCGCTTTCCTGCGCAAGCCGATCGATCCGAGCGATTTGACCGCGATCTGCAAGGAGCTTTGTCCCGCGGGCCTCAACGACGTGCTGATCGTCGAGGACATGGTCGATGTGGCCAACCTGATGCGCACGGGTTTCAGCGAGGCGGGCATCGAGACGCGCGTGGCCGAAAGCGGCGCCGAGGCCCTGAGTTACCTGGCCCACCGCCTGCCATCGCTGCTCTTGCTCGATCTCGTGATGCCTGTGGCCAGCGGCTTCGAGGTGCTGGAGGTGGTGGAAGAGCGCTATCCGCGGCTCACGGTGGTGGTGCTCAGCGGTCTGTCCATGAATCGCAACCAATACCACAAGTTGATGATGCTGCGGCGTGCGGTCGGAAGCTGGCCCGAAGGCGCCGTCAATCTCGCGCAGCTGACCTCGGCACGCGTCCATGCCCGCGATGGACAGCCGGGGCGCGCCCGCGCACTGCCGCATCCGGGGCTTCCGTCATGAGCGCCCCCATTTTGATCGTCGACGACAACGACGACAACCGAAAGCTCCTGGCCTGGGTGCTCGAGGACGCCGACCTCGACTACGACGAGGCCGACTCGGCTGAAGACGCCCTCGAAAAGCTGCGGACGAGCGCCCACCGCGCTGTCCTGATGGACATCTCGCTGCCGGGCATGCAGGGCGACGAGGCCATCGAGGTGATCCGTCGCGATCCGGCCCTCTCCAAACTTCCAGTCGTCGCCGTCACCGCGCACGCCCTCAAAGGCGACACCGAGCGCATCAGAGCGCGCGGTGCCGACGCCGTTCTCACCAAACCGGTAGACGAAGAACGGCTGATCGAGGTACTCATGGCATTGATCGGGGAGAGCTGAATTGGCCCATATTCTCTGCGTTGACGACGTTCCGGACAACCTCAAGCTCCTGGCCATGGAGCTGGAGGACGCGGGTCATCGGGTGGACATCGCCGACAGCGGTGCCGAGGCCCTCGAGCGCGTGGCCACGCATCGGCCCGACCTGGTCATTCTCGACATCCTGATGCCGCGCATGAACGGCCTCGAAGTGCTGAGCAAGCTGCGCGCCCGCCATAGCCTCACCGAGCTACCGGTCCTGATGGCGACGATCGTCGACGACGAGGGCCAGATCGTCGAAGCCCTCGAACTCGGTGCCAACGATTACGTGGTCAAGCCCCTCGAAATCGACGTGGTCCTGGCCCGCGTCAACACCCAGATCCGCGCGCTGACGCTCACCCGCGAGCGCGACGAACTCAATCGCCTCAAGGAAGAGTTTCTCGGTATCGCGGTGCACGACCTCAGGCAGCCGCTGATGGCCATCCGTGGCCTGATCGACCTGCTGCGCGGCTTCATCGACGAGATCGACGGACCGGGCAAGGGCGATGGGCGAAAGCAGGCGCTGGAGGATCTGCAGGAAATGCGCCGCGCCTCGGAATCCATGGCGCAGCTGCTCGACGGCCTTTTGGACTTGAGGCTGGTCGATCATGGCAAGCTCGAGCTGCAGCTGACCGAGGTGGATGCAGGCGAGTTGGCCAGCACCGTGCTGCTCGACTGCCGCAGTTACGCCGAGTCCAAGCGGAGCACACTCGTGTTGGGCGGCGAAGCGCAGGGCGTGGTGATGTCGGCCGACCGCCAGCGCCTCTCCCAGGTGCTGGGCAACCTGGTCAACAATGCCGTCAAATACTCACCGCCGGGAAGCCTGGTGAGACTCGGCTGGTCCGCCGACGAAAGCTGGGTGCGTTTCGAGGTCAGCGATCAGGGCCCGGGCGTGCCCACCTCCGAGCGCCCACGCCTCTTTCGCAAGTTCTCGCGCCTGAGCACAAAGCCCAGCGGCGACGAGCGCAGCACGGGGCTTGGACTGTTCATCGCCAAGACCCTGGTCGAGGCCCACGGCGGCGAGATCGACGTGCGCAACAACCCCGAAGGCGGCGCCACCTTCTTCTTCGGCGTGCCGCGCATCGCGCACTGAGGCCCCGCCTCCCTGCTCAGCGCCAGCTTCAGCGCAGCGAAGCGATGGCCGCGTCCAGACCTTTTTCCAGCTCGCTGAAGGCTTCCTTGGGACCGCCGGCTTCGACCACGTGCAGGTCGTCGCCCTGAATGAAGAGCGTGACCCAGTAGTGGTGGGGGCGCTGGTTGCGATCATGGCCGAAACGCAGCTGCTTGCCCGGCACACCGGCGCGGGTCTTGACGTCACGCATTTCGAGCAGGGCGTAGCCACCGAGGCGGGCGACCTTGCGCTGTACGGCCTCGGCCCAGAAGCCCAGGTCACCACCCTGGTCTTTGCGGCTTTCCTCGCTCCGCAGCGCCAGCACCACGCCGGTGGCCGAGGTGGCGCGATAGTCATAGCCGGAATTGTCGTCGAGTTCGACGAAGCCGTGCGGGGTGTCGATATGGAGGCAGCCGTTCAACAGCGAAGTTGAGAGCAGAAGGGCGAACAGGGCAAATGGGGCGGTCGGGGTCGTTTTCGAGGTCGGTGTCTTCATCGTTCTAGCTCCGTCAGGTTGCGCAGCCCCAGGCTGTCGAGCCAGGGGAAGGGCAGGGTTACTTCATCGGCAGGGACCTCTTCGGCTTTGGCCGAGAAGTCCACGGTCAGAGTCGACAGGGCAATGCGATCGCCGAGGAACTTCAGCCGCCCCTCCATGCGTTCGATCTCCTTGAGCAGGCGCTCCAGCTCACGCTCGATCTTCAGCGATTCCTCCACGTTGACGGCGCGCTCGAGCAGGGCCAGCAGCCGCTCCCGTACCTTGCGCGCGCTGTCGAGGCGCGTTTGTACGTCGCGGAACTCCTCGGTCACGTCCTGGGTCTGCACGCGGCGGCTCTGGACCTCGCCGATGGCCTCGATGGCGCTGAGCGCATCCTTGAAGCGCGCGGCCGGCACGCGCACCACGATCTGGGTGGCATTTTGCTGCCGCAGAAAGCCGCCGACGGCCTCGGTCGCTTCGATCACCTGGCGTTGGCGCTCCCCCACCTCGTAGACGGCCAGTCGCAGCCAAGCTTCGTAGACCAGCAGCGGACCGCTCTCGCCGTCGATCTGGGTCAGGGGATCGAGCGCCGGCTTGGGCGCGTCGGCTCGATGCTTGGCGGCGGCCGCGGCGTGGGGTGAAGCAGGCCCGAACGGAGCATAAGCCGCCGCCTGCGACGGTGCCTTGCTCGCCAGTTCATCGTAAAGACTGTCGCTGGCCTCGGTCTCGAGCGCGGCGAAGTCACCAGGTGCGGGGGCAGCTCCCCCGGCGCTCTCGGCCTCCGTGGTGGCGGAGCGGGCGACGTAGTGACACAGAAGGTCACGGGGTATCTGGCTCGCGCCCCGGCGTCCATCGTGGCAGCGAGCCTCGGCCCGACAGCCGATTGTTGCAGACCGGGATCCAGCTGTCCCCGGATCGAGCCTCCCGTCCCATCCAGACTTCCGTATTGGGCTACTGCGCTGCCCCCTCGATTTCGCAACGACAGCATCAACGCCAGCCATCGAAGCCGCACCCGCCCCGCTCGATGCCGCGGGATGCGCCGCGACTCCAGGAGCCGCAGGTTTCTGCCCGGCCGTTCGCGGGCGCCGCCATCGCCGTAGCGGACATGCCGCCGGCCTGGGAATCGGCGGCCGCTTCTGGCTCGAGCCGCGGCGGCTGAGACGCTAGCCGGGTATTCGGCCCCGAAACTGGGAAATGCGCGTGATCACTCGCGGAATTGCTCGAGTCACCCGCGAATCGGGCCACCTCCTGGGACATCCCTCCCCAATTTCGGACGCAAAAAGCTGGAATTTTTTTCGACTTTTTCGGCCTTCAGACCACTACAGAGTCCCACAAGTAAGCTATCGTGCGAAACATGCACAGTTCACGCCGTACCCTCGAGTTGCTGATCATCTCCTGCTGCCTCGCTGTGGCCGTGCTGGGCTGTGACAAGCTCAAAGGCGGCGGTGAGGAAGAAGGCGCGCCCGGCGCGAGCCCCGAAAACGAAATGGGACGTCCACTGGCCGACCTGGAGCTGCCGGTCTCACTGCGCACGTCCGATCCCGCGCCGAGCAATCCCTACAAGGTCGAGTCGACCACCGAGCAGTTGCGCCTCGACGGCGAGCCCGTCGCCAATCTCGACAAGGGCTTCGTCGATGAAAAGGAGCAGCAAAACGGCATTATCACGAAGTTGGCCGAGAAGATGCGCTCGCCTTCGCGCTCATCGGTGGCCCTGCGGTTGCAGGCCAATATGCCCTACGAGACGGTGGCGCTGATCCTCAACACCGCCAAGCAGGCCGGTGCCCGCGACGCGGCGATCCAGGTGCGCAAGACCGGGGCGGCCACCGACTCCAACACCGGCTGGCTCAACGCCAGCGGCTATCTGATGAGTTCCAAGGCCGACGACGTGCCCGCCTTCACGGCCACCAAGGTGCGCGGCTGGAACGACTTCACCGACAACTGGCAGTCGATCTACGAGGGCTGCCGCACCGCTGCCAGCCGCAGCTGCGCCTACGTGAACGAAAACTTCGCCACGGGCGGCACCCTGCGCCAGGAGCTGATGAGTTCGGGTCGTGGCATCAATATCAACTTCTTCCGCCGCGGCCTGACCCCGGAGCAGGAAGCCGAAGAAGAGATCAAGCGCGCCGCTCACCTGGCCGCCAAGAAGGAAGACTTCCTGCAGGGCCGCATCACCGAGGAAGAGATGATCGAAGTCCTGATGCTGGGCGACCCCTCCACCTACGCCCTATTCCAGTTCCGCTACCAGGAAGCCCTGAAGTCGCCCTCGGCCCTGACCCAGACCATGGCCTCCATGTGCCACGGCGAGCGCTGCGGCATCGTGGTCACCGCCGACAAGATCAGCCCGCTGCTGCGCGTGGTCTCGATGATGGGCGCCGCCTTCCCGGATGGCACGCCGAGCCCCGAGTACGCCTTCGAGATGTCCTGGACCGAGCGCCCCAAGCCCAAGGAGCTGGCCGAGTTCATCGAGCGCCAGATGCAGCTCTCGGCGCACTGAGGCGCCGCCGCAGCATAAACGCTACATTTCGCCGCTCAGACGGGGTGCGATTCGCGGGTGCGACCGGAGGAAAATCCGCAGCAGTAGCGCAGCTATTTTGAGGAATTTCACGGGGAGGCAAGCCGCGAGCGGACCTGCCGGCGCGTGCCAAGCGGTCAACTTATTTTGCGGCGGCTCCTGAGCCCAGGCTCGCCGCGCCCTTCGATGGCGCAGCACCTGCCAGCCGGCGCCGGCATGGCACCGCTGCCCGTGGCTGCGCGCGCGTCTACCTGCCTTGCGCGGTGCCCCACGAATTTGTCGCGTCCCAGGCTTCGACTACCCTGGCGCCCATGTCCGAGGCGCGCCGGCCGTGGCGAACGAAGTGGGGGCCCTGGTTCGGCAGTGCGCTGTTGCTCTGCTTCATCGTCCACGCCCTGTGGGCGAAGTTCCGGCTAAACCATGTGGCGCTCAACCTGAACTGGGACGAGTTCAACTACCTCAGCAAGATCTACCAGTTCCAACGCGGCGAGCTGGGCTGGGCGCTGCAGACCTTCCACGTGCACCTCTTCGCCTGGCTGCCCTCGGTCGAGGGCAACGAGGCCCAGCAGCTGATCGCGGCGCGCGATGGGCTGATGCTGACGCGCCTGCTCACCTGCGGCTTCGTCTTCGCCATCGGGCGCGCCCTGCTCGGCACGCTGGCGGGCCTCTTCGCCGTCGCCGCCAGCGTGAGCTTCTCCTTGCTGATGCGCCACGGCGAGACCTTTCGCGCCGACCCCATGTTGGCCTGCTGCTTTACGCTCGCCGCAGCCGCCCTGATTCTCAGGCCTGGCCACCGCGGCGCTGGCATGATGGCGGGCGCCGCGCTTGGCTTGGGCGCCCTGCTCTCGATCAAGATCGCCCTTTTTGCTCCCACCCTGGCGCTACTGTGGCTCGCCCACTTCTACCTCGGTGAGCAACCCCGGCGGCGCACTGTCGAGCAGCTCGTCGCCGCCGCCGCCACCGCCACCCTGGTCTTCGGCTCCCTGCTCCTATGGCATTCGACCGGCCTCGACGACTCCGGCGCCGACACCAATCGACGCTTCCTCGGCCGCGCCGCCGGACTGATGGATGCCGAGCAGCTCTTCCCGCACGGCAAGACCCTGCTGAGCACGCTGCGCTGGGACCTGGCCTTCTGGGTGCTTTGTGCACTGGGCGTAATGCTCTGCTTCGCCGACGCCGTGTACCTCGAGGGACGCGCGCGTTTGCGAGCCTTGCAGCTTCTGAGCTTCGCCCTGCCGCTTTCGACCATCGTCTTCTACCGCAATTCCTACGCCTATTATTACGTCACCATCATCCCGGCCGCCGCGCTCACGACTGCCGTGGTCCTCGCGCGCCTCGAAGCAAGAGCGGCCCGTCGCCCGCTGCTGCTCATCTCGGGTCTGCTGCTCTTGCTGTGGCCCCTGCACCACAACGTCCTGCGCTTCAGCGAGTTCAACGGCGGCGATCGCATCACGCTTCAGAAACGAGTCATCGACGGCGTGCACGAGATCTTCCCCGAGCCGGTGCCCTACATCGACCGCTGCGGCATGATCGCCTCCTTTCCAAAGGTGGGACCGCTGATGTCATCGCTAATGCTCGAGCGCGTGCGCGATGCCGGCCAACCGATTTTCGAGCAGCTGATCACCCGCCATCAGCCAAAAATGGTCTTGGTCAACATCGCCTCCCTTTCCCTGCACCGACCCTACAAGCAAACCGGACCCAAGTCCCACCGCCTGCTGCAGGCCGACTTCGCGACCCTCCAGAAAAACTACATCCACCACTGGGGCCCCGTCTGGGTTGCCGGGAAATTCATGCGCCAACTCGGTGGCAAGGACCGGAACTTTCAGGTTGCAATCGCCGGCCCCTACACGGTCGAAGCCGAGACCGACGTCTGGATCGACGGCCGCCTGCGCAAACCCGGCGAGGTGCTGAATCTAGAGCCAGGCAGCCACCGCGCGCGAGCCGATGAGGCCGTCGATCTGCGCTTGCGCTACGGCGAGCACTTGACGCGCCCTGACATCAAGGGCAAGGGACAGATCTTCGAGGGTCTGGGTTTCATCGAGTCCGATCCCAAGACCGACACCAAAGACAAGGCTGGAGCGGCCGCGCGCTGAGCTCCACACTGGCGACGACGCATGGACGAGGGCAGTGCCGAGCTGAGGGCCGATCGCAGGCAGCGCCTTCGACGCATCCTGGGCGCCGCCCTGGCGCTGCTCTTGCTCGCAGCCCTGGTCGTCTACCTGGCGCGCTTTTCGAACGAATGGCAGCGACTGGAGAAGCTCGAGCCCTCCCAGCTCGCCCTCCTGTCGGCGATCGTGCTGCTGGGACATGTAGCCCTGGCCGGCAAGCTGCGCCGCAGCGTCACGCTTTTCGGCGCCCGGCTCGAGTTGTGGGAGGCCTTTTGTCTCATCGAGTTCGGTAGCTTTGTGAATCTGGTGCCGCTGAATCTGGGCACGCCCCTGCGCGCGGCCTATTTGAAGCGCGTGGCGAGCCTCGACTATCTGAAGTTCGGGCTCGGCTTCATGGGCATGCAGCTGTCGGCCATCGTGGTCGCTGGTGTGGTGGGCCTATGCTTCATCGTCAGCACCGCTTCCCCTACGAATGCGGCGGCATGGCCACTTTGGGTGGGCTTTGGCGCATTCGTGATCGCGCCCTGCCTCGCGGTGGCCGCCGGTCTGTGGCTGAGGCGCTCCGCCGTCGAAGTCGCGACCCAAGGTGCCGTCGCCACGACGCGCCTGCGCGCCCTGCTCACCGCCCTGCGCGCGGGTACCGAAGAAATGCTGCGCCGACCGACAGCGCTCGCCAGCTGGCTGCTGTTCGACAGCATCACCAACTTCGTGATGGGCGCGCGCTTTTTTCTCGTCGCGAGCTTTCTCGGCTACGACACCGGCTTTGCGTCGGCCATGGTGCTGCAAGCGGCCACCCGCGCTTCGGCAGTGGTCTCGCTGGTCCCGGCCGGAACCATCGGCCTGCGTGAAGGGCTCAGCGGCCTGGCCGCCGGCGCCCTGGGCCAGGCAGCGATCAGCGGGGTGTTGATCGCCACCGTCGATCGCATCGTGGCCACCACCTGGATCGTGCTTCTGGGAACCGGCTCCTCCTTCATTCTCAAACGCCGCCTGGCGCGCCTCGACGCGGACGGTGCTGCAGCGTGAGCCCGTCAGCCCAGACTTCCGAAGCCACGCCCCGCTGGCCTGCCGGGGCGCCCTACGCCCTGTGCCTGACCCACGACGTCGACCGCATTCACAAGCAGGCCTACCACTACCTCTACTACGCCGTGCGCGGAGGCTCGCGCGCCCTGCGCGTGCAGGCGCGCTCGCTCTTGCACCGCCTGATGGGCGATGAGCCCTATTGGAACTTCGACCGCATCATGGCGCTCGAAGATCGCCTCGGCGTGCGCTCGACGGTGTTGTTTCTGGATGAATCAACCAAAAGTTTTGATCCCCGTTTCATGGGACGCTACGACCTGGGCGACAGGCGCCTGGCCCAAACCATCCCCGCCCTGAAACGCGGCGGCTGGGAGATCGGCCTGCACGGTTCATTTTATTCCTTCGACGACCGCGCGCTGCTCGCCAGGGAGAAAGCCCGGCTCGAGGACATCGTCGGCGACCGCGTTCGCAGCACGCGCCAGCATCACCTCAACCTGGTGCGTCCGCGCACCTTCCAGCACCAGCGCGCCATCGGCCTCGAAGTCGACTCCACCCTGGGCGCCGCCGACCGTGCCTGGAGCGAGGCGCCGTGCCTCGAGCCCTTCGAGGTCGACGACAGCGGCATGCTCGAGCTTCCGATCACGCTGATGGACATCATCGGCCTGTCGCGACCAGGGGTTCGCCGCCACGCCGAGATGCAGCTCGAGGCCATCGCGAGCGCAGGCGGCCTGATCGTGCTGGACTGGCACCAGCGCACCTTCTCCCCCCACGAGTACCCGGCCGAGGTCGCTTTCTACGAAGCGCAGATCACCGCCGCCAAGCGGCGCGGGGCCTGGATCGCGACGATGGCGGAAATCTGCGACCACTGGCACGCGCGCGGCGCCGCAATGCAGGTGCAGGCGCCGTGAACTTTGCGCCAAATTGAAGTAAGTGCAGCCTGCGACCATGGATCGAAAGGCCCAGACGACCGCGCTGCTGACCGAATTCGTCGAGCGCTCAATGCTGGCGGCCCGCGTCATGTTGCGGCCGGTCAAGGCCACCCAGCTCAATCTCGGCGATGTCGACGGCGCCGTACTCGACGTGGTGGAGCCGGTCTTCGTGCTGTCCACGGGACGCTGTGGCACCAAATGGCTGACCGAGTTGCTGGCCCACGACAGCGCCCTGCGTGTCAACCACAGCGATCACCCCGAGTTATTGCGCGAGAGCCGCATGGCCTACGAGCGCTACGCCGGCGAGCCCGACCTCTTCCACGAGATCGTGCGCACCGCCCGCGACGGCTACCTGCTCGATGCCCACATCCGCGGCATGCGCTACGTGGAAACCAACCACCGCATTACCTTCCTGGCCCCGGCGGCGCTGCGCGTCTACCCCCGCGCGCGCTTCGTGCATCTGGTGCGCAACCCGGGCGACTTTGTGCGCAGCGGCGTGCGTCGGCGCTGGTATAGCGGCAGCTACTACGACCTGGCGCGGCCGACCATGGCCGACGCCGAAGCCTGGCAGCGGGCTTCGACCGTCGAAAGGCTCGCCTGGCTGTGGAACGAGACCCAGAGCTTCATCGAGGACTTCGTCGCGGAGCTGCCCGACTCGCGCGTCATGCGCATCCGCAGCGAGGATATGTTCAGCGACCTCGAGGCCACCGCCGGGCTGTGCGACTTCATCGGTGCCCGCATCGGACGGCGTGCGATCGGGCGCATGCACCAGCGGCGGGTCAACGTCCAGCACGGCGGCCCGCGGGCGCCCTTCGAGCGCTGGAGCGCCGCCGAGCGCGAGGCTGTGCGCCGGCAGGTGCCCCTGGCCGAGCGCTACGGCTACATTCTGCCGTAGGAACCCACGATTTGTGCTAGAAGGCCACGCGAGGGCCGCTGGCGTCGAGAATGCTGGCGCCCGGCCCCGTGCCGGCAAAACGATGTACGAAGGAAAGACCGTCGCCGTCGTCGTCCCCTGCTACAACGAGCAGACCCAGATCGGCACCGTGCTCGAGACCATGCCCGACTTCGTCGATCGGGTGCTGGTGGTCGACGATCAAAGCCGCGACGACACGGTGGCGACCGTGCAGCGCTACGTGCAAGAGCGCGATCGTGCAGGCCGCATCGAGCTCATCGAACACCGGCAAAACCAGGGCGTCGGCCGCGCCATCACCACCGGATATGAGCGGGCGCGCGAGCTCGAGATCGACATCACCGCCGTGATGGCGGGCGATGGGCAGATGGCGCCGGCCGAGCTCGAGCTGCTGGTCGAGCAGGTGGCCCACGGCGCCGCCGACTACGCCAAGGGCAATCGCCTCTTCTACAACAACGCCTGGGGCACGATCCCCAAGCATCGCTTCCTGGGCAATGCCTTTCTCTCGATGCTGACCAAGGTGGCCAGCGGCTACTGGCATAGCGTCGACTCGCAGACCGGCTATACCGCCATTTCGCTCGAGGCCCTGCGTCTGCTCGACCTGGACGGGCTCTACCCCCGCTACGGCTACCCCAATGACATGTTGGTGCATCTGAACGTGTGGAATATGCGCGTGGTCGATGTGCCGATCGAGCCGGTCTACAACGTGGGCGAACAATCCAAGATGAAGATCTGGAAGGTCGTGCCCACCATCAGCTGGTTGATCTTCAAGGGCTTTCTGTGGCGCATGGGCCACAAGTACATCATTCACAACTTCCACCCCCTGGTGCTCTTCTACGCCACCGGTGCACTTTCGTCCTTCGGCGGCTCGCTGCTCGGGCTCTATCTACTGGTCCACCGCTTCACCCAGGGTACTCCGGTGGCGACCACCAGCGCGCTCTTCAGCGCTTTTTTGGTCATGAGCGGCCTGCAGCTTCTGCTCTTCGGCATGTGGTTCGACATGGAGGATAACCGCATGTTACGCGTGCTCTACCGCAGGATTGCGCCCGAGCGCCGCGGCCACAGCCAGGGGCTAGCCGCGTCCGCGAGCCCCGACGAGACGCTGCGCCTGGCCGCCGCCGGCGGTGAGCGCGGGCCTTCGAGCTCGTCCCGCCCGTTCGGCACAGACGATTGAAGTCCCACGGGAGCCCAAGCGACGCCGCCGATGCGGATCCTGATCGACATCACCCACCCGGCCCACCTGCACTTCTTCTCCCACGCCATCGCGCGCCTGCGCGAGCGGGGACACGAGGTCGTGCTCACCGGGCGTGACAAGGACATCTTGATCGAGCTGGCCCGGCGCACGGGCACCTCGATCGAGTTCTTCGGCGGCGCCCTGCCCGGGCCGCTGGGCATGGCGCGCACCCTGCTCGCACGCCAGCTGCGTCTGGCGCTCGCGATTCGGCGCCTGCAGCCCGACGTGCTCGCCGCCGTCGGCGGCACCTTCATCGCCGCGGTCGGCTACGCCCTGCGCGTGCCGGTGGTGGTCTTCTCGGACACCGAGAGCGCCACCCTCTCGAACGCCGTCACCTACCCCTTCACCACACGCCTGTGCACGCCCGAGGTCTACGGCCGCACAGACCGCCGGGGCCAGGTGCGCTACGCCGGCTACCACGAGTGTGCCTATCTGCACCCGGCGCTCTTTCAGCCCGACGCCAGCGTGCTCTCCGAACTGGGCGTTAACCCGGGCGAGCGCTACTGCATCGTGCGCTTCGTGGGCTGGGGCGCGAGCCACGACCTGGGCCGCAGCGGTCTACGACTGGAAGATAAGGTCGGCATGGTGCGGGCCCTGGCCGAACACGGCCGGGTCTTCGTCTCCTCCGAGGGCGCGCTGCCCGCGGAACTCGAAGCCCATCGTTTTTCACTACCAGTTGAGCGTATGCACCACGCCCTGGCCCACGCCTCCCTGATCGTCGGCGAGTCCAGCACCATGAGCGCCGAGGCCGCCGTGCTCGGCGTGCCCAGCGTCTTCATCTACCCGCGCGTCGAGCTGGGTCCCACCCGCGACCTGGCCGAGCGCTGGCAGATCCTCCACTGGTTCACCTCGGGACAACTCATCGAGGCCCGAGTCACCGCCTGCCGGCTTTTCGCCGATGACGACCGCGGGCGTTTTCGCGCCGTCGCCGCCCGCATCGCAGAGCACTCGGCCGACGTGCCCGAGGTGATTTGCGAGCAGTTGCTCGCGGCCGTGCGCGATCACCGTGGGTGAAAAGGCCCAGAGTGAAAGCTCCAGGCACGATTGCCTGCGCGGTTTTCTCGCCGCCCATACCTACTCGGACATGACCGGCCAGCAGCTGCGTCTGGCCTCGCGGGAGCCCAGCACCTACATCCAAAACCTCAACACCTGCATCGGCTCGGGCGTGAACGCCGCCACCGAGTGGCGCAACCTCACCTGGGATGCCGAGCTACCCCCCGGCTCCTACATCGTCTTCCGCATCCGCGTGGGCAAGGATCAGGCCGCCGCCGAACAGGCCAGCTGGCTCGAAGTGGCCACCGTGCCCGGATGCGAGAGCCCCCGACGGAATCCTGCCCTTCCTGGAGGGCGCCGCCCAACAGGGGCGTTTCATCCAGGTGGAGATCCGCCTGGTCTCTCCCGACGGCGACCAGAGCAGCAATAACGCCTGTGGCGAAATCACCGGCACCACACCGCGGCTGCGCAGCTTCGGCGTCAGCTACACCTGCCCACCACCGGGCCTCGAATAGCCGGCGCAGTCGTCGACACGGAGCCCGGCGCGAAATGGTAGCCTTGCGCCGGTGAGCGAGGAGTCCACCACGCGCAGCCTGGGCCTGCTCGGCGCCACCCGCATCGGTATCGGCGCCATCGTCGGCGGCGGCATCCTGGTGCTGGCCGGCACCGCCTTTGCCCACACCGGCCCCGCCGCCGTCGTCGCCTTCGCCGTCAACGGCCTTTTGGCCGTGCTCACGGCCATGAGTTTCGCCGAGATGGCCAGCGCCTTTCCCGAGTCGGGCGGCGCCTACGCCTTCGCCCGCCGCGTGCTTTCGGTGCGAGCGGCCTTCGCCGCCGGCTGGGTGCTGTGGGCGGCCTACATTGTGGCCGGTGTGCTCTACGCCCTGGGCCTGGGCGTCTACGGCGTCACCGTCATCGCCGACCTCTGGCGCATCGCCCTGGGCCCGCCGCCGGCCTGGCTGACCAGTCACGGCGCCGCCGTGGGCTGCGCAACCCTGGCCATCAGTGGCTATGCCCTGTCGCTGATCCGTCGCGCCACCGGCGGCGGCGAGTTCGAGACCTACGGCAAGGTGATCGTACTGGGGGTGCTGGTCTTCGCCGGCCTGTGGGCCTTCGTCACGAGCCCCGCCGGCACCGCCCGGGCCACGCTGCTGCCCTTTGCGCCCGGCGGCATGACGGGCCTTCTGGCGGCCATGGGCTTCACCTTCATCGCACTGCAGGGCTTTGACCTGATCGCCGCGGTGGCCGGTGAGATTCGCGATCCCGTGCGCACCATCCCGCGCGCCATGTTCCTGTCGCTTGCGGTGGCGCTGGCCATCTACCTACCGCTGCTGTTGCTGGTGGCCAGCGTCGGCGTCGGGCCGGGTGAAGACATCCAGAGCATGGCCCAGCGCGCGCCCGACACGCTGATGGCCACCGCCGCCGGCAACTACATGGGGGAGGTGGGCTACTGGTTGGTGATGATCGCGGCGGTGCTGTCGACGCTCTCGGCCCTGCACGCGAACCTCTTGGCCGCCTCGCGCGTGGCCGAGACCATGGCCGGCGATCGCACGCTGCCCTGGATCCTGGGCATCGCCCACAAGCGCCGCGGCACGCCCGTGGTCGCCATCTACGCCAGCGCCCTGGCGATGGCGGCCCTGCTCTTCATGCTGCCGGACCTGGCGGCCGCCGGCGCCACCGCCAGCCTGATCTTCCTGGTCTCCTTCGCCTTGGCCCACTACACGGCCTATCTGGCGCGCCAACGACTGCCCGTCGTGCACGCCGGCTACCGCGCGCCGCTCTTTCCTCTGGTGCCCGTGGTTGGCGGCAGCGCCTGCCTGGCGCTGTCTATCTTCCAGGCCGTGGTCGAGCCCAACGCCGGCGCCATCGCGCTGGTGTGGCTGGGCCTTGGCGTGCTGCTCTACCTGGCGCTCTTCTCCGACCGCGCCGAAGTCGTCGACGCCGCCGCCGAGGCCCGCGATACCACCTTGGCCAAGCTGCGCGGCCGTTCACCGTTGGTCCTGGTGCCCGTGGGCAACCCCGACAACGCCGCGGCCATGGTGCAGGTCGCCTCGGCCCTGGCGCCGCCCCAATTCGGCAAGGTACTGCTCCTGTCGGTCGTGCTCAGCGGCGAAGACGACGACGGCGGCGCCGCCCCCGGCGGCCGAGACGCCGCGAGCGCCGCCCGCGTCGCGCGCAACGCCGCCCGCAGCATCGAGGGCTCCCAGCGCACACTGCAGCTGGGCCTGACGCGCGCCTTCGAGATCGGCCATCGCCCCGAGGCCACCGTCACCGTGGCGGCCGACCCCTGGAAGGAGATCGAGCGCGTGGCCGAAGAGCGCCAGTGCGAGCGCGTGCTCATCGGCCTCAGCGACCTCGACCAACGCGGCGCCGCCGACAACGTGGAGCGCCTGATGGGCCGACTCGACTGCGACGTCTCGGTGCTGCGTGCCCCCGACCGCTGGAACCTGGACGAGGTCCACAGGGTCCTGGTGCCCATCGGCGGCCGCGGCCGTCACGACGAGCTGCGCGCGCGGCTTTTGTCGAGCCTGGGGCGCGGTCGCAGCCGCCAGGTGCACTTCCTGCGCGTCGTACCGGAAGGCACATCCGACGCCGAGCTCGCATCCCTGGAGCGCGGCCTGCGCCGACTGGCCGCCGAAGAGGTCAGCTGCCCCCACAGCGTCGAAATCGTCTGTGGCGGCGACCCGATCGAGGTGATCTCCGAGCGCGCGGCCGAACGCGATCTGATGGTGCTGGGCCTGCAGCGTGTGGCGGGGCACAACACCTTCGGTAGCCTGGCGCTGGCGTTGGCACGCCGCCTCGACACCGCGATCATCATGGTCGGGGGCAAAAGCGGCGGCGGCTTCCCGGGCTTCAGCGGCCTGACGCGGCTGCCGAGCTGAGTGTCACGGAAAAAATCCCGGCTGGCACGACCCACACTTGTCAGCTAAGGACTCGCGAAAGAATAACTTCCCCCTTTGGCACGCACCGGCGGGCACGCTCGGGCCGTGCGTCCTCGAAGAATTCCTCGATGTACCTCGGGTACGACTGCGGATTCTTCTCCGGGCGCCGTCCCGATCGCACTCCGCCGTCACGCACCAAAGGGGGAAGTTATTCTTTCGCGAGCCCCAAGGTTGGCCGCCTTGCCCCTGCGCCCGCCATGTCCCCGCCCCTCCGCGCCTACGCCCGCTACGCGCGCTGTGCCTTCCAGCGCCGCGCCGCCTACCGGCTGGCCAACGTCACGGGCGTGCTGGTCAACTTCTTCTTCTTCCTGATCCACGCCCAGGTCTTCCTGGCCTTCTTTGGCGATGGGGGGCGCACGGTGGCGGGCTGGTCGGCCCACGACACCGTGCTCTATTTCGCCACCTCCGAAGCGCTGATGATGGCGCTCGGAGTGATGACCGCGGCCGTCGGCATCGAGCTTTCGCGGCGCGTGCTCGAAGGCGACGTGGTGGTGGATCTGGCGCGCCCGGTTCGGCTGTGGGCGCGGCACCTGGGCGAAGCCTACGGCGACGCCGTTTACTTCCTGCTCGCGCGCACCGTCGTGCTCTACGGCGGCGCCTGCCTGACGTTCTCGCTCGTCCCCCCACTGGCCCCGCGCCTGTTGCTGCTGCCGCTGTCGCTCGTGCTGGGGACCGCCATCGGCGCCCTGAGCATCTACGTGGCAGCGGCCTCGGCCTACTGGCTGGAAAATCCGCGCGGACCGGTGCGTGTTGTCTTCTTTGCGACCTTTATCTGCGGCGGCGTGGTGGTGCCGCTGGACTTCTACCCCGACGGCTTCCGGAGCGTGTGCGAGCTACTGCCCTTCCGCGGAGCCGTCTACACGCCGGTGGCACTGGCCACGGGAAAACTTGAGGGCGCGGCGCTTCTGAACGCCCTGGCCCACCAGCTCGGCTGGACGCTGGCGCTGATGCTGGCCGCCCACACCATCGAACTCAGGGGCGTGCGCCGACTGGCCGCGCTCGGCGGCTAGCCCGGGAGCAGGCGTATGGGCACATGGCTCGAAGAACTCGGGGTCTACAGACGACTGATCGGCGCCGCCGTGCGTGGTCAAATGCAGTACCGCACCTCCTTCTGGATCGGCGCCTTCACCGACACCTTCACCCTGCTCAGCGAGTTCTTGCCCATCTACTTCCTGGTGCTCAAGTTCGGCAAGCTGCAGGGCTGGTCGATCCTGGAGCTCGCCCTGCTCTACGGCATGGTGCGCACCTCCTGGAACCTGGTGGAGACCTTCTGCAACGGCTTCGAGGCCTTCGCCCAGATCCTCGTGCGCGGCGAGCTCGACCGCCTGCTGCTGCGCCCCCGCAGCCTGCTCACCCAGATTGCGGCCAATAACTTCCAGCTACGGCGCCTGGGCGGCGTGCTGCAGAGCCTCTTTGTGCTCCTGATCGGCATCGTGGGTCTGCAACTGGGAGCGCTGTCAGTTGCCTGGATCACCCTGGGCGTACTCGGCGGCACCACCTTCTTCGTCGGCATCCTGATGCTGGGCGCTGCGTCCCAATTCATCACCCTGGGGCAGACCTCGGAGCTGCAGAACATGCTCACCTACGGCGGCTCCACTACGCTCACCTACCCGGTCTCGATCTACCAGAACTGGTTTCGGCGCGTCGTCACCTACCTGATCCCGCTGGCCTTCGTGAACTACTTCCCGGCCCTGGCCGCCCTCGGGCGTGTCGAAGAGGCCGGCTTTCCCACCTGGTTGCCGGCGCTGTCGCCGCTCGTCTGCGCCACCGTCATGCTGCTTGGCCAACTCGCCTTCACGGCGGGCCTTCGCCGCTACGAATCCACCGGGAGCTGAGACCATGATCGAAGTCCAGGGCCTCAAAAAGCACTACAAGGTCGCGCGCCACCATCGCGGTGCGCTGGGACCGCTGAAAAACCTCTTCGACCCGCGCCACGACGAGGTCGCCGCCGTCGACGACATCAGCTTCTCGATTGCCGCCGGCGAATTCGTCGGCTTCATCGGGCCCAACGGCGCAGGCAAGTCCACCACCGTCAAGGTGCTCACCGGCGTGCTCGAACCGAGCGCCGGTATCGTCACGGTCGCGGGCCGCAGGCCTCGCGCCGATCGCCTGGCCCACGTGGCGCATTTGGGCGTCGTCTTCGGCCAGCGCACCCAGCTGTGGTGGGACCTGCCCGTGGTCGAGTCCTACGCCCTTTTGCAGCACGTCTACGGCATCGACGACAACGCCTTCCGGCGGCAACAGGAGCGCCTCGTCGAAATGCTCGAGATCGCCCCCCTGCTCGACACCCCCGTGCGTAAGCTCTCCCTGGGCCAGCGCATGCGTTGCGAGCTGGCCGGAGCGCTCCTGCACGCGCCGGACCTGCTCTTCTTGGACGAGCCCACCATCGGCCTCGACGTCGTCGCCAAGGAAACCATCCGTCAGTTCTTGGAAGCAGAAAACCGCGAACGGGGTACCACCATCCTGCTCACCACCCACGACATGCCCGACATCGAGCGCCTGTGCGCCCGCACCATCCTCATCGACCGCGGCAGGCTCGTCTTCGACGGCGCCATGGACGAGCTACGCAAACGCCTGGGCCGCGAGCGCACACTATTGGTGGAATTCGAAGGCCGCGCCCCCGACGAGCTGCCCCAGGGCGTGCGAGAAGAGGACCGCGGCCCCGAACGTCTGCTCCTACGCTTCGATCGCGAAGCCATCGCAGCGCCCCAGCTCATCGCGTGGCTCGCGGACAAAGCCCCGATCCGCGACCTGACGCTGCAGGAGGCCCCGATCGAAGACATCGTAGCGAAGATCTATCGCGAGGGTTTGGAGGGGCGATTGGTGCCCGAAGCGTCACGGGGCGAGGTCGAAGCCTTTGACTGACGTTTTGAAGCTGGACCACGCTACCAACGATGACCCGCACCGATGTTCGCTTTAGATTGGCCGTACGCGAGGATGTTGCCGCTCTGCTCGGCCTGCTCCCGCAAATCACCCGTCGCCTTGAGTTCGGGCTGCCCCGACTCGCCCTCGGACGGACTGCTGCCTGCCGCAGAGTTCGCCGAGTGCTCTTCGCAGGCCCTTGGCTGGAATACATCGGCAACGGCGCCGACCACCCCGAAGGCAGCGTGCTGTATCGCGGCGCAGACCCCCAGGCGAGGTTCGATGGGGTCGTCGCCGACTTCGGAGATTCGATCCCCGGCCGAGCCATGGGCACCCCATGCGCACCGTACCTGCGCGATGTCCATGCAACGCTCAGCTGCCACCGAGGCAGCGGTGAGATCCGGGGAAATCGTGGCTGATCGGTGCTGGCACGCTCCTCGCAATCACTGCGAGGCATGAACGACAACGACAAAACCCTTCCCCACGATTCCAATACCTCCGCCCTGGCCAGTGCCCGCCGGCTTGGCGCGGTCGACGGCGCTGGACTGACCGAGCCCGGCCACTGCATCCAGGCGTGCATGGAGCTACTCGAGGAGCATCGGGCCCGTGGCGTGCTCGCCCTCGATCCATGGGCCGCGGCCTATTGCAGCAGCTGTTGCGAGGCCTGCGCCGAGCGTTCGAGCCAGGTGCCGAGCCTCGAACTCGACCACGGCACGGTGGTGCAGCGCGTTGATTGCCGCCATCGCGAACCGTAACCACTGGCCCCGAGCCAAGTGCGGGTGGCATCTGCGCAGCCAGGCCCAGAAACCCCGTATCAAGACTCGCTGCCCGCCGATCGCTCGGTGTGCTGCGCAGGGCATCAGGCGTGAGAGAGCGAGCCGGTCGGGGGCTGTTGCTGCTTTGGCGAGCGGCCGCGGCCTGAATGCCTGCCGAGGCTCGGGGCGATCGCTTTCCCGTACCGTGGCGGCCCACGGCGGTTCGACGCCACACTGCGCTGTTGGGGCGGCACGGGAGGCGCCGACGCGACGCGCACCCTTACCCCCCGCGCTGGAAATCTTACCCCTGCGCGCAGCCCCCATGCGGGCAGCATTCGCGCGTGCCAGGGTCAGCTTCGGAAACGCTGCGGGAGTTCGTGGATGAAAGGCAAGAACGTTCGTTATTTCGCGCTGTTGTCACTGCTGATGCCGGTGGCCTGCGGAGGGACCGAAGCGGGCTTTGCTACGGGTCCGGCGATCGACACCTCGGGCGCGGCGGTGGCCGACACCTCAGAAGACGGACTCGGCAGCGCTGGCATGGCCGCCCCCGAACCGGGCGGGGCCGCCGGTGACCTCGGCAGCGCCGAAATGGGCGCGACGTCGGTTGCTGCGACGGTCGGAGCGGCGGGTGAAGGCAGCGACGGGGAGCCCGCGGCGGGCGAGACCGGGACCGGCGCTGGCGGCGCGGACGCATCGAACGGCGAGGCAGATCCGGAGCCGGACACCACCGACGACGGCTCGTCGACGCCCTCGACCACGCCGCCGGCCGCGAGCGATCCCGCCGCCGCGGCGACGCCCGCCTTCACATCACTGGCCGACCTTGAGCCCTCGCCCAACAACATCCCCCAGTGCCCGGCCACCGCGCCGGAAAATCCCTGGGGTCCCTGCGTCGGCGTGCCCGTTTATGCCGTCTGCGACTACGGCACCCAGCCGGCCCCCTTCTACAGCTGCATCTGCGACTGGATTCACTGGATCTGCGTCGGCGTCCAATAGGGCAGCACCCGCCCAACGACCTGCCACCGCGGCCCGCCGACGCAACCGGCCGGGCCCGAAAAGCCGTCGAAAAGCTGCCAGGGCCGTTTTCAGCCGGCGGCGTGCACCCCGCTCCGCAACGGCCCCCGTCTCCCTCGCGGTGAAGTTTCGAGCATGTCGCCTCGGCGTCACGTGACTGTCACACAGGCAGTGCACAACAGCGGCCAGTTGCCGATCGAGGAGACCCACATGACGCACGAGAAGGTCGTCCGGACCGTCACCGGACTGGGGCTTTTGGCCCTGCTGGGCTGCGGCCAGTCCGCAACGCCTGCCGACGCCCCCAACCAAGGCGAGCAGCCGCCGGGGGCCAGCGAGGCCGAGGAACCCGCCATCATCGCCATCGACGGATCGAGCACGGTCTTTCCCATCACCGAAGCCGTGGCCGAGGAGTTCCAGAAGAAAAGCCCCGCCCGCGTGACCATCGGCGTGTCCGGCACCGGCGGCGGCTTCAAGAAGTTCTGCGCCGGCGAGACCGCCCTCAGCGGCGCCTCACGCCCGATCAAGCCCACCGAGGTCGAGCTCTGCAAGAAGAACGGCATCGACTATGTCGAGCTGCCGGTCGCCTATGACGGCCTGGCCGTGGTCATCAATCCCCAAAACAGCTGGGTCGACCACATCACGGTCGAGGAATTGGCCGCCCTGTGGAAGCCCGAGGCCCAGGGCAACGTGAAGAAATGGAGCCAGATCCGCAGCGGCTGGCCCGACGAGGAAGTCCATCTCTTCGGCCCCGGCGTGGACTCGGGCACCTACGACTATTTCACCAAAGCGATCGTCGGCAAGGAACACGCAAGCCGCGGAGATTTCACCTCCAGTGAAGACGACAACGTGTTGGTGCAGGGCGTGGCCACCGACAGGGGCGCCCTGGGCTTCTTCGGCTTCGCCTACTACGCCGAGAACCGGGAGCGGCTGAAGCTGGTCGCGGTCGACGACGGCAAGGCCGACAACGGCGCAGGCCCCATCGCGCCATCCCCCGCCAGTGTCGCCGATGGCAGCTACCAGCCCCTGTCGCGCCCCATCTTCATCTACGTGAGCAAGACGGCCGCCGCGCGCAAGGAAGTGGAGGCGCTGGTGAAATTTTACTTCGAGAGCGCCAAGACCCTGGTACCCGAAGTGGGCTACATCCCGCTGCCCGACAAGGCCTACGCGCTGGTCGAAAAGCGCTTCGCCGACCGCAGGCTCGGCTCGCTCTTCGCCGGCTCCGGCTCCAAGGTCGGCGTCACCGTCGAGGATCTACTTGCCGCACCCTGACGTCATGGACGGGCCGCTGCCGATGACGGATGCCGGCACGGGCGCGACGCGAAAGCGCCTAAGGGCCCGCGCCTCGTCCCTGGGCGAGCGCGCGGTCGAGCTTTTGCTCCTGTGCTGCGCCGCCATCTCCATCGTCACCACCGTGGGCATCATCTTTGTGCTCGCGGTCGAGACGATCGGCTTCTTCCGCGAGGTCCGCTTCGCCCAGTTTTTCCTCGATAGCCAGTGGACGCCGCTCTTCATCGACAAGCACTTCGGTATCTGGCCGCTGGTCGCCGGCACCGCCATGACCAGCGCCATCGCCATCGGCGTGGCCTTGCCCTTCGGCCTGCTCGCGGCCATCTACCTCAGTGAGTTCGCCTCGAGCCGGCGCCGCCAGCTGCTCAAGCCGGCCCTCGAGGTGCTCGCAGGCGTGCCCACCATCGTCTACGGCTACTTCGCCCTGGTGCTGGTGACGCCGCTCTTGCAAGCCCTGATCCCCGATCTCTCCGGCTTCAACTCCCTGAGCGCCGGCATCGTCATGGGCGTGATGATCATCCCCATGATCTCGTCTCTGAGTGAAGACGCCCTGTACTCGGTGCCCGGCAGCCTGCGCGAGGGCGCCTACGCCCTGGGCGCCGGCAAGCTGCCCACCATCGCGGGCGTGGTGCTGCCCTCGGCCGTCTCGGGCATCGCCGCCTCGGTGATCCTGGCCATCTCGCGAGCCATCGGAGAGACCATGATCGTGGCCATCGCCGCCGGCCAGCAACCGCGCCTGACCCTCGACCCGCGCGTGCCCGTCGAGACCATGACCGCCTACATCGTGCAGATCAGCATGGGCGACACCCCCCACGGCACCATCGAATACAAGACCATCTTCGTCGTCGGCGCCACGCTCTTTTTGGCCACCTTCGCCATGAACGCCTTCAGTTACCAGCTGCGCAAGCGCTACGAGAAGGGCTACTGAGATGGCCACGCCCAAACACCTCCAGGATCGCGGCAAGGAGCGCTTCTTAGAAGCCGGCTTTCGCCTGCTGTGCGCGTTCGCTGTGCTGCTGCCGCTATCGCTTTTGGCCCTGCTCATCGGCGACCTGCTGCTCGACGCCCTCGGCCGCATCGATCTCGACTTCCTGCAGAGCTACCCCTCGCGCCGCGCCTCGCGCGCCGGAATCCTGCCGGCGCTGGTGGGCAGCGTCTATTTGATCGGCCTGACCACCGCCATCGCCCTGCCGGTGGGCGTGGCCGCCGCCGTTTACCTCGAGGAATACGGCCACAGGAGCCGCCTGGCCGCCCTCATCGAGATCAACATTGCCAACCTGGCCGGCGTGCCCTCGGTGATCTACGGCCTGCTGGGCCTGGGCCTCTTCGTGCGCACCCTGGACATGGATCGAAGCCTCCTGGCCGGCGCCTGCACGCTTTCACTGCTGGTGATGCCCATCGTGATCATGGCCTCCCGGGAAGCCCTGCGCACCGTGCCGATGGCCCTGCGCGAGGCCTGCTATGCGCTCGGCTCCACGCGCCTTCAAGCCATCGGCCAGGTGGTGCTACCGATGGCCCTGCCCGGCATTCTCACCGGCGCCATCCTGGCCATCTCGCGCGCCATCGGCGAGACCGCACCGCTGATCGTGGTCGGCGCCCTGACCTACGTGACCTTCTTGCCTGATGGACCAAACTCACCGTTCACAGCCCTACCGATCCAGATCTTCAACTGGGTCTCACGGCCGCAGAAGGCCTTCCTCGAAAACGCGGCAGCCGGTATCGTCGTGCTCTTGCTGGTGATGCTGTTGCTCAACACGGTAGCGGTCGTGCTGCGCGCACGTCTGCAAAAGCGAGCCTAACCCATGGCCCGAGAGCGCCTGTCGATACAACCCCCGGCCGAGTCCCAGGGGCCGCGTCCTGCCACCAAGTACAAGGTCGAGGACCTGCACGCCAGCTTCGATGGCCATGAGGTGCTGCACGGCATCGATATCGAGCTGGGCGAACGCGAAGTCACGGCCGTCATCGGCCCCTCCGGCTGCGGCAAGTCCACCTTCATCCGCTGCCTCAACCGCATGCATGAACTGGTGGCCGGCGCCAAGGTTTCCGGAAAGGTGTTGCTCGACGGCGAGGACATTTACGATCCGGCGGTCGATCCGGTGCTCCTGCGCCGGCGTGTCGGCATGGTCTTCCAGAAGCCCAATCCCTTTCCGGCCATGTCGATCCGCGACAACGTGCTCGCGGGTCTGCGCCTGACCCACCGCTTTGACGCTTCCCGCGCCGAGGCCATCGTAGAGAGGGCGCTGAGCGGCGCCGCGCTCTGGGACGAGGTCAAAGACCGTCTCGGCGACCCGGGTGCGGGCCTATCGGGGGGCCAGCAGCAGCGCCTGTGCATCGCGCGGGCGCTGGCGGTGGAGCCCGAGGTGCTGCTGATGGATGAACCTTGCTCGGCCCTGGACCCCATCGCCACCGCCCGCGTCGAGGATTTGATCCACAGCCTCAAAGAGGACTACACGATCGTCATCGTCACCCACAACATGCAGCAGGCCGCGCGCGTCTCGGAGCGCACGGCGTTCTTTTTGATGGGCGATTTGGTGGAGCTGGCACCGACCGATCGCCTCTTCACCCAGCCCCGTGACTCGCGCACCGAGGACTACATCACGGGCAAGTTCGGATAGGTAGCCATCGATCGGGTGAAGCGAGAGTGCCGCAAACGGCTCGGGAAGAAGGGACAGACATGACCAAGCGACACACCGATCGGGCCTACGAACAGCAACTCGAAGAGCTGCGCGCCGGCCTGGTGCGCATGGCCGGCCGCGTCGAGCAGATGATCTCCGATTCCCTGCGCGCCCTGGTCGAAGACGATCCCAAGCTCGCCGAACGCACCATCGAGTCCGATCACAAGGTCAACCGTGCCGAGGTCGACGCCGACGAGCTGTGTCTGCAGATCCTCGCACGCCGCCAACCGGTCGCCTCCGACCTGCGCTTCATCACACTGGCACTCAAGATGGTCACCGACCTGGAACGCATCGGTGATCTGGCGGTCAACATCTGCGAACGCGCCCGCGATCTGAGCGGCCAGGCGCCGGTGGTGCCCTGGGACGACATCGCCCACATGGCGCGCCTCTCGCAGGGCATGGTCCACGACGCCATCGACGCCTTCGTGGCAGCCGACACGAAAATGGCTCAGGACGTGCTCGACACCGACGACCAGGTCGACGAACTCTACGCCCGAATCTTCCACGACATCCTGAACAAGATGATGCAGGACGGCTCGGCGGTCGAGCGCGGCGTGCACCAGCAGTCGGTGGCCAAGTGGCTCGAGCGCATGGCCGACCACGCCTGCAACCTGGCCGAACAGGTGGTTTTCATGGTCAAGGGCCGCGACATCCGCCACCTGGGCAAGCTCGACGACTGAGGCGTCGCGAGCTTGCTATGGCAGCGCTTGGGGCCGCGACAGGGTAACGTCCTCCTGACATGCACCGTCCCGCGGCCGCCACGGATCGGACAGCGCCGCATCACAGACAAACGCTTCGTCGCTGAGCGCTCCGAGAAACGCCAACACCTCCGCACGCTCCTCGGCGCTGAGCTCGAAGCCCCGAAGCCGCTCGCTCTTGAAGGCATTGTCGCTGCGCCCGCCAGCGGCGTAGTGGTCGAGCACGGCGTCCAGCGTGGCGATGCTGCCATCGTGCATGTAGGGCGCGGTCAGGGCGATGTTGCGCAGGGTCGGCGTGCGAAATCGGCCGCGGTCGGTGTCGCGGTCGGTAAAGGCCACCAATCCGGGGCTGGCTTCGGGATAGCTGCCCTCGCCGTCGATGTCGTAGAGGCCGGTGTTGTGGAAGGTATTTTCAGCCCGGGCGGCTTGACCCACAGTGGCGTCGCTGAGGTTTTGCCCGCTGTGGCAGCCGCTGCAGCCCAGGCGCTCGGACTCGAAGAGCATTAGCCCGCGCTGCGCCCGGGGGCTGAGCGCTTCAGCCTCGCCCGCCAGGTGCCGGTCGTAGGCCGAGCGCCCCGAGATCAGCGTGCGCTGGAAGGCCGAAAGGGCGTGGGTGACGCCGCGCATGCTCAGGGCCTCACTCGGGGCTTCAAGCTCGACAAAAGCTTCGGCGAAGAGCGACGGATACATCGGGTCGTTCGCCAGCCGGGCCAGCACTTCGTCGACCACGCCGGCGATGCCCAGCTCGACGGGCCGCTCGCCGAAGAGCGGCACCAACGCCTGCGTTTCCAGGTCGCGCAGCACGGGATTGGCCCAGGTCAGCGTCTGCATGTAGGCGACATTGGCCAGCGTGGGGGTGTTTCGGGGATGCTCCTGTCCGGTTGAGCCCAGGGCCCGCTCGCGCCCATCGCTGAAGGCCAACTCCTGGCGATGGCAGCTGCCGCAGCTCTGCTCGCCCGTCCGCGAAAGGCGCGGGTCGTAGAAGAGGTGACGGCCCAGCTCCACCTTGGCGGCATTCATCGGGTTGTCCGAGACCGCCGCCGGTGGCTCAAAGCCCACAGGCAGCTGCCAGTCAAACAGCCCCGACTCGCTCCCGGGCGCGGCGGCACAGGCGCCCAGGACGCTCACCCAAACGCTCACCCAAAGCACAGCGACGCTGCCGACGCGCACCTGGAACTCACCTCTCTTCGGCGAAGAAGGCCCGCTGGAGTTCGGGGTCGGCGGTGCCCGTGGCGTGGTCGATGCCGAAGGCCGCCATCAGCGGCTGGCAGATCCAGGGCGTTCCGCCGGCGATGCAGCCGGGGGTCTCGGCGACCACATCGATGCCCTCGAGCAGCGTCCCGTAGTCGAGCACCACGCGCTCGCGGGCCGGGTCGAAGGCCTTGAAGACCACCTCGGCGCGGTTTGCACGCTCGCAGCGAACCCGGCCAAGGCTTTCGTCGAAGTTGCAGTAGGTGCTGCCCAGGTGGATGTTGAAGGAAGTTCCACCCTGCTCGCGCGCGTCGATACGCAGGAATTTATATCCGTCGGCCCAGCTCCAGTGCATGGGCAGCAGGTCCAGCGGCGGCGCGGCCTCGGTGGGGTCTTCGTGATTGTAGGCCTCGGGCACGCCCACCTTGAAGGCCAGACCCACGTAGTTGCCCGCGGGCACACCGCCGACGATGCGATGGTTTTCGGAGACGTTACCGCTTTCTTCGCAACGCCCCGAGCCATCCTCGAAGTCGAGCAGCGCCACGCCGTCGTGTTGGAAGCGCCCGTCCTCGGCCAGCGTGATCTCCTGGCCCTTGCCGTCGGCGCCGATCAGATAGAGGTCGTGCAAATAGAAGCGCAGGTGCAGGAGTTCGGCCTGAAGCCCGTCCTCGCCGATGGGCCCGAAGCGTTCACCGCAGCGCAAGCTCTGCTCGCCCACGCGCACGTCGAAGTGGAGCTCGATGGGCGAGAGTCCGGCCAGCGCATCGACTTCCGCTTCCTCTTCGGCCATGGCGACCGATGCGTCGGGCACTTCCAGGACAAAGCCTTCGCCCTCGTCGGCGAGCACTTCGGCGTCCGGCGTGAAGAAGACAGGCGCTGCGGCATCCCGGATCGCCCCGCTGCTGGAGGCGCCGCCGCTGCCGGCATCGGCCTTGCCGGCCCGCGAGCCGTCGCTACAGGCCAGGGCCAAGAGCATCATCGGGAAGGCGAATCGGACTCGCGTGTGCATGGCCTCGCTCGGTGGAAATAGTGGAAGACAAAGGCCGAGACGTGGGCGGCGTCTTGGCCCGACAGCTTCGGCCCCGTCGCCTCGGCCGCCTCCTTTGCACCTGGCTGCCCCCGGGACTCGATCACAGCCTCGGAGCCGGAGCCCGCCGCCCTGCCCCGGGTGTTCGAGGGCAACGGCGGGGATCCCCCTGCGTTGGTGTGGTTATCGTGGGGTGTGAGAGTCACAGGGCTCTCAGTGCGCGTGGCCGGAGCCGTCGCCACCGCCGCTGGCGTCGACAGCGCCAGCGTTGTCGGCGTAGGCGAAGCGCTGCGGTAGCCCCTGGATGACGATGGGGTCGCCGGCGGTCCCGTCCATGAGGTTGACCGGAACGATGCCCGCATCACTCATGGTGAAGAAGTAATGCCCGGCCACCACGCCGCGGCGGTTGAAGTGGGAGGCGCCCTCGGGCGCGGTCAGGGCACCGACCTCGACCTCGGTGCGGGCGTGGTCGGGCATGGCGTTGATCATGCCGATCATGGCCATGTTCAGGATCCAGACCTTGGTGCCACCGGTCTGCGGAACGATCATCTTCAAGTCGTTGTAGTTGCCGCCGGGTACGAAGGAGTGAACGCCGCGGGCGGCCGGCGCGCTGCCTTCGCCCATGCTGAAGCTCACGTCCGGGGTGAGGGCATCCTCGAGACTCGAGTCGTTCATGGTGTCGAGCACGTGCACGTCGTCGCCCTTCAGCAACAGAATGAAGCGGTGGTCGGCCGACATGGCGGCGCTGCCGCTGAGGTCTTCGACCATGTCCGCCACCACCGCGTCGGTCGCGGTGTCGACCAGGGCATAGCCGGGGGATCCGCCGCTGCACTGAAAATAGGCGTAGCCGTTGAAGGGCGAGATCGCCTCGTCGTGGGTACCGCCGACCTTGTGGGTGGTGGTGCCGCAGGTGTCGCTGCCGCCGATGTCGCAGCTGTCGCCCTCGTCGCTGCAATCGCCGTCGGATGCGCAGGGCTTCGGTGCATCGCTCTCGCAGAGCTTGATCTGGTAGCCGACGGTTTTGCGGTCCAAATCGATGGGGAAGGCCGCGGCGTCGGCCGTGTTGGTGGCGTAGGCCCTGGGCGCGATGGCCGGGTCGTAGAGCAGCTTGCCGTGGCCGGTCATGCCCAGGGCCGCCGTCACCGGACCCTTGACCGCCAGGCTGTCGATGTCGATGGCGTAGAAGGCGCCCTGGGCGTCCGCGTGGGACCAGATCTCGGAGCCGTGATTGGGGTTGAACATATGCACGGGCGAGGGTCCGATATCGAGCGACTTGACGACCATCTGCATGCCCGCGTCGATCACGTGCACCTGGCCGTTCTGCCGGTCGTTGACGAAGACCCTGCTGCCGTCGGGGCTGGCCATGGCGTCGGACCAGGAACCGGCGTCGTTGACTTGCATCTCCTTGACCAGGCCCATGGTGTCGACGTCGATGATCGCCATCATCGCCCTGTCGCCGTCATGGCTGAAGACGTAGACGGCGCGGCCGGCGAACGTCTCCATGCTTGGCGTCTGACCGACGCAGGTGTTGATCACGACCTCGTCCGAGGTGCCGTCGTTTTCGATGCCGATGCGCACTTCCCACAGACCATCCATGACGAAGTTCAGACCCGTCAGGGTGTACACGCCACCGCTGCCGGCATCGGTGACGTTCACCGCCGTGCTGCCATGATCGTGGGCGGGCATCCAGGTCTCGACCGTCACCTTGGCGCCGCTGACGGGCGCGTAGTCGGCATCGAGAATCTGAATCGCCCACTCGTACATGCCGGTGGCGTGCACGGGGGGATTGCTGCTGGTCAGGCGCACGCGGTAGCCGCCATCGGCGCCAGCCACTTCCAGGCCGGGCACCACGGCATGGCAGCTTTCGTCGCTGTCGATCGCAGCTGCCGGCGCCACGTCCGCGGCGATCGACGCCAGCAGAGCGCGATCTGCGTCGGCGAAGCTGCCCGCGCCGCCACCCAGATCTGCCACTTCCTGGGAAATGCCGTGGAGCGTGTTGCGGTCGTCGCTTGCAAAACCATCGCCTCCGGGTTCCAGGGCAGCCACATCGCTCGCAATTGCTTCGAGCAACTGACGGTCATCGTCGCTGATGCCTTCGTCGTGGTGGCTGACCTCGTCACCGCAGCCCAGCATGGGCAACAGCGCCAACAGGCACACGAGCGGGCGCAAATGATTCATGGGTTGGATCTCCGTACTGCCGGATCGCCCCGGCCAAGGGGGGATGAAAGCTGGCGAGGAACGCCGGCGCACGGCGACAGGGGCGCGAGTACGAGGCCGCGCCACCGACTCACCACGAGTCAAGCGCGCCTGACCCGCCACGCGTCGCACAGCAACCGAAACCCGAAGCAGCGGCCTTCGCCGCCGTCTCTCACCAGTCTTCAGGACATGGGTGCGCTGAGGTTCGGCGCATTTTGAAAAAACTTTGTGCGAGGTGCATGGCGATGTCGGCGATATCGGCGATGTGGGAGTGATCTACGGTCCGAGCGCTGTGAAGCGGCCCGAAACGGCGTCAGCGCGTGATATCCTGGGTGCCCGCAATCCGCGTGAGTATGAACCACCACCGCGAGCATCCCGGGTCCGATCGAGCAGCGCTCTATGGCTGGCTTTCGCTGGCCTGCTGGGCGCTCGTCGCCTGCGGCGGCAGCCAGGCCCGGCAGCCGCCGGCAGCCGCGGCAGCACCTCCCCAAAACCCCGCGGCCGAGTCCCAGGCCACCTCCACTCCCATAACAACGGGGGGAGAGGCGGGAGGGGGGACGGAAACGGCCACGGCAACGACACCGGCGCCCGGTGGTCCTCAAAAACCGGCCGGGCGGTCGCAGGACAAGAGCGTGCGGGGGCTGCGGGGCACCCTCAACCACGACGACGTGGTGCAGACCATGGACGCCCAGCACGGGGCGCTCTTCGGCTGCATCGAACAGGGCCGCCGTTCGGCGCGCTGGGTGGCCGGCAGCATCCGCTTCGCTTTCAAAGTCGACCCCGAGGGCCAGCCCACCGACGTGCGCGCAGTCGAGAGCGACATCGGGCATCACGAGCTCGAGGGCTGCTTGACCGGCGTGCTCAGCGGCACCCGCTTCCCGCAGCCGGCCGGGCGCATGCTCACGCGCGACTTCTTCTGGGGCATGAGCGTCGAGCCCGCCTACCGCGAGGCCGAGCCCATGGATGCCGCAGAGCTCAAGAAGCTGCTGAAGAAGCAAAGCCGCGAGGTCTACAAGAGCTGCCAGCTCGCCCGCCGCCGCAATCGCTACGCCGTCACCGCCTACGTGAGCCCCCGCGGCAAGATCACGTCGCTCGGAGCAGTCGCCACGCGTGGCAAGGCCAAGGCGCGGGCCAAACTCGACTGCGTTCTCGAGCAGGTCGCCAGCTGGAAGCTGCCGCGGGTCAAGCGCCGCAGCAAGGTGCGCTTCGAGCTTCGCTGACGGCATCGGGCAGCCACCACTGGCCGCTGTGGTTCAGCGGTCGGTACCGCATGTCACCAAACGGGGTTTGAATGCGGCGGACGACCGTTCCCGTTTCTTGAAAAAAAAATACGAATGCGCGCTTTTGTCCGGATCGGTCCGGTGCTTCGCACCAGCTTTCGGGGGTTCGCTTTCACTAAGAGCTAAATCACGGACTCGCTGGAATCCGTGGCGGATGTAAAACGTTGAAAAAGCCGACCGGACGTTGACTGCGGGCGCACCTGACCCTTAAATGGAGCCTCGGTGGGTGTGCCGTGGTGATGTGGTGAAAGTTAATCTCGGTGTTCGGCGGCGTGAGTGCAGCTGGATGGTGGGGTTTGGGCGGGCGGCGCGATTGCCCCCCCAGCCCCTCGCGACCCGCGCACCGCTGGTTCACGCGGAAGACCAGGAGTCGAAGAATGAATAGCGAGCGATTGGTAGCAACTCGAATCGGCGGGCTTGCAGCCTGCGTCCTGCTGCTGGCCTGGAGCGGTTGTTCCGACTCGAACGACGGCAGTGGTGTCAACCCGGGCGACCCCGTGCCCATCGTCACCAACAGCCCCGCCAACAATGTCTTCAACACCGGCGCGGCCGGTGGTGCGGCACCGGTGGGTACCAATACGCTCACCGACACCACCGGCGCCCAGCCCATGCCGGTGCCGGTCGACACCTCCATGGCCGCAGGCGCGGGCGATCCCTTCTGCGACGCACTCAGTGTTTTCCGCACCTCCTGCCAGGGCTGCCACGGCGAGCAGCTTGTGGGTGGCGCGCCGATGCCGCTGGTCAGCTACGAGGACCTGCTGGCGCCGGCCATCAGCGACCCCAGCAGCACGGTAAGCCAGCTCGTGGGCGTGCGCATCCACGACACCCAGAGCCCGATGCCGCCGCTCAGCCAGACGCCGCTAACCACCGAGCAGATGGGAACGCTCGACGCCTGGCTGGCCGCGGGCGCACCCAACGCCGTCGCCGGCTGCAGCGAGGACATCCTGGCGCCGCCGCCAGCGAGCCTCACCGAGGGTGAAGTCGTGTGGCCCGCCGACTGCCAGGAGCGCTACGAGATCCGCGCCCACGACGGCGCTGGCGGCCCCTACCGGGTGCCGGCCGGAGCCGAGCTGAACATCGACATCAGCGTTCCGGTGCCGTGGGCTGGCCAGGGCAGCGGCGCGGTGCAAGCGCTGGCGATCCGGCCCATCACCAACAATGCCCGCGTGGTGCACCACTGGATCCTCTACTCCGGTCTTTTGGACTTCGTCACCAGCTGGTCGCCCGGCAAGCCGATGGAGACCTTCCCCGAGGGCGTGGGCGTGCACATGCCGACCAGCGGCAACTTCCGCCTGAACATGCACTACTACAACGTGGGCAACACCGAAGCCGAGCTCGATGACAGCGGCCTCGAGGTCTGCATCACCCGCGACCTCAAGCCCAACACGGCGACCACCTACATGTTTTCGGGCAACGCCACGGTGCCGCCCGGCGGCCGCGTCGAAAATGTCTCCACCTGCACGGTCAACGCCAGCGAGCAGGTCCACTTGATCACCAGCTCGCCGCACATGCACTCCTACGGTGTGTACGCCAAGCTCGAGATCGTGCGCGCCAACGGCAGCGTCGAGGTCGTGGAAGACGCCCCCTTCAACTGGGAAGACCAGCACATCACGCCCGTGGATGCGGTCCTCAACGACGGGGATAAGGTGCGCGTCACCTGCGTCTACGAAAACAATACCGATCGCACCATCACCTTTGGCGACAGCAGCGCCGACGAGATGTGTTTCAACTTCGCCCGCTACTACCCGATGGACGCCTTCACCTGCGGCGGTGGCTTCGGCTTCTGAGCATCGGCCTGCGTCACTGGGCAGCCCGCGCGCGGCGGCCCGACACCACCCCCGGCCGCGAGCCCTCCACGCCTGAACCGCGTGTGCTAGGCTCGCGGCCGTGTCGTTTCCGGACCCCCTTCCAATCCAACCACTGACCGCGCCGCTCGACGCCATGGTGCAGGTTCCGGGCTCCAAGAGCTACACCAACCGGGCGCTTTTGCTCGCAGCCCTGGCCCGCGGCCGCTCCACCCTCGAGGGCGCCCTCTACAGCGACGACACCCGCCACATGGCCTCGGGCCTGCGCGCCTTGGGCATCGAGGTCATCGAGGACGAGCCGGGCGCGCGCTTCGAGGTCAGCGGCTGCGACGGGCGCATCCCGGCCGAAGCCGCGAGCGTCTACGTCGGCAACTCGGGCACCACCGCGCGCTTTATCACCGTGATGATGGCCCTGGGCCACGGCCGCTACGAAGTCGACGGCGTCCCACGCATGCACGAGCGCCCGATCCATCCCCTGCTCGACGCCATCTCCGAACTCGGCGGCGAGGTCGAATGCCTCGGACGCGAGGGCTGCGTACCACTGCGGGTACTTGGCCGGGGCCTGCGCGGGGGTCGCGTGCGCGTGCCCGGCCACCTCAGCAGCCAGTACATCACGGGGCTGTTGCTCAGCGCCCCCCACATGCGCGACGGCCTCCAGCTCGAGGTCGAGGGCAAGCTGGTGTCGCGGCCCTACCTGGAGATCACGCGCCAGGCCATGGCGAGCTTCGGCGTGCAGGTCGACTGCCCCTCGGCGCAGAGCTTCCACGTCGCCCCCGGACAGCACTACCGGGGGCAGCACTACCGCGTGGAGCCCGACGCCTCGGGCGCCTCCTATTTCTTCGCGGCCGCAGCCGTCTGCGGTGGCCGGGTGCGGGTGGAAGGCCTGGGCAGCCAGTCGCTACAGGGTGACCTGGGCCTCTGCCAGGTGCTCGAGCGCATGGGCTGCCAGCTCGAGCAGGGCACTGATTTCACCGAGCTGCGCGGCCCGCGCCCCGAGGACGGCGGCCTGCGGGGCATCGAGGTGGACATGGCCGATCTTTCGGACGTGGCCCAAACACTGGCGGTGGTCGCGCCCTTCGCCAGCACCCCCACGCGCATCACGGGCATCGGCTTCATCCGCCGCAAGGAAACCGACCGCATCGGCGCCATGGTGCGCGAGCTGGGGCGCCTGGGCGTGCGCGCTGACGAAGAAGAGGACGGCCTGTGCATCCACCCGGGAATGCCCCGGCCCGGCGCGGTGGAGACCTACGAGGACCACCGCATGGCCATGAGCTTCGCGGTGCTGGGGCTACGCGCACCGGGCATCGAGATCCGCGACCCGGGCTGCACCGCGAAGACCTTCCCGACTTTTTGGGAGGTGCTCGAAGATTTGCGTTAACTGGAACGCAGGGGCGCTCCCAATCCGTCCTGTACAAAGCTTGCACCCCGTCGAATTGACAGAAATTTCCACTGCTGGCCCACTTTTGCCGTATCAGACGTTTCCCCGCTGAGTTTGGGAGCTTGCCGTAAGGCCTCAGCGGAGGTAACAACCAGCCAACCGGTGTTGCGACCGCGGTGGGAGCCCGCGCACCATGTCTACGAGTCACTCTGCGCCTTCGATTTCGCTCGCTTCGCTGCTCGGTCCCCTGGCCGAATCCCAGCGCTTGCCCTCGCGACGCTCCGACGACCTGGCCGGCGTTCGCCTGCGCGGGCGTTACGCGCTGGAGCAGCGCATCGGCTCCGGTAGCAGCGGCAGCGTCTACCGCGCCTTTGACGTGGTGCACGGCCGCGACGTGGCGGTGAAGGTGCTGCACGAACGCCACGCCCGCGATCGCAGCATCGTGGAAGCCTTCGAACGCGAGGCGCGCGCCGCCGAGCGCATGGTGCACCCAAACCTGGTCGAGCTGTTGAGCTTCGAGCGCGACGCCGGCGGCTATCTCTTCATCGTGATGGAGCTGCTCGAAGGCGACACGCTCGAGCAGCGGCTTACGCGACCGCCGCTACCGCCGACCGAGTGGGTCACCGATGTGATGGAGCAGGTGCTCAACGCGCTGGACGCGGCGCACGACGCGGGCATCGTCCACCGCGACGTCAAGCCAGCCAACGTGCTCGTCAGTGAGGACAGAGACAAATTTCAACTGCGAGCTAAGCTCTGCGATTTCGGCGTCGCACGCATTCGCAAGAGCAGCGGTCAGATCGCCGGCGCGCAAGCCGACAGCATGAGCGACATCGGCAGTGTTTGGGGCACGCCCGAATACATGGCTCCCGAGCAGGCGCGCGGCCTGCCGGTCTCCCCCCAGGCCGACCTCTACGCCTGCGGCGTCATGCTCTACGAACTGACCACCGGCCGGCTGCCGTTTGCGGGCCGGGGACCGCGCGAGCTGGCCATGCAGCACATGACCCAAAAGCCGCCGCCGCCCAGCCTGTTCAGGCCGGACATGGACAGGCGGCTGGAAGACATCATCCTGCGGGCCATGGCCAAGGATCCGGCCGAGCGCTTCGGCAACGCCCAGGCCATGCGCGCGGCGCTGATGGCGCTGCGCTACGGTCCCGACGACAGCTGGGGTCATACCGCGCTGATCACGGGTCTGATTCCGGAAAAGGCGCGCTCGGCGCCCACCCTGCGCTTCGAGCTGGAGGATCTGGAGGAGATCGAAGAGCTGCAGCCGGCTTCTGTTCCCTCCTCGATTCCGCCACCGCTACCACCCGAGGCGCTGGGACGCCCGGCGGCAGGCGCCTGGCGCTGGCTCGTGGGTGGTTTGGTCGTGGCCGCGGCCCTGGTCGTTGCGTTTCTTCGCCTGACCGCGGGTTAGGGCTCGCGAAGCAGCCCTTTCAAGGTGGCAACGTATTGAATTCATTGTAGAAAAGTTGTCGTCCCGGATCCGCCTCTCGTAGCCAGAGGGTATGTTGATGGCCGAGATCTTCGATCGATTCGTGGAGAAGACACCGGT
>JAOUOP010000138.1 GCA_029880325.1 Myxococcales bacterium | reverse complement strand
GATTGCTTTCAAAGCTGACCGCGTGCAGCAGGACCCCATACTTGGCGGCGGCGCGGAACAGGCAGTAGCGCACGATCTGGTTGACCACCGGATCGGGCCGCAAGTAGAAGCGGCGCAGATCGCAGGTCCCGCCGTGCTGTAGGGCGGCGGAATCGTGGGGGTTTGGGGCCTCAGCGGTGTAGGCAGCGTGGCATCCGGTGCCGATATGGCTGAAACTGGGGATGGCTAATGGTTCCTACGGTCCGCGCTTGCGCCAGGCGGCCAGCTCGCGCTCGTGGGGCAGGATCTGCTCGTTGACGATGCGCGCCGTGGTGGTGCGGATGTGGTTGACCCGTTCGTCGAGGGTCGGGATGGGCTTGACGTTCATCGGCATGGGTCGGGCTCCGGTTGGTGGCGATGGCTTGGGGCTGCTGCAGGGGTAGTTCGCCGGGCGCGGGGACGCAAGGTGTGGGTGGTCGGCTTCGAGCGCGGGGCGCGCGGCGATGTGAGCGCGGGACCGGCGCCACGGGGCTCTGCGCGCGCTGCTGCGCGAATTCACGGCACTTTCGAAGCAGTCGGCGCTCCGGGGGGCGCCGGGAAGGAATGTGGCGGTTTGGCTACAGGGGCGGGCGGTGACGGCACGTCTGGAAGTTGTCGAGGGGCGATGCGGCTGCAAGTGGCCCAGTCCGGCTTGGCAGGGTACTTGCTTGGTCGAGAGGTATGGCTTGGTCAGCACGAGCTCGCCGGGGGTTGACGGTTGTCTTTCTGATGACGATTTGCGCCGGGCTGGCCGTTCCGCGCGTGGCGACGGCACAAGACGAGCCGGGCTTTCGCGACGCGCCCGACCTGTATCTTTTTGCCGGGGGAGGCCTGGGCACACCGGTGGCAGCAGGAGGAGGCGTCGGTTTCGAGCCGTGGAACTGGCTGGGCGTGGAGGCGGGTGGTGGCGTGGCCTGGGACGGGCCGCAGGCGTTTGCCGCCGTGGGCCTGAACCTGCCGGTGGATGAACGCGAGACGCTCGGCATCGCCAGCGGCCTGTCGATGGGCCGCTATACGGCGTGGGATCACGCGACGTGGGATCGGGTGGTGTGGTCGAATACGTCGGCGCGGTTGCGCATCGCCTTTCGGAAGGGCTTCGTTCTGCGTTTGGAAGCCGGCGTGGCGGTCGCGATCGAGCACTCCCGGCCACACGAACTCGGCGCATTGAGGCCCCGCATCGACGAAGTGCCGTTCGTGGGGGGAGCGCTGGAGTATCACTTGTTCTGAGAGCCCAGCCGCGAGCCGGCGATGCGGCGTCCTCGTTCAGCGGGGCGCGCTCGGTATCGGCAGGGCTCGACAGGGGATATGCCCTTCCTCGAGCCAGAGGCGTCAGGGCTGGCGTTGGAGGTTGGCGTCGTACTCGCCCTGGCACACCAGCTGGCCTTTCCGGTCGAAGCGCGAGATGGTCGCCAGTCCTTCGATGCGCGTGCTGTCATCGAGAAGACGACCCTGGATTTCGGCAACTTGCACGACGGTGCCCTCGTGATCGAGCTGGGTGTTGAACAGCTCGATCTCGCAGCCGCTGCGATGGGCCTCGGTGAAGAAAGTTCCGGAGGCCCTTCGCTGGAGTACGGTGATTTGGCTATCCGGGCTCATGAGCGATAGGTCGATGGAGGATTCGATGGGGCCGCAGTCTCCTTCGAGTTCATCGTAGAGCGGGGCAAACTCACCGATCGGATCGTCGCAGCGCACGGGCGCCCGCTCGATGGATTCGCAGCCGAGGCCGCTTGCGAGCAAGGAGTAGCACAGTCCCCAGGTTCGATGGCTTCGACGCACGGCGGGTCGATAGCAGGGAGCCATGGTCGCTGCCATGGCGACGCTCGGCAAGGTCACTGCCGCTCGATCGACTTCGTTCGTGACCCGGCGGATGTCAGCGGACTTGTCGGCGATGCCAAGGGCCACGTGGTGGATTTGCCACGGCGCGCCGATCGATGAACGGCAGGCGTACGCGCGCATCTTTGGAGAGATGGAGATGTCGTCAGCTGGACGGGGCGGCTCGCTTTGGTGATGCCGCGGCGTTTACTGGAGCTGGATGAGGCCGGCTGCGGTGGGCTCGAAGCCGCAGGATTCGTAGGAGGGAGAGAGAGCTGCCGTGTGGTCGACGTGGAGGACATGGCAGCCGGCGTTCCTGGCGGCCGTTGTCGCCAGGCGGACGAGCTCGGCGCCGATGTGTTGGTGGCGGTGGTTGGGGTGTACGCGGGTGTCGAGGAGGAAGGCGTGGTCGCGGCCGTCCCAGGCCAGGTTGACGAAGCCGACGAGCGTTCCTTGGGCCCTGGCGGTTACGTGGGCGAGGCTCTGCTTCAGCACCGGGTCCCAGTCGGAGCTGTCCGGTTTGCGTTGCCAGGCTGGCCACCCGTTGTCGGGGCCACCGGCGCTGAAGAGGCCGTTGAGTTCGGCGCTGGTTACCGGGGCGTTGATGGCGTAGTCGATCATGGGGAGGGCAGGCTAGCAGAAGGGCGTGCGCTGTCGATGGTTGGGACGAGGGTTGACGAGGTGATCCAAGCCAGGCAGAGGCGGGCTTTTGGGTGTTCGAGGTTCCGGAGGCCGGGGTTTGAAGATCCGAAGATTCAAGGACCGTCCCTCGGCGCGAATGAATCCCACGCGCCGAGTTGCTGCTCAATGACCCGCGTGAACAGTTACCTCGCTCGAGCCTCGCTCATGCTCGATGTTGATGAGCGCGTTCGGAGGCACCGAGACACGCTCGCCAGCCACTTGAATGCGCAGGCGTTCGCCGCGCTCGAGACAGTCCGCGAGGCGGCGCAGCTTGGCGATGAATTGGCGGCGTGGGTAGCTTTTTTTCGATGTCGCGCTTCGCTCGCTTCTTGCGGGTGGCCATGGCTTCCTCCGGTTGCAGGGCGGCCCAACGGTAGCGCAGAACGTGGGGTTCCGGGGGCGCTCGGTAATTTTGTGCCAGATTGTGCCATTCGAGATGGAATGGAAATTGCTTCGGTTTTCCACCATGCCGTGCTTCAACATTCACTCGCTTCGCACGTGCGCTGGCGCGCTGGTGCTCGTGCTCTCGGTTGCCTGCAAGCAAGATGGTGACGAAGGCCGTGGTGGCGACGGCTCGGACGGGGGCGCTCAGGTGGGCGTCGACTCGGAGCTGGGCGTCGTCGGTTCCGTTCGCGACGCGGGCGAGGTGCAGGACGCAATCGCGCCCGTCGACGCTTCCTCCGTCGAGGGTGAAGGTTGTCTGGAAGTGATCACCTGGACCGATGTTGATGAGGTGCAGTATCGCCGCCGAACCTGGGATGCCATGCAGCGGATCTTGACCGAGATGCGCTCGGAGACGCCGACCTCCGCGGCATTCATGACGCTGCGATGGCGTTACGCAGACGATGGGCGCATTCATGCCTACGCGGGGTCGGACTTCCAACACGACTACCGCTACGATGAACAGAAGAACCTGACCGACTTTCGGCTGACCTACCCGGATGGGCCGGACCTCACCAAGCCCTCCGAGGCCGCGGTCTGGGTCGGACGCGCGAGCGATAACCAGTACAGCCCCGAGCTGCGCCTGATCGAGTCGGTGGAGACTTCCTACGGCGATGGGGGCTCCGGCGCGAAGCCGGTGCGCCGCGTGTACAGCGAAGAAGACGAGCGCTGCGTGCGAATCGAAGCGTCGGTCGACGGCGTCACCACGGACGTCGAAACCCGAAGCTATTACGAGGACGGTTCGTTGTTTACGGTCACCAACACCGGCGAGGGCGTCGTGGGAAATTGGTGCGCGAGCAGGACCCGCACGCTGGTCTATCATGACGACGGAACGCTCGCGTCAGATACCTCGAGTTGTGTTGGCGGGAGCACCTCCAGCTCGAGCTACAGCTACCTTTCCGACGGGTCGGTGCGCATCGAGCGGCATGATGGGCTGACCGATGTCAGCGGACGACAAAACTCCGTCGTCACCCGTACGGCCGAGTGCCTCGAGATCGACGCCGCCATCGGCAAGCGAGCCGACGCCCGCTGCCGCGTCGAGTGACCCGCCCCGGGGCTGTTACCGATGTCCCCGATTCGGACCGTTCGGGCCCGGCCGGCTACGACCACGATGACACTCACGTCCACGGAACTACACGACTGCGAGCACGAGACACGAGACACGTGACACGAGGCCGTCCTGGGCTCCTGTGCGCACGGGGGCGTGGTCAGGCACATGAGGGATCGTTCGCGCCCTGCTCGGAGAGCGTTCCAGACCCCCTGAGCGTGGGTCAGGCGACGCGGTCGGGATTCAGTCGTAGCTGTCGTTATCGCCATGGTTGCCGGGGTTGCTGGCGGCGATGTACTGGTGGCCGAAGCCGAAGAGGCAGGCGAGGGTGGCGTAGCCGGTGTACATGGACACGTAGCCGAGCTGCTCGAGGTGTGCGATGGCAGCCTCTCCGCCCATGGTCGGGTCGACACCGACGCTGGAGAGCATCGCTGCGTAGGCCGTCGCGGAGACGATCGCAAGCGCGCTGGCCGAAAGCAGCCAGCGACGCACCCACGGCCTCGGCCGCAACCACTGGCGACTGACGTAGTAGAGCGTCCAGGGGAAGAGCACGTAGATCGCGTCGCGCACCAGCATGCGCGTGTGCATGTCCGAGATCAGTTGGGTCACCAGCGAGTTCAGGACGGCCGCGTTCAGCAGGCCCCAGCCGGGGCGCTGGGCGCCGGATTGCCACGGGCTGCGGCCGGGCTCGAGTTCCAGAACCGGGACGCCCAGGTGGCCGAACTTCGTGGCCACGTCCGGCGGGCGAAAGCTGACGCGCTCGACGGGGAGGATCGTGCCGACCTGTCGCGCGATCCAGAGCGCGTGGTGCACCATCTGGGCCACCGTGCCCGGGTGGTTGAAGCGATCCACCCAGTAGAAGGCCGAGCGCCGATCGTCCGCGATCTCGCAACCGGTGTTGCGGTAGCACATGCTCGAGTCGCTTTCGTAGGCTGCCAACCACAGCGAGTGGAAGCTGCCGAGGAGGGATCGCTCGTCTTCGTCGAGGGCGCGCTCGAACCGCAGCTCGAAGCCAAAGTCTTCGTAGTCGAAGTCGTCGAGAATCGCAGGGTAGCCGTCGACCGGGAAGGGGGTCTCGGTCGTGGTTGGCGGTGGGGAGCCGATGAAGCGCGCCTCGTGGTCGTCGCCTACCTCGGCGCCCTCCGGTCCCTCGTGGCTCCACAGGATCTCGGCCCCGAACTCGTCGAGCAGCACGCGGCGCGCTTCGGGGAAGCCATGGGTGTGGACCTGCAGGGGCAGTAGACGTCGGCCGCGTGCCCACTCCGGAAACGAGTCGATGGCGTGCTGGTGCGTCGCGCCGGCGTCCGAGAGGGCTGCGGCAACGCGCCTCGCGGTGTTCTCGGTGATCGGCTCCGGGCAGCGAAAGACCAGGTGCATCATGGCGTCGTCTCGGCCGTGGACGCTACCACGGGCGCGCCGGCGCGATCAGTTCAGCTGCGTCGTGCCGTCCCGTGGCGGCCCTCAGTCGAGCGTCCACTTCAGCTGGAACTCGATCTCTTCTTCGTTCGAGCCTCGTTCGTGCTCGATGTTGATGACCGCGTCCGGAGGCACCGAGACGCGCTCGCCGGCGACCTGAATGCGCAGGCGCTCGCCGCGCTCGAGACAGTCCGCGAGGCGGCGCAGCTTGGCGATGAACTGGCGGCGTGGGTAGTTTTTCTCGATGTCGCGCTTTGCTCGCTTCTTGCGGGTGGCCATGGCTTCCTCCGGTGGCAGGGCCGGCCAACGGTAGCGCAGATCGTGGGGCTCGTGGGGCTCGGTGCCGCCAGGCCACTGGCGCCATTGGATTGGTCGAGCGTTCACCCTCCGTGATGGTAGCGCTTCAGCTCTGGCCAGACCTGCCTCGGCGGGCGCGGCTGCCGGCAGAGGTAGATGGGTAGCTCTACTCCACCCTCCACCCGACCCACCTTGAGCCTACTCCTGAGTGAAGCCCGTCAGCGCGGCGTCCGCCGGCTTGTCCGAGTTCACCGCCCTCGAGCGCCGAACCACACCCAAGCGGCTTCCCAACCGCCGCAAACGGACCCCAAAGGCTTCCTCCGATGCACGGCAGCCGCCCCGCGGACGCACCGGTCCACAACGGGCGCTCTGTCCCGCCGCGTACAGCCCCAACGATGCACCACCCGTGCTAGCCGGTGGTCGGCGGGGGCATCGCCCCCGGGCAGCGCGCCAGTACACACCACCAGCAGTCCAGCGGCTCGCAGGGCTGGCGG
>JAOUOP010000094.1 GCA_029880325.1 Myxococcales bacterium | reverse complement strand
CGATACGATGGCAGATGCAAGGACGGCCTTCGCCGGAATACTCCGTGTATTTCAAGGGGACCGGACGCCGCAGCTGGCGCCGTAGCGGTCCCGAGAGCGGATCATGACTTCCGCCGAGCACATCTAGTTGCTGCCGAGGGCGCCGCCAACGACCGCCGTGTCCTTGGTGAAGCGGGCATCGTAGATGCTCTCGCAGGCGATAGCGCCCTCGTCGTCGTACATCGTCATCGCGACCTGACCGGCGACTTCGTCGTCGGCGACGATGTCCAGGGTTTTGCCATCGATGATGGAGTCGATTCCGCCCTCGTCGCCGCTGACCGTTTGGGTCATCGATACCGTGCAGCCCTTGAGTACGATTTCGGTCGTGATGTTGCCGTTGACGCGGCGCTGAATGATGGTGTTGACGCCGCTGATGCCGCCGTCAAAGGGGACGGCGAAGGGCTTGGCGATGGGGCCGCAGGAGCCGTTGAGGTGGATGTAGAGCGGCTGGAAGTTGCCGCCGATGGAGGGGCAGTTCTCGACTTCGGTTGCACACGCGGCCGGTATCAAGACCGAAAGAAACGTCACTGCAAACAGGCATCGAATACGCATCGTTGTGAGCTCTCCCAGTCCTCGACCGCGACCCACCCCACGGTATGAGTCGAACATCCCGGTCAGTGCGACGGTCGCGATGTGAGCAAAGACCGTACACCAACTGCAGGTCGTCCGCGAGCCCTTACTCGCGCGCTGGTGTACAAAAAATCCGGTAAAACTGGATTTTTGCGCAAATTATGACTCGATGCTCACCGATCGTGACGTCAGTCGAGTACTCGGGTCGCCTGTTGGCGCAGGTAGTGATCGGCCAGTACCAGCATCACCATGGCCTCGACGATGGGTACCGCCCGGGGCAGCACGCAGGGGTCGTGTCGCCCCTGGGCCTCGAGCGTCACGGCTTCGCCGCTTCGGTTCACCGTCTGTTGGGGCAGGGAGATGGTGGCGGTCGGCTTGAAGGCCACGCGCAGGTCGATGGGCGCGCCGTTGCTGATGCCCCCCTGCACGCCGCCGGAGCGGTTGCTGGCGGTGTGCGGGCGTCCGTCGGGGCCCGGCTGGAAGGGGTCGTTGTGCTCGCTGCCGCGCAGGGCGGTGCCGGCAAAGCCGCTGCCCACCTCGAAGCCTTTGCTGGCCGGCAGCGACATCAGCGCCTTGGCCAGGTCCGCTTCGAGGCGATCGAAGACCGGAACTCCGAGGCCCGCGGGCACGTTGCGGGCCACGCAGGCCACGACGCCACCGACCGAGTCCTGGGCCCGTCGCACCGCGTCGATGCGCTCGATCATGGCGGCGGCGGCGCGGGCGTCGGGACAGCGCACGGCGGTCTGCTCGACCTCTTCGAGTGTGACGCGGAGGGGGTCGACCTCGGCTTGTAGCTCCTGCACGCTCTGGACCCAGGCCACCACTTCGATGCCCGCGGCAGCGCTGAGCAGCTTGCGCGCGATGGCTCCGGCGGCCACCCGTCCGATGGTCTCTCGGGCGCTGGAACGGCCGCCGCCGTGGTGGTCGCGGCGTCCGTATTTGGCCTCGTAGGTGTAGTCGGCGTGGGAGGGGCGGTAGACCTCGCGCAGATGATCGTAGGCGGCGGGGCGGGCGTCCTTGTTGCGCACCAGCATCGCGATTGGCGTGCCCAGGGTGCGGCCCTCGAAGACGCCCGAGAGGATCTCCACCCGGTCGGCTTCCTGACGCGGCGTGGTCAGGCGGCTTTGACCGGGGCGGCGGCGGTCGAGGTCGCGCTGGATCTCTGCGGCCTCGATGGAAAGCCCCGGGGGACAGCCGTCGAGCACCACGCCGACGCCGCCGCCGTGGGATTCACCGAAAGTGGTGATGGAGAAGAGTGTGCCGAAGCGATTGCCCATGATGGTGTCCGTGTTGTTGTGACGCAGCGGTCAGAACCACTCGCTCGGCATCGCATGGTAGCTGGTCTCGCAGCTCTGGCAGAGCGCGGCCAGGGCCGCGACCCGCGGCAGCTCGGTGGCCGCGTAGTAGCGAGCCGCCTGCAGCTTGCCGCGGTAGAAGGGCTCGTCGTGGGCTTCGCAGCCGGTGTCGAGCGCACGCCCGGCCAGGGTGGCCATCGCCAGCCACTGCCAGCCGACGACGACGGTGGAGGCCAGCTCCAGGTAGTCAGCGCTATGGCTGAGCGCCAGGTCGGGATCGCTGGCGGCTTTGGTGAGCAGGGCGGTGCTGGTGGTCTCCAGTCCGTCGCGGGCGCTGGCGAGGGCATCGGCCAGGTCGCCCAGGCCCGCCTCCCGGGCTTGCTCGATCGCGTGGGCGATTTCCTCCAGGAGCGGTCCCAGGGTGGCGCCGGCGCTGCGGAAGACCTTGCGGCCGAGCAGATCCAGGCTCTGGATGCCCGTGGTGCCTTCGTGGATTGAGTTGAGCTTTTGATCGCGCAGCCAGGCCTCGGGCAGGTACTCGCTGGTGTAGCCGTAGCCACCGTGCACCTGTACCGCCAGGGTATTGGCCTCGAAGCCCTTCTCCGCCGGATAACTCTTGGTGATGGGCGTCAGCAGGTCGAGCAGGGCCTGGGCGCGCTCGCGCTCGGCGGGGTTGGCGGCGTGCTCGGCCAGGTCGGCGTAGCGGGCGGTCACGGCCACCAGGGCCAGGCCGCCTTCGACGATGGTCTTTTGGCGCAGCAACATGCGGCGGACGTCGGCGTGCTCGATGATGGGCACCTGGGGCGCGTCTGCGCCAGCGCCGAGGCGGCGTCCCTGGGGGCGCGAGCGGGCGTAGAGCAGCGCTTGCTGGTAGGCCACCGAGGCGGTGGCCACGCCATGGAGGCCGATGTTGATGCGCGCCTCGTTCATCATCTGGAACATGTAGTGCAGGCCGCGACCGGGCTCGCCCACCAGGTAGCCGTGGCAGTCGCCCCCCTCGCCGAAGTTCAGGGCGATGGAGGGGATGCCGCGCCAGCCGAGCTTGTGAAAGGTGCCGGCGGCGGCCACGTCGTTGTCGACCAGGGCGTCGTCCTGCAGGCGGCGCTTGGGGACCACGAAGAGGCTGATGCCCTTGACGCCCGGCGCGGCGCCTTCGATGCGCGCCAGGGCCAGGTGCACGATGTTTTCGCTCAGCGTGTTATCACCGCCGGAGATGAAGACCTTGGAGCCGTCGATCAGATAGTGACCGCCGGCCGGTCGCGCGCGGGTGCGCAGATCGCCCAGGCTGCTGCCGGCGTCGGGCTCGGTCAGCGCCATGGTGCCGGTCCACTGGCCGCCGTACATGGGCTGCATGTAGTCGCGCCTGAGCGCGTCGCTGCCGAAGCTCTCGATCAGGTGGGCGGCGCCGGTGGTCAGCATGCAGTAGCCGAAGGCGCTGAGGTTGGCCGCCATCAGGTAGGATGCGGCCATCGAATACACGCACAGCGGCAGCTGCTGCCCGTCGACCGCATAGGGACGCGCGGCGGTCAACATGCCCAGCTCCACGATCTGCGGGTAGAGGTCGCGCATCAGCGGGTGGGTGTGGACGCGGCCGTCTTTGAAGTAGGCGGCCTGCTCGTCCATGGGCTTGTAGCTCTGGAAGACCACCTGGCGGGCCAGGCGTGCGGCCTCCGCCAGGTAGAGCTCGAAGGTCTGCTGGGAGTGATCGGCGAAGTGGGGCAGGGCGCAAAGCCGCTCGGCGTGCAGATGCTCGAAGAGCAGGAAACGCAGGTCGCGATCGTCGATCAGGCGGTTTTCGTCGGCCATGGAGCGTCCTGTATCGTACCGCCGCCGGGAGTCAAGCCGGGTGGTCGGGGCGGTTCTGGAAGGGCGGCTACCTCCGGAAACGATTCGGGCTATGATCAAGCCGCGATGCCCCATGCCAATGAGCCCAATCCACTGCTCTCGATCGAGCACCCCATCGCCTTCGACCAGATCGGGGCCGAGCACGTTCGGCCGGCCGTCGAGGTCCTGTTGGAGGACGCCCGTCGCTCGCTCAACGCGCTGCAGAGCGACCCGACCGACCCCACCTATGACAACACGCTCGCGGCCCTGGAACGCGCGACCGAGCGCCTGGGGCGCGCCATGGGCGTGGTCGCTCACCTGGAGTCGGTGATGACCTCCCCGCCGCTGCGTGAGGCATACAACGCCGTCCAGCCCGAGGTCAGCGCGTTCTATTCGTCGATCCCGCTGTCGGCGCCGCTCTTCGCGCGGCTGCAGGCGCTTGCGGAGAGCCCCGAGGCGCAAGGCCTAAGCCCGACGCGGGCCCGCTTTCTGGACAAGACTCTCGAGGAGTTCGAACGCGAGGGCGCATCCCTCGCTCCCGAGCAGAAGAAGCGCCTGGAGGCGATCAACGTGGAGCTATCCAAGCTCACGACGCGTTTTTCCCAGAACGTGCTGGACTCGACCAATGCCTTCGAGCTGCTCGTGGGCGATGAAGCACGGCTTGCGGGTCTGCCCGAGCGCGCCATTGATGCAGCGCGCCAGAGTGCCATGGACAAGGGGCAGCAGGGCTTTCGCTTCACGCTGCAGGAGCCCAGCCTGATCCCTTTGCTGACCTATCTCGACGACGCGTCCCTGCGCGAGCGGGTGCACTGCGCCTATTACAGCCGCGGCACCGCTGGGGAGCGTGACAACCGGCCCCTGGTGGCCCAGATCCTCGCACTGCGCGCGGAACGGGCGAGTTTACTGGGCTACGATAATTTCGTGGACCTGGTGGTCAGCGATCGCATGGCCGGCGACAGCGGGCGCGTGCGCGACTTTCTGGGTGACCTGGAGCGCCGCACGCGCAGCTGTTTCGAGGACGAGGCGGTGGCGCTCAAGCTCTTTCGTGATGAACTTGAGGGCGCCGGGGCGCCGGAGCTGTCGCCCTGGGATGTGGGCTACTACGCCGAGAAAGAGCGCCGCGCGCGCTTCGATTTCGACGAGGAGGCCCTACGCCCGTACTTTCCGCTGGAGTCGGTGCTCACGGGGCTCTTCGAGCTGGTGCATCGGCTCTACGGCATCGTGGTGGAGCCGACCGACGCCATGCCCACCTGGCATCCCTCGGTTCGCGCCTACCGCATCGCCGATGCCGACGGCGCCGTGCTCGGGTTCTTCTACGCCGATTTCTTCCCGCGCGAGGAAAAGCGCGGTGGCGCCTGGATGAACGCCCTGATCACGGGCGAGCCGAGCGAGCAGGCCGGCTGTGGCTACACGCCGCACGTGGGGCTGATCTGCGCCAACGTTACGCCACCCCTGGAAGGCGCGTCGGTGCGACCTGCGCTCTTGGGGCATCGCGAGGTCGAGACCCTCTTTCACGAGTTCGGCCATCTCTTGCACCATCTGCTGTCGCGGGTCGAGGTGCGCAGCTTGGCCGGCACGCAGGTGGCCTGGGACTTCGTGGAGCTGCCCTCCCAGATCATGGAGAACTGGTGCTGGGAGCGCGACTCGCTCGACCTCTTCGCCCGCCATTACGAGAGTGGTGAGGCCATTCCCGACGAACTGTTCGAGCGCATGACCCGGGCGCGCACCTACCGGGGTGGCAGCGCCATGATGCGGCAGCTGGGCCTAGGCACTGTCGATCTGCTGCTCCACTCGGACTTCGAGCCAGGCAGCCACGGCGACGTCATCGCCTACAGCCGTGGCGTCCTCGAGCGTTTCGCGCCCACACCATTGCCGGGCGACCACGCCATGATTGCCAGCTTCAGCCACCTCTTCGGCCATCCCGTGGGCTATGCCGGCGGCTACTATTCCTACAAATGGGCGGAGGTGCTCGACGCTGACGCGTTTTCGCGTTTTAAGTCCGAGGGTCTGTTTTCGCCGACCGTGGGCGGCGAGTTTCGGGAAATGATTTTGGCGCGTGGTGACAGTCGCGATCCGATGGAGCTGTTTCGGGATTTCATGGGCCGAGAGCCCGAGATCGCGCCGCTGCTCATGCGCTCGGGGATTTCGGGGTGAGGGGGCGCGGCTGGTGAGCCGAGGGCGATAGGGTGACCCAGCGTCCAAGTATGCCCGCCGAGGGCGATCTCATCGCGAGGCGCTACCGGTTGGTGAAGATGCTCGGCTCGGGCGGCATGGGCTCTGTCTTCGCTGCGCGCCACGAGCTGACCGGTCGCGACGTCGCGGTCAAGGTCATGGCCAGCGACCTGCTGGGTGATACCGACGCGGAGCGACGCTTCGAGCGCGAGGCCCAGGCCGAGAGTTCGATCGAGCATCCGGGCGTGGTTCGCGTATTCGACGCCGGGCGCGAGGGCGACTTTCCTTTTATCGTGATGGAGCTTCTGGTCGGCGAGAGTCTGGGCGATGCGCTGCGTCGCGGTCCGCTGCCGGTCGAAGACGCGATCGCCATCATGCTCCCGGTGCTCGATGCCGTCGGTGCGGCCCATCGCCATGGCGTGATCCATCGGGATCTGAAACCGGACAACATTTTCTTATCTGTCAGTGAAGAATCGTTTCGACCCAAGGTGCTCGACTTCGGCATCTCCAAGTTCGTCGCGGCCGAAACCCAGACCCGCCTGACCGCGACGGGCGTGTCTTTGGGCACGCCCCTCTACATGTCGCCCGAGCAGGTGCTCGCTGACCGTCCACTCGACGCCCGCAGCGACGTGTACTCGCTGGGGGTGATCCTCTACCAGATGGTCACCGGCCAGATGCCCTATCGGGGCAACAACTTCGCGGCGCTAGTGCTCAAGATTCTCGAGGGGCAGGCCGAGGGCGTGTGCGAGATCGATCCGAGCTTGCCCCGGGAGCTGGACGCCGTGGTGCGGCGGGCCATGCATCGGGATCTGGCAGAGCGCTACCCCGATACCGCGAGCCTTGCGGCCGATCTGCGTGCGTTGACGGTTCCCCAACGCCTGTCGCTGCCACAGCGGCCTGCCACCGAGCCCGGTAGCTCACCCGAACCGACGCCATATACGACGGCCGAACGCAGGGTGCAGCAGTCGCCGGTGGGGTCGCAGGGGCGAGGTAGGCTCGTGGCCGGGGCGCTGGCGGCTGTGGCGGTGGTGGCCGTGCTCGCCTCGGGCTTTCTGCTGTTCGGAACCGAAGGCGATGGGGGGGCAGCTGCGTCGGAACCCGCGCAGATGTTGCCGCTGGCGCCCGGGGCGCAGGCCGAGCCGGGCGCGTCGGATGCGCCGGCTGTTGATCCAGCGGTCGACGGGGTGGCTTCCGCGGCTCCACCGCAAGCCCCCCGAGATGCGGCAGTGCCCGAGGACGAGGAGGAGCGAGCGGAGCCCGTCGAGCAGCGTGGCTCCGAGGCGGCCCGCGCCCAGCCGTCTCTGTTGCGAAAGACCGCACCTGGCGAGCGCCCACGCCGGTCTACAGCGACCGACAGCGAGCCCGTGCTGCGCGTGCGTCCCCGGAAGCGCCCCGAGCCAGCTAGGCCCGAGCCCCCCCCGGTCCTGCAGCGGCTGAACGTCACCGAGGACATCATTGACCCCTTCGAGGATTGAGGGAGGTTGCGCTTGCGGCCTCGCACTGACCCAATCGGGTTACGTTTCGTCCCTGCAAGGTGATATTTCACGTCTGCTGTGCTGCGCCGACCTGTGCCACCCATGCGGGCCCAAAAAGCCCGAGATCTTGGTGGCGAATTGGTTGGCACGGTCTTCGCTATATGTACTTGCTGAAGGCCGCGGCGCCGGAGCCGCTCCCCCCCGGGCTACCGGCGTACAAAACGGTCTTCGAGTCGGTTCAGCCGTCCTCCCCCTGGCGATGCTGACCGACGCGGGGGTTGGGCTCCCCGTGACGCTTTCCCCCGGCGTCCGAGCCCAGCCCCCGCCATTTTTTTACCCGACGCGTAGGCCTCGATCGCAAAAAAGTTGACCGTTTGGCGCGCGACGGGAGAGTCCGGTCGCGATCGCGCCCCGGGGTGAAATCCGCAGGAATCGCGTCGCTACTTTGAGGAATTTCACGAGGACGTTGGCCGCGATTGGACCCGTCGGCGCGTGCAAAACGGTCAACTTTTTTGGGGTCGGAGCCATAGGGTTGATTTCTATGGCTCGCCGCCCTCGGCCTGCGGATCCTCGTGGATCACCCAGCGCGAGCGAGGATGGCGACGGCGCCTATCGCAGCGCACGGCCGCAGGGCGATCGGCGCCCAGCTTCCATGTGGCCTGCGTCACCTTGCCGTGCTTGCCGCTGCGGTGGCGCACGCCGGGGCGAAGGAGCGGCGCCGGATCGCAGTTGCGCCCGTCGTAGATCAGCTCGAAGTGCACGTGCGGGCCGCGGCTGATGCCCGTGCTGCCCACCTCGGCGACGATGCCGCCGCGGGGCACTTGTTCGCCAGCGGCCACGAAGTTGACGGAGTTGTGAGCGTACATGGTGACCCAGCCGCCGGGATGGATGAGCACGACCAGGTTGCCGTAGCCCTTCACTTCGTCGCCCGAATAGGCCACCACGCCGGGCGCGGCGGCGCGCACGTTCCAGCCGATCTTGCCCATAATGTCCATGGCCAGGTGGTAGCCCTGTTCACCCGAGCCGTAGCCGCGCACGAACCAGCCCTGGCTCACCGGCCAGCGCAGGGTGCCGGGAAAGCGCCCGAGCTTGTCGGCGGCCTTGCGCCAGCGCTTCTCCATCTTTCCGTGCAGGAGGGCCCGGGCCACGTTGCGCGTTCCGAGGCCGAGCCTCTGGGCCGCGCGCTGGGCCCGTTGCTCGCGCTTGGAGAGTTTGCGGCGCACGCGTCCGCGCCGATCCTCCTCGACGCCCGGGATGAACAGCCGAGTGCCGTCGCGCAGCCGCGTCACGGCGTCGGCTGAAAGTTCGTTGGCGGCCATGATCTCGCTGACGCTGACGCGGAAAGCATAGGCGATGTCCCAGATGGTCTCGCCCTTTGCGAGCTCGTGATGGATGCCCTCGCGTGCCTTGGGCGGTGCTTCTTTGACCTGGCCGGCTTTGATGCCGGGAATGATCAGCGCCTGACCGATGCGCAGGGCGCCGGCGGCGTCGTCGTCGAGGTGGTTGCGCTCCATCAGCGTTTCGATCGGTACGTCGTAGGTGCGCGCCAGGGTCCAAAGGCTCTCGCCGCTGGCCAGCCGATGGTAGGCGCCGTCCTCGAGCGGCGGCAGCTCCTGGGCTTCGCGGTCTTTCGCCGTTTGTACCTCGACCCGCTGGCCGACCCCGGGGATCTTCAGCTCGGAGCCCTCGCGCAGTCGCCGCACATCCCGTTGGCGCATTTTGTTGGCCTCCATGATGTCGTCGACCGTCACGCCGTAGGCCCGTGCGATGTCCCATAGCGTCTGGCCCTCTTCCACGCGATGCACCACCGAGGGCTCGGGCTCGGGCGGCGGCGGCGCGGGCGCGGGCGCTGGGGCCGGCTTGGGGCGACCGGCATCGACCGGGGGCGCCGGTTCTGAACAGCCAGTGTCGAACACCGACAGTGCGCAGGCCAGCACCAGGCCCATCGCGGGCCATGGCGTTCGAGCGCTTGCCTCGCCTCCGAGCCCGTGGTCGAGTGACGCCCGATGCCGCCCGTCGCCCTCAGCATCGCCGGTTCCGACCCCAGTGGTGGTGCGGGCCTGCAGGCCGATCTGAAAACCTTCCACCAGCATCGGGTCTACGGCTGCGCTGTGGCGAGCCTGCTGACCGCGCAGAGTACAGTCGGGCTCGGGCGCGTCCAACCGCTGCCGGCCGACTGGGTTGCTGCGCAGCTTTCGACGCTCCTGGCCGACATGGTCCCGCAGGCGGTCAAGACCGGTGCCTTGGGCTCGGCTGAAAACGTGCGCGAGGTGGCGCGCCAGCTCGCCGGGCGGGGGCTGCCGTTGGTGATCGATCCGGTGCGAGTCGCCTCGCGAGGTGGTGCGCTGCTCGCGGATGACGGGCGCGAGGCGCTGCTCGAAGCGTTGCTGCCGCTGTCTGCGCTGATCACGCCCAACGCCATGGAAGCGGCCTGGCTCGTCGGCGGCGCCGTGGAGGACGAGGCCAGCGCGCTGGAGGCCGCGCGCCAGCTGCTAGGCCGCGGGGCCGGCGCGGTGCTGATCAAGGCGGGACATCTGCCCGGGGCCACAGCCGACGACCTGCTGTGCCGCGGCGATTCGGTGCTACGGCTTTCGGCGCCGCGGCTGCAGACGCGGGCCGGTCACGGCTTCGGCTGCGCGCTGTCGGCGGCGATCACCGCCTGGCTGGCCCGCGGCGCCGATCTGGAGAGCGCCTGCCGTCGTGCCAAGACCTGGTTGGGCCGGGCGCTCGCGAGCGCCCCGGAGCTTGGCGCTGCCGGTCGGGGCCCCCTCGATCACAGCGCCCCCATCGATGAATCACCCCTGTAGAGAAAGTTGCAAAGCGGCGCTCCGAGCTGCTACCTCTGGGGCCGTGCTTCACTGAATATCGGTCCAGGCTCGCATCAACTCGCGGGCGCCGTACTTTTCCAGCGTATCGAGTCCATCGTGCCAAGAAAGAAACGCCTTCAACTCGACATCTTTGAAAACGGCGCCAGCGACGGAAGCGGTGCACCGCCGATCATCGATGCCTCGCTATCCGAGGAAGCCCAGCGCCGCTATTTGCACTACGCGCTCAGCGTGATCACCTCGCGCGCATTGCCCGATGTGCGCGACGGCTTGAAGCCGGTGCAGCGACGCATCCTCTACACGATGCAGCACGACCTGCACCTGCGCAGCGATGCCAAGTACCGCAAGTGCGCCGCCATCGTCGGTGACGTCATGGGCAAGTACCACCCCCATGGCGATACGGCGATCTACGACGCCCTGGCGCGCATGGCCCAGGACTTCACCCTGCGCGCGCCCCTGGTCGACGGGCGCGGCAACTTCGGCTCTCCCGACGGCGACTCGCCGGCGGCCATGCGCTACACCGAGGCGAAGCTGCAGAAGTTGGCTTCGGAGCTCTTGAATGAGCTCGGCAGTCAGACGGTGCGCTACCGCCCCACCTACGACGGCACGCGTTTCGAGCCGATCGTGCTGCCGGCGCGCTTCCCCAACCTGCTGGTCAACGGCGTGCAGGGCATCGCCGTCGGCATGGCCACCTCGATCCCGCCCCACAACCTGGGCGAGGTGGTGGCCGCCTGTGTGGCGATGATCGACGACCCGGAAATCGAGCTGAAGGGGCTGCTCAAGCACATCAAGGGGCCCGACTTCCCCACCGGCGGCGAACTCTTGGCCAGCCGTGCCGACCTGCTCCAAGTCTACGAAAAGGGGCAGGGTACGCTCAAGCTGCGCGGCCAGTGGAAGCTCGAGCAGCTTTCCCGCGGTGCCCAGCAGATCATCATCACGTCGATTCCCTATGCCACCAAGCGCAACACGCTGGTGGAAAAAATCGCGGAGGTGATCATCGGGCGCAAGCTCGCGGCCCTGACCGACGTGCGCGACGAGAGCACCGACGACACGCGCATCGTGCTCGAGCTCAAGCGCGAGTCCGATCCAAACCTGGTCATGGCCTACCTCTACAAGCACACGCCGCTGGCCAGCAACGTGGCGGTGGACCTGACCTGCCTGACGCCCACCGACAATCCGGACGTGGCCGGGCCGGCGCGCCTGGATCTCCGGGCCGTGATTCGCCACTTCCTCGATTTTCGCATGGAGGTGGTTACCCGCAGGCTCGAGCACGAACTTTCCGAGCTGAAAAAGCGCATCCACGTGCTCGAGGGCTTCGCGATCATCTTCGACGCCCTCGACGAGACCATCCGCATCATCCGGCGCTCCGATGGCAAGAAAGACGCCGCCGAAAAGCTGATGAAGCGCTTCGATCTGAGCGAGCTTCAGGTCGACGCCATCCTCGAACTCAGGCTCTACAAGCTGGCCAAGCTCGAGATCCTGCTGATCCGCGAGGAGCTCGAAAAGAAGATCAAGGAAGCGGCCCGCATCGAGCGCCTGTTGCGCAGCACGACGGCGCGCTGGAAGTTGATCCGGGCGGAGCTTTTGGAGCTGGCCACCGACTACCAGGACATGCGGCGCACCCGCATCGTCGCTTCGGTGAACGAGCCCGAATACGACGACCAGGCTTTCATTCAGGAAGAAGACGGCGTGGTGCTGCTCAGCGCCCAGGGCTGGGTCAAGCGTCAACGCGAGATCAAGGACGTGGGCAGCACGCGCCTGCGCGAGGGCGACTCGGCGCTTGCGGTGGTGACCGGCTCCACGCGCTCGTCGGTAGCGTTCTTTTCGAGTCGCGGCACCTGCTACGTCAGCCGGCTGGTCGATATCCCGCCCAGCACCGGCTACGGCTCGCCGGTGCAGAAACTCTTCAAGCTGGCCGACGGTGAGCGCATCGTCGCAATGATGGGCTTCGACCCGCGCGTGCTGGAGGTGCCGGCGGCCGACGAGGACGGCGAAGAGCCGCAGCCGCCCTACCTGGTGGCGGTGACGCGCGGCGGCATGTGTCTCAGGGCGTCGCTGCGCGGTCACCGCGAGCCGAGCACGCGCAGCGGCCGGCGTTTCATGCGCGTGGACGCCGACGACGAGGTGATCTACGTCGGGCTCGACGCCGACGACGCCAACCTGGCCTGCGCCAGCCGCTCGGGCCGTGCCCTGATCTGCCCGGCGAGCGATGTCTCACTGCTGTCGGGTCCGGGAAAGGGCGTGCGTCTGATCAAGCTCGACAAGGGCGACGGGCTGGTGGGCGTGACGCTGCTCTATCGCCCCTCCGACGCCCTGGTGGTGGCACGCGAGTCGGGCACCGAGATCAATGTCAGCACCCGCAAGTACCAACCGGTCTCCCGCGGTGGCAAGGGCCACGCCATGTTCAAGCGCGGCTCGCTCTCGCGGGTCGTCCTGCCTCCCCCCGAAGTGCCCGAGCTGGGCGAGACCACGAAGGGAAGCTGAGTCGTGAGCGCCTACACCGCAAAGAATATCGAGGTGCTCGAGGGGCTCGAGCCCGTGCGCAAACGGCCGGCGATGTATATCGGCGGCACCGACAAGGCCGGCTACCATCACCTTCTGTGGGAGCTGGTGGACAACTCGGTCGACGAGGCCATCAACGGTCACGCCAAGCGCATCGACGTGGTGCTCGATGCCGACATGCAGGGCGCCACGGTCAGCGACGACGGCCGCGGCATCCCGGTCGACATGCATCCGAAGTTCAAGCGCTCGGCCCTGGAGTTGATCCTGTGCACCTTGCACGCTGGCGGCAAATTTGACGGCGGCAGCTACAAGGTCTCCGGAGGGCTGCATGGCGTGGGATCTTCGGTGGTCAATGCGCTTTCGAGTGAGCTGACGGCGAGCGTCAAGCGTGACGGCTTCGAATACACTCAGAGTTATGAGCGCGGAAGCCCCAAGGGCAAGCTACGTAAGCTCGGCGCCACGCGCAGCCACGGCACCAGCATTCACTTCCGGCCGGACGCCGAGGTCTTCGGCAAGAAGGCTGCCTTCGACGTCGCCGTGATCCGCGAACGCCTGGAGGCCAAGAGCTACTTGCACCGCGGCCTCAGGATCACGCTGCTCACCGGTCCCAAGGCCGAGCGCGAGGAATTCTTTCATCCGGACGGCATCAACGAGTACCTGGGCAAGCTCGTCGCGGCCAAGGGCAAGCAGGCGATCCACCCCGAAGCCTTCAGCCTCGAACGCGAGACTCCCGAGGCCCGCATCGAGCTGTGCCTGCAGTGGACCGAGGGGACCGACGAAAACCTCCGCTCCTACGCCAATGGCATTCCCACCGGCTCCGGCGGCACCCATGAAAACGGCTTCAAGCAGGGGCTGGGCAAGGCCATCCGCGGCTACATGGCGACAAAGAAGATCGCGCCCAAGGGCGTGACCATCGCCGCCGAGGACATCCGCGAGGGACTGGTTGCGATTCTGAGTGTCTTCGTCTCCGAACCGCAGTTCCAGGGGCAGACCAAGGATCGGCTGAATAACCCCGAGGTCACTTCTGCGGTCGAATCTACGCTGCGTGTGGAACTCGAGCAGTGGCTCTTGAACAACGCGAGCCTGGCTGACGCCATCGTCGCGCGCATCGTCACATCGGCCCGTGTGCGCGCTGCCAGTCGCGCCGCCGGCCAGCAGGTGCGCCGCAAGACCGCAGTCAGCCACCGCCTGAACCTGCCGGGCAAGCTCGCCGACTGCGCCAGCACCGACCCCGCCGAGTGCGAACTCTTCCTGGTCGAGGGCGATAGCGCCGGCGGCAACGCCAAGCAGGGTCGCGACCGCCGCACCCAGGCGATCCTGCCGCTGCGCGGCAAGGTGCTGAACGTGGAGCGCGCCACCACCTCTGCGGTGCTCGCCAACAAGGAGTTACAGAACGTCATCTCCGGCATCGGCTGCGGCATCGGCAAGGACTTCGACATCTCCAAGCTGCGCTACGACAAGGTCTTTCTGTTGATGGACGCCGACACCGACGGCCATCACATTACGACGCTTCTGTTGACGTTCTTCTTCCGGCACCTGCCGGGCTTGATCCGCGCGGGGCACATCTACGTCTGCATGCCACCCCTATTTCGCATCGACGCCGGCCGCGAAACCTACTGGGCCCTGGACGACGGGGAACGCGATCGCATTCTCGAAGCGCTGCCCAAGAACGTCAAACCCGACATCAGCCGCTTCAAGGGTCTGGGCGAAATGTCGGCCGATGAACTCAAGTCCACCACCCTGGACCCGCGTCGCCGACGTGCCATGCGCGTCTCCATCGACAGCGATCTGGAGACAGACCGCATCATGAACGAGCTGATGGGCAAGGATCCCTCCGCGCGCTATCACTTCATCATGAGTTCGGCGGCCGAAGCCGATTCCGAAGAACTCGACGTCTGAGGGGCTTCGGCCGAGTCCGGCGCCTGTTGCAGGAGCCTCGCGGCCAGTGCGCTGTGCACCTGGCCGGCGTCGAAGGGCTTGTCGATGCAGCGCTCGCGGTGGTGCTCGACGAAGCGCCGGGCTTCGGGCGTGAAGACGCCTCCGGTCATGAAGACGAAGGCCCGCTCGAGTTCGGGCCTGGCCTGGGCGACGTGCTGGTAGAGTTCGATGCCTCCCAGGTCTGGTATCATCAGGTCGCAGAAGACCACGTCGAAGCGCTTCGGCCCCTCGAGTAGCTCGAGCCCGGCCAGGCCGCTGGCGGCGACGGTGGTCTCGTGCTCGGGCAGGAAGCGCGCCAGGGCCTGGGCCACCGAGGGTTGGTCCTCGACGATCAACACGCGGGCCTTCGGCGTGCTGTCGAATGACGCCTCTTGAAGATCGGGCAGTGAGGTGCGCGCCGCTTCACTCACCACGGGCAAACTCACCGTGAAGCAGCTTCCCTTGTCGACTTCGCTCTCGACGGTAATGGTGCCGCCCATGGCGCCGATCAGGTCCTTGCAGATCGCCAGCCCGAGCCCCGTGCCCTCGCCCTTGGGTTTGGTGGTGTAGAAGGGCTTGAAGATCTCTTTTTGCACCTGCGGAGTCATGCCGTGGCCGCTGTCGCAAATGCGTACACGGATGGAGCCATCGGTTTCGCGGTCGATGGTGACCTCGATACGGTCCTGCTCGGCCGAGCCTAGGGCGATCGCTTGCGCCGCATTGGTGAGAAGGTTCACAAAAACCTGCCCGAGGCGTGAGCTGCTGGCGAGCGTGACCGGGACTTCCTCGAACTTGCATTGCAGCCGAGCCCGATGCCGGATTTCATTGTGCAGCAGTGAAAGCGCTGAGCCCATCACCGCGCGCACGTCGACCATCTCGAGCTGGGCCTCGTCGCCGACGTGGGCAAAGAGCTTCATCTCGGAGGTGATGCGGGCGATGCGTTCGGCGGCTCTCGTGGTGTCGTCGAGTAGCTCGGCGATCTCCTGCGGCAAGGCTTTGCCCGCGCCCAGGGCATCCCTAAGATCCTCGCTCAGGAAACCCAGGTTGGCGATCACCACGCTTAGCGGATTGTTGATTTCGTGACCCACTCCGGCGGCTAGCATGCCGAGTGAGACGATGCGGTCGGTCTCGAGTGCGCGCGCCTGCTCCACGGCGGCCACCCGGGCCCGCTCGGCTTGCAGCATCTCGTGCTGGGCCTGCTCGCGCGACCAGTCGTAGGCGGAGGCGATGGCGAAAAGCACGATCGGAACCAGCAGGTAGGCGATGGTCGTCGTGCCGATGCGCTTCGCTTCAGGCACCCGATCGATGATGTCGACTCCGAGCGCTTCGGCGCCCGAGAAACCGAGCGCCATCAGCAGCGTGGGCGCCAGCCATAAAAGGCCTGCACGGCGTCCACCGAGCAGGGTCGCGAAGAGCGGAACTACCCCGATCGCTGCCAGCACGGGGCTGCCGAAACCGCCCCGATGATAGACGGCGGTGGCGATTGCCAGCGAGATGATCGCCAGCAAGAGATTGCGCGCGCGCCGAATCGAGCCACCGCGCCGCAGGGTTCGAAGAGCGAGGCATGCGGTCAGCGCCGTGAGGGCGAAGATGGCTGCGGCGATGGGGCTGCCGGCCAGGGCGAAGCTCAGGGAGCGGATCGACGCGGCGGTCACTACCAGCAGCGCCGTGGCTGCAGCGATGCGGGCACGGCGCTGGGTCTCGGCGTTGAGCCAGATCCCTGCTGGGATCAGCTGCTCGGCCGCACGCTGCCAGGCGCTCGCGTGGGTCTGCGTCATCGTCACAAATGATCTAACACACGTTGCATTCGAAACCTCCTTCTCGAGTTGAGCGTTGGAGCGGGCGGTCAATGTTTTGTACGCGTCAGCGCATTGACGCGGCGGGTCGAATGCCAGGGCAGTCCGTGTCCCGTGGTGAGCTGTGTGGCTTCGGTCGACGCGGCTTGCAGGCGTTCGATTGGTGGCGTGAGTAACGACGGGCACCTGTTCGAGTTCGACGACGGCGCACCTCAGGCCGTAGGGGACGCGCAGGTTGTCTTTTGCGGTCTGAGGCAGTAGTTGGGCTGACGCCACCTTCGACTGCTTCGCGGGCGTCGCGCCCGAGCTGGTCGCGGGCGTCGAGCATGGCGTTTGCGCGGTGCATTAGGGTCAGCACCCGGGGCAATCGCGCGCGAGCCTTGCACCTCGGCCGCGAAGCGCGCCATGGTAAGGGGCATCGAGGACGGCCTTGGGCATGTAGTGAAGGACAACGCGCGGCGGCTCGCACTGTAGGGTGAGTTCGGCTTCGGCCTTTGCGCTGGCTTCGCACCTCGCGGAGGCCGAGGGGGGGCGAAGCCGCCATCGCAGCGACCGTTCCAGGTGATCAACTCATCGGGGCGAGCGACGCAGCGGCTGCGCAGCGCGCCCGAAAAAACGTCCTGGCGGCTTCGGCCGCCGGCTTCGGCCGCCGCCACGGTGGCTTTGGAGGGGGGGGAAGAGTCGAGGTGGTGGCGCTCGCGCGCCGAGAGTGGGCACTGCCGGCTCATCGAAAACTATCCTGTCAGTTCTTCAGCTTTTTGGGCGGGGCTGCTTTTTTGGCGGCGTGTGGCCTCATCGTTCGCGGTGCTACGCTCACGACCGATGATTCTCTCCGACCGAGACCTGCGTGAACGCTTGCAGCGGGGCGACCTACGGGTGGCGCCATTAGTTGACGAGGCGCTTCAGATCCAGCCCGCCAGCATTGACCTACGCCTCGACCGGGCGTTCATCGTGTACAGACCTGCCCAGGTGGCCTGCCTCGACCCGCACGACCCGGCCACAATCGAAGACGCCGCCGAGCGAGTGGAGGTTGCCGACGGGCACGCGTTCATTCTCCACCCCGGTCAGTTCGCGCTGGGTTCGACAGCTGAGCGTGTACGGATTCCCACAGATCTCGTCGCGCGGGTGGACGGCCGCAGCAGCATCGGTCGGCTCGCCGTGGTCGTGCACGCGACAGCGGGCTTCATCGACCCCGGCTTCGAGGGCCAGATCACGCTCGAGCTATCCAACATCGGGCCGATCCCCGTGAAGCTATATCCTGGCATGCGCATCGCACAGATCGTGCTTTACGTGATGACCTCCGCTGCTGAGCTGCCCTACGGTCGCGAGCGGGGCAGTCACTACCAGGGCCAGACCGGACCGCGTACGAGCAAGATCGGCCTGCGCTAAAGCGAGACCGTGTCGAACAGCCGAGCCAAACGCCCACTGTGCCGGAGGCCGGCCCGGATGGCCTCGTGGCAGGGTCTAGCCCGAATGGCTTCCAGGACGCTTTTGGCCAGCTTTTTGGTCAACTCCGTGAGCACGAGTTGGGAGTGGTGGTCTTCAAGTGGGAGTCAGGCGGTCCGTCGCCACTCCGAGCTATTTCCCAAGCTTCCAAGACGTTTTTTGGGGAGGACTCCATTGCAGGGTGCGAGACCCGCCACGTGTGCTGTCTTCGGCGCGAAAGTGGCTGTGGCTGGCGCACGAGGATGTGGTGATTCGGCGCCGCGGCCGTAAATCGCATCGCCGAGGATGAGATTCGTGACCCGGGGGGTGGCCAGGAGAGGCAACGACGCGCCTCTCGCTTCATGGCGAGCAGCGAGCGGGGGCAATGCGCCTCCTGCGTTACGGCGCCGAACTCGCCAATTCTATGCGGCCTGCATCAACGGCGGCGGATAGGTCCCCTCCGGGAACTGCACGCTGCGGTCGCCGCCCCGAAAGCGCTTCGAGCAGTCGAAGTGGGCCTGCGAGACCACCATCTGCCCCGCCAGCTGCTCGGCCTTGCGCTCGGGCTCGCAGAAGACGTAGGGGCGCTTGCCTGATGACGGCTCCTTCGGGCGCGCCTCGAAGGGCGTATGCACGACCTGCTCCACCCCCAATGGCTTCCCCGAGCGCACATTGCCCTTGGCGTGCTGCTTGGCCCGCTGGTGCTCCAGCCAGCTCTCGAGCGATGCGCGGCAGAGTTCGCGCTCCATGCCTTCACAGGCCGGAACCGGCGAGAGCTTCAGCGTCACCGTCTCGAAGAACGGCGCCAGCTGCTCCGGGCGCCGGGCCTTGTGCCATTTGCTGCGGTTGAGGAACTCGAACTCCAGCTCGTCGCTGTCGCCCAGGCCAAAGGCCAGGTTCAGACCCGGCCATTCTTCGGGCGTGCTCACCAGGTTGGCCTTGCAGGGATTGTCGACGTTGTAGGCCATGCGTTCGGCCACCGAGGGGTCGTCGGTGATGGGCACCGCGTCGTAGCGGC
>JAOUOP010000042.1 GCA_029880325.1 Myxococcales bacterium | reverse complement strand
GATGGGCCCGTCGCCTTCGGCCAGTGCGGGTGGCTGCTGGTAGCGCTTGTTCGCCCAGATCTCAAAGTCCTGACGCACGTCGCTGAGGTAGCCACGAAAGGCCACGCGTCCGATCAGCATTCGTAGGATCGCCGAAGCGGTCTTTCCTGCGAAGCGACCGGACCCCTGAAGGCTCATCGCCAAGTGCAGATCTACTTTTCCCTCGTCGGTGGGCGTTGCCAGTACCAGGTGCCGGCTGAGCAACCCGTGGGACTCGATTTCGACGTCGACGACCGAACAGCCGAGACCGTGGGCTTCGATGTGGAACTTCGCTCGAACATCCGGCGTCCCAGCAACCAGCGGCCGCCGACGCATCGAATAGGCTGCCGTCAGGTGCGGACCCTCAAGCCGCAGCGGCTCGACCACTTTGATGTCCCGGTAGCCGTGCACGTGCTGGAAGTGTCCGAGGTCCACGCTGTTTTCGGTCGTCTCCTGGGGATGGGTGGAAAGACTGCGATAGACGTGGCGGTGCCATGCCTTCCGCTCCCCGCCGCCATGGTCCGGCAGCCGCCACTGCGGCTGTGCATCGGCGAGGTGGTGCCAGAGGAAGACGGCTCCGAGGATTTCATGGACCGCGTAGGAGCGTGCGCGACAGCTCGGTGGCGGCCTGGTTCCGTAGCCCGTCTCGATGCAGTGGCCCGACGCATCGAATTGGAAGCCGTGCATGGGGCAGCGCAGGTTGCCCGCGACCACTCGGCCACCATGGCCCAGGTGCGCTCCGAGGTGGGGGCAGTGGGCGGCCAGGGCGGCGGCCTGTCCCTGGGCGTCTCGGAATAGCACCAGCGGGCGCCCGGCGAGACTTCGAGTCAACACCGTGTCGCCCTGCAGCTCTTCGGAAAACGCCACGGCGTACCAGCCGTTGGGAAAGGGCGAAAATGGGAAGCGTGCATCCATGGATGTGTCGCAAGGGCGGAGGCGTCGTGGCGTTGGAAGCCTCAGGGCCGCTGTTGTGCGCGATCTTCCACATGATCGACGAAACGTCCAAGATGGCCAAGTCGTTGCAGCGGCCATCGCGGCGCGTCGCCATTGCCAGCGGGCCAGCGGGCCAGCGGGCCAGCGGGCCAGCGTGCTGGCAGCGTAGCCCACGGTGACGGCTTCGCTTCCGGTGGCCGCAGGGTGGCCGGGTCTCGGCAGCGCCCTGCCCCTGCTCCAGAACCCACTGGAGTTCTTGCGCGCGCAGTATGCGGAACTGGGGCCGGTGTTCCGGCAGGCCGCCCATGACTTCGAGTTTCAGGGCTTCCACGTTGAGCAGGGTAACGATGTGCTGGTGTTTATGAGTTCCACCCACACCGACGCGCGTTACTTTGTTGATCCGAGACGTTTCGAGCTGGAGTGCTTCCGAGAGCCGCGCAACGAACATCGCAGAAAGTTCGCATTTGCGCCCTATGGAGGAGGCCCCCACATCTGTCTCGGCGCGGGCATGGGCGAAGCGCGGCTCTTGCTCACCGTCGCAACACTGCTGCGGCATCTGGAGCTGGAGTGCCCCGCGGATCAGCTGGCCTACGGCGCCATTTTCGATCCATCCCTGTCCCTGGACGATCGCTTCGAGGTGGCAGTGCGCGGTCGTCCAAGCCTCGCCTGAGCCTACTACCGCGGTGGCATTCGCCGCTCAGGCGCCATCGGCTTCGCCGACGCGCAGGGTCAGCACCGGCACTTCCGACAATCGTACGGTGCGCTCGGCCACGCTGCCCAGGGCCAGCCGGCGCAGGCCGCTGCGGCCGTGGGTGGCCATCACGATCAGGTTGAAGCCGTGTTGCTTGGCGTAGGCCGCGATCTCGAGCGAGGGGTTACCGTCGTGCATGGCGGTGGTGATCGTCAGCCCCTCGCGTTCGAGCTGCGCGGCCTGTTGCTCGAGCTTTTCCTTGAGCGACGCTTTGAGCTTGTGCTCGAAGTTGGGGTCTTCGGGCATGGCGTCGGGGCCCAGGGCGTAGAGCAGGACCGGGCAGACGTGCAGCAGGCACAGCTCGGCGCCGAGCTTGCTCGCCAGCTCGGCCGCCTGTTTCGCCGCTTCGATCGAGGGCTCGGAGAAATCGATCGGCGCCAGGATCTTCTGCGTTTCGCTCATGGCTGACTCCATCCAGGCCGGCATCATGCCAGAGGGCCGGCTCGGGTACCACGGCCGATGCCGCCGCCCCTTCTCACCCTTCAGTCCGCCTGCACTCGCACCGTCAGCACGGGCACTTCGCAGATCCGCAGCACGCGCTCGGTGACGCTGCCGAGCAAGAGGTGCGCAAGGCCGGTGCGGCCCAGGGTCGCCATCACCACCAGGTCGGCGCCTTCGGAGCTGGCGCGGTTGCAGATGACGACATAGGGCGTGCCGACCTCGAGCCGGGTCGAGATCTGCAGCCCCTCGCAAAGGGGCCCCAGGTCGCTGCGGGCCTTGCCGAGTTCCGCTTCGAGCTGTTGTCTGAGGGACTGGTCGAGATCGCTCACCTCACGGGGCGCGCCCACGGTGGCTTCCTGCAGTGGTGCGTGGTGCACGTGCAGCAACTCGATCTGGGCGTCGAGCTTGCGCGCCAGCCGGCAGGCGTAGCGCAGGGCCTCGAGCGAGGTCTTGGAGAAGTCTGTCGGGCACAGGATTCGATAGGGCTGATCCATGGCGTTACCAAGATAAGCACGGGTTCTCAGCGCCGCCAGCGCCTACGCTTTTTGCGCGTGGCCTTTTCGTCCTCGGCCTCCGTGAGCGGCAGGTGGATCACCACGTCGGCCGGGCTTTGGCGCTCCCACTCGCGGGAGGCGCGGTCGTCGCGGCGGTTTTCGCCTACCGACCAGATCGTCAGCTCCGAGCCCGTCTGGTTGACGCGCCACTTGAGCAGGTCGCCGCTGAAGGGGTCGCGCATGGCGGGTTCGTCCAGGCGTTTGGGTTCGCGGCCGAGCTTGCCCCGCCGCGCGCGCTCGGCCAGCGTCGACAGGCCCACGGTCAGACAGCGCAATAGAGCTTGGCCGCGCATGTCGTCGAGCAACCAGCCCTCGACGCCAGCGCCGGCGCCGGCCAGCAGCGGCAGCGAGGAGCGCGCGCGCCATTCCTGGTCCTTGCGCCACACCTCCAGCGCTGCGGGGTAGCCGTCGGAGCGCACTTCGCGCCAGCGGTCCGGTCGCCCGAACTGCTCCCAGGCTTCGAACAGCACCGGGCGCCGGCGCAGGCGCGCCATGGCGGTGGCGTCGTCGCCGGCTTCGCCGCTCAGATCGGCCAGGCCGCGCAGCGTGACCAGGGCCTGTAGATCGCTGAGTTCGATGCCGCTGCCCACCGGCGGTGGCGAGGTGGCCATGGTGTGAAAATCGCGCGCGGTCTGCATCAGGGCGCCCACGTCGGCTGCCCCGGCGCAGCGGGCGATGACCGGGATCGCGACGCTGGTGATGCGCATGGCGATGCTGGCGGCCTCGAGCGGTGCGCCGGGCACCAGATCCTGGCCCATGCGGATGGTCTGGGCCGCGATCTCGAGGCATTCGGCGGGCTTGCTGCGGCGGGCGTGGGCGAGCATGAGCAGGGCCGCGTCCATCACCTGGCGGTAGTCCGGGGTGGTCGCCAGCGTGCCGGCCTCCACGTCGATCGAGGTCATGCTGAAGCGGCCGCGGCTGGCGTCGCGCAGGGCTGCGATGCGCTTCTGCTCGGCTTCGACCAGGGCCAGAGGCGCCCCGTCGAGCTCGCCTCCGTAATAGAGGCTCGCGGCAAGCTTCTCGCGCACCTTGTCCGGCAGCGCTTTGAGCCCCGCCAGCGCCACGTAGATGCGTGCGGCGGCGTTTTCATCCTTGCCCGAGCCGCGCAGTACCTGCCGCTCCCAGCGCTGGGCGCGGTAGGCGGAGATCTGGGCGTCGAGCGCGTCGCTTTTATGCCGAAACTGTACCTCCGAGCGCCCCGCCAGGCCGGCCAGCAGCAGTGCCACAACAGCAATTACGATCGCGATCTTGATTCGGATGCTCGCCTCGTCCGCCGTCTCCAGGTGGCGACGACCGTTGGTAGGCAAATTCTCACTCAAGTCGGGGTCCGGGGGCAATTGCGTTGGCACGGGGCTTGTTGCAATAGTCGGCATCCACGCTCCGGGCGCGGCGCCGGGGGCGGGTGAAGGAGGCCCTGATCATGATCGCAGTTGTCGCACGACTTCCCGTCGCCGAAGGCAAGGAGGCGGAGTTCGAGTCCGTCATGGCCGAGCTCGCCAGCCAGGTTCTGGACAATGAAGAGGGCTGCAAGCTCTACAAGCTGTGCAAGCCGCTGCAGCCGGGGCCCTACGTGATGATCGAGCGCTACGTCGATCAGGAGGCTTTCAGCGTCCACGCCAAGACGCCCTACTTCCAGGCCGCCTTCGGCAAGCTCGGCGCGCTGCTCTCGGGCGCCCCCGAGATCGAGATTCTGAGCGAGCTCTGAGCCCGCTTTCGCAGGCGAGAGTCCTGTGATTTCAGAAACTTAGACGGTTATCGGCGCGCCTGTGGTGCGTCCGCGGGGCTGTACAGCGCGCGAAAAACGTGTATGGAGGGCTCCGCAAAAGCCGCCGGCCCGGCGCGGGCCGAGATGAGAGGAAGCCCCCGATGAGCAGCACCCAAGCCTACGCCATCACCGCCGAAGCCGTTGCCGCCGAAGCCGAGCGCGCCGGCGGGGATTATTCCAAGGTCGACGTCTCCAAGACACTGGTCCTCGACGACCTGCAGCTCAGGGAGATGGGACCCAAGGACGTGAAGCTGAAGGTGCTGGCGGTTTCGGCCGAGCACAACATCGAGCACGCGGCCCTGGCCGACACCGTCAACATCGCCCAAAGCCGTGGCGGCAAGATCTATCCGGGCAATAGCGCCGTCGGTGAGGTCATCGAGGTCGGTAGCGAGGTTTTGGACTTCGCACCGGGCGATGTGGTCCTCACCCACTGTAATGGCGAGCCCGACGAGTTCGGCTATCCCCTGCGCATCTGGGCCTACGACAAGCCCGATTCGATCGGCTGGTACAGCCGCGAAGCGGTGGTCGGCGCCTGGCAGTTGGTCAAGGCGCCGCTATCGAGCGGGCTTTCGCTGTGGGAGATCGCGGCTTTGCCACTGCGCGCGCCCACCGCCTATCACCTCTACCGCCGCGCCCTGGGCATCTACCGCCTCAAGGTCAGTCGCGAGCACAAGTCGGTGCTCAACGTGCTGAGCTTCGGCGGCGGCGTCGGCGAGCTCTTCCTGATGCTGGCCCAGGCCGAGGGCCACAAGGCCTTCTTCTGTGCCGGCAGCGCCGAGCGTCGCCAGGCCCTAGAGGAGCGCGGCATCGTCGGCATCGACCAGCGCGCCTTCAATCGCTTCAAGGAGCCCGCCGACATCAAGGCCTTCAACAAGGAGGTCAAGCGTTTGACCGATGGTGAAGGCATGCATCTGGTCTGCGACATGCTGCGCGGCCCGGTCTTCGAGGCGGGCCTGGCGGTCAGCGCGCGCTGCGGCGTCAACGTCAGCGCCGGATGGCAGCTGTCGCAGCAGGTCAGCTACAACTCCACCATCATGAGCGTGAAGCAGGTCACCATCGACCACACCCACTACGAGACCGTGGTGGGCTGCGGGGCGGCCACCGAGCTCTACGGTTCGGTCTTCAAGCCCACGATCCACAAGGAGATCTACAGCTTCGCCGACCTGCCGCGCTGCTTCCAGGAAATGCACGAAAACACCCAGACGGGCATTCCAATCGTGCGCGTGGCCGAGGAGATGCCCGACTCGGTCAAGAACCTGCTTTGAGCGCGGCTTTCGACGGGTCTTTGGACCGCCTGCGGCGCAGCTCCACGTTGCCGAGCTGCCCGCAGGCCGCCATCACGCTTTGACCCTTGGTGATGCGCCGTCGCACCGGTAGGCCCGCCTCGCGCAGCCAGCCGATGAAGCGGTCCACCTCGGTCGTGCTCGGGGCGCGCGTCAGCGGCACATCACCGGGGTTGTAGCCGATCACGTGCACCATCACGCGCCCCAGGGGCGCGCAGAAGTCGGCCACGGCGCGGGCGTCCTCGGGGCGGTCGTTGAGCCCGGGCAGCAGGCAGTAGTTGATGCCGAGGGTGAAGTTGTCGCGCGGGCGGTAGGTCACGAGGCTCTGCTGCAGCTGTGCCAGCGGCGTGCGCCGGTTGATGGGCATCAGCCGCGAGCGCAGGGCGTCGTCGGCGGCATTCAGGCTCACGCTGAGGTTCAGGCGCCGGTAGCCGGCGGCGGCGAGCCTGGCGATGCCCTCGGCGTGGCCGACGGTGCAGACGGTGATGCGCTCCTGCCCGATGGACAGGCCTCCGGGATCGGTGAGCACAGCCAGGGCTTGCAACAGGGCCTCGGGGTTGTCGAGGGCCTCGCCCATGCCCATGAAGACCAGGTTGCGCACCGGCCAGCGCTGGTGGTGGCGCGCAACCAGCAGTTGAGCGATGATTTCGGAAGCCGTCAGTTGACGCAAGAGTCCCATGCGCCCGGTCTGGCAGAAGCGGCAGCCCATCTTGCAGCCGACCTGGCTGGAGATGCAGAGGGTGGTGCGGTCCCGGCCCATGGGCAAAAGCACGCTCTCCACTTCCAGGCCGTCGTGAAGGCGCAGCACCTGCTTGGCGGTGATGCCGCGTTCGCCCGCTTCTTCGATGACCTGAACGGTCTCCGGCAGGCGCAGCTCGAAGTTTCGCCGGAGGTCCTCGGCCGTTGTGGGGGCCAGGCCGAACTCGGGCGCCTCGGGCTCGAAGCGGCCCTCGCACAGCGCTTTTCGGTAGAGGGCGCGGGCGGCGCCGGCGCCGCGGGGCAGAAGGCGGCGCGCCTCGGCGTACATCTGGGCCGAGGTCAGGCCGGAGATCGGGATTTTCGACATCGGGGGCATGGCTACGACGGTGCGGCCCGGCGGGCATAGCATGGGGCCCCCGGGCGGGCGAGGGAGCGCGCCGGCGTGACAGGGCCCGGTCGCCGCCGTAGGCTTTCGAAGTCGGGACCGATAGGGAGTTCACCGGAGGACGCCATGGGACGCATCGCAGCTTTTTCTTCGTTCATCGCCGCAATCTTGCTTTCGCTGTCGGCCGCGCCGCCAAGCCCCGCGCGCGCCTGTGGCGGTCTCTTTTGCAACTCGGCGCAGCCGGTCAACCAGGCCGCCGAGCGCATCATCTTCTCGGAAAACGGCGACGGCACGGTCACGGCCATGATCGAGATCCAGTACCAGGGGCCGGCCGAGCAGTTCGCCTGGGTGTTGCCGGTGCCCGGTGTGCCCGAGGTGGACGTCTCCAGCACCTTCGCCTTCGACCGCCTGCAGCAGGCCACCAATCCGCTCTACCAGCTCAACACGACCTTCGCCTGCGACTTCGACACGGTCGGCTTCGCCAATGGTAGTGCCACCGGGGGCTTTGCTGCTCCCTCGGAGGCCCTGGCCGACGGCGGTGTCAACGTGCTGGCCGCCGGCAGCGCCGGGCCCTTTGACTGGCAGGTGATCATGGTCGACCCGGCCCTCTCCGACCCGGCCCAGGTCGCCGTCGATTGGCTCGAGACCAATGGCTACGACCTCACGGCCCTGGGCCCCGAGGTGTTGCGTCCCTATCTGGAAGAGCGGCTGAACCTGCTGGCCTTCAAGCTGAACAAGAGCGCCGACGCCGGCTCGATCCGACCGGTGGTGATCTCCTACGACGCCGAGCAGCCCTTCATCCCCATCCGCCCCACCGCCGTCGCCGCCAACGATGACATGGGTGTGATGGTGTGGGTGGTCAGCGGCGACCGCGCGATTCCGGAGAACTACAAGGCCCTGGAGTTGAACGAAGCCCTGATCGACTGGTTCAACCCGGGCGACACCTACAACGACGTGGTGAGCGCCGCCGCCGACGAGGCCGCGGGCCAGGGTTTCGTCACCGAATTCGCCGGCGCAAGCGACGCTTTCCAGAACGTGGTGGTGATGGAGTGGGAACGCCAGGAGTGGTCGCGTATCGCCAGTCAGAGTTACGCCTCGGGCTTTGACCTGATGAACGATGCGTTCGGCTTCTTCGGCTCCTGGGATGGTTTCGAGGACGCCGTGGCCGCCAGCGCTGCGCTGCCCACCACGGTTTCGGCCCGCGAACTGATCGACTGCCCCGGCTGCTTTTCCAGCGACCCCGAGGTGATGCTGCCGGCCACCACGCTGTTGCAAAAACTCTACGAGTTGGTGATCCAGCCGGCCTTCCGCACCGAAGACCTGCTGCAGTCGCGCAACTATCTGACGCGCCTCTACACCACCATGAGCGCCGACGAGATGACGCTCGACCCGATCTTCGACTTCAATCCCGACCTCGACGACGTCAGCAACGTGCACGTGGCCGAGCAGACCATCGAGTGCGACGACAGCTGGACCGTCCAGTTGCCCCAGGGCGATACGGTCTACGGCACCGAGCCCAATGTTTGGCCCATCAGCCTGGGCGATGAAGGCATCCCCGCGGCGCGGGCCGTGATGCAGCTGGGCACCAGCGGCATGGGTGAGACCCTGGTCGACAACACCGACCTCATCCGAGAGTTCATCAGCGCAAGCACCGGCGGCACCGTCACGCTGGCCGATGGCGGCGTGGTGGCTGCAGGTGGCTCCGGAAGCGGCGGCGGCGGTAGCTCGGCCGTGCCTGCCGGTGGCGGTGCCGATACCGATGCCGGCGACACGGCTGGTATGACCCAGGGTGGTGGCGACGGTCTGTGCGGCTGCAGCGTGCCGGGCCGGCGCCAGGCGCCCAATCCCTGGGGGCTTTTCCTGATGCTGGGCCTCGTGGCCTCGCGGGCGATGCGCCGCCGCGTTCGACGGTGAACCATGCCCTCTCCGACCGCTACATCCGCCGCGCGTTGCGGGAGATCGCTGCGCGCGATGCGGACGTGGCGCGCACCCTAAAGAAAGTTGGCTATCCGCCGTCACGCCAGCGCCCTGCCGGCTTCGCCACACTACTGCGCGTGATCGTGGGTCAGCAGGTCTCGACCTCGGCCGCCCGCAGCATCTACGGACGCCTGGAGACCGCCCTCGGGCCGCAGGCGCCCGCTCCCCGCACGCTGCTCGGACTCAGTGACGAGCAGCTACGTGCGGCGGGCCTGTCGCGCAGCAAGGTGGTCTACGCGCGGGCGCTGGCCGAGGCGATCGCAGCGGGTGAACTCGGTCTCGATGACCTGCCCGAGATGCCAGACGCCGATGTCATCGAGCGTCTTACAGCGGTCAAGGGCCTGGGCGTGTGGAGCGCCCAGATGTATCTCATCTTCAGCCTCGGTCGCCGCGACGTCTGGCCCGCGGGCGACCTCGGCGTGCGTGCGGGGCTGCAGGTGATCAAGGGTCTGGCCGAGCGTCCCAGCGCCGCCCAAACCCAGCTGCTGGTGGAGGACTACAGGCCGCGGCGCAGCGTGATCGCGCTTTTGGCCTGGGCATGCGCCAATGCGGGCGTCGACGTGGTCGGATGACCGACCCGCCCCCGCTCAACCCGCCGGCGGAATCGAGGTGCTGCGTGAGTTGCCGCGCTTGCCCTTGCCCTTTTTGGGGTCGCCGGAGGCATCGTCGCCCTGCATCGCGGCGGGCGCTTCGCTGACGCTCGGCTTGGCTTCGCTCTTGCTCTGGGCGCTCGTGTCGCTCGCTTCGACCGCCGGATCGTCGCCCACTTCGAGTACGCAGTCGCCGAAGCTCACCTCCAGCTTGCCGCGCTCGCGCTGCAGCTTGACCTCGAGGCTCTTGGCGCGGATCACCGTGTCGCTGCGCACGCTGCCCGAGAGGTACACGTCGTCGGCGTCGACGGTGCCGGCCAGCACACCCGACGACCGGATCGATTCGACGCGGACGTTGCCCACGACGGTTCCGGTCTCGGCGACGTCGAGGGAAGGAGCCTCGATCTCGCCATCGATTGTCCCGCGGACCATCACCGGGCAGGTCGAGCTCATGGTGCCCTTGAACGTCGTGCCCTCTTCCACGGTCGTGCGCTTATCCATCGCTTCATTGCTATTCATCGTGCGTACCTATCCTATCCTTGGCTCGGCTGGGTGATTCGGACTCGCAGACGGCATCCCTTTTCGAATGCGAAATGTGTGGCGCTTTCGGGTTGTTGCACGGTGGCTGCCACGGCGCCGCGGGCGCTGACGTGCAACTGACTGGGGCCGATCAGCCCGGGGCTGCGGCGCTCGAGGAAGCGTCCGAGGATGCGCAGGCGGCCACCGGTGATGGTGCAGTCCTCGAGCGTGCCTTTTTCTCCGACGATCAACTCGGTGTTTTTTCCCAGACGGATCGTGCAGCGTTCGAAACGACTTTCGATCTGGACCTTGGCGCCGTCGCCGAATTCCAGCTCGGCGTTGCGCATCACGTCGCCGGCGCCGAAGAAGCGCCGCGGGGTGCCCTCTTCGTCTTCCGGGCGCGCAAGCGGCCCGGGGCGCAGGCTGCGGCGGTCGGAGCCGTCACCCCCGGAGCTGCGGTCGATCCACTCGGCTTCGGCGCTATCGATCTGTTCGGCTTCGAGTTCGAGGCCATGCAAGCGCGCGCCGGTGAGCTTGGCCTGCTCGAAGAGGGTGCCGTCGATGATCGCGCTGCGCAGATCGGCTTGCTCCAGATCAGCACCGCCGAAGTTGGCGTCGCTGAGATCGGCGTCGTGGAAGTTCGCCTTGGAACAGCGCGCGCCCTTGCAGTTGGCCGACTCGAGCGACGCCTCCTCGAAGTTGGCCTCGCTCAGGTCGGCTTCGCTCAGGTCGGCGTTGCGCAGGTCGGCGCGCGAAAAATCAGCGCCCCGGGCCTTGGCGCCCTCCAGCGCGGCTTCGACCAGGTCGGCGTGGGAAAGGTTGGCGCCGCCCAGGTCGGCCTCGCCCAGGTTGGCCGCGTCCAGCTGGGCATAGCGCAACTTGGCGCCGCTGAGGTTTGCGCCCTCCAGGTTCGCGCCCTCCAAGTTCGCGCGACTCAGGTCGGCCCCGCTGAGGTCGGCGCCGGAGAGGTTCGCCCCGTCGAGGTCGGCCTTGCCCAGTTTGGCGCCGGCGAGCTTGGCTCCCGACAAGAAGGCCTCGCGCAGGGTGGCACCCGAGAGGTCGGCCCGGCTGAGGTCGGCGCCTTCCAGGTTTGCGCCCTCGAGCTGGGCGCGTCGCAGTTTGGCGCGTTCGAGCTTGGCGCCGGCCAGGTCGGCACCCTCGAGCTGAGCGCGCTCGAGCTTGTCGCCGCGTCGGACGCTGGCTTCGAGATCAGCCCGGTTCATCGGTGTCCTCGTTCCTTTTCCGTTGGACCGCTTGTCGGCCTCCGTCGTGGCCCCACTCATGACAGTTCCGCTCCGGCTTGGGCGCGCTCGAGATAGGCCTCGACACGCGCGATCTTGTGCGCGGTGGCGCTGCGACGCAGCTCCTCGACGAGTGCGAGTTCACCCAGCTGCGCGAAAGACGTTTCGAGCTCGAGGGCCGCGACCGTGCGGCTGCGCCTCGCGATGCGCTTTTCGTCGGCGCGGCCGGCCTCGTCGGCCTCTTCGAAGTCCGACTGCAGGCGCGCCAGGCGTTTGCTCAGCGCCTCCAGCTTGTCTCGCAGTTGTTGCTGCATCTCGGCCGGGTCCAGCTCCGCCCGCTCGTGTTCGAAGCGCGTGATGCGCTTGGCGATGGCCGCCGCCAGGCCCGGCGCCAGGCCCGTGACCTGGGCCAGCTCGTCGGAGGAAGCGGCCTGCAGATGTTCCAGTGACTGCAGGCCCGCGGCATAGAGGCGGTCGAGGGTGCGCCTGCGCACCGAGGGCACCTGCAGCAGGAGCGACTCGAGCAGGAAGCGCTCGCGCCCGTCGCTGCCGTTTTCCGCGGGGAAGGCGTCGGGAAGCCGCTCCACCAGCGTGGCATAGGCCGCGCGCAGCTCCTGGCGCGCGTCACTGTCGAGGTAGGCGCCGGTGCCCTCGGCGGCCCTCTCGAGCGCCGTCTCGAAGGCGCCGAAGGCTTCGACCAGCGGCTCGAGACCCATCTGGCGGCTGCCTTCCAGCAGCGGCTGCAGGGCTGCCTTCGAGGTCTTGGCCCAGCGTCGCGGCGTGGCGCCGAGGGCGAGCTGGCCCATGAACTGCCTGAGCGGCAGGGCGTGGGCGCCGGCCACGGCGATGAAGGTTTCCTCGGCGGCGCGCGCGTCGCTGGCGTCGTCGTGCTCGGCCTCGGCCGCATCCATGGGGGCGCGCTGGTCGATGCTCTGCAGCGCATCGACGGCGGCGTCGAGTTGCTGGTCGAGATCGTCGCTGGCGTCGGCGTTGATCTCTGCCTCGGCCTCCACCGGCGCTTTCGCCGGTTCCTTGGATGGTCGCGGTGGCGTCGGGCTCTTGGCTTTCGCGCTGGAGCTGGCCGGGACCTGCGGCGCGCGGCTGGCCGCTCCGCCGACCTCGACGCTGCTGTCGCGCGAGGCGCTGCCGCCGGTGCTGCTTCGGCTGCGGGCGACCTGGGGTGGCAGCGGCGCGCGGCTGCTGCCGGCACCCTGCGCGGGCGGAACCGGGCGAGCTTTGAGCGCGGGGCGCTGGCTGGCGTCGGGCGGGCCAGGGGGGCTGGGCGCGGCACCCTGGGCGCTCTTCAGCTTGGCCGCCGCCGCTCGGCCGAGGCTCTTGACGTCGGGGCGGCCAGCCGCTGTGCTGCTGGCCGCTGGGGGTGGCGTCGGGGCGCGTTGTGCTTCCGGTCGCGCGCCCGCAGTGCTGCCGCTACGCGCTGCCGTTCCCACCGCAGGTGGCGGCGCGGCGGCCGTGGAGCTACGCCGGCCCAAGGCCGCGCTGCCACCGGTTGCAGGTGGCGTGGGCTTGATGGGGCGATGGGGGCCGGTGCCCGCGCCGCTCGGCCGCGACTGTGGTGTCGGCAACGTGGGCTTGGGCGCGGATGCCGGCGCCGTTGCGCTCGGCGCCGGTGCTGTGCCTCCAGTCGTGGTGGCGGTCTTTGAAGTCGCCTGCTTGCCAGCGGCCGCTGCAGCGGCTTTGCTACTCGACTCTTTTGTCGACTCTTGCGCCGAAGACGCCTTGGCTGCGCTATTGGATGAAGTCGTAGACGATGGGGGCGCCTCTGCCTTGGCAGGTGCTTCGCCAGCGGGCTGCTCTACACCCTCGCCGTCTTCCTCGTCCTTGTTGAATAATTTCGAGAACAAGCCCACAGGACGCCACCGCAGTCTATTCGACGCGACGACCGCCCACCCGGCGCACCGTTTCGGTTAGTTAACCATGAGCCAAGTCCCTACGTCACCTTGGATCACGATCGAAACGGCTCTGGCGTTCGGTCTCGCGCTTCGGACTTCCGACTGTACCGCAGTCTCTTGCGTGGGCGTATTGGGAATTGAACAGTGGCGTAAATTCGTACCACCACTGTATGCACGTGACCGCTCGTGTCGCTGCTTTCGCCTCCCCCAAGATTTTCTGGCGACGCGCGCCCCCCATGTACGACCGCGTCGCCGTGGCGTGGGTGGTCTCGGCGGTGGGCGCCGCGTCGATGTCGCGCGGGCCCACCGCGAAACCGCCGTTAAACAGCGCCGATCAGAAGATCTCGAACAATCCGGCCGCGCCCTGGCCGCCGCCGATGCACATGGTCACCACGCCCCACTTGGCACCGCGACGCTTACCTTCGAGCAGCAGGTGGCCGGTGCAGCGGGCGCCGGTCATGCCGTAGGGATGACCGATGGCGATTGAGCCGCCGTTGACGTTGTACTTGTCGTTGTCGATGCCGAGCTGATCGCGGCAGTAAAGGCACTGGCTGGCGAAGGCCTCGTTCAGCTCCCACAGATCGATGTCCTCAATCTTCTTGCCGGCGCGCTCGAGCAGGCGTGGCACGGCGTAGATGGGGCCGATGCCCATCTCGTCGGGTTCGCAGCCGGCGGTGGCAAAGCCGCGGAAGGCGCCCAGGGGCTCGAGGCCGCGACGCTGGGCTTCCTTGGCCTCCATCATCACGAGCGAGGCGGCGCCGTCGGAGAGCTGGGAAGCGTTACCGGCGGTGATGAAGTGTTCCTCGCCGCGCACGGGCTTGAGCTTGGCCAGGCCCTCGAGGGTGGTGGTGGGCCGATTGCACTCGTCGCGTTCGACCGTGACCGCGACCTCGGAGACCTCGCCGGTCTCCTTATTTTTGACCAGCATGGTCGTCGCCAGCGGCACGATCTCGTCCTTGAAGAGACCGGCTTCCTGGGCGGCGGCGATGCGCTGCTGGCTCTGCAGCGCGTACTCATCCTGGTACTCGCGGCTCACGTTGTAGCGCTTGGCCACCACGTCGGCGGTCTCGATCATGGGCATCCACAGGCCCGGGTAGCGCTCCATCAGGGGCTTGTCGACGGCGTGGGGGAACTTGCCGCTGGAGTCGAGCAGGGAGATCGACTCCACGCCGGCGCCCACCGCGATCGGCACGCCATCGTTGATGATGCGTCCGGCCGCGGTGGCGATGGCGTTCAGACCCGAGGAGCAGTGGCGGCTGACGGTGAAGCCGCTGGTGGTGACGGGGCAGCCGGCCTTCAGGGCGGCCAGGCGGCCCACATTGTTGCCGGTGGAGCCCTGGGGCGTGCCGCAGCCGACGACCACTTCCTCCACCTCGGCCGGCTCGATGCCTGCGCGCTCGATGGAGTGCTTGATGGCGTGGCCGGCGATGGTGACGCCGGGGGTGATGTTGAAGCCACCGCGGTGGCTCTTGGCCAGACCGGTGCGGGCGGTGGATACGATGACAGCTTCGCGCATCTGCGTTCTCCTGGGGTTGTACGTGCTCGAGGGCGGCGCTAGGTCGCCGCCGGGGAGCGGCGAGCCTAGCCGTTATGACCGCGGATTTGTAGCTGCCGATCTTGCCGCGCCTCGAAGCCCAGCGGCGCCTATTGCAGCACCGGCAGCGACGCCGAGGAGGCCACGCGGGTGAAGCTCTCCATCTCGTTGAAGTTCAGGTAGCGGTAGAGTTCGGCGGCCACGTGGTCGAGGTCGGCGGCCACTTCCATGTACTCGGCCACGGTCGGCAGCCGCCCCAGGGTCGCGGTCACCGCCGCTAGCTCGGCCGAGGCCAGGTAGACGTTGGCGCCCTTGCCCAGGCGGTTGGGGAAGTTACGGGTGGAGGTGGAAACCACCGTCGAACCCGGCGCCACCCGCGCCTGGTTGCCCATGCACAAAGAGCAGCCGGGCATCTCCGTGCGCGCGCCGGCGCGGCCGAAGGCATTGTAGTGGCCCTCCTCCATAAGCTGTGCCTGATCCATCTTGGTGGGCGGCGCCACCCACAGCCGCGTGGGAATCTCGCCGCCCGCCTTCTCGAGCAGGCGGGCCGCCGCCCGAAAGTGACCTATGTTGGTCATGCAGGATCCGATGAAGACTTCCTGAATCTCGGTGCCGGCGACTTCGCTCAGCGGCTTGACGTCGTCGGGGTCGTTGGGGCAGGCCAAAAGCGGCTCTTTGATCTCGGAGATGTCGATCTCGAAGACCTTCACGTATTCGGCGTCCGCGTCGGGCGCCATCAGCTCGGGCCTTTCGAGCCAGGCTTCCATGGCTTGAGCGCGGCGCTCCAGGGTGCGCGCATCGCCATAGCCCTCGCCGATCATCCAGCGCAGCATCACCACGTTGGAGCGCAGGTACTCCGCGATCGACTCTTCGCCGAGGCGAATGCTGCAGCCGGCGGCCGAGCGCTCGGCGGTGGCGTCCGACAGCTCGAAGGCCTGCTCCACCTTGAGGTCCGGCAGACCTTCGATCTCGATGATGCGCCCGGAGAAGATGTTCTTCTTGCCCTTCTTGGCGACCGTGAGATCACCGCTCTGGATGGCGGCGTAGGGAATCGCGTTGACCAGGTCGCGCAGGGTCACACCCGGCTGAAGCTTGCCCCTGAAGCGCACCAGCACCGACTCGGGCATGTCCAGCGGCATCACGCCCAGGGCCGCGGCGAAGGCCACCAGCCCTGAACCGGCCGGAAACGAAACGCCCAGGGGAAAGCGCGTGTGGGAGTCGCCGCCGGTGCCGACCTGATCGGGTAGCAACATGCGGTTCATCCAAGAGTGAATGATTCCGTCTCCGGGCCGCAGGGCGACGCCGCCGCGGTTTTGGAAGAAGTCGGGCAGCGTGTGCTGGGTCTCGATGTCGACGGGCTTGGGGTAGGCGGCGGTGTGGCAGAAGCTCTGCATCACCAGGTCGGCCGAAAAGCCCAGGCAGGCCAGCTCCTTGAGCTCGTCGCGGGTCATGGGGCCGGTGGTGTCCTGGGAGCCCACCGTCGACATGCGCGGCTCGCAGTAGGTGCCGGGACGCACGCCCTCGCAGCCGCAGGCGCGGCCCACGATCTTCTGCGCCAGCGTGTAGCCCTTGCCGCTGTCGTCGGGGGTGACCGGTCGACGAAAGACCTTGGACGGTTCGAGGCCCAGGGCTTCGCGGGCCCGATCGGTCAGGCCGCGGCCGATGATCAGCGGAATGCGCCCGCCGGCCTGTACCTCGTCGAGCAGCACATCGGTCTTGAGCTCGAAGCGGCTGATGACCTCGCCGGCTTCATTGAGGATGGTGCCGTCGTAGGGGCGCACGGTGATCAGGTCGCCCATGTTCATCTCCGCCACGTCGCACTCGATGGGCAGGGCGCCCGAGTCCTCCATGGTGTTGAAGAAGATCGGCGCGATCTTGCCGCCCAGGCACAGGCCGCCGCTGCGCTTGTTGGGGATGCAGGGGATGTCGTCTCCGATGTGCCACAACACGGAGTTGGTGGCGGACTTGCGCGAGGAGCCGGTGCCGACCACGTCGCCCACGTAGGCGACGGCGTGGCCGCCGGCCTCGAGTTCGGAGATTTGTTTGACCGCATCGGTGATGCCCTCGCGCGGATTCTTCAGCATCGACAGCGCGTGCAGGGGAATGTCCGGGCGCGACCAGGCCTCGGTGGCCGGCGACAGGTCGTCGGTATTGGTCTCGCCCACCACCTTGAAGACGCGCACGGTGATCGCCTCGGCCACCTTCGGATGCGAGGTGAACCACTCGGCCTCGGCCCAGCTCTGCATCACGGCCTTGGCATGTTCGTTGCCGGCCTTGGCCTTTGCGGCCACATCATGGAAGGCATCGAAGATGAGCAGCGTGTGGGAGAGCTGCTTGCCGGCCAGCGCGCCCAGCCGCGCGTCCTCGAGCAACTCGACCAGGGTGGCGATGTTGTAACCGCCGAGCATGGTGCCCAGGATCGAGACGGCTTTTTCGCGGTCGATGAGTGGCGAGCTGGCTTCGCCCTTGGCCACCGCGGTCAGAAAGGCGGCCTTGACGTAGGCGGCCTGGTCGACGCCTGCCGGCACGCGTTGCTCCAGAAGCTCGAGCAGGAACGCTTCCTCGCCCGTAGGCGGTGCTTTCAGCAGCTCCACCAGCTCGGCCACCTGGCCCGCGTCCAGCGGCAGCGGCACGATGCCCATCTCGGCCCGTTCGGCCACGTGTTTTCGGTATTGCTCGAGCATGGGTGTGTTCTCCTTCAGCGGGTTTTGGTGGGCCTGCGTATACGGACCGCAGACTAGCGCTGCCCGGTACATGCGTAAAATGGATTATTTGCATCATTATCATGCTAAATTTGCATGATGGATCTGCTGCTCCTGCGCTCCTTCCTGCGCGTGGCCGACCTGGGTGCCATCACCGAGGCGGCCCACAGCCTCGGCCTGTCGCAGCCGGCCCTGTCCCGCCGCATTCAGCAACTGGAGCAGGCGCTGGGGGCCGAGCTCCTGCTGCGCAGCCAGCGCGGGGTTGTGCTCACCGACAGCGGGCGTATCGTCGCGCGAGAGGGTAGGGCGGTCGTCGAGCGCTACGAGCGGCTGCGGGAGAGCATCGCCGCGGCGCAGCGGTTGGAGGCCGGCGTCGTGCGCCTGGGCGGCGGCGCCACCGCGGTCGCCTATCTCCTGCCCCAGGCCATCGCCGCCTTCCAGCGCCAGCATCCAAGCATCCGCTTCGAGCTCAAAGAAGCCGGCAGTCGCGAGATCGTCGCCGACGTGCGCGAGGAACGCCTGGAGCTGGGCATCGTCACGCTGCCGGTGGCCGACAGTGAACTCACCATCGAGCCCCTGCGCGACGACCGCATCGTGCTGGTGGCCGCCACCGACCATCCCCTGGCCCGTCGTGGCGGTCGCCGTACGGTCGGCGTCGAGGCCCTGCGCGAGCAGAGCCTGGTGGGCTTCGAGGCCGGCAGCGCCATTCGCCAGCACATCGACGCGGCTCTGCGCGAGGCGGGCGTCGAGATGCGCGTGGTGATGGAGCTGCGTTCGATCGCGGCGATCCTGCAAATGGTGGCCAGCACTGGAAGCCTGGCCTTCGTCAGTGAGCTGGGCGTGGCCCAGGCCGACGCGCGCGTGGCCACCGTGGGCGTGCGCGGCCTGAAGATCGTGCGTCAGCTCGCGTTGATCACCAAACGCGAGCGGCCGCTGTCAGCTGCCAGTCAAGCCTTTGCGGGGCGGCTGGTGAGGGGCGGCTGAGCCGGAGCGCATGATGGGCGTTGGGTGGCTGTGGGTCGCGAACGCTGGTAGGCTCCCGACTACAGCGCAGGGGTGCGTACGGCGCAGGGGTGCGAGGGCGCGAGGGTGCGAAAGGAGTAGGAGATGGTCGACGACAACCCCAACCGAGCCGTATCCGAACGACGGCTGAGCTCCGGGGGATGGAACGTCGACACCGCGACTTCGCCGGGCGACTACGTCGACTACCTGAGGGAGAACTCCGAGAGCGAACTCATGCGGCGTACCGTGGCAGCGCGCCTGCGCGACCGAGACGTGTCTCGCCATCGCGCTGTGCTCGACGTGGGTTGTGGCGTCGGGACCCATGTCCGCCTGCTGGCCGACGCCGTTCATTCACACGCAAGCGTGCTTGGCGTCGATCGCAGCGGCACGATGTTGCAGGCCGCGCGCGAGCACGGCGGCGAGCGCACACGCTTCGTGCGCGCGGATGCCCACGCCTTGCCGTTTGCGGCCGCGAGCTTTGACCTGGTCTGGGTCGAGCGTACTCTCGTGCACCTCGCCGATCCTCTTCGTGCGCTACGCGAAGTGCATCGCGTGCTGGCGGAGCAAGGGCGCGCGCTCATCACCGAAGGCGACTACGCCGGCGCCCTGCTTGACGCGCCCGACGAGGAGCTGTGGCGCCTGCTCAAAAGCCGTTGGGTCGGACGCCTGACGAATCCTGCCCTCGGACGGACACTGCCGCGTCTGCTCAGCGAAGCCGGCTTCCCGTGCGTGGAATTATTCCCCGAGTTGCGCACGCTCGCGGGCGTGCAGTGGGTGCAGCGGGCTTTCGGCCTGCATCGCCGCAGCCAGGAGTTGATCGAGCAGGGCCTTGCAACGGAGGCGCGGGTGGAAGCGTTCTGGGCTGAACTCGAGCGCCGCGATCACGCGGGCTGTTTCTTCATGGCGATCCCGTTTCTGGTCGCGAACGCAAGCGCGTCATAGCGCGTGACCTTCGACGCGAGGCTTCGTCACAGACTTGCAGGTGCTGACACCGGTGCGTGCAGAACTCGCCGCGGCGGCCCCGCCATCAACACCTCTAACCCCGCCGGCGCCGCTGGGTCAAATGGTCGACCATCACGTAGGAGCTGAGGTGGGCCGGATCGGTGAAGAGCGCCCGACCGCGGTTGATCTCGGTCAGCCGTTCCACGAAGCCCACCAGCTCCGGCGAGTCGTGCAGCATGAAGGTGTTGATGGTGATGCCGCGTTGGGTGATGCGCTGGACCTGCTTCAGAGTTTGGGCGACGGCGCGCGGCGAGATGCCACCGTAGCCGCTGGGCCACTCCACGTGTAATTCGTTGTCGTCGGTAAAATACGCGGTGGGTTGACCGTCGGTGATGACGAGAATTTGGGGCGAGGGGCTCGGGTGCTGGACGATCAGCCGCTCGGCCACCATCAGCCCCTCCTGGAGGTTGGTGAAGGGGTCGCCCGGATCCCAGGAGACCTCCGGCAGCTCCGGGATCTGCAGCTCGCGGGCGCGCGTCGAAAAGCCGACCACGAAGAAGTGGTCGCGCGGAAACTGCGTGCGGATCAGCTGGTCCATGGCCAGTGCCACGCGCTTGGCCGCCGGGAAGCGATTGTCGAAGGACATCGACCAGCTGAGGTCGAGCAGGAGCACGGTGGTGGTCTGGGTGGCGAAGTCCTGCTCGTGCACTTCCAGGTCGTCGACGCTGAGCCTGAGGCCGCCCGGGCCTGCGCGCACACCATCGCGCGCGCTGCGCCGAAGACCATTCATCACCGACTTGACCACGTCCACGTTCAGCGCGTCGCCGAATTGGTAGGGTCGGCTTTCGTCGGGTCGCGGCAGCGCCACGCCCCGCGCCACGGTGTCGTGGCTGCCCGACAACCCCTTGCGCAGCGCGCTATAGACCGAGGCCAACGCCTGGGCGCCGATGCGTCGCACGGCCGCCGGCGTCAGCTCTTCCTGGCCATCGCGGGTGCGCAGATAGCCGCGCTCGCGCAGCTTCGGATCCAGATTCTGCAGCATGATCATGGAGCGCTGGGCGTTTTCCCCCAGTAGCTGCCCCAGCTGCTCGGGGTCGATGTCCTCGAGCCTGCCCTGGCTGAGCGCCTGCAGGGCCTGCTCCAGGCCTTCGATTTCCTCGCGCACTTCCTGGGCGGTTTCGTAGTCGGTGGGCGCGCGGCCGCGGAAGGCCTGTTGGTAGCGCTCGAGGAAGTCCTCGAGGGCCTTGAGCCGATCGAGTTCTTCGCGCAGCTCCTCGTACTCGGCGGCGGCCTCTTCGTTCTGGAAGGAATAGTCCGAGAAGCGCTCGATCTGCTGCGACAGACGACGGTCGTCGCTGTGACGGCGGTCGAGGAAGTCGTTCATCGCCTGCGACTCGAAGCCGTGCTGCTCGCGCAGGGTCTCCTCTTCCATCTGCTTGACGTTTTCGAAGCGCTCGCGCAGGGACTGCTCGGGCTCCTTCATGTCGTACTGCTCGAAGAGTTCACGGGCGCGCTTGCGCAGCTCGTCCATCAGCTCCTGCATGCCCATGACGCGAAAGTCCTGGCCGGCGAGCTCAAAGCCGTACTGGCGCATGTAGTCCATGGCCTCGCGCGCATTGAGACCATGCATCATCAAGTCGCTCAGCGCCTCGAGGGCGCGGTCGGCGTCCAGCGAGAACTCCGACTGCGAACCATCCCACTGGCTGTAGCGAAAGACCTTCACTCCGGGCTGCCGCCTTCGCCGTACATGGCGCCCTGCTCGGTGCTCGTCTTGTTGAGCTTGTTCGACAGGTGCAGCCCCTCGAAGATGAACTCGATGGCCGACGACAGCCGCGCCGGCGAGTCGCCGCCAGCCAGCTTCATGGCTGCCTCGCGCAGGCCGCCGATCTTGTCCATGCCCTCGACAAATTCGCGTGCCGGGGTCATGTCCGTGATTTCCACCATCCACCCCTGGTTGAAGGCGTCGACGATGGGTTGATAGACCTCGGGGCTGTCGGCCAGCTGGTCGAAGACGGTGCGCGTGGCGCGCTTGAGCAGCTCCTCGATGATCTCGCCCTCGGAGCGGCTCGAGGCGGCATATTCGAATTCGAGCTTGCCCGCGATCGAGGCGTTCAGGGCGCCCAGGTCCGAGATGCGCGGCACCGCCTGGCCGTCGCCGTTGTACAAGGCGCGGCGCAGGGCGTTGGCCGCCAGCGTCTCATAGTTGGCGATGGACAGGCGCACCGAGACGCCGCTGGCCTGGCTGATGTCGGGGCTTGTGCGGGCCTGGAAGGTGAGTTCGGCGACGATGCGCTTCATGAAGTCGGGGATGAAGGTCTCGATGCCCTCCACGCCCGCGACTTCGGCTTCTTGCTCGACGATCTCGAGCTCCAGTTCGCGCGTCTTCGGATAGTGGGTGCGAATCTGGGCCGCGTAGCGATCCTTGAGCGGCGTCACGATGCGCCCGCGGCTGGTGTAGTCCTCGGGGTTGGCGCTGGCCACCACGACCACGTCCAGAGGCAGCCGCACGCGGTAGCCCTTGATCTGCACGTCGCGCTCTTCCATCACGTTGAACAGGGCGACCTGGATCTTCTCGGTCAGGTCCGGCAGCTCGTTGATGCAGAAGATGCCGCGGTTGGTGCGCGGCAACAGCCCAAAGTGCATCGTCAGCTCGTCGGACAGGGAGCGGCCCTCGACCACCTTCATCGGGTCGACGTCGCCGATCAGGTCGGCGGTGCTCACGTCGGGCGTGGCCAGCTTTTCGCCGAAGCGTTCGTCGCGGTGGACCCAGTGGATCTCGGTGTCGTCACCGTGCTGCAGGATGGCGGTCTTGCCGTAGGCCGAGACCGGCGCGAAGGGGTCGTCGTGGACCTCGCTGCCGGCGACTTCCGGCACCCACTCGTCGAGTAGCTGCACAAGAGCGCGGATCAGGCGCGACTTGCCCTGGCCGCGCTCGCCCAGGAAGAGCAGGTCCTGGCCGCACAAGAGCGCGTTTTCGATGGCCGGGATGACGCTGTCTTCGTAGCCGTGGATGCCGCTGAAGAGGGGCTTTCGGCTGCGCAGCGAAGAAAGCAGGTTCAGCCGGATTTCCTCGCGCACGCCGCGCTGCCGGTAGCCGGCCTGTTTGAGTTCGCCGAAGGTCTTGATCGCAGGGTGGTCGGACACGGGGCCTCCTGAAAGCACAGGAAACGACCTGCCGGCCCGCGGGTCAACCCTCGTGCGGCAGCGAATCTTTTGGCTCTCGCCCCAGCGCCCGCCTCAGAAGGAGACGTCGACCGGTACGGTTCGCGTGGCGCCGCCCGGCAGCATCACCTCGGGCACCTCGATCACGGAGGCCCCGGCCCGCACCTTGGCCTGGTAGCGCCCGGGGCTGAGCATGATCGGCTCCGAGGAACTCTTGACCTTCGCCACCACCTGACCCGATCGGATCAGTTCCACGGTGGCCTTGGTGTTGCTCTTGCCGTTGACGCGCACATTGAGCGCGACCTTCGACCAGGGGAAGTCCACCTTGTGCTCGAGCTGGTCGCCAGCGGCCAGGGTGACCTGCTCCTTTCGGCTGGGCAGGTCGGCGAGGGTGGCCGGATCGGTCAGGGTCACCTGGAGGTCGTAGACCCCGGACTCCACGGTGATCGCCTGGCCGGCTTTTGAGGAGGTTTCGGCGCCGTCGGCGCCTGTCAGCTTGACGTCGGCGGCCACCGACTCGCCCTTGACCGTGGCCAGCACGGTCACCGTCGCCGGACCTGTGGGTGGTGGCTCCGGTTCGGCTTCCGCTTCGGGCTCGGGCTCGGGCTCGGGTTCGGGCTCGGCTGCGGGCGCGGGTGCTGCGGGTGCGCTTTCGGCGCCAGAGGTGGCGCTGGCTTCCGGTTCGCTGGCGCCGCAGCCCAGCGCGCCGAGGGCGACGATGAGGAGGATTCCCTGGATTCGGATCGGCATGGTGGCTCCCCTGGCTGTGTGGGTGGTGCGTTCCAGCCCTATGCGTTCCGCAGGAGTATCACGAATCGCCCTCGGTCGCGAAGAAATCGCAGGTTGGACTACCCTGTATGGGGATAGGTGAAAGCGCTGGTGCTGTAACACCAAATTGGGACACAACTCTGGACGCGCTCACGCTGTAAATGCAAAATTTTAATCAGCATGGAACGCGTTGCCTTTCGCCTGCTGACCCGCCTGCTGACCCGCCTGCTGACCCTCCTTGCGCTGCTGGGCGCGAGCGGTCGCGCCCAGGCCTACGAGATCAACCGCACTGAAACCGGCGATGGCATTCGCTGGAGTGTCGATCGGGTCGAAACGCGCACCGACGAGCGCTTTGAGCGCCTGCTCGGAGGCGGCCAGGCGCTCAGCGCGCTGGCCATGGCCCTGGAGGCCTGGCGAGGCTTTGCCCGTGTGCCCGACCTGATCCTCCAGGACGAGCCGGCCGAGCCCATCGGCCATCACGGCAAGCGCGCGAGCAACGGCGTCTACGTGCCCGAGAGCTGGGACTACGACCCCGACAAGTTGGCCATCACGGTCATCACCTATGAGTTGGATGGGGGACGGTTGCTCGACGCCGACATCCTGGTCAATCCGGACGTTGAGTTCGGGCTGCTAGCCGAGGGGCAGAAGGACCATTCCGGCCACACCTATGACCTGGGCGCCGTGTTGACCCACGAGGTTGGTCACGTGCTGGGTCTGGGCGAGAGCGAAGACGATCCCGAGGCGACCATGTGGCCCTACGCGCGCGCTGGCGAGACCCACCAGCGCTCGCTGGCCGAGGACGACGAGGCCGGTGTGCTCGCAGCCTACAGCGGCGGCCGGCCGACGCCTGCGGTCGGATGTGGCGCCATGAGCGTGGGAGGGCGATTGCCGCGGGCGCTGGGGTTGTGGGGCGTGCTCCTGCTTCTGGCGCTGGTGCTGGTCGGCCGCGTCTGGAGCGCAGGGCGCCCGCTGACCGTGATGGCCGGGTTGGGCGCGGCCCTGACCGTGGCCGGCGGGGAGGCCGGTCCTCCCCTCGACGTGGCCTCCCACTCCGGCCATGGGGAACTGGCGACGGTCGAGCCCGTGGGTGCTGCGCGCGCCCGCCTCTTCGCCGAGTCCGACGAGACCTTCATCGGCCGCGTGCAGCCGCGGGCCGTGCATGAGCAGGATGGACTGCTGTACAGCGAGCTGGAGATCCGCGGCGACGCGGGTGCCATCGTCGTGCGGCTACCGGGCGGCCAGCGCGACGGCGTGGCGCAGCGCTTCTTCGGCATGCCGCTGCCGGCCGAGGGCAGCGAGGTGCTGGTGGTCGCGGGCGACCGGGGCCCCACGCGCTGGAGCTACCACGAGCGCGGACGGCTGTGGGGCGGCTGGCTGGGTCAGGCCCCGGCGGTGGCGTTGACCACCCTACGCTGAACGGATCTCAGCATCCCCAGACCGCCTCGAAGCGCTCGGCGTCGAGGCCCACGGTCATACGCGTGCCATCGCTGACGATGGGGCGCTTGATCAGCCGGCCATTGCCCGCGAGCAACTCCAGCGCCTCGGCCTGGCTCATGGTCTTGACGCGATCCTTGAGTCCGAGCTTGCGGTATTCCTGGCCGCTGCGATTGAAGAGCTGCCCGATGGAGTAGCCGCCCTCGCCCAGCAGTGCCTTGAGCAGCGACTTGGGAGGCGGGTCGGTCGTGATGTCGATCTCCTCGAAGGGCAGCTCCCATTGAGCAAGCAATTTCTTGGCATTGCGGCAGGTGCCGCACTTGGCGTAGCCGTACATTCGAATCATCTCTGGGCGCTCCTCGCGATGTCTGAAAGGGCGTGATCCGACCACGGACTGGCGCAGTTGTCAGCCGTGGGCTGCAGGCTGAAGTGATGGCGCTGCAGCCGTGGTCGGAGCCGAAGACATAGCGGCAGAGTGGGGGCACGCGGGAGCTGACGTTTCGAAGTTGGGATGGGGGTTGTGTGGTGGGCCGAGAGGTGAGGGCGCGAGCGGTCGAGCAAGTGCATCGGTTCCGGAGTGAGCTCGACGCCGCGCGGCTCGCGCGCAAGCGCGGCGACTTCGAGTGCGAGTTTTCCCATGGGACCTACAACATGCGGGTGCATCACGATGCGCCATTCTGCGCTCGAGCATCGGGGGCATCGATGGCCAAGTTGGGTGTGACGTGAGTTGAAGCGAAGGCGGAGCGGCAAGGGCAGCGGAAGTGGCGGCTGCAGGCCCGGGGCGAGCAGGCTGGGCCCCCCGCGGCGACCGGCCCGAGATCTACTTCGACCCGAACAACAAGGAAAAGAACCGGGCCGACGAGATCGAGCTGCGCATCGTGATGTCCGAGATGCTGCTGCGCGACCTCGGTGGGATCGCTCTCCCGCGAGGCCGCGTAATTGCGGTGCAATTCGGCGCTGCCAACTGGGACCTGCACCCATTTTACTTTTCGGCGTCGATCTGCCATCAAAGCAGGTCGAGAGGGATGTCGGATTCGGAGGCACTCGGGAGTTTTCTGCCCGCGGTAGTGACCAACCGCTACCCGACAGGGACCGAGACCCTGCCCTCGGCGGTGGCAGAGCCGTGTAGCTCCGCCTTGATTTTCGCGGACATCGTCGGGTTTACGCCGATTGCGGACCGCATCAGCTGCACGGGGCCGGAGGGCGTCGAGCAGTTGAACTCGTTGCTGAACGCATACTTCGGCCGTCTGGTGGACATGGTAGCCAGCCGAGGAGGGGATGTCGTGAGCTTCAGCGGCGACGGAATTCTGGCGCACTTTCCCGTCGCCGACTTCGCTGACGCCGATGCCGGTGCGGCTACTGCCGCCGTCGACTGCGCCCTGGCGGTGCAGCGGGAACTCGATAGGCAAAGACCTCAGCCGGAGGTGCCACTGTCGCTGCGCATCGGTGTGTCCATCGGACGGGCCACGGCCCTGCACTTGCGCGGAACTGGCGAGCGCTGGTTCTTCGCCCTCGGCGGTGGACCCTTGGCAAAGGTGGGCACGGCCACCGCACTGGCGGGGCCTGGACAGGTCGTTGTCTGTGGGAAGGTGGCACCGCTGCTATCTGGTTCCTTTGAGAGCGAGCACCTGCGCGAGGGCTACGTCCGCGTCCAATCATCACACCCCGCGCTCGCTCTCCGTGCCATCCCTCCCCGCCAGGCGTTCGCCACCGCTCCTGTCCGTCGCTACCTGCCCGCCATGATTCGGTCACGCCTGGAGGCCGGACAGGGCGGATGGCTCGGGGAATTGCGGCAAGTCACGGTGCTCTTCGTCAACCTCGAGGGCCTGCAGGACGCGGCCACCGGGCTTGCCCAGACACTCGACACGGCCGTCCACGCGCTGCTCGAAGCCATCGAACCCCTTGACGGTTGCCTCCACCAACTCGTCATCGACGACAAGGGGACCGTGATGATCATCGCATTTGGCCTCCCGCCGCACATGCACGAGGACGATGCGGCCCGCGCCCTACACGTGGCCCCGCGGCTACGCGAAAGACTGAGACCTCTCGGTCTTGAGGCCAACATCGGCATCGCCACCGGGCGTGCCTTCTGCGGCCCCGTCGGTAGCGACCGGCGCCGCGAGTACGCCATCATGGGCAACATCATGAATCTGAGTGCTCGCCTGATGCAGATGGCGAAAGGTGAGGTGCTTTGTGATCGCGCCACTCGCGACGCCGCCCAGGCCGAACAGGCACTCGAAGCGCTGCCCGTCCAGAGGATCAAAGGCGTCCGAGAAGCAGTCGCCCTCTATCGAGTGACAAGACGGTCGAACTCGCTGCCTCCTGCCCCAAACCGCTCACCCCTTGTCGGGCGCTCGGCCGAACTCGCTGAGCTTCGGGGCTATGTCGATGGAGTAATTCGCGGACGGCAACCACCCGTGTTGGTCGAAGGAGAGGCCGGCATGGGCAAGTCCCATTTCGTGCGGGAGGTCGTACGGCAAGCCGAAGCCGTGGGAGTGAAAGCTCGCGTCGCCCATACAAGTGCGCTGGAAACGACAACCTCCTATTTTGCAATGCGCACCGTGCTCGCCGATCTTCTGGACCTCGATCCAGCAGCAAGCGCGGAAGAACAGGCGAGGTGCTTTCTCGCGCGAATTGGGGAACGCCCCGAGCTGCTGCGGCTCGCTCCCCTCATCAAGGGGGTCCTTCCGCTGCCCCTGATGGACACGGACATCACGTCCGGTATGGAAGGTGAAGCGCTCGCCGAAAACACCCGAGCACTGCTAAAGGGAATCTTCGAAAACTGCCACGGTGACGATCCGTTTCTGCTCGTGATCGAAGATGCCCAATGGATCGACGCTGCTTCGGTCGATTTGATCAAACTCCTGCAGCAGCGCTTCGAACGAGCCCTGATCGTCGTCACCGCACGGGGTGATCGAAAAAACTCCGATCCAATCGCTGCGATCTTCGAGGGAGCCGAGCCCCACAAACTGAAGCTCGAAGCGCTCGGCGTTCCTGACACCGCCACCCTCGTCAGTGCCCACCTGGATGCGGCTCGGCTGCCGACGGCGGTTGCCGAGCGAATCCAGGAAAAAGGAGGCGGAAACCCCTTTTTCAGTGTGCAATACGCGCTCGAGATGCTCGAAACAGGCGTGCTCCTGCGCGATCGCAATCGGGTGGTCTTCGATCCCGAGATGGGCGGCGACCTCCCGGATACGATTCCCAGAACGTTGCAGGGGTTGGCCACAAATCGCATCGATCGCATGCATCCCGATGCACAGCTGGCACTCAAAATTGCAAGCGTGTTGGGGCAGCGCTTCGACTTTGAATTGCTGTCCACGGTGCATCCTCTGAGCAGCGATCGAGACGCGCTACGTCGACTGTTGACTCGGCTTGCCAAAGACGGCGTACTCGAGATCTTGCACGAACAGGTAGATCGCTTCGCCTTTCACCACCAGGTAATTCAAGAAGCCGCTTATGCCTTGCTTCCCTTCGCGCAGCGGCGTTCGCTGCATGCAGCTGTTGCAAAGGAACTGGAACGCAGGCAGGGCTCGATCCGCGGCCCTGCGACGGCACTCATCGCCCACCACTGGAGGCGCGCTTCCAACTACGAGCGTGCCGCCGATTTTTTTGAAGAGGCCGGCGATCAAGGGCTCGAACGCGGCGCCCACCGAGATGCGAGCGCCTTGTTCGCGTCGGCACTCGACCTCGTCAAGCAGGCACTCGTCGAAATCCCCTCGCTGCGCGTCGCAAGTTGGGAACGACGCATCGCCGAGGCCCATCTGCGTGCGGGCAACTTCGATCGCAGCCGCCCTCACCTCGAGCGCGCCCTGTCGCTTTTGGGCCGCCCTCTACCCGGCGACGGACGGATCCTGCAACTCGCCACGCTCAGGGCCCTGGGCTTGCAGTTCGCTCATCGTCTCCGACCTCCCCCGAGCCCGCCCGGTTCGAGCGCGAGGACCTACCGGGAGATCGCCGCGTCTTACGAAGCACTGGCTCAGCTCGCGTATTTCACGAACGCCATGCAGGAAGGCTTGTTCGCGAATGTCAGCGGCCTCAACCACGCGGAACGCATCGGCCCGTGCTCGCAGCTCGCACGCGGCTACGGCCTATTCGGTACAACCTGCGGCATCCTTGGCCTCCACGGGCTCGCGCGCAAGTACGACCAACTGGCCCGTGACGTCATGTCCGGAATCCCTGCGCTTTCCGATCGCGCCTTGGTACAAATCTACTTCACCCTGCATAGGGCGAGCCTCGGCGAATGGGACTTGGCCTTGAACCTAATTCGAGAAGGTCTGAAGTGGAGCGAACAACTGGGTGACAAGAGGCGCTGGCTCGATTTTCAATCACTGCTGGGCATCGTCCTGCTGCCTGCGGGTCGACCAGAGGCTGCAGCTCACGAGCGGAACCGGTTCTTTCAGGAAGTGCAGCACCGGGAGGATCCTCAGCTCCTCTGCTGGGCCCTCGTGGAGCGAGCCGAAGTTGCATGCCGGCAGGGTGGGTTCGACGACGCGAACCACTGGCTTCAAGATGCGCACGAGTACGTCGACAAATGTGGAGCCGCGGATGCGATCTGGCTCGATGGGCTTCGGGCCAAGGTCCTGCTCGGAAGTGGCCAACTGAGCGCCGCCCGAGAGCTAGCGGCGGCCTGCCTCATACGAATGCAGACGATTCCCCCGATGAACTTCTACGCGCTCGAAGGCTACGCAGGGGCAGCCGAGACATTGGTCGAACTCGGAAGCCGACCGCAGGCCCGTCGGGCCCTACGCGTGCTGGACCGCTTCGCACGTAGTTTTCCGATCGCGAGAGCGCGCGCCTGCTGGCTGCGTGCTCGCTACCTTCTGGGGACGGGGCGTAGGCGCAAGGCGATACGCTTGCTCAACGAGGCCCTCGCTCATGCACGCCACTGTGCCATGCCCTATGATGAGGGTTTGCTCCAGCTCGAACTCACCCGCACCTTTTCGAAGCAGCACCCTCGCCGACGCCTCGCATGGAAGGAAGCGCGTCGGCTGCTCGGTATGGCAGGAGCGATCCCTGAACTCGCCGAGCTGGAGCGGATGCTCTAGTCATCAAAGTCTCTCTCGCCAACGACCTGCTGTGGCCACTTTGAGATGGCTCGAGATGCCTGCATTCCAGACATCACGGCGGTTTCGCACGCGGAGATGTTGAGACCGGTATCGACCCACGTGCCGGCCAGAACCAACCGCCCGAAGCCTGACGCCTCTGCTGCCAACCGCGCATTCTGTGTACCCGGAATTGACAGAACGTAGCGCTCCACCGGATCCATGTTGGCTCGTCGATATTGGTCCTTCAGTCTGTGGTCGCCCGCAAGGTCGCGCCTGGCGTGAAGCTTTTTCCAGTCGATGCAGTTTGCGTCATCTGGGCGTGTCGCCAGCGGTAGAACCGGACCGATTCGTTCCTTGAGCAGCCGAAGAATTTCTGCCTCGACTCGCTCGTCGGCATCCTGCTGGCTTTCCCCAACAATCGATTCGAGCACACCGCAGGAATAGAGCAGGGTTTGTGGTGACGCGGTGGCCGGCCAGTGTTCGCGGGCTAACAGATGACTGAAGTCGGCCACGGTCGAGTAGGGAGCCTGATATGCACCGACGACCTCGAAAGGGTCGTCAGTCACCTGCTGTTTTGAAGGATCCAGCCAGATCTGCAGGGCTTGCGTCTGTACGCTCTCGATTTCCTGCGTCATACGTTTCCAATCTGCGCTGTTCTCAATGAGTTCCGCGCAGAGTTCGGGCAAACAGGCGTGGGTCACAGCGAGAACCACATGGTCGAAGTCCCGTTGCGCCTCCAGCACGTAGGATGGCCCGGTGTCTTCACGGGGATCGAGGTAGAGTTCCAGATTCGACCCCTTCAGCGCCTTCGGATCTTCCTCGAGCTGCTCCAGGATTGGTGCGCTTGGCCAGCTGGAAAGACCCGCTGGTGTCTTGATGAGCGGTTCGTAGTCACCTTTGAGTCTCACCTGTTGGGACACCTTGATTCGGGCCACGCTCTTCTTGTCGTCGTTCAGCTCCAAAGCCCTTACACGGCTGAAGAATCGGAACTTGACCCCACGCCTGACCAATACTTGGTATGTCGGCGCAAAGATCGTGTCCCCCATGCCGGCTTGCATGTGATACGAAATGGCTCCCGAGTATCCGAAGATCAGGCGAAGCGAAATACGCAGCGCAGTTCCCGCCGCTAGCCGAGGCTTGTTGGGGTCTCCGTTTTGATATGCGAAGGCCGCATCGTAGAGGGCCTGTATTGGTGCGGACTCGAAAGCCAAATCGTTCGCGATTCGAGAGTCCATCGCGTCAATATTGGCGTGCCTGCGAAACCAGGCACGGTAGTCCAGGTCGTCCACAGAGCCAAACCCTTTGATGAAGAGCCTATCGACCAGGATACCCTTGACGGTCGTCGCAGCGAGATGGGCCATGATCCAGCGGCGCCGCGTTGAAAGATCATGGTCGACGCTTGCCCCAACGCCACGCCAGACGAGGTTCATCAGCAGGTCGATGAGACCGGAGACGAGTTCGATGCTGACGTCCGCGGAAGCCGGCGCCTCGCCGAACTCGCGCAGGATCCCGAGCAGTCGATTCAAAATCGCTCTGGGTCTCATGGGGAGGGGAAGCAGTGGGAGAGGCAACCTTCGTCGCAGTCTGTCCAAGACACCCTCGAGCGACTCGATCCCGCGGCGGAGAAGCACGTTGTCGAGAATACCGCCAAACCCTGTGACGTCATCGAGCCACCCGCCGAACATCTGCTCGAACCACTCCATGATCAGCAGCACGTAATCCCAGGGCCTTGGTACCCGACCCGGAGGCAGATTGTTACTAGGAAACTCGATCGGCCAGCGTTCCCACTTGCCGCTCACGAGTTCCATAAAGGAGGCCTGCTCTGCCTTCTTGAACGCGGCGTCAAAGCTTGCCAAGGGCAGCGATGGGTCGCGGTCGAGCTCCCCGTAGATCTGCTTCATCCAGTTGAAGGTGTTGTGATAGCAGCCGAACAGCACGTGTAGGCCGTGCTCCTCGATGCGATAGTTAGCGTCCGGATTCACTCCGCTCGCGGCTTTGCCCCCAAGGCGCCAACCCATCTGATAGACGGTGACGTCGTACCGGTTTTCCTGCTCAGGGGCGGTCAGCGCACTCGCCGCAGACATCGCTGAAAGTCCGCCGCCGACGATTACCACCTTCTCCCGAGCCGCTGAATGCTGCGAAACCGTCATGTCCCGGCCCTCCACAGCTCGTGACCGCCGTAGAACTCCAGGTCGCACTGGATACGCAGTCCGCCATTGATGGTCTGGTTGACGATCCCGAACTGACGTCCCAGCGGGTGACTGTCCAGCGCGCTCAAGTCCAATTTGAAGTCCCCTTCGGTCAGGTGGCCACGAAATCTCCTTACCTGACCAGGTGCAGTGACGATGGCCTGATAGCTCGCCACGTCACCCTCCTCGACTGATCGAAACTGCTTCAGAAAGATAATGGGCATCTTGCCCTGGAGTAGGGCCTCCAGGTCATCCCCCACGTCGAGATTCGGCAGAACACCTTTCAGATCCAGGTCCAGCAACCCGGCGACAGATCGCAGGGCCTCGACGGCCTCCGACCAAATGCTGTCCGCGCGCCTCGGATGTGACGCCCCTGTCAGCCGCAGCAACCGTACGCGATCGATCGGCTGGTCGGGCCCGAATTGCCTCACCCCTATTGTGTCGAGCACGTACTCGGAACTGCCGCTGGTGGGGCCGGGCATGGTGACCCAGCCATGTTGCTTGGGCCAGCCCCAGACCTCGCGTCCCGTCGTCATGGCAACCGCGTTGTCGACGAAGACATAGGGAGCGAACCAGGCCAGCGTCACGACCACATCGCGTCCATTCTGACGGCGAACGACAGCTACCGGGATGAATAGATCCACTTCCGAGGCACGGCCGAAACCCATGCTTTCGTGACGCTTGAAGACCCCTCTGGGCATGTGTACGAAGGCAAGGATCAACTTCGACCCGAGTGGAACGGCCCGCACCTCGTTGTTGGATAGGCTTCCGAAGAGCCTGTGGCAGTAGTCGGCGATGCGTTGTCGTTCCCCGTCGACGACGAAACCGTGAAAGTCCACGTTCGTGAAGCTCACGGGCGGAGAGAATGACTGCATGGAGCCGCGGTCCACGTAGCGCGGCTGCCCGAGATAGGGCGCCTCGAGGATGCCGGAGGCGGCGTCCCGCCCCGACATCACGGAGGCCTCGGCGCTTCCGATGTTGATGGCGTTGTGCGTCCAATCGCCAGCAAGAAATAGGTTGTCGAACCCCGATCTCTTCGGGTCGAGCCGGTAGCGGCTAGAGCCGGCAGGCGTCTGGACGTAGCGCTCGCTGGGAGCGACATTGGCTCGGACATACTGGTCATCGAGCCGCTCCGCCCCCGTCTTGTTGCCGAGCAGGCGCGCCCAGTCGAATACACCGCCTTCATCGAGCGAGTTCGGCCACAGGGGGCCGATGTGGCGCTCGAGCAACTCTCGAGCCGTAGCTCGGGCTTGGGCATTCATCTTTCGCGAAAAGTCTGGATCCGTCAGCGGCACCTCGTCGGGGCCAGCGAGCATTCCGGTAAAGAAGTTGATGCTTTGGGGCTTGGCCCCCGACCAGGCTTCGGCCTCGCGCACGGAGGTGGCGTCGACCCAGTTGCTGAGGGGACTCGCGCTGTAGGTACCCAGTAGCGGCGGCTCCGTTCCGTGTTCGTACCCAAGTTCGCGCACGCTCTGGTCACAATATGCCTGAAATGACTGTGTCTGCACTGAGGGTAGCCGCGTGACCATTTCTCTCCAGCGCGCCGAGGCATGCAACAGCTCTCCACCGATCGAAGCCAATGCCGCGGGCGGGATCGCCAGCACGACTCGATCGAAATCTTGCCCCCGCGCGAGCCGGAGCATCTCTCCCGCGTCCTGCCAATCATCCCATGGCGACTCGAGGTTGTGTCCCTTCAGAGCTTCGCCATTCTCGATCTTTTCGTATAGGGGCTCACTTGGCCAGCAGGACATTCCGCCAACCTTGCAAAGAGGATCGTAGTGACCGCTGAGCCGCACTTGCTGCGAAATATTGATGGTTTCGATCAAGGTCCGGTCCTTGTTCAGGTGCAATCCGGTGACCTTGTGGAAGAACGCAAAGTGAACGCCGCGGTCCCGGAGCGCTTCGTAGGGGGGCGCAAAGACGACGTCGCCCATGCCAGCCTTGAACTCCCAGACCGGATAGCCGCGATATGTCGTAGAACGTAGAAGGATGGACAGGAGTGTGCCTGCCTCGAGACTACCCGGTTTTGACTCGTCTCCGTTCGGATTTGCGAATACGAGGTCGTAGAACGCGCGTACCAGAGGCGAGCCGAGCATCAGTTCGGAGCCCCCGTGCTGACGCAGCCACTGGCGATAGTCGAGGTGGTTGATGCTAGACAGCGGCCGCCACAGCAAGTGATCGGCAAGCACCCCTCGCGCATTGGTGGCCAAGAAATCCAGTACGATGATGCGAACGCGCAGCTCATGGTCATCCTTGGCAATGTCTGCGGCGAGTCCGATGGCCCAGCGCGACAGCCATTCGAGGGCATCGTGCACACCCTGGTGGCTGTAGACCGACGAGTCGCGAAGGTCGTGCCCGAGCGCGTCGAGCCGCTCCCTCAGCCGAGCGGTTAGCTTTTCGGGCAGTTCGCTGGCGTCATCGAGCAGGGCAACCACCCTTCTCAGCAGGCCAAATCCGGGAAACCAAGTTCGTCCCACGGGAGACGATTTTTTTTCATTTGGTACCTTGGTGAAGGTCTCGAGAGCGTGGTCTATGGCCCACGCGATCAGGTCGCGCACCAGCGCCCAGGGTGGGCGCAGCTCCCGGGGCTCACCCGGCGTACCAGGGCGCGTCGGAATCCGGATGGTCCAGGGCTTCCAGCCACTCGCCCCATCGCGGTCCATCACCGTGATTTCATTCTTGCCGTTGAAGAGGTCCTTCCAGTCGCGACCAAGCTGGGTGTAGTTGTACTGCAACATTTCGAAGACGTGGTCATAGAATCCGAACATGACGTGGATCCCGTGCTCTTCGATCCGCTGTCCATGCTTCGCGTTGCGTCCGCTTGCTGCCTTGCCCCCGAGCCGCCAGCCCAGCTGGTAGACCGTGATATCGTACTTGTGATTGTGCTCGGGCCGGCTGAGATAGTCCGCCGCTGCGATCCCGCCGAGCCCCCCGCCAAGAATGGCGATCCGCTCCCGCCTGGGTCCACCCTCCATTGCTCGTCTCCCTTCGAGGAGCGCCGAGCCTAGGGCATGACGAAAGGCTGTTCAATAGCCAAGTTGCGAGTCCAAGCGCTGTGAGCGTTCCCTTCAATGCGTCGAAAAATCGTGACCAGCCTGTACGCGGTCCCCGGCCGGTTCCGCCCGGGGACCGCGTACAGGCTGGTCACGAAAGAGCACCAAGAAGACCAGAGGCCGCTACGTCCCGCAACTCAGGGCGGATGTGCGGCCGGCGGTGGAGAGGCGGCGAGCCGGACGACCGCCGCGGTGGCCGAGCCTCCCGGTCCGCCCGACGGCGGCATCGATCAGTGGAGGCGCGTTGCCAGGCAGGGCGCAACTTGGTCAACGACCGTGGCGATACGGGGGAGCCGGAGAAACGCTGGCCTCGCAGTGAACTGGCGGAGGTCAAGAAGGGCCGGGAGGCCTTGCTCACCAGTGCCGCATGGAGCGTGGATCAAAGAAATCGTGCGACCTGGCCGGCGAGGAGGGAGGGCTGAGCTGCGAGGGCGTCGAATGTTGAGCAAAGGGCCGCATCCCGTTCGTCGGTATTTCGAAAGAAGCGGTTGTGGGTCGTCCGTTTCTTGGTCTCCTTCCGCGCGCCCTCGATGGCGTTGAGGTTTGGAGAATAGGGGGGGAGTCGGCATAGCTCGAATCACGAGACCGCGGCTGGCTTTCGCTTTTTTTTACCGCCGGAAGGGTCTCGCGAAGCCAGGTTGCCTGGGCATTGAGGTCGGCGTGAGCGAGCCGCTTGCGTGGGCGTTGCAGCGAGAACCCGAGTTCGTGCAGCAGCCGTGGGACATTGTGCTTGTGGTATCGAACCCCGAACCGCTGCTCGATGAGGTCGCCTACCATCGGACCCGTCCACACGCCGCTGTGGTACCCGGCTGCAATGGATCCCGCTTCCACGAGCGCGGTCAACTCAGCCCGCTGGTCCTCGTTCAGCTTCGGTGTGGGCCCCGGAGGGTATCTGGTCTTGAGCGCGTCGATTCCCGCGGCCTCATAGCCCTGGAGCCAGCGGTTGATCGAACCCCGCGTCACGTCGAGTTGGGCCGCAAGGTCCACGACTCGCTGGCCCTCGATGTACCCCAAAATCGCCTTGCCGCGGCGCCACTCGCCGAAATTCCCCCCCTTCTCCCGCTCCTGGATGAATTTCCGAAGCTTCTTGCGTGCCGACGGGCTCCGCCCCTGTGGACCGATTGCCTCACCTGTTTTTGAACGCGCCATGACCACCCCGGCTGGGATCGCGCTCTGCGCGATCCTGGTTAGACGACTGTTCGCTTCGGCGGGATCGCTCCAGTCGCGGCCGGTGCCCATGGACGGAACCCGCGCGGCACCGGCAGGAAGGCTTCCAGATTTTCGCGCAGGATGCGATGCAGCACGCCACTCTGGGGGTCGCGGCGTCGGCAGCCGGCGCTCGCGACCGTCTCGGCTGGGCCGCCGAGTCGGTTGAGGGGCTGCGCAGCGCGCTCGGGCACGGCGACACCGCGATGCGAATCGCGTGCCGGGATCGAGACGCCGTGATCTCATGCAGCTGCCGTGCGAGCACGAGCCCCGAGGGGGTGCAGCCGCCGCTTCGTTGATTGGGGAGCCAAGCGCCGGGGGGCCTCGAGGGTAGCGGCGCTTGCAAGGGCCCGCGCCAGGTGGATGGGGAGGTCGTCGGCGTCAGAAGCGGCGCCACGAGTTCAGGGCAACCCCTTTCTCGGAGCCGAACTCCCCCGTGCCGGGGCCCTCAGAGCACCACGACGCGACCCGAAACTCGCGTTTTTGTCAGGCCTGCGCACCATGTTACCGTCCCGATTTGGGGCAGCAAAGATCGAAGTAGTCCAAAGCGGCCGTAGCGCTTTACCCGTGGCCGACGCGCGATCTATCATCGCCGCCCCCGACGCGCCGCTGTCCGCCGTCGTCGGCTTCGCGCCGAGCCCGCAGGCGGCCGTGGTGGCCATTGCAAGGGGAGAGGAACGACCGTGAAGCCAGCTGGAAAAGCACTCGAAATCGTCGCTGTGGGTCTGGGGCAAGCAGGCGGAAATATCGCCGCCGAGCTCGCGCGCCGCGGGTATCGCGCCCTGGCGCTCAACACCGCGTCGAGCGACCTGGGGTCGCTCGGCAAGAGCGGTCTGGAGCTGCCCGAGGACCAACGCATGTATATCGGCGTCGATGGCCACGACGGTGCCGGCTCCGACGCCGGCTATGGGCGCGAGTGCGTGACCGTGCACGCCAGCCAAATCCGCGAGCGCGTCAATGAGTTCGTTGGCGACGCCGACGTGGTGCTGCTGACCTGCGGCCTCGGTGGCGGCACCGGTTCGTCGGTGGCGGAGCTGGTCAAGGTGCTCGACGAGCTGTCGCTGCCGATCATGGTGCTGGCGACTCTGCCCGCCGATCACGAGAGCGGCATCGCCAAGGTCAACGCCGTGCGCGCGGTCAACGAGCTGGTCAAGGAGAACCTGCTGGGCTGGGTCTTCATCGACAATTCGCGTCTGGCCCAGGGCCACAGCAACGTGGGCCTCGATCGCTTCTACCTTGAGGTCAACAAGGCCCTGGTGGAGCCGCTGCACCAGCTCAATGTGCTCAACGAGCGCGAGGGCGTGGTTCCGATTCGCACCCTCGACGGCGAGGACTTGCGCACGCTGTTGCTCTCGGGCGGCATCCTGAACGTGGGCGCCAAGGAACTTAGCGCGCTGACCGCCGAGAGCGTGATCGAGGCCGTGCGCGAGTCTGCCCAGTTCAATCCCATCATGCCCGAAGGCTTCTCCCTGGAGAGCGTTTCCTATCTCGGGCTTGTGATCGAGGCCCCGGAGGGCATGTTGCACAACACGCCCTTCTCGCTCTTCGAGCAGATCAGCGAGCAGCTCAAGGACGAGACCGGCGGTGGCGCCATTTACTTGGGCGTCTACCGCGACGACAACGCCGACCAGGCCACCGTGCGGTTGATCGCTTCATCCCAGTCGGTGCCCGAAGGCATCCAGGAGATGGTCTCGGCGGCCAAGCGCGAGGGCGCGCAGATGCGCGACAAGCTCCAGCAGACCCTGTCGGGCCTGGATCTGGGCGAGATCGAAGAGTACGAGCTGTTCCGCACCAGCCCCGGCGCCACCCGCAGGCGCATTCCCGAGCAGCGCTCGCGCATCGCCGAAAGGCCGGCGAGTCCGCCCCGGGCCTCGGCCAAGAGCAGCAAGAGCAAGAGCAGCAAGAGCAAGAGCGACGACGGCGAAGGCGACGCCAAGGGCGAACCTGAAAAGAAGGTCGAGACCAAACCCGAGGCCAAGCCCGAGACCAAACCCGAGACCAAGCCCGAAAGCGCGCCCAAGGTCATCACCCAGCCCAAGGAAGTGGCTGCGTCGATCCCGCCGCCCGGAGGCGCCAGCGCCGCCGACCGCGAGACCTACGACAACATGGTGAGCGAGTACAAGAGCAGCGAGTCCGACGAGATCAAGCGCCAGCTTGCCGAGCGTCTCGAGGCCGACCGTCTCTCGGACAACTCGTTGGTGCGCTACTACGCAGTGCGCGCCATGACCAAGCTCGACACCGACATCTTCGCCGACGCGCTGCAGGCCGCCACCGAGGACGAAGACGCCACCGTGCGCGCCATCGCCAGCAAGGCGCTGTCGCAGCGCGCCTGAGGCAAGCGCCCGTCGCAGCCACCGGAGCTGGCGCTTCAGAGGCGCTTCGGTGGCATTGGGCGGCGCTGGGTGGGCGTCTACAGCCAGCCGTTTTCGCGGTACCAACCGAGGGTTTCGGCGATGCCTTGCTCGAGCTGCACGCGAGGCGCGTAGTCGAAGTCCTTGCGTGCGCGCTCGCTGCGGCAGGTCCAGGCGCTTTGCTTGCCCATGGTGGCCTTCTGGCGGTTGAAGAGCCGGGGCTTGCCGTCCAGCCGCGTCATCAGCTCGCCGAAGAAGGCCGAGATGTCGAGGCTCAGCTGGGGCAGGTAGAGCGTCAGCGCGCGCTTGCCGCAGGCCTCGAGGATGCGGGCCTGGAAGTCGCCCCAGGTGGTGGGCCTGCCGTCGCACAGGAAATAACCGCGGCCGATGCTCTGCTCGGAAGCGGCTGCCTTGCGGATACCGGCGGCTAGGTCGTCGACGTGGATGGATGAAAAGATCGAGTCGCGGTTGCCGTAGAAGACGTTCAAGCGCCGCTCGGCCAGGCGAAAAAGCTCGAAGTTGTCGACGTCGCCGGGGCCGTAGACCGCCGGCGGTCGGATGATGGTCCAGGGCAGGCGGTCGCCGACGGCTTCGACAGCCAGCTCGGCCTCGAGCTTGCTCTGGCCGTAGTGCTCCACCGGACGCCGTTCGTGGTGCTCTTCTACCGGCGCGTCCGGGTCGGAGGGGCCGTAGGCGGTCAGCGAGGAGATGTGCACGAAGCGCGACAGCCCCGGATGGGCGCGCTCGGTCGCGGCCAGCAGGTTTTCGGTGGGCATCACGTTGCCGCGGCGGAAGTCCTCCAGGGTCACGCCCTTGGTCACACCGGCCACGTGGTAGATGACGTCGGGGCGTTCCTCGGCGACCACGCGCTCGAGGCTCTCGGGGTCGGCGTAGTCGACGGCGCGGGCGCGACCGCGGATCGGCGCGGGGGAGCCGGCGCGCGTCAGGGACACCACGTCGAGGCCGTCGTCGAGCAGGGCGTTGCGCAGATAGCCGCCGACGAAACCGCTGGCGCCGGTGATCAGGACTGTGGTTTGGGAAGTGCCTTCGCCCACGGGCGGATGCATGCAACGCTTTGCGCGCCGATTCAAGTCGTCGCGATCGGGCGCTCGAAGAAGGCGTGGATCTCGTCGGCGCGAGCCAGGGCGTCGTTGCGTCCCAGCTCGATCAGCTGCTCGGCAAAGTGGGAATCGAAGAGGATGAAGGAGACCATGTCCGACTCCCACAGCGAGCCCAGGGTGGCCGTGCGCGCCAGCAGCCACGAGGAAAAGCGCGAGGCTTGCAGCTCGTTGGCACGCTCGCGGGCCATGTGACCGACGTCGCGCGAGGGGCGAAAGACCAGGGTTTCGATGCGCCGGTAGGGCAGCCCACGGGACTCGCGGATCACGCGCTGCACCGCTTCGAGCTCGTCGGGTGGCAGCGCGGTTTGCAGGGCGCTGATCATGCGGTTGAAGCGATCGAGCACCTGCAAGTCGTAGTGCAGGGGATCGAGCAGGAGCGCGTTGAGCACCTTGCCGATCAAGAAGACCGGGCTGTTGTAGGCGTGGATGCGGTCACCCACCGGAGCCTGCGGACCAGAACCGTTTTCCTGGCTGAGCAACGAGACCACCACCAGGCGCTGCGCACCGCAGCGAATCGCCGGGGCGATTGGCGTATTGAATCGCACGCCGCCGTCGCAATAGAAGTCATTGCCCACGCGTCGGGCCGGAAAGAGCAGGGGAATCGCCGCCGAGGCCAGCACGTGATCGGCTTCCAGGCGCGTCAGTCGCGGCATGCGTCGCGGGTCGCGTGAGGCGGTGAAGCTGGTGCCCTTGGCCAGCTCGGCGAAGATGGTCGTGCGGCCGCTGGCGATGTGCAGCGCCGAAACCACCACCGAACGCACGCGGCCGCTGTCGATGTTGTCGTGCAACTGCTCCCACGGCACGTAGTCGCGCACGATGGTTTCCAGCGCGCGGGCATCGAGCAGCGAACGACCCACGAGTTTGGGCAGTTGTTCTTTCTCGTGGCCGCCCCAATCCCGCTTCCAGCCGAGAAGTCCGCGCAGATCCAGGCGCAGGTGGGTTGCCACGTCGAGTTCACGCCAATGTTCCACCAGGCCCGAAGCGCCCATGTCGGGCAGGTGCGCGTGGGCCGCTAGATAGGTGGCATTGAGGGCGCCCACCGACGTACCGCAGAGCACATCGAAGGGGCGCACGGAGGGCTGCAATACCTCCATCAAGCCTTGCACCACCCCCGCTTCGTAGGCGCCGCGGGCGCCGCCGCCGGAAAGCACGATGCCGGTACTGATGGGTATGCTTGTAGGGTCGACCATGGTTATTGCATGAGTGTAGCCAAGGCGCCGCCATGGGGCGAGGTCGGCGCCGGATGAACGCCTTCACCGCACGGCTCACGCAGAAATGGAACCTGTGCCCGCCGCTGCCTGCCCTTATTGCTGCGCGGGTCCTCAGCATGGTGTGCCGCCCGGAAGCTGTGTTACACCCCTGCGACCCGACCCCAGGCGCCATTGTCGCTGCCTGCCATCGGGTCGTATTCAACACCGGCAAGTCAGGTAGGTCTCCGCCATGTCAATCGCCGTCGCCGTGCGCAGTCAGGGTCAAATCGTCATCGCTGCCGATTCCAAACGAACCTTCGGTTCGGGTGCGGTTCCCGAAGCGAACCTCAAGGACGTGAAGATTCGCAAGGTAGGGAGCGCCTACATCGCAACCACCGGCTGGGGTATCTACAGCAATATTCTCGACGACTACCTGGCCGGTCCGAAGCAACCACGGCTGACCAGTCAACAGCGCATCTTTGCGTTCTTCCGCACCTTCTGGAAGGACCTTCACGAGCGTTACTCCTTCGTCAACGACCAGCGCCACGACGACGAGTCCCCCTTCGCCGATCTCGATGCTTCCTTTCTGCTCATCAATTCCAGCGGCATCTACGCCGTCGCTTGCGACATGAGCGTGACGCCCTTCGAGCAGTACTACGCCATCGGATCGGGTGCGGGCTACGCCCTGGGCGCCATGCATGCGGTCTACCGCAAGGGCGTCGATGCGATGAAGGTCGCCCACAGCGGCGTGGATGCGGCCAAGGATCTCGACATCTACTGCGGCGGCATCACCGTGGCCCACTCCCTGAGCGAACGCAAAGGCCGCGGCCGCTGAGTTCTACGGGCGCGCGTCAATCGGCGATATGGTAGCGCTGGTATTCCTCGAAGAAGGCGAAGCGCTCGGGGGCGGCGATCTTGTCGACGAAGAGGCTTGCGTCGAGGTGGTCGAGTTCGTGTTGGATCACGGTGGCCGTGAAGTCCTCGGCGACGACCATGCGCTCTTGGCCATGGCCGTCGACGTAGCGGAGGCGCACCTTGCGCGGTCGTTCCACGTAGCCGCGTAGGCCCGGCACCGAGAGGCAACCCTCCCAGAAACCAAATGGCTTTTCGTCGAGCACTTCCACCCGCGCGTTGAAGAGGATTTGCAGCGACTGTTCGAAAGCCTCGGTGCCACCCTCGCCTTCCGGGTAGCGCTGATCCATGGCCGGCATCTCGATCACCGCCAGCCTCAGGCTCTCGTGCACCTGGGGTGCGGCCAGGCCGACGCCGCCGTACTCGTGCATCGTCTCGATCATGTCGTTGACCAGGCGCCGGATGGGTTCGGAGCGGATCTCGTCGACGCTCAGATCGCGCGTGGGTGCGCGCAGGATGGGGTGGCCCAGGCGGGCGACTTTGCGAATGGCCATGGTTTCCTCGGCAGGGCGAACGCTTTACTTTGAGACGGACCCGGACTCTGGGGTTTCGCTTTCGGGACGGAAGTACACCACGAAGTAGCCTTCGCGATAGGAGTAGGGGTCGTCCTTTTGGATGCCCGTGAGCTGTGCGAGCCCCGGCACCCCGAGCACCCGCTCGAGGGGCTCTTGTCCTTGCAGCTCGAGCATCAGGCGGCAGATGCTGCTGCGGCAGTTGAGCACGATGATGGCGGGGCCCAGGCCGTCTTCGATCAGGGCCTGGCGCAGTTTGCGCTCGGGCTCGTGGGCAAAGGCCTTGTCGCGCGGTTCGCTGGCGTAGAGCGTCTCGCTTTCGATGAAGTGCTCGGAGCGGGCCCCCTCGCCGAGTTCGCCCGTGGCCGGCGGGCCCTCGGGCGGCGGTGGTTCGCGCTCTTCCTTGGAGCCTGCCAGGGGGCTGGGCAGCTGCCGGTCACCGCGCTCGTCGCCAATCGACGTCGACCTCTTGCCGGGCCGCTGCATGGGCCTCGGGTCCAGTTCGCCGCGGCCCACGGTGCCCGGCGCCGGTCGGGTGCTTGCGCTGGTTTCAGCTGCGCCCGAGCGCCCCGGGCGCGGCACCGCTGCGGGCCCGGACTCGGTGGCTGCGAGCTCCCCTTCGCCGCCATCGCCGTCGCCGCTTTTGCCACCCGAGCGCCTGCGACCCACATCCAGCGTGGCCATCAGCCAAACCAGCAGTGCGCCCAAAACCAGCAGCCCAAATACGCGCTTCATGGTGACCGCATCCCGCGCCGACCCGCTCGATTCTCATGCTTCCAGGCAGGCGGCGCCAGCACCGTGACAGGAAGCTGACTTGCCCACATGCCGCCACATGCACCTCCAACCAAGATCGCGGGGTCTTTTTGCGGCAGGCGTGGCGTGCGATCATCGCGATAATGCGAGTCCTTCGCTTCCGTCGCTTGCCCGCGGTCGGCGACCCGTTGAGGAGACCCCATGGTCTCGAAGCTTGAGCGAGCGCAGGCGGCCGATGCGATCATCGGACTGCTCAAGCAGGGTGACCGTGACGGCGCCCGCGAGCGCACCGCTGCCGTCTTCGGCCTGCACTTGGGACGTTTTTGCATGGCCATGCTCGGCACCCAGGCCGACGCCGAGCGCGCTTGGCGAACGGCCATTGCGGCCATGGCCGAGCGTTTGCCGGAGCTCGACGCCCAGGGGCTGGAAGCGGCCCTCTTCGAGGCAGCCATCGAGGCATGTGATGGAGTGACGAGCCAGCGTGACGCGGCAGCCGAAGACGCCGCCTACGCCATCGAACGCCCCGACGATCGGCGCCTGTCCAGATCCGCCGCACGCGTGCGCGACCGGGCCCGGCGCACGCGCGCCGCGCTTCGGCAGATTCCGCAAACGCAGCGACAGGCCGCGCTGCTGCGCCACGTGGCCGGGCTCGAATACGAGGTGGTGGCGTCGCTGTGCGATTGCTCGGTACGAGAGGCAAAAAAGCGCATCGGACGCGGCATCCTGGGCCTGCGTCAAGCGCTCCGTGGAGAGGGCGCCGAAGCCGGGGTCGGGACTTGAGATGGCCGCGGGCGACCCGTCCAGGCGCGTGGCTTTTCTCGATGACATCGTCGACATCGTCGACGGCGACGAGGCGGTGCTCACGCGCCACGCCGAACTTTTGCGCGAAAACGAGGCGGTGCGCGACCTGCGCGACGAGGCGGCCATGCTATGCGCCGAGTTGGCGCTGGCCGGCGATGACTTCGAACCTGTCGACGACCTCGCCGCCCCGCGCGAAAGCGATGCGGGGCCCGCGTCGAAAGCCAAAGCAAAAGCCGGAGGAACGATGAGTCGGAACAAGGGCGCCGCGGGGCCGCAGGGACGACGCGAGGCAGGGCAGGGCGCCGGGCGCCGCGCGCTGCCGTGGCTCATGGGCGTGCTGGCCATCGCTATCGGCGCTTTCGCGGCGCACTCCCTCGGCGTGCTGCCGTTCGCTGCGCAGGATTCGGGCACTTCACCTAAAGTGAAGATGAAGGTGCCACCCAAGCCAGCCGGTCTCAGCGCGCGCATTCGCAAAATCGTCAGCGGCACCGCTGCGGGCGAAGCCGGCGGCGGCAGCGGGCTTGCGATCGAAGCCGCCGGTGGTGCCAAGACCGAGGGCAGCAGCGGCAGGCAGGTCCCCGAGGCCTCCACGCTGCGCACCGACGCCCTGACGCGCGCCCACCTTGCGCTTTCCGACGAGACCCTTCTGACCCTCGATCGCGACAGCTCGCTGACGTTGTCGAACGCCGGGCCGCGACACATCGAGCTACAGCGCGGCAGGGCCTTGATCGCGCTGCCTCGGTCCAGCGGCAAGGCTGCCAAGACGCCGCTGACCGTCGCGTTCATCCACGGCACGCTCGAGCTCAGCGACGCCGAGTTGATGCTGCGGGTGGCCGAAGGCGCCAGCCTGCTGCATGTGGTGCGTGGGCAGGCCGTGCTACGCAGCAAGGACGGCGCCCGTCATGAGCTTTCGGTGGGGCAGCGCGCTCGCCTGGGCGGCGCCAAGGCGCCCAGCGTGGGCGTCGAGGTCGGCCTCGGGGCCCTGCTGCGCTGGGCCGATCTGGAGCCGGAGCCAGTGGATGCGGAGGGACCCGCCTGGGGCCTGGGTGAGCTGCGCGCGCCCGTGGCCACTGTCGTCGACGGGGGCCTGGATGGGGACGTGGGGGATGGGGGCGCCGGGGGGCGCAGCCAGTCGCTACTGCTGATCGAACATCGCGCCACGTTGGAGCTCGGCCGACTCTTCGTACGCACGGTCATCGAGGAGCGTTTCGAAAACCAGAGCGACCAGGCGCGTGCGGGGCACTACCGCCTGCGCGTGCCGTCGGGCGCCGTCGTCGACCGCGTCGAGTTGGCCCTTGGTGAAGACTTTCAGCGGGCGAGCGTCGCCGCTCGCTCGCACGAGGTCGAGGCGGCCCCGGCCACTGCCGCGAGCGGGCCTGTGGGCGTGCTCGAGCTGTCCATCGCCGAGATCGCAGCTGGCGCCAGCGTGCGTGTGCGCGTCGGCTATAGCGAGCCGCTGCGTCTGACGCCGGACGGTGCCCGCCACATCCACGCGCTCGGCCATGCCGGCCCGGACGACGCCCGTGTGGGGCGCTTTGAGTTGCAGCTGCGGGCAGCCGACCTCGGAGCGGGGCGGCTTCAAACTTATGGTTATGAACTCGAGCAGGTCGAGGGCGAGAAGGGCGAAGGCGCCGCATTGCGTCTGAGTGAAAAGGACTTCGCCGCCCACGGAGATCTGATCGTGGAAGTCGAGCATGGCGCGGCCGGCGAGCCGCCGCCGGCGTCCATCGCGGTGGTCGGGCGCATCGAGACTGACAAAGCGGGTGACGAGGCCGGCCGCAAAGGCAAACGCAAGGGTGAGCAGGGCTCGGTGCCGAGCTATCTCGCCCTTGCCCTGCGGCCCCAGCCGCTGATCGAGCTACCCGAGGCGTCGCCGCCTTTGCTGCACCTGCTCGTGGTCGACACCAGCCGTTCCATGGTCGGCCGGGCCCATGACCGAAGCCTCGCCCTGGTGCGCGCACTCATCTCCGAGTTTGAGACGCGCGATCGCGTGGAAGTCCTGGCCTGCGACAGCCTGTGCGAAGGCTTTGGCGACGGGCCGTGGGAGCCCTCGTCCAAGCAGGCCGAGGAGGTGGTCAACTGGCTGCAGGCGCGCGCCGCCCACGGCGCTTCCGACCTGGGCTTGGCCCTCGAGAGCGCCCGCGAGCGCCTGGAGCAGGCGAACAAGGCCCTGCCGCAGCATCGCGGCCGCGTCTTCTACATCGGCGACGGGCGCCCCAGCCTGGGCAGCGGGCGCATCGAGGAACTCTCGGCCCGGGTGCAGCAGCTGTCGGCGGCCGGGGCCACGCGCCTGGACACGATCGCCGTCGATGGGCAGGCCGGCGGCTCCGGCCGCTCGCTTTTGGCGGCCCTGGGTCGAGCCGGCGGCGGCAGCGCCTTCGACCACGCCACGGCGCACGGAGCCAAGGAGACCGCCATCGACGCGCTGCTGGCCTGGCGCACGGCGCCATCGGCGCAGCTGGACGTCAGCTGGCCGCAGGAGCCGCCGCCCCTTGCCACGGCCACGGTGCTCGGACTGCCGGCGGGGCAGCCACTGCTGCTGCTGGCCCAGCTCGAGTCGCTGCAGGGCGAGCTGCTGGTGCAAAGCGAGCGCGCGGGCAAGAAAGTCGAGCACCGCCATGCCCTGGCAGAGGCGGCGGCGGCGGCGAGTACCTTGCGCGCCAGTTGGGTCGACGCCCGCTCGCAGGCGCTCGAAGCTGCAGCCGAGGAAGAGTGGCAGTCGCGGGCGCTCGAGCTGGCCACCGCAAGCGGCGTGCTCAGCCGCCACGTCGAGGCGCGCTTCGACGGTGCCCTTGCGCGCCTGGCTGTGGGGTCGAGGGTGGATCAGCGACGGTCGCCCTTCCAGGGTGACGAACGCCCCCTCGACGACGCGGCTGCGGGCCTTTCGCGCTACGAGCAGGCCGAAGCGGAGGCGGCCGCCGCCGGTGATGGTCCGCCCTCGCGCAAGCCCCTGGCGCTGCCGGGTGCGGCACCGGTCAAGGGGCCGGTGCGTCTGGTGGCCTTCGAGCCCACCACCACGGCCAGCGGCGCCGAGCGCCGGGCGGTGGATGACGCGGTTCGCGAGCTCAGCGGCGCGCCCGGGGATCGCGCGCGCCACAGCGCCGTCGTGCGCACGCTCTCGCGCCTGGGCAACCTCGAGCGCGCCCACGACGCGGTCGAAGCCTGGCTCGCCCTTGACGACCGCGACCCCGAAGCCCTGGCACTGCTTTCCGACATCGTGGGACGCCGCGGCGAGCGTGCCTTGGCCCTGCGCATTCTCGGCGGCGTGATCGACCTCTTGCCCGAAGACCTCGCCCTGCAGCGTCGCCTGGGCAGCGCCCTCGATCGCGCCGGCGCCCTCGACCGCGGCTGCGCCCACCACCTGCGCTCGGCCGAGCTGGAGGCCACGGTGGAGGCCGAGGGTCGGGCACTGAGCTGCCTGCGCACCACCGGTCAGGCCGAGGCGGCCGGGCGTCTGCTCGCATCGCTCGCAGAAGCGCGACGCCCGGAAGTGGAGCAGGCCGCGGCTGAACGCATCGAGGCCGAGGCAAAAGAACCCGAACTGGTCTTGCAAGCCAGCTGGCGTGGCGATCACGACCTCGACCTGTCGCTCATCAGCAACCGGGGCACGCGCATCTCATGGATGGGCGGACGCGCCGACGTAACCGGTAGCGGCGCCTACGAACCGGGCGTCGAGACCCTCTCCCTGCGCCGCGCCGCGCCGGGCACCTACACCGTCGAGATCGGCCGCGCCGACGGCATCGCCCCCGAGGCCGGAGCCCTCGACGCCATCGAGGGCAAAATTCTGGCGCGCATCTTCGGAGTCGAGCAAAACTTTGACTTCAAGTTAGAGGGACCCCGCACCCGCGTGGGACGCATCGTGGTGACGCCAGCGAAGTGATGGGCGGGCAAAGGCGCACGGCCCGGACGGAGGTCGTGATCCCGGATGCTCTGGCGCGAAATTCCCCATGGCTACGGGGGCCCTCTTGGACTTTGATCCGGTCGCCGCGGGCGGGCGACGGTGGGTCCGAGCATGGCCCGCGGCGGCGCATCGTGCTTCTGCGACGACGGGCGCTACGGTTTCGATGTGATCCCCACGCCATGGGCGGGATATTTCTTGCCGCGCCGGGTGGTCCCGGAGGCTTCCCTCCCGGGGGCCACAGATCCGAGCCAGCGGGACTCCCGCATCCGGGCACCACGCCCGCCGCAGAAAACGTCCTGGCAGCTTTCGGCGGCTCTTCGGCGGCTTCGCGCTGGCGCCGGAAGGTGCTCGAGAATGGCACCACCTGCGGTGCCCGTCCCAGCTCAATGGCTGTTGATGCGTGTGCGGCCGTCGCCGCCGCCGCCTCCGCCGCCGCCGCCGCCGTCGTTGATGATGTTGGCGTTGTTGCCTCTACCGCCGTCTGTCGCCGCCGCTTCAGCGGTGGCGCCTTCGCCGCCGGGGCCGCCGCCGTTGACTCCGCTGCCGCCACTGGCCTGGCCGCCGCTGGCGTCGCCGTCGGCACCTGCGCTGGCGCTGACCGCGACCGAGGAGTTGCCGCTGCCACCGCCGCCGCCGGGCGCCCACACAAGGCCCAGTTGGCTCACCGGAGCGCCTTCGAGCAGGATGGCGCCGCCGCTGCCACCGCCGCCCCCGCCGTTGCGCACCGCGTCGCTGATTTGGCCGCCGCCGCCGCCGGAAAGCACGACCCCCGTGGCGCTGACGTTCAGCGCGCCGGCCGCCGAGATCTGCACCGCCCCGCCGCCAGCGCCACCGACGGCCGCCGTGGTGCTCTCGCTGCCGAGGCCGCCCTTGCCTCCGGGGCAGCCGCCGCGCAGCGGTGAGAGCGTCGCCTCGCCCTCGCTGCCACCGGCCACACCGGGGCTGCCCCCCGCTTCGAGATCGACGTCCACACCGCCGAAGCCGTCGCCAGCGCCGCCGCTGCCGCCTGCCGTCGCGAAGCCGCCACCACCGCCACCACCGCCGCCGGTAGGCGATACGAAGCCCACCGCCGCGTACTTGGTACCCCCGGGCTGCCCCGCTCCTGCGCCGCAGTCGCTTTCGCCGCTATTGACCGGGTCGTCGCCGCCAGCGCCGGGCGTACTGCCGCTGGCGCTGGCGTCGATGGTGCCGTCGACCTGTACGTCGCCGAGCACCGCCAGGATCACCGGGCGGCTGCCCACCAGGCGCAGGCTGCTGCCCTCGGCCACGTGCAGGCCCGCGAGCACCACCACGAGCGCCTCTGGCGCGCCACTGCCCTGGTCGAGGGCCACCAGCGTCGCCGTTTGGCCACAGAAGTTCGAAAGCGCGGGCGAAGCGCCGGGACTCGAGTCCAGCACCGATTCGCCGCAGTCCAGCAAGAGCTCGGGCGCGCCCCCGAAGCTCAGGTCGTCGGGCACGAAGTTTGCGGGCGCGTACTCAAAACAGCGTGCGGTTGTGGAAGCATCGGTTTCGCACAGGTCCAGGCATGCCGGGACGCCGTCGCCGTCGGCGTCGGTGTCGCGCACGCCGCAACCGCAGCTGCCGGCCGCGAGCTTGTCGGGGTCGTCGGGGCAGCCGTCGAGGCAGTCGACCACGCCGTCTCCGTCGGCGTCGCCGATGGCCTCGGCCGTGCCACAGCCGCAGGTGCCGGGCTCGGTCTTGTCCGGGTCGTCGCTGCAGCCGTCGATGCAGTCGGGGGTGCCGTCGCCGTCGCTGTCGTCGAGGATTTCCAGGACCCCACAGCCGCAGATGCCGGCTACGATCTTGTCGGCATCCTCGGGGCAGTCGTCGAAGCAGTCGAGGGTGCCGTCGGAGTCGGCGTCGCCGGTCTGCTCGGGCACGCCGCAGCCACAGCTGCCCATGGCGGTCTTGTCGGGGTCGTCGGGGCAGCCGTCGAGGCAGTCGATGGTGCCGTCGCCGTCGCTGTCGCTCGAGACCTCGGGCACGCCGCAGCCGCAAGTGCCGGCTTCGGTCTTGTCGGGGTCGTCGGGGCAGCGGTCGAGGCAGTCGATGATGCCGTCGCCGTCGCTGTCGCTCGAGACCTCGGGCAGGCCACAGCCGCAGCTGCCGGCTTCGGTCTTGTCGGGGTCCTGGGGACAGCCGTCGAGGCAGTCGACCACGCCGTCGGCGTCGGCATCGCCGATCTCTTCGGGCACGCCGCAGCCGCAGACGCCTGGGTCAGCCTTCTGCATGTCCGCGGGACAGGCGTCGAGGCAGTTGACGCTGCCGTCGGCGTCGTCGTCGGCCACGTCCTCGACTTCGCCACAGCCGCAGACGCCCGGCTCGGTCTTTTCCGTGTCGCTGGGGCAGCCGTCGGCGCAGTCGATGACGCCATCGCCGTCGCTGTCGCTGCTGTCTTCGGGCACGCCGCAGCCGCAGCTGCCGGCTTCGGTCTTGTTCGCGTCGTCGGGGCAGCGGTCGAGGCAGTCGATGACGCCGTCGCCGTCGGCGTCGCCGGTCGCTTCGGCGACGCCGCAGCCGCAGACGCCGGGTTCGGTCTTGCTCGCATCGTCGGGGCAGTCATCGATGCAGTCGGCGGTGCCGTCGGTGTCGCTGTCGGTGTCGGCGTTGCCGCAGCCGCACTGGCCTGCTTCGCTCTTGTCGGGGTCGCTGGGGCAGGCGTCGACGCAGTCGGGACTGCCGTCGCCATCGCTGTCGGTTTCGAGCCCGTCGCAGCCGCAGGCGCCGGCCTCGGTCTTGCCGCCGTTGTCCGGGCATTCATCGATGCAGTCGGGGGTGCCGTCGAGGTCTGCGTCGGTCTCGGCGACGCCACAGCCGCAGCTTCTGGGCTCCTGCTTGCTCGCGTCGTTGTCGCAGCTCTCCTCGCAGTCGAGGTAGCTGTCGCCGTCGCTGTCGGTGCTGTCTTCGGGCACACCACAGCCGCAGCGGCCGGTCTTGTACTTGTCGGGATCCTCGGGGCAGGCGTCGAAGCAGTCGATAACCCCGTCGCCGTCGCTGTCGCCGTCGGAGATGCCGCAGCCGCAGGTGCCGGGTTCGCGCTTGTCGGGGTCGTCGGGGCAGTCGTCGACGCCGCAGCGGCCGTCGGCGGCGCAGCTTCCGCTGGCGCAGTCGTCGGCTGCTTTGCAGGGCTCGCCGTCGGCGCAACCGGCGCAGCTGGGGCCGCCGCAGTCGATGCCGGTCTCGAGGCCGTTTTTGATGCTGTCGCCGCAGTCGCCCATCGGGGTGCTGTCGTCGCCGGCGTCCTGGTCGCTGCCGTCGCCACCGCGATCGCCCGCGCCGGCGTCGAAGCCCGCGTCGGTCGCAGCATCGGCGGTGGGCGTGGTGTCGGTACCGGCCTCGGGTGCGGTTACCGTGGCGCCGCCCGCGGGGGCGGCGTCGGAGGTCGGTGCGGGCGTTTGCTCGTCGCCCGCGGCCTCGACGGGGCTATCGGTGTCCCCATCGGGACCGCCGCCGCCGTCGTCGCCACAGGCCGAAAGCAGCAGCGCCAGCAGGCAGGCGGCGCCGCGGTATTTGCGGGAGACGCGCGGGGCGGCGCGCCAGCTCGACTTCCAAGACAGTCTGGACAACGACTTCGACCTTCCCTCGTACAGCGCCCGAGGTGTACCACGACTTGCGCACCCCCGCACGGGCCCGGCCGGTGCTACAGTGGCGCCACCGGAACGGAAAAGCGCGCGTGAAGCTTCGCGAAAACAACCTGCAGAAGCTCGACCGCGGGCGCTTCGACGTGCTGATCGTCGGTGGCGGCATCAACGGCGCGGTCTGCGCCTCGGCCCTGACCACCCAGGGCGCGCGCGTGGCCCTGATCGACGCCGGCGACTTCGCCGGCCACACCAGCCAGGAGTCCTCGAACCTGATCTGGGGTGGCATCAAGTACCTCGAGAGCGGAGAGCTGGGCCTGGTGCGCAAGCTCTGCATGTCGCGCAACCGCCTGATCGAGACCTATCCCTCTTCGGTGAAGGAGGTGCGCTTCTTCACCAACATCGAGCCCGGCTTTCGGCACTTCCGCAGCACCCTCTACAGCGGTGCGCTGCTCTATTGGGCCATGGGCAACTTCTACACCCGCCCGCCGCGCCTGCTCGGCCGCGAGCGCATCGAAGCCGAGGAGCCCCTGGTCGACACCGACGTGAGCCCGCGCGGCTTCGAGTATTCCGACGCCTACCTGGTCGACAACGACGCGCGCTTCGTCTTCAACTTCGTGCGCGCCGCCCTCGACCACGGCGGCATCATCGCCAACTACGTGCGCTCGCTCGGGGCCGAGCGCGGCGGTGATGGCGATTGGAGGGTGCAGGCCCGCGACGAGATCGAGGGCGGCGAGCTAAGCATCCGCGCCCGCGTGCTCATCAACGCCTGCGGGCCCGAGGTCGACCTCCAAAACCGCGTTGACGGCCAGCGCACGGGCCACCACCACCTCTTCTCCAAGGGCGTGCACCTGATCGTCGACCGGCTGACCGAAGCGCGCCGGGTGCTGACCTTCTTCGCCGACGATGGGCGCCTGTTCTTCGTGATCCCGATGGGGCCCAAGTCCTGCATCGGCACCACCGACACCCGCATCGATTCTCTGCCAGCGGTGGTCACCGACGACGACCGCCGTTTTATCTTGGACAACGTCAACCGGAGGTTACGACTTGCGCGACCGCTTTCTTTCGAAGACATCATCGCCGAGCGCTGCGGCGTGCGGCCGCTGGTGGTGGAGCCGGGCAAGGGCGACCGCGACGAGGGCGACTGGACTTCACTGTCGCGCAAGCACGCCATCGAGGTCGATCGCGAAAACGCCCACATCAGCATCTTCGGCGGCAAGCTCACCGACTGCTTGAACGTGGGCGAAGAGGTGGCCGACGCCGTGGGCGCCCTTGGGATCGAGCGCCCGCATCGGCAGATGCGTTGGTATGGCGAGCCGCCGGCCCAGATCCGCGACGAGTACTTTCACCAGGCGCGCCTGATGCAGCTCGACGCCATGACGGCGCCGGAATCCTCCGAGCCCCTGAGCACGCGGCTATGGCGTCGCTACGCGGCCAGCGCCCTGTCATTGCTCGAGGACATCCGCCAGGATCCCGCCATGGCCGAGGTGCTGATCCACGGCACCGAGTACATCCGCTGCGAGATCCACCACGCCGCGCGCCGCGAGATGATCACCAAGCTCGAGGACTTCCTGCGGCGGCGCAGCAAGATCGCCCTGATCGCGCGCAAGCACGACATCGAGCGCGCGCCCGGGCTGATGGAGGCTTGCCACATCCTCTTCGGAGCCCGGGCGCAGCAGCGGTTCGACGAATACTTCGCCGAACGTCTGATGCGCGAGTCGTTACACGCTGCCGTCCCGGCGGGGACGGCCGCATCCGCCGAATGAGCCCGTCCCGGCGGGGACGGCCCCGGTCGCGTCTGCTCGGTGAGCTCAGTGGCTTGCGCTGGTGTTCTGCGCGCCCGTGGGTGGGGCCGGTGCCTTGGCGCCTGTGGGTGGGGCCGGCGCCTTGGCGCTGGACTGGGGCGGCGGCGAGGACATGCGCGGCATGGCCATGTGGGGATTGGGTGCGGCTTCCAGGATCTTCAGTAGCTCGACCTCGAAGACCAGCATGCCCTGGGGCGCGCCGGGCCGGCCCTTGTAGGCCAGCTCCTCGGGGATCCAGACGCGGAACTTGTCGCCCACGCCCATCAGCTGCACCGCCTCGGTCCAGCCCGGGATCACGCGATTGACCGCGAAGGTCATGGGCTTGCCGCGGGTGATCGAGCTGTCGAACATGTTGCCGTCGGTGGTCCAGCCGGCGTAGTGCACCTCCACGCGGCTGTCGGCGCTGGGCTTTTCACCGCCCTTGCCCTTCTTCAGCACCACATAGCTGAGGCCGCTGTCGGTCTTCTTGGCGCGCGCGGGGGGGGCGGCCACGTCCTTGGGCACCGGCGGCGGATCGGGAGGCTTGGGCTGGGACTCGATTTCCTGCAGCTCCACGTCGAAGACCAGCGTGCCCTGGGGCGCGCCGGGGCGACCCTTGTAGGCCAGTTCCTCGGGCACCCAGAAGCGATAGGAATCGCCCTTGGCCATCAGTTGTACGCCTTCGGTCCAGCCCGGGATCACGCGATTGAGCGGGAAGGTCGCCGCCTTGCCGCGTTTTTGTGAGCTATCGAACATTTTTCCGTCGGTGGTCCAGCCCGTGTACTGCACGGTGACCTTGTCCCAGGCGTTGGGTTTCTCCTTGGAGCCCGAGGCCGTCAGCACCTTGTAGGCCAGACCCGTCTTGGTCTTCTGGGCGTCTGCGGGCGCGGCGGCCACGTCGGGCGGCGCGGGCGTCGGCGCCACGCCGGCGATGATCTCCATCAGCTCCACATCGAAAACCAGCATGCCCTGGGGCGAGCCGGGGCGGCCCTTGTAGGCCAGCGCCTCGGGGATCCACATGCGGCGTTGCTCGCCGACCTTCATCAGCTGCAGGCCCTCGGTCCAGCCGGGGATCACGCCCTTGACCGCGAAGGTGGCCGGCTGGCCGCGCTTGCGCGAGCTGTCGAACATTTTGCCGTCGGTGGTCCAGCCCGTGTAGTGAACTTTTACCGAGTCGTACTCGGCGGGCTTTTTGTCGCCGCTGCCGGCTTTCAGCAGCTTGGTGGCCAGGCCGCTCGGGGTCTTGTCGGCGTCGGGGGGTGGAGCCTTGACGTCGGGGGGCGCGGCCAGATCGGGAGCGCCGGCGGCGGCCGGGTCCACCGACATCGCTGCGGCTTCGGCGGCGGGGGCCCCCTTGTCGTCGTCGGCCTTCTTCTTAGAGGCGCGATTGCAGGCGGCGAACGCGAGTAAAAGCGCGCAGGCCAAGATCAAAAGAAATCGTTTCATGTCGGCTTTCCTACCACTCATGGGTCGAGTTCTCGACGGTCCCGGTCTGAAAAATTGGGCTAGCCCCGGCCGCGGCGTGAGGGGTCCACCGGGCGCAGGAGCCCTTCCTGGCAGACCGAGGCCACCAGCTCCCCATCCTGGGTGAAATAGCGCCCCAGCGACAGCCCGCGGGCGCCGGCCGTCACCGGACTCTCCTGAAAATAGAGGATGAACTGATCCATGCGGAAGGGGCGGTGAAACCACAGGGCATGGTCGAGGCTGGCGCTCATGAAGCGATTGAAATCGTGGCCGCGACCGCCGCCGTGGGGGCGGCGCATGGCGCTCAGCAGCGAGTGATCGGAGGTATGGGTGGCGACGCAGAGATGCAGCAGCGGATCATCGGGCATCTCGCTGGTGGCGCGGACCCAGAAATATTGCCGGCCGCGGGTCTGGGGGTCGGCGTTGTCGTCGTCCAGGGGTACCGGGCGCATCTCCACGGCCTGCTCGGTACGCCAGCGCGACCACCAACCCTCGGCCGGCCCACCCTGCTTGCGCACGGCCTCTTGCACGCGCTGTAGGCTCTGCTCGGGATCGGGCACCTCGGGCATCGGCAGCTGGTGGCTGGGCCCGGGCTCCTCCACATGGAACTGGGCCGACATATTAAAGATGGCCTCACCGCGCTGGATCGCCACCACGCGGCGGGTGGCAAAGGAGTTCCCATCGCGGATGCGGTCCACCGTGTAAATGATGGGAATGCCGGGTTTTCCGGGGCGCAGAAAATAGGCGTGCAGGGAGTGGGGCAGGATGCCGGGCACCGTGCGTCCGGCGGCCATCAACGACTGGGCGGCCACCTGACCGCCGAAGACCCGCGGGCGGGGATGGTCGGGATTGCGCCCGCGAAAAATGGTGTCGTCGATCTGCTCCACATCGAGCAAGTCGACCAGGGCTTGCATACGCTCATTCATTGCGGCGAGGACTTACCGCATTCGGGGGTATGTGCAACCGCGGGGCGCTGCGAGGCTTCGCGCTGAGGCTCGCGTGCCGGGTGGGCGTAGGGGCAGCGCCGCCAGCGGTCCAGCGCCCCGTCCAGGCGCGGCGCCCGCAGCGGCTGGAGTGCCAGCAGGACAACCCACCTGGAACTGCGATTTCGCCGCCAATTCGAGCTAGACTCGCCCCCATGCCCCCCGCGGCTTGGCGTCCGTGACCCCCGATCCCGAGACACGCAAGCAGCTCGCTGCCTGGGATGAAGCGCTGGACCCGAGCCATCCGGTCGATCCCAGCGAAGGTGACACGCGCTACGTGCCGATCGACGGCTTCGTGGACGAGCAGGGCCAAGAGCATCACCTGCGCGGCAACGGCGACGTGGTCCCGCGACCTGGTGGAGTAGATCCACGTCGCTTCGAACAAGCCCGGCGCCTCGAGCACCCAGCTGCTGGCGGGATTTCGAGGCACCGGAAAGATCACCGAACTGAAACGCATCCGTGCCAACCTCGACCCCGAGCGCTCGAGGTGGTGAGCTTCGACGCCTCTGAATTCCTGCCACTGACCGATGCGCCCACGGCCGCGCAGCTCGGGCTGGTGCTCGCCGGCGGCATTGCGGAACTCATCGCCCACGGTCGGCAACTCGAAAGCCTGCAGGGGCCGGGCTACTGGGAGCGGGTGAGGCATTTCTTGGCCAGGAGCCGGGCGAACTGGAGCTGAGCCTCCCCATGGCCGGAGCCAAGCTCAAGGTCGCCCTGCGGGAGTCGCAGGACCTTGCTGCAAAGCTCGAAACGCTATTGGGCAGCAAGCCCAAGCGCCTGCGGGAGTTCGTGCACGGGGTCGTGGAGGAGATCGCCGTCGGTGTCGCACCCAAGCAGCTGGTGTTGCTTGTCGACGGGCTCGACAAGTTCGTGGTGCCGCGCGATCGCGTGGTGGCCGTGTATCGCGCCATGGCCGACCTCTTCTTTCAGCAGGCCGCCCTCCTGCGATTGCCCGCTTCCCACGTGGCCTACGTGATCCCTCCCTACCTGGGTCTGTTGCACAAGGGCCTGGTGCAGGCCTACGGGCGGCTGCACATCCTTCCGAGCGTGGAGGTGCGCGAGCGCCGATCACTCGGAGGCGGAAGGCACGAGCCAGGGCTGCGTTGCCTCGAGGAAGTCGCCTCCCGTCGACTCGACCTGGACGCCCTCTGCGGTGCCGAGCGTCGCCAGGCCATCGATGAACTCGCGCTCGCCAGCGGGGGTCACGTGCGCGACCTCTTCAACCTGCTACGGCAAGTCCTGCGCAAGGCCACGTCGCTGGGTCCACCCGTTCCGCTTTCCACCGTCGGCCTTACCCGTGAAGCGCTTTCGCAGGATCGGGGAGGCCTCTTTCGGCCGACGTTGCAGCTGCTCGATGAGGTGCGCCGCAGCGAGAGCCTGGCTTCGCTGGATCAAGACCGCATGGGTGCCTTCGCCGATGCCATGGACGAGTACCTGATCCTCGGCTACCGCAACGGCAGCCAGTGGTTCGACGTGCACCCGCTGGTGGAGCCGCTGCTGGACGAGGGCCTGGCCGCGCTCAGGCGGCTCGAGAATCCAGGCGGCACCGGGCTGCGATGAAAGCTGGCCAAAGCGGTGCGCTCGGGCTGGGGCGCAAGGGGGAAGCCGCCTTCGAGCGGCTGGAGGCATCCCACGCGCTGATGCCGCGCCCGATGAGAGCGACCGCAGCCGCATCCGCGACCTGCTGGTGTCTTTCACCGCGAGTCATCCAAAGGCCGCCGTGCTGGCCACCAGCCGCATCGTCGGCTACGACCGCGCACCCCTGCCCGAAGCCTTCCGCGCGCTCCAGCTGCGCCCCTTCGACGACGAGGAGCTTCGCAGCTTCATCGAGCACTACTACCGCATCGCCGTGCCCGACGACGCCCGCGAGCGCAAGCGCCGCATCGCCGACCTGCACGAGGCCCTGGCCCGCGAGCCACGCGCCCGCGCCCTGGCGCGCATCCCGCTTCTGGCCAGGCTGATCGCGTTGGTGCACCGCTTCGAGGCCAACCTGCCCGGCGAGCGTGCGGCGCTGTATGAACTCTGCGTCAGGACGCTGGTGGTGACCTGGCCGCAAGCCCGCGGTCGACGCTTCGCCGAGCTGGACGAGGGCCTGCAGCGCGCAGTGCTGGAGCAACTGGCGCTCAGGCTGCAGGAGCGCCGGGGCGCGGTGCGCGACGGTGTGGTCATCGACGACCAGGTCAGCCTCACGCGCGCCGAGTTGGTCGACACCTTTGCCGACATCTTGAAGGAGCAGGGGCGCGGCGCCTCGCGCGCCGAGGGCAGGGAACTCGGTGAGCGCTTGGTGCGCTGGCTTGAGGCCGACACCGGCCTGCTGGTGGAGCAGCAGCAGCAGCCGGGCGTCTTCGGCTTCTTGCACCTCTCCTTGCTCGAGTACCTGGCGGGCCGGACTGTGCTGGAGCGCCACGGCGGTGCAGGGGATGGGGCGATCGCGGCGTTTTTTGTCGAGCATCATCGTCGTGCCGTGTGGCAGGAGACGCTGCTGCTGGCGTTGGGCAGCGAGGCAACGCGGCGATCGCTGGTGGCTGCCGTGACCGAGGCGCTTTGTGAAGAGGCGGAGCGGGCGCGGAATGTCGACGAGGGGCGGGAGGCCTTCACGACATGGACCTTTTTGGTGGCGGTGTTGCGCGAGGAAGTCGGCGTACAACTCGCGCCTGCTTCAACTGCCCAAGCCGATGCGTGCGAACGAGAATACTCGCTCGTCGCGAGCGACTTCGCTTGCGACTTCGCCAGCGACTTTGCTCGCTACGTTTTTCGCTACTTCGCCAACATAGCTGAGATCGGTATCCATACCCCCGTCGCAATCGGTGAGCGCACCGCAGGCTCATGTGTGCCGAGCCCCTGGACGTCACTGCAGAATGCGACTTCCGACGACGAAGCGCAGTGTACCAGCATGCCCATCTTTGCGGCCGTCGCCATCGAATCATGGGCCGGCCTCGTGCTTGCGGCAGCCGCAGGTCTCGAAGTCGCCTCGGCTGCCCTCTTCGCCCATTGCCGCGTCCAAGACGCCTGCACCTGGCTCTACTTCGAGCCGCTCGCCACCTTCGCCCTCGAGCAAAACCCCAGCGACGATACCAAAGGCCTGCTGCTCGCCCTCGGCGCCCACCAGTACCAAACCACCGCCCGCTGGCCCTGGGGCAAGACCTGGGCCGATCTGCTCTCCGGACCCCCGCCCGAGCACTGGTTCTTCGCCCATTGGTGGCACCTCATCCACGGCCTCGATCAAGGCGAAACCCCCGCAGGCGACGCCCACCGCGCCCAGGCCCGCGCCTGCCTGGAGCGCAGCGACTGGCCTGAGCTGGCCGCCGAGCTCGCCAAGTACGAAGTCATCCCGACGCCGAAGGAAATCCGCGACCTCTTCGGCACCACGCTGCCCACGCCGCCCGAGCCCGCCTGAGGCGGCTCAACCCTCGCGCGCAGCCATCTCCCGCCGCAAGCCCATCAGCTGCACCGGCCGATTAAACGCCACCGCGCCCACCAACTTTCCCTCGCGCCGATACGTACCCACCAGGCGCGAAAACTCCTCGCCCTCCCCGGGCTCCAACCCGCCCTCGACGACGCTAAACGCATCCCCCGCCCGCGCGCGCCCGGCGAACTGCAGCTTCAGCCCGTACTGGTCGGACCAGAAATACGGCACCGGTGCGAAGTCCGTGCGCTCTTCGGCCGGCGCCAGCAGATTCGCAGCGGCGTGGTTGGCCTGCTCCACCGCTTGGGTCCAGTGCTCGACGCGCATGGTTTCGTCGTAGCGGCGGTTGTACCAGCGGGCCACATCACCGGCGGCGGCCACGTTCGATAGCGCCGTCATGCATTTCGCGTCGCACAGCACGCCATCCTGCAAGTCCAGGCCCGTGCCCGCGAGCCAATCGACTGCGGGTTTGACGCCGATGCCGACCACCACCTGCTCGCACTCAATGACGTCACCCGAGGACAGCCGCACCCGATGCAGCGCGCCCTCGGCCTCCAGGCCCTGCACCTGCACGCCCAGGTGCATCGCCACGCCGCGCCGCTCATGAAGCGCCAGCACCGCCCTCGCCACCGGCTCGCCCAGGCGCTCTGCCAATGGCAGCGCCGCCGCTTCCACCGCATGCACCTCGAGACCCAGCTCGCGGCAGCTGGCCGCCACCTCCAGGCCGATGAAGCCCGCCCCGATCACGCACACCCGCGGCCCGGGCGCTGCCGTCAGCGCCGCGCGCAGGCCCAGGGCGTCGTCCAGGGTGCGCAGCACGTGCACGCCCGGCAGCCCGTGCCCGAAGGGCAGCTTGCGCGCACGGCAGCCGCTGGCGATCAGCAGCCCGTCGTAGTCCAGCGTCTCGCCGCCCTCGAGCTGCACCCGCCGCGCGTTCGCATCCAGTGCCGCGGCTCGGAGACCTAACTTCAAGTCAAGGTCCAGCGCATCCAGCCCCGCGCCGCGGCGCAGGTCCAGCCGTTCGGGCTGCCACTGGCCGCGTAGAAGTTGCTTGGACAGGGGAGGGCGGTCGTAGGGCGCGTGGGGCTCGTCGCCCACCAAGGTCAGGCGCCCTTCGAAACCCAGTCGGCGCAGGGCCTCGACCGCGCGCAGCCCGGCCAGCGAGGCCCCGACGACGACGATGCGTTCCATGGCGGCCCGCCGCTCAGGCTTCGAGCTTGATGGCGCCCGTCGGGCACTCGCGCACGGCGGTCTCGAGCTTCTTCTTCATCGAGTCGTCGGGCGTTTCGTTCAGGATGTAGAGAAAACCGTCGTCCCGGATCTCGAAAATCTCGGGGGCGGCCTGGGTGCACAGGCCGTGGCTCTGACAAAGGTCGAAGTCGACGACAACTTTCATGGTCTTCCTCGTGGGGCTGGCCGGGCCGGAGCCCGGAGGGGTGCGCCCTCATACCACAAAAGCCGCCATCGGGGGCGATTTGACATACGACCTCGTATGTGTAAGTCAGGGGAAGGTCGGGCGCCCCTTCGGGTGCCGCCTCTGGAGTCGTGCACCATGCAAGCCACACAAGCCGTTGGGATCGATGAAGCGCAGGGGGGCGAAGGTGTCGTCTCGGGAGGGCGCGCGTTTTTGCTTCACCTCTGGGCCTACGTGCTGCCCCTGCTCACGCTGGCCTTCCTGCTGACCGGTCCCCACAGCTGGCAGGTGGCGGTGATGTGGATGCTGCCGATCTGGGTGCTGGTCCTGACCGACGTCAAGTCGGGGCCGGACCTGCGCCAGCCCGACGAGTCCACGCCCAAGCTGCCCTTCAACATCCAGGTCTGGGGCCTGACTTTCCTGCAGCTGGCCAACCACGTGTTGCTCGGCGTGATGGCCAGCAAGCTGGCGATCTGGCCCGCCGAAGAGCTGGGCAAGACCATCGCGAACCTGGTCGCCATGCACCTGGTCTGCGGCATCAACGCCGGCTACTCCGGCATCGTGCTGGCCCACGAGCTGGTGCACCGGCGCAACCGCGTGCAGTACTTCCTGGGCCGGCTGCTCTTGGTCTTCGTCCTCTACGAGCACTTCGCCACCGAGCACGTGCGCGGCCACCATCCGCGCGTCGGCACGCGCCAGGATCCGGCCACCGCGCGCTTTGGTGAAACCTTCAGGGACTTCCTTCGGCGCACGGTGCCTGCCCAGTTCATGAGCGCCTGGGCGCTCGAAAAGAAGCGCATCGGCGAGCCCGACATGTCCTTCTTCGACCTGCGCATGGTGCGCCATCGCGTGCTGCAGGGCCTCGTGATGGAAGCGATCGTGCTGGCGGGCTTCTTCTACTTCTTCGGCTGGCTCGCGGCGGTCTTCTTCATCTTCCAGGCGCGCACCGCAGCGCTCTTGCTCGAGGTGGTCAACTACATCGAGCACTGGGGCCTGACGCGCGTGGGCAAGACCGTCACCAACCTGGACTCCTGGGACACCGACAACTGGTTCACGCTGCACACGTTGGTAGGCCTCAGCCGCCACTCCGACCACCACGCCCGCGCCTCGCGCCCCTACCACATGCTGCGTCGCTTCGAGGAAAGCCCCAAGATGCCCTCGGGTTATTACGGCACCATCGTGCTGGCGCTCTTGCGCAACGAGCGCTACCAGGAGCTGGCCACCGAGGAGCTGCGCAAGAAGAAGCTCGGCCCCTTCCGCGAGCAAGAAGGCGCCGCCGAAACCGGGGCCGCTTCCGTGGAGCAGACGCCGGGGCTCGTCGGCGCTGCAGCTGTGAGTTGAGCCGCGGATCGAGTCCTGAGGCTGGACTTCAGCCCGCGAAAAGCTCCTCGAAGAAGTGCCGCATCGCCGCCCAGGAGCGGCGATCGGCCTCGGCGTCGTAGGCGCTGCCGGCTTCGCGATCATGGGCCTCGGGATTGGTGAAGGCGTGTACCGCGCCCCGGTAGGCGTGTAACTGCCAGTCGGCGTCGATGCGCTTCATCTCCTCGGCGAACGCGCCCACGTCCGCGGGAGCCACCATGGGATCGTCCTGGCCGTGCAGCACCAGGATGCGCGCCTTGACCTCGGCCTCGAGCGGCTCGCCGACCTTCAACAGGCCATGAAAGCTGGCCACCCCGCGCAAAGGCAAACCCATGCGCGCCATCAGGATCGCGCACAGCCCGCCGAAGCAGTAGCCGATGGCGCCGACCCGGTCGCCATCGACGCCATCGAGCGCGCGCACGGCATCGTGGGCGGCCTGCAGGCGCCGGCGCAGCTTGGGCGGGTCGGCGATCAGCGACGACATCAGCGCATTGCTCGACGCCGCATCCGTGCCCCGCTTGCCCACGCCATAGAGATCTACGGCGGCACCGACGTAGCCCAGTTCAGCCAGCTGCCGTGCACGCGCCTCGGCGAACTCGCCGCGACCGGCCCAGGCATGGCAGACGAGCATCAGCGGATGGGGACCGTCGCCTTCGGGACGGGCGATAAAGGCATCGAAGGCATCCTCGCCTTCGCGGTAGGGCAGCAGCTGGTGTCGCATGGCCTGCCGTTGTATGCCAGCGGCCGCGCCGGTGCCAGGGCGTCTCACTCATCGCGCACGCAATAGCCACCGGCCACCCCGGGCCCGCCCTGGCTGAGCACCTCCTCGCAGTGGAAGCCACCGGGGCAATCGCAGCGCTCGAAGGCTTCCTTGTCGCTGTCGCAGCGGCAGCTGCAGTAGGCGTGATCGGCTGCCCCGGGACCCTCGAGCGTGCCTGCCAGGCCGTGCACCAGACAGGTGCGCGTCTCGCATTGAAGCGAACCCACCTCCACATACTTCTCGCGCTCATCGAAACCATCGGGCGGAACCTGCTCGGGCGCGCACGGAGCACCCACCGGCTCACCGGCGCAGGCTGCCAGCAGCAGCATCAACATCAGAACACGACATCGGTTCACACCTACACCTCCCGGCATGGGCAACGCCCCCCCGATCCGTTGCAAGGCTCGTGCCTCGCTGTGGTGGCGAAAAAACCGGGGCTTCGGGGGCTGAGCCGGCAACGGAGTTGGCGTGGTGGTGCTCTTGGTTGTCGCTGGAGCTACCGCAGCGAAACCGACCCCACCGAAAAACGTCCGTCGCCGGTGATCGGCGTGATGTCCAGCCAGCGGATGGGGGCGCGCAGATTCGGTAGCGGCACAACATGTTCGATCATTCCCGATTGCGATGGCTGGGCGGTCAGCAGGGAGCGTTCGGTGCTTCCATCGACGAGCGCCAGGTCGAGCCGGTAGCTGTCGTTGGCATCGGTTGAAAGCACGAGTTCATGCGCAATGATCGCGGGGAAGGCGTCCACGCGAACGCCACCTGCGCCGAAGACCACGTAGTTGGGATTGGCCCAGTGACTACCGGCGGGCGTCGTGCCCATCAGCTCGTTCGCGTTGCGTCCCAGGCGATGACCGGCAATGGCTCCGCAGTCGAGTCGGAGGTCGGCGTTGGCGTCCGTGCGCTCCAGGGTGATCCCGTGGATCGTCAGGTGCTGCTGCCGATCTCGCGACGCCAGAACAAGACTTAGCTGCGAGTCATCGACCACATCCAGCACCGCGCTGCTCCCGAAACGCGCGGCCATCATCGAATCGGGGTCGGGACACAAGAGAGTCGCGAAAACATCACCCTGAGCCTCAACCTCGAGCTTCCAGCGACCGGCCGGCAAGTTCAGGCCGTCGAACTGGGAGGGTTCGTGGAAGCTCGCCCGAGCCGCGACCCGGCCGTCGTCAACGACGATCACACTCTTTCCCGAGTCCAGCAGTTGCCAGGGGGGAATCTCGATGAAATCGCTTTCGGAACGCAGGGCGAGCGCGCCGTCAGTGCGACGCACGTACAGGATGGCGGCTGTGCCTGCTGCCGGCGGCTGAAAGGTCGCGCGCCTGTAGTCCCGGTGAAAAGCCGGGGCTTCCCACATCTCCTTGCCGCTGCGGAAACAGGGCTCTGCGGCGCCCACCGAGCCGCAAAAGGCGATCAGCTCCGGCTTGCGAGACAGCACGTAGGTGCCATCGCCCAATTCGTGGCCGATGCCCCCATGCCCGAAGTCGGCGGGTTTGTGGTCGGCGATGTAGCGGTCGGTCAAGCCCAACATATCCAGCGTGGGCAGTCCCGACCAGTAGGGCAAAGCTCCCGCGGCATCCACGGCCAATAGGGGCTGAAGTTCGCCGAAGGCCTGTGCCAGCATGGTGCCAATGGGCTCGCCCAGGTGCTCCCAGCGCTCGGTCCTGCCGCGGATGTTTTCGGGGTCGCGGTGGCCTAGGGCCACGTGCAGCCCAACGAGCGCCATGAGCAGTGCACCGGCCTGCCATCGCTGCGGCGCGAGCGTGGCGGTGAGCGTCGAGAAGCCGTAGGCCGAAAGCCAGAGCAAAGGTACAAAGGCGAGGGCGAGCTGCCGGTAGGCAGGGAAGATATCGCCACCGACGAGTGCCACGTAGCTGCTCCAGCCGGCAAAGGCGACCGCGGCCACCCGCAGATCGCGACGCCGTCCGGCGTCGAGCAGGGCGAGAAGGGCCAGGATGAAGGGCACGGCGAAGGTGGTGAGGGCATCGCCGAGCTGCATCAGGCCCTGCCACAGGCGCTCTGCGTTGAGACCGACTTTGGCCGTGGCAGTGTTGGGTACCCAACGTCCGTAATAGGCCAGGCGGAACAACAGCTGCAGTGCCCCGGCCAGGGCGGGAAGCGCGGCGATCTTGGCGATCGTGACGGCGCTGGCGCGGGTGAGCCCGAGCGACAGTAGCAGCCCGACGCCGATGGCTCCGCTCAGCACAAAGCCATCGACCCGCGACAGCACGATCACCGCGAGCAGCGAAGAGATGGCGATCCGTCGCCTCGGCATCTGCCCTAGCGAACCCGGCTCCGGCGGCAACAGGGCCAGCGTCCAGATCGCGATGCCCGCCATGAAACCGTGCTCGAGACCGCCCACGACCCATACCGCCAGCGGTGCCGTTCCCGCCGCGGCCAGGCCGAAGAACGACCCGCAGGCCAGGCCGCGTTCGCGTGCCAGCCGAACGATCGCGTAGGCCATGCCCGACAGTAGGCTGGCGAGGCCGAGCATGCGGGCGATTGCGACGGGATCGAGAGTAGCCAGGCGGTGAGCGGCTGCGATCATCAGTACCCACAGAAGGTCGCTGTAGCCCTCGACACGTTCACCAGCCGTGAAGGTGAGCCCGAGCCCTTCGCTGAGGCGCACGGCGTAGCGAAAGGAAATCAGGGCGTCGTCGGAGAGAAAGGGGTAGTAGTGGCGGCAGTGCAAAAGGAGGGCTGCGGCGCTCAGCCCCAGCGCCAGAGAAAGCCGCAGGCCCATCAGGCCGATTCCGCTTCGGGTGCTCGCTGCCAGTCGAGGATGAGATCGCGGACGAGCCATATCAAAAAGAGCAGGCATCCAAACGAGTAGACGTAGTGGCGGCTCTCGAGGTCCGGCTGGAAAATGGCGGTGGCCTGCAGGAAGGTCACGAAACCCACGAGGGCCGCGCTGCGTTTCGCATTGTCGAGGACCAGGGGAATTAGTAGTATCAGCCAAATGTAGTCATATGAGGTCATCGGCAATGCTGCAAAGAGCAGCGGACCACCCAGCGAAGGGGCCTGCCACAGCGGTACTCCCCGCGCGGCGCCCGCGACGATCAACGCGAGGGAAAGCAGGATGGACAGTGCCCACAGCGGTCGATTGTCCTTGCGGTTGAGCAACTGCCGCTTCTTCCACGGGTCGTGTGGCTCCGACAGGGAGGCATCGCTGAGGGTCTGAATCGACTGCCCGAAGCGAAATCCGAGCACCGTCGAGAGGCCCATGTGGTTGGCGAGCGGCGTATCCGAGTGCCGCTCCATCACGCGCGCGAAGTCCGAGTTGCTCGCGAAGCCGTTGACCATGCCCGCGGCGCTGAAACCAAGGGCGAGCGTCAGGGTGGCGCTGAGCACCACCTGGCGGTCTTCGGGCAGGATGCGGCGCGAGCGCAGCGCACGCACGAGCATGTACAAGCCGAGGGCTCCCAAAAATACGAAGGGAAATAGACGCAAGAGCCCCGCGACCGTTAGGCAGGCAGCACCCGCGGCGGGACGCTGCTTCTTGAAGAGCGCGAGCGAGGCGGCGGCCGCAAGCAGCCAGCTATGGCGCAGCACGCCGCCACCGACCCAGTGGTAGCCCCAGGGAAAGCCCACCGCCAGCACCGCCGCGCCTACCGCGCAGCCCACCGGACCAAAGCCCCAAAAGAGCAGCACGAGCACCAGGCCGAGCGTGACCATATCGACGGCTGCGATCGCGGTGAGCGTCCCATCCGAAGGCGTCGTGGCCGCAGTAAAGAGCCGCAGCCATGCCACGTTGAGCGGCGTCGCATTGAAGCCGTGATCGCCCAGGGAGTGCACCAGTGGGCGCGACTTCATCAGTTTTCGAAAGCGTTCCAGATCGGCGACGAATTGTTTCCAGCGGCGCGGGGAGAAATCCGCCCGGCAGCGACCCTCGTGGGTGCGGCTCCAGGTGCCGGGATAGACTCGATTGTCATCGAGATCGCGGATTCCGGTCTGATCCAGGTCCGCGTGCTGGCCGCTCTCGCGCTGGGCGGCGGCCGTGCAGCGGTAGAGTTCGAAATAGCCGAGCTCGGGAAAGTACTTGCTGCCAATGAAGTAGTGAAAGGCATCCCAGTGGTGGACGACCGTCTTGCCGTCGTGGAAGAGGCCGAAGTGCAACCAGGTCGCCAGCGAGAGCGCCGCGATCGAGAGCCCGGTGATCGTGCGGGCCCGGCGTCGTAGGTGCGGCAAAAGCCATAGCAGCAGCGCGATCACGCCCAAACCCAGCACGATCTTGAAGCTCTGGATCTGCGCGAGGCGACTGGCGTCAGGCTCCTGGGTGACGACCTTGCGGATCGCGCGCACCGGCGGCCAGGGATCGGGAGGCTGGCAGTAGATGCGTGCCTCGGAGATCGCCCGCACCGCATCGCCGCTGGGGCTTTCGATGCGCACGTAGCGACCGATGGCGGTGAAGCCCTTGGCCCACTGCTCATGCAATCCGGCCTGGTCGACCTTGTCCAGCGTCCAGACGGTGGCGAAGGTCTCACCGTCGTTCGACACCGAGATCCGGTAGGTGTCGTTATTGTCGGACTGGATGGTCGCGGCGACCATCTTGTGCAGGTGCCCCAGATCCCACTGCAGGTAGCCGTCGGCCTTGATCAGGGCTGCATCGGGGGTATCGGCGGCATGGCCCTCGGGGGTGTGCCAGCCGTCGGTGGCGGCCTCCGCGCGGGTCGCGCCCCGCGAGGTGGGCACCGCCGAGCGGTTGTCGAGCAGGTTGCCCGGGGGGCAGCTCGCTTCCTGGGCGCCGCCGTGGGCAGCCGCGCACAGGACCGCAAGGGCGCACAGGAATGCCGGGAGATGTCGAAGCCAGGGCATGACCGGTTCACGCGGGCGCTGACGGGTCAGCGCTCAGGTGGGGCCGCTGGGGCTGGCCCGCGGGCGCCAGCCCGGATCCTCGGTGGCGATGGAAGCCAGGGCGAAAGACTACCGCCTGATTTCGCAGTTCGAAAGTCGCACTGGCTGGCTACAGGCCCGGCCCAGATGCCTCACGGCTTCCAATCGAAGCTACCGACGCGACCGTTGCAAGTGCGGCCAGCGACGCTCAAGGCAGGAGGCCGCCGATCGTCAATCCGGTGATGGTGCCGCCGGAGATGAAGCCACCGGAGATGAGGCCACCGGAGATGAGGCCACCGGTGGTGGCGCCGCCAGTGAAAATGATATTGCCCGAGATGGTGATGCCGCCGCTGATGGTGCCACCCGAGATAATGCCGCCGCTGATGGTGCCACCGCTGATGGTGAGACCTGTCGCGATGACACCGCCTGTGATGGTGCCGCCGGAGATGATACCGCCTGTGATGGTGCCACCGCTGATGGTGAGACCTGTCGCGATGACACCGCCTGTGATGGTGCCGCCCGAGATGATGCCACCTGTGATGGTGCCACCGCTGATGGTGAGGCCTGTCGCGATGACACCGCCTGTGATGGTGCCGCCGGAGATGATGCCACCCGTCACTTTGCCACCGGTGACGGTGCCGCCCGTGATGGTGCCACCGCTGATGGTGAGGCCTGTCGCGATGACACCGCCTGTGATGGTGCCGCCGGAGATGATGCCACCCGTGATGGTGCCACCGCTAATGGTGAGGCCTGTCGCGATGACACCGCCTGTGATGGTGCCGCCGGAGATGATGCCACCCGTCACGGTTCCGCCGGTCGCTGTGCCACCTGTGACGGTACCGCCCGTCTCGGTTCCACCGGTCGCCGTGCCACCGGTGACGGTGCCGCCCGTCGCGGTTCCACCGGTCGCGGTGCCGCCCGTCGCGGTTCCACCGGTCGCGGTGCCGCCCGTCGCGGTTCCACCGGTCGCGGTTCCACCCGTCGCGGTTCCACCGGTGACGGTGCCGCCTGTCACGGTTCCACCGGTCGCCGTGCCACCGGTGACGGTGCCGCCCGTGGTGACGTCGGTCGCGGCATCAGTGCCTGCATCGGCGCTGTCGGTACTGGTGGACGCGTCCGCGCCATCGGCCGAGCCGTCCGGCCCCGCATCGACCTCGCCCACGTCCGCCACGCTGCCGGCCATGCCGGCCATGCCGAACCCCGTCGGGTCAGCGGATCCGCCGGATCCACCGGAGCCGGCGCCGCCACCGCTTCCGCCGCTGCCGCCTTCGTCCATCGAGGGCTCGCCTGAGCTGTCGTCGACAGTCGAAGTGTCATCCGCGCAGGCGGATGCGAGCAGCAGAACCACTAGCGACAGGGAGCGGAGAGTTTGTAGTTCACATCGCATATTTAGCGTCAATGACCATACGCACTTGCGGCGCCGAGGGGAATAGCCATGCGCGTGATTTCTCACGCGAATTGCGAATTCGCGAGCGGGGGTTCTCGGGCATTGTGGGCGAAGGGGAGAAGGTGGCCTCCATTGCCTTCGAGCTGTCGGGTGATGGGCGTGGTCGCCCGACATATGGGTGGTCTTGGGTCGTGCCGCTGCTTCCGATTTTCGAGCGTTAGCGCCTGTCGCCCCGCCGTCACGGCCGCCGCAAAACCATTGCGGCGATTCCCCCGGTCGGCGATGTTGCCGGGGGTGTTTCTCCGCGAGTTCCGGGGCCCAAATGCGGCCGCTGCGATCCTGGTCGCCCTCTGCGCCTGCTCGGCCAAGGCCCCTGCTGGCTCGATTCGTGTGCAGGCGCCGGGTTTCGAGCGGCCCGAGCGCATCGTGGACGGCCAGGCACCGCTCGACGGCAGCGCCTGGGACGGGCCCTTGGCTTCGGTGGCGAAGCAGCCCGGTGCCCACATCGACCTGGACTTGGGCGCCGAGTCGAAGGTGGCAGCGCTGTGGATCCTGGCCGACCACAACGATGCCTATCAGGTCCTTGGCTCGCGCGATGGCCGGAGCTTCGAGCCGCTGGTGACCTTCGCGGCGGTGCCCGAGGGCGGACTGCGCTCGCGAAAAGCCCGAGGTCTGCGCACTCGCGTGCGGCACCTGCGGGTCGTGCCCGGGCAGGGGGACGGCGCCTACTCGGTCGCCGAGTTCGTCGTTTTCGAACAGGATCCGTCGCGCTGGCCTCCGGCAATCGCGCGTGCCCAGGCTGCGGTACCGGAAGCGTCCCTGCGGGTGTTGGCCTTGTCGGTCGCGCTGCTGTGTTGCGTCCTGCTGTTCGCGCTTCCCGCCCGCCTGCGTTTCAGCGGCCCGCTCGTCGTGGTCGCCCTGTGGCTCGGCGTCGGCTATATCGCCCTGCGGGCCGCCGCGGAGTTGCCGCTTGAACCCCTGACCATCTCGGCCTTTCGTGGCTGCCTGGCGCTGCTCGCGGCCTGTGGGGTGCTGCGCCAAGCGCTCGCGCATGGCCCATCGCCCTGGACGAGGCCCCTGCCGGGGCTGACGTGGCTGCTGCCGTCGTTGGGACTGCTCGGCTTTGCGAGCTTCTTCCACTTTGGCCAGCCACAATTCTGGGACCAGGCGCAGGGGCGACCGACCCACGTGCATCTCTTTGACACGCAGGTCTACCAACCGGTAGCCAAGTACTTCCCCGAGCTGGGCTTCGATGGCGTCTACTTCGCAAGTGTTGCCGCGGCCATCGACAGCGATCCCAGGCTGAGTGTCGAGTCGTTGTCGCCCCTTGCGCTGCGTGACCTGCGGGACCATCGCATCGTCACCGTCGGGGAGGTTCCCGAAGCCCTTGACGAGGTGCGCCAACGCTTTAGCAGCGCCCGTTGGCGTCAATTCGTCGCCGACACAGCCTATTTCCGTGGGGCCCTGGGGCACGACGGCTTCTTTCGAAGCCTGCTCGATCATGGAGGCAACGCCACTCCCCTGTGGCTGACCGTTGCGCATCTGATCTTCGACGGTCGCAAGCTCGACGAAACTTTACTACTCGCCACCGCGCTCATCGATCCGGTGCTCTTGCTGATCCTGTTCGCGGCCATCGCATACCGTTTCGGCATGCCGACGGCGGCTGTTTGCGCCCTGCTGTTTGGGGCGAACGACTTTCACATGGGCGGCAACACCAATTGGGCTGGCGCCACCCTGCGACACGATTGGATGGTGTGCCTGGGCCTTGGTCTGGTGGCCTTGCGGGCCGGGCGCCACAGCACCGGTGGGGCGCTGCTGGCGCTTTCGGCATTCTTGCGCGCCTTTCCCTTCTTTGTCTTCGTCGGCATCGCCGCCGCCGGTGTGGGCCAGGCGTGGCAAGGCTACCGTGGCGCTTCGCCCGGCGAACGAGCTGCGGCGGTGCGCGTGGCGCTGGGGCCGGCCCTATCGGTTGCCAAGGGCGCCATCATCGCCTCGTTGCTATGCGTGGCCTTGTCCAGCTCACTCTTCTCGCTGGAGATGTGGCTGCTGTGGCTGCACAAGGTGGGACTGCTGTCGGCCGATCCCCACCCCAACCACATGGGTCTGCGCGCCCTATTCATGTACGACTTCGCGCGTGACTATCGCGCGGTAGCCGAACAGGCACTGCAGCTGGATTGGCAGGCGGTACAGCGCGAGACCCTGGCCGCGCGTTACGGCTGGTACCTGTTGAGCGCGGTTACCCTCAGCGCCGCGCTGCTTTGGACCTGTCGTCGACAACCGCTCCACCGCGCTGCGCTGATCGGTCTGCTCCTCTTCGTGATCTGGCTCTATCCCGCCAATTACTACCTGCACATCATCTTCCTGTATCCGCTGCTGGCCGAGGCACCGCGCGGCGACACTTGGAAATCCCTGTCGCCACGTGCAGCCGGATGTTGGACATTGCTTCTTCTGTGCTGCGCCGCACAGTACCTGACCGTCCTGGAGCCCTACCTTGACGCCCACTATTTGCAGGCGAACCTCATATTCGGAGTGACCCTCGCCGGCGTGCTCCGGTTGGCGTCCGGCGATATCGATCGCGGCTCACTGCTGCCCGTGTCAGCGAATCGTCGTACAGCGCCTCGGTGAGAGTGCGCCCAGGCGCGTGCGCTCAAAGTAGTCACCGCTCGCGGCGCGCTCTTCGGGAGTCGTGAAGCGATAGCGGTAAAACGCGACGCGCACGGCGCTGGCGCCGGTCGGTGGCAGGCGGCTGAAGAGCTTGCTGAGCTGGGTCGGCCGCCGGCACAGCAGCTCCAACAGGCGGTCGAGGTAGGCCGGCATAGCGCGGCGAAAGCTCGGGCCGTAGAACCAGAGCCGAAAATCCACGCGCGGTTGATGGGGCGCCACGTAGGGCGGGGCGCGACCGGGGTCGCCGGGCTTGAAGCGTAGGTCGAGCTCGTGAAACTCACCGTCGACCTCGACTTCGAATTGCGGCTCGATGCGCTCGCGGGTGATGTGACCGAAAAGGTGATAGACGTTGGCGACACGCAAAGGAGAGTGCAGCTGTTAGAGGGGGGCGAGGGCGCTCTGCAGCCGTCGCTCGAGGCTGAAGTGAACGAGCGCGCCGCTCAGGCTGCACACGAGCCAGACCCCGGTGAGCGCAAGGCCGAGCAGGATCACCAGCAACTCACGGTGGATCGATGCGTCGCGCCAGCGGCGGCCCGGTGCGGTCGTGTGAGCGAGCCTGGACACACCGAGACCACCCAGCACCCGCGCGACGTCGGCGTCGGTCAGCAAAAAGAGGTGCAGCGTCATCGAGAGGTAGGTGAAGAAGCCATCGTTCGCGGCCGCCGTATTGAGCAGTTGCTCGCCGAGTTCCGGGCTCACCCAAAACGCCTTGCGGCCTGCCAGTTCGAAGTTCGCCGCGCACTGAGTGTGCGTCAGCAGTTGCTCGGCATCGAGCAGGCTTTCTTCATGGCTGAAGCCGAACGCTTGCCTGCAGACCGTGTAGCGGCTCAGCAGCATCTCATTGACTTCGGGACAGTTCTCCAGGTCCTGCTCGCCCACAAGCTTCGGAGGCTCGTCCGCCGGTACCGCGAGCCTGCGCACGAGCGCGTCCACCGCCGTCCTGAGGGGCTCCTTCTGGAGCATGGTCTCGTGGGCCAGCCGAGGCGGCACTGCCTTGCGCGCGCTCCGCACGTCGCCGCCGCATCTCGCTCTTGCGGGTCTTTTTCCGATTGGAAGTTCGGCCCATCGCTCGACTCTACGTATGTGCGGCCGAACTCGCGAAAAGTGACTCAACTCGCCACCCGCCTCGCGCGCGTCCTGGTCGGGAGCGAGGGCCGTTCCGCGACTTCAGACCGGTCGGCGCTCCAGGAGACTGGAAAGGGCCCGCGGCCGACGATGACGGACTGGTCCGTTTTCGCGCTGCCAGGCGAGGGAGTCGCCTCGCTCCGGTGGAGCGGTGCGTGGGTCGCCTCGCTTCCGTGATGTCGCGGTCTTTACCGAAGCCGAATGAGGCCGGCTGCGGTGGGCTCGAAGCCGCAGGATTCGTAGAAGGGGGTGAGGGCTCCTTCGTGGTCGACGTGGAGGACTTCGCAGCCGGCGCTCCCGGCCGCCGCTCTTGCCCGGAGGACCAGCTCGGTGCCGATGTGCTGGTGACGGTGGTCGGGGTGCACGCGGGTGTCGAGCAGGAAGGCGTGGTCGCGTCCGTCCCAGGCCACATTGACGAAGCCGACGAGTGTTCCGCGGGTTCTGGCGGTCACGTACGCGAGGCTGTGCTTCAGCGCCGGGTCCCAGTCGGAGGTGTCCGGCTTGCGTTGCCAGGCTGGCCAGCCCGCGCCGGGGCCACCCGCGCTGAAGAGACGGTTGAGCTCGGCGCTCGTGACAGGTGCATTGATGGCGTAGTCGATCATGGGCCGTGCAATATAGCCCGGATGATTCATGAATGAGCTACTGCGGGAGCGGAAATGCCTTCCATGACAGCGCGTACTCGAAGAGCCGTCCTTCGAGCACATGGGTCTGACCGGCCCCGGTCCGCTGCTGATTCTGCAGGCCTTCGGCATCAAGGCCGCCTTCCCCCTGCTGCACAACTGGCTGCAGGACGCCTACCCCGACGCCACTGTCACCGCCTTTCTCTCGGCCTTCACCACCAAGCTCGCCATCGACGCCCTGGCTCGCGGCTTCGCCGGCACCGAAATCCTCATCTACATCGGCGCCACGATGACGGTCTTCCCCATCTTCTTCGCGGTCATCGAAAACGGCCTGCGGCGCGTCCTGGCCTACAGCCTCAACAACCAGTTCGGCTTCATCGTCGTCGGCATCGGCACCGAACTGTCGGTCAACGGCATCGCCGCCCACGCCTTCGCCCACATCCTCTACAAGGCCCTGCCCTGGCTCGTCACCCGGCTGCGCCGCATGGGCGGCCACGTCTGGGGCGAACAGAAGGAGCTGGCGCTGCGGACCGTGCGCGGCGCCCTGAGCATCGCCGAACGCGAATACGGCCCCCGCGGCCCCTTCGGCGAGCCCTGGCTCACCGGCCGCACCGCCATCTGGACGGCGCTGACCCTGGTGACCTTCCTGTTGCTCAACTTCTACCTCGGCAGCTCCTGAGGGCGGCGGTCGCGGGCCGAGTCCACCATCGCAGTCGCCGCATCCGGGACCGCACCGCCGGACGCTCGCACCCGCGCGCATCCCGCCTGGCGTCCGCGCCCCACCGCCGTCACCTGCAAGACAATTTGTACACATGCGAGACAATTTGTACACATGCGCTCAATTTCCGCACGCGGACCAACCGTCGCCAGAATGCGCAGACCGTCGCCAAAAGCGCCCGACCATCGCCAAGGCGGACTGGGGCCGCCCTGCGCGTTGTCGCCCCCCAACTCGCCCGCCCTCGGCGCTCGTCCCCCCCCTCATCTCTGATGGTCCGATTTGGCCAGCCAAAAATGAATCGTCAGCTTGGGCCACTTTCTCCTTGCCACACATCCCCCTTCATGTGGTAGGGCTCTCATCAAATGGATGGCTCGGGGTTAAGAGCCATCGAGGACGGAGGAGAAGCTCTCCTTCGGGCGAATGCCGAGGGATGACACGGCCAGTGCCGGCGGACGGTTGCTTCCGGACTGCACGCTGCGCCGGGAAGGGAAGATACGATGTCCACCACCACTCGATTCATCAATGGCGCGTGGCTGCTCGCTCTGGGCGCCTGCACGCAGCCCGTCACCGACGTGGCCGTACGAGCCGAGGCACTCGTCGAAGCGCCCGAGCAGGCCGATCGCAGCTGGTCGATGGCCCTCTATGACGCCGTCGCCAGCGGTCACAACCCGCGCGAACGCTCGATCAGCCCGCAAAACGTCGATCAACTCGAGTTCAAGTGGCGCTTCGACGAAGCGGTGGCCGGCCACGAGGTCGGACCCATCCACGCCACACCCGTCGTAAGGGCCCGTGCAAAAACAAGGCGATCGGTTCGCGCGTGCAGGCGAAGTCTATGACCTCGGTGAGATTGTGTAGTTCCATTCTGGATGGAATCGGTGCCGTCGGATGTTGATCACGGCCATCTC
>JAOUOP010000137.1 GCA_029880325.1 Myxococcales bacterium | reverse complement strand
CCTACGAATGCTGATCGGACGCGTGGCCTTTCGTGGCTACCTCAGCGACGTGCGTCAGGACTTTGAGATCTGGGCGAACAAGCGCTACCAGCAGCCACCCGCACTGGCCGAAGGCGACGGGCCCATCGGCCGTTATCGCCGATGGGCCGAGCAATTTTACACGAGCGACTGAGGCACCGCCGGGCCGGCTTCAGAGTTGGCTGGCTTGTGTCGGTTGCTGCCTGGCGGAGCCGGCGATGAAGGTGCCCTCGTCGCGCTGGATCAGGATCGCTTCCTCGCGCCCGTCGACCCACACGATGTCGACGTGAACCGGGTTGTTGCTGGTTGGCGCCGCCTCGGGCAGCATGACCATGGCCGAACCGGTGCAATCATCCTCGACCGTCACGCTGCCGCTGTAGCTGCGCGGGAAGATCTGACCGGCGATGCTCGCCGTGTCGACAAGCTCCATGGTGCCGTCGCCCGTGACGATCACCGCTCCACCGCCGGCGAAGGGGCTGGCCCCCATCGGGAAGCCATCGATGTTCAAATAAACGATGGCGTTGATGCCGTAGGCGTAACTGCCGACTACGTTTGAAGCCGTGCAGCCTGTGGCCACGCGCTTGGCCATGCCCGTCAGCACGGTCATCGGTTCGGTGACGATGTAGCGCAGCTCTTCACCCTCGCCCACCACCGAGAACTCCAGGAACGCCTCGCCCTGTGGATCGGTCAACGATCCGCGGCATCCATCCATGGAAAAATCGCCATAACTTGGAGCCGCCTCACCCAACATCCCGTCAGTACTCGTGCTGCCCTGCAGGGTGAAGCTTCCGTCGGCCTTCAGCTCGAGCACGCCGCCGGCCACATGGGGCGTACCCTCCCGGTCGCCATTGGTGAGGAAGCCGTAGCGACCCTCGAGATTCGCCATCGAGCAGAGGCTTTCATCCGCCGGTTGTTGGCGGGCGGAGCCGGCGATGAACGTGCCCTCGTCGCGCTGGATCAGGAGCACTTCCTTGCCATCTTCGACCCAAACGATGTCGACATGCACCGGATTGTTGCTGGTGGGCGCCGCCTCGGGAAGCATCACCACGGCCGAGCCGGTGCAATCGTCCTCGACGGTGACGCTGCCCATGTAACTGCGCGGGAAGATCTGACCGGCGATGCTCGCCGTGTCGACAAGCTCCATGGTGCCGTCGTCCTTGACGATGACGGAACCGCCACCCGCAAACGGGCTGGCGCCCATGGGGAAGCCGTCGATGTTCAGATACACGATGGCGTTGATGCCGTAGGCGTAGCTTCCGACGACGCTGGAGGCCGTGCAGCCACTGGCGACGCGCTTGGCCACGCCCGTCAGCACGGTCATCGGCTCGGTGACGATGTAACGCAACTCATGCCCATCGCCCGCCACCGAAAACTCCATGAAGGCCTCGCCCTGGGGACCGGTGAGCGTGCCCCGACACCCCTCCATGGAGAAACTGCCGTAGCTGGGGGCCGCCTCCCCCAAGGTCCCATCGGTGCTCGAGCTGCCCTGCAATGCGAAACTGCCGTCGTCCTTCAGCTCGAGCACACCGCCGGCGACGTGCGGCTTATCATCCCGATGACCGCTCGTGAGAAAGCCGTAGCGACCGGCCAGCGCCTCGACCGCACAGGGGCCCGCGGCCGCCTGGGAGGTCGCGCCGTCCACATCGGACCCGGCCGCATCGGCCGCGTTCATCGCAGCGCTCGACCCGGTTCCGGCGTCGGATGGGGCCGCCCCGGAATCGTCGCCACAGGCGAAAATTGTACACGAAAACACAAACACCACGGCGACCGACGCAAGTCGGCCGGGATCATCGCAGCTGTACATTTCTATCCTCCGATCGGCCCGGCCCGGCCCGGCCCGAATTTGGGCCGAAGATTGGCACCAAACCGCCTGGCTTTGCGGCTGCGGCACCACCGGTGGCTGAGCGAATTCTGACCGTCCGATATCTGGGATGGCTTTGTCAAACCGAGAGGCGCGTGGGGCTGGGCACGCGAGTCCGAATCGGCGCGCCCTCAGCCCGGGCCATGGGAGCCTCGTGCGGCGGGCGCTCATTGCCCTGGCGCTACGGACCGGTCGGCGCTATTGAGCCCATGGGTGTGCCCCGGAAGGCCGCCGGAAAAGGTGTAAGGCGATGATCTCAGCGGAAGACGCAGCCCGGCTGCGGGACTGGAACGAGCGGCTCGATCTGGCCGACTCCATGCTACCGATGATCGGGCGGCTCTACCGCAAGCATGGCGTGCTCACCAAGATCTTCGGGCGCGTGCTCATCAATCAAAGCCCGGTGGAGATCATGAAGCTGCACCGCTTCGCCCAGCGCGTGACCGGCGAGGAGCTGACCGTGCGCGACACCTTCGCCGTCGTGCGCGCCCTCGACGAACTCGCACCGCGCGGGCGGCTGCGGCTGGACGTGGGCAAGCTCACCGTGCGCTTTCGCCGCTCGGGTGAGCAAGACGTGCTTGCATTCCTGAAGGGCGAGCTGGCCGCCGTCGAAGAGACGCGACTGCCCTCGCTCGAGCGCCATCAGGACGTCGTGCTCTACGGCTTCGGGCGCGTCGGACGTCTGGTCGCGCGCATCCTGCTCGACAAGGTCACCGAGGGCCAGGGTCTGATGCTGCGGGCGATCGTGGTGCGCCCCGGGGGCGAAGGGGATCTCGTCAAGCGCGCGAGCCTATTGCGCCGCGACTCGGTGCACGGCCCCTTCCGCGGCACCATCAACGTCGACGAGGAGCGCGGCTGCATCATCGCCAACGGCATCGCCATCCAGGTGATCTACGCCCAGCGGCCCGAAGAGGTGGACTACACCAAGTACGGCATCGAGCGGGCCGTCATTATCGACAACACCGGTGCCTGGCGCGACGCCGAGGGCCTGGGCCGCCACCTCGAAGCCCCGGGCGCCGCACGGGTGCTACTGACGGCGCCGGGCAAGGGCGCGCTGCCCAACGTGGTCTACGGCATCAACCACGACTCGATCACCGATGACGATCGTATTCTTTCGGCCGCCAGCTGCACCACCAACGCCATCGTGCCGGTGTTGAAAGTAATCGACGACCGCTTCGGCATCGCCCACGGCCACGTGGAGACCTGCCACGCCTACACCAACGACCAAAACCTGATCGACAACTTCCACAAGAAAGCCCGCCGCGGCCGGGGCGCCCCGTTGAACATGGTGCTGACCGAAACCGGCGCCGCCAAGGCGGTGGCCAAGGCGCTGCCCAAGCTGGCCGGCAAGCTCACCGGCAACGCCATCCGCGTGCCCACCCCCAACGTCTCGCTGGCTGTACTGAGCCTGCAGTTGAACGAAGAAACGACGGTGGAAGCGCTCAACGAGAGCCTACGCGAAGAGAGCCTCGACGGCGAACTTCAGCTGCAGCTCGACTTCTCCTACTCGCCCGACGCCGTCTCATCTGACTTCGTCGGCAACGGCCACGCCTCCATCATCGACGCGCCCTCCACCATCGTCGACGGCAAAAACGCCGTGGTCTACGTCTGGTACGACAACGAGCACGGCTACAGCGCCCAGGTCGTACGCCTGGTCGAACGCATCTCGGGCCTGCGCCCGCCGACGTTTCCGAGGTAGGCGAAGGCCTGGCTACGATTTGACGAGCCCCACAGCCCAGCGCAGCGCGTCCTGCAGGCGGTCGTCGCCCCAGAACAGCTCCCCACCGACGACGAACGTTGGGGCGCCGAAGATGCCCAGCTCGATGGCGCGCTCGGTCTGCGCGCGCAAACCGCGCTTGATGTCGTCTTGGCGGGAGCGGGCGATGACCTCCTTTGGCTCGACCCCCATCTGCTCGAGCAGGGTCGCGAGCACATCGAGGTCCGCAATGTCCAGATCGTCCTGAAAATTGGCCCGGTACACGAGGCGCGTGAAGGGCACACCCCACGGCGCATCCTGGCCGAGGAAAGCGATACGAGCGGCGTTCAATCCGTTTTTGGGAAAGACCGCCGGGCGCCGAAACTCGAGCCGCCGATCGCGGCACAGGCGCTCCATGTCGCGCCACATGTAGCGCCCCTTGGCGGGGTAAAGATTGAAGGGGGAGTCCCGCCAGCCCTGGGCTGCGAAGATCGGCCCCAGCAAGAACGGCCGCAGCACGAGCCGATGACCGGCGCCCTCGACCATTGGCTGTGCCCGCTCGGCCGCCAGAAAGGAATAGGTGCTGGCAAACTCGTACCAAAACTCGACTTCCACAGTGTTCCCTCCTGCACGGAAGGCCGTGCCACGCGCGAGCTACGGTAGCAGCGGCAGGGCAGCTGGACCAGGCAACGGCCAAGCGCGCTCCGAGCAGTTGGGGCGCTGCCATGATAGGTTCGCCGACCATGGTGTCGCCCGAACGACTCAACCGCTCCGGCCTGGAGGCAGAGGTCTACCTGCCCACCGAACCCATCGCGACGCGCCCCGTGGTACTCGTGCTCTCAGGCTCCAGCGGCGGGCTCGGCCACCGCGACCAGGCGGAACGACTCGCTCTCGACGGCTATCCCGCAGTAGCGCTGGCCTACTTTGGCTACGGATCGCTACCGCCCAAACTGGCAGACATACGGCTCGAGTACTTCCAGACCGCCGCGCGCGAAATTCGCTTCCACCCCATCCTCTCGGACCGGCCCATCGTGGTCATGGGACGCTCCCGTGGCGGCGAACTCGCCCTGCAGCTCGCCTGCAGCTTCGACGATTTTGCGGGCGTCATCGCCGTCAGTCCCAGCAGCGTGCGTTGGGGTGCGACGGGTGCTGCCGGCCCCACCTGGACGCTGGGCGGCGCGCCCTTGCCTTACATGCAGAGCGTGCCGGACCTGCCACCGCTCGAACTGCAAGCGGAAGAGCACGAGGGCAAGCGCTACCACTACGCAATCGACTCGTTCCGGCAGCAGCTCGCGCTCAGCCCCTACGTGGAGCAAGCCGCGATCCCCATCGAGCAGTGCCACGGGCCTGTGCTCCTGTTGTCGGGACGCGATGACCGCCTGTGGCCGTCGGCGCAATTCGCCGATCGCCTCGAGGTCCGCGCGCGCGATCGCGGCTTTCGACACGCCCTGCAGAACGTCCAATACGAGGGCGTCGGCCACGTTCTGCCGCTGCCAGGGCACCCGCCAGTCCTGCGCAACTGGAGCCAAGCCATCGACATGGGTATGGCCTACGGCGGCACCGAAGACGGAGCCCGCGCCATCGCCGAAGACTACTGGTCCCGGGTCCTGGGCTTCCTCGCCGACATGGGCTGAGCCAGCGGCTCTCGCCGGAACGGCCGAGCCCGCTCGCTCAGCCGCCCCGATCCAGAAAGTCGCGCCAGACCTGGTCGGGCTCCCAGACGCAGGCGAGCAATGCGTCGGCGCGCTCGCGGGACCAGCCCAGGCGATCGCGAGCGTAGCGATGGAAAAAGGCCGTGACGCGGAAGTTGGCCGCACAATGCGCCCAGACCCTGGCCGTGGCGTGCTCGTCCATGGCTTCGAGGAAGCGGGCGTAGTCGTCTTCGCCGGGATGACCAAAGTCGACCGGGATATGCACGTAGGCCATACCGGCCTGCCCAACGAGCTTCGCTTCGGCCGCGACCGCGTGCTCGCTGTCGTCGGGCAAGAGGTTGATGACCGCCCGATAGCCGGCAGCGGCGATGCGCTGAAAGCCCCCGGGCGGCACAATGCCGCTGGTCGCGATGTCATCGGTGGCCTGCAAGAAGTTGAAGGCCGAGGCGCCGGCTTCGGTCGAGGTGCGTTCGAGGGTGGTCGCATAGGGGGTGAAGCCGAGGGCCTGCCAGAAGCCCCGAGCTGCGGCATTGTCGGTCAGCACCTCCAGGTGCAGGCGGGCACCCGTGCGCAGCACGTCGGCCTCGAGCAACTCCATGGCCCGGCGTCCATGGCCCCGTCGCCGTCTCTCGCGGACGACAAAGAACTGCCGAAGGTGGTGGCCGCCGCGCTCGTCGTCGCGATACAGGGCATAGGCCACGGTGGCGCCGTGCTCATCGAAGAAGATCACCGCCCGATAGCGGCGCCTCAACCAGGCGGCCATGCGCGCCTCGAGCTGCGCCAAATCCATGGGATTGTCGTGGCCCTCATCCTCGATCAGCTCGCGGTTCAAGCGTGCCAATTCGGGGATATCCCGCAAGGTCGCGCGGCGCCACTGCACGCCGGAGATCATGCCAGCCGAAGGCCCCAGGAACCAGGCTCCCGGGGGACGCCCTCCGGTGGTGCCAGTGCTGCGGTGCCGGGGGTGCTGCCGCGGGTGCCAGGCTCCTGAGGGTTTGCCGGTGCTGCTGCCGGGGGTGCCAGGCTCCTGAGGGTTTGCCGGTGCCGGGGGTGCCAGGCTCCTGAGGGTTTCGCCACTTTTTTTCGTTTTCGCGAAACCG
>JAOUOP010000093.1 GCA_029880325.1 Myxococcales bacterium | reverse complement strand
CGTGGCCGCCGCCGCGATGATGCCGAGAACCTCGTGCCGCCGCGGCAGCGCAGGGTCGTCGATGGATGTGGGATTTGTCGTAGATGCACGCACGTCCAGGTACATGCAAGGCTACCGAGGCAGCGGTCAACCGGTCAACTATTCGGCACGCATCCCAGGCACTGCCGTGGTGTCAGCAGTTGGCCGTCTGCACAGGCATCCACTACGGTGGACCACCGAGCCGCGACAGAGCGAGGCCCACATGAAGAGAGTCCTGATTTTCATCGTGACCTACAACGCAGAGCGCACGGTGCAGAGCGTTCTCTCGCGCGTCCCGGATTCGGTACTGGCGAATCCGGACTACCAGACCGAGATCCTGCTGATCGACGATGCCTCCCAGGACCGCACCGTCGAACTCGGACGCCAGTATCGCAGGGACCGGACCCGGGTGCCGCTGACGATCCTGCGCAATCCCGTGAACCTGGGCTACGGGGGCAACCAGAAGCTCGGCTACCGCTATGCCATCGACGAGGGCTTCGACATCGTCGTCTTGCTGCATGGCGATGGTCAGTATGCACCCGAGCGCCTGCCGGAGTTGCTCGCGCCGCTCTTGGAGGAGCGCTGCGAGGCGGTCTTCGGGTCGCGCATGATGGCTGGCGGGCGACCGTTGGCAGGCGGCATGCCGCTCTACAAGTTCGTCGGCAACAAGATCCTCACGGCCATCGAAAACCGCGTGCTGGGGGCCAAGCTCTCCGAGTGGCACTCCGGCTACCGCCTGTACGCGACCGGCGCCCTGGCCCAGGTTCCATTCGAGCGCAACGCCAACGACTTCAGCTTCGACACCGACATCATCATCCAGTTGCTGCTCAAGAAGTTCAGGATCGAGGAGATCCCGGTCCCGACCTTCTACGGCGACGAAACCAGTCACGTCGAAGGCATCCCCTACGCCCTGAAAATCGTGCGCGCCTGCCTCACCGCCCAGGCCCAGCGCTTCGGCATCGGCTACGACGACCGCTTCGACATGGGCGACTCGAGCCAGACCTATCAGCCCAAGTATGGCTACCCCTCGTCGCACTCGATGGCGCTCGAAGCGATCGAGGAGACCGACGAGGTGGCGGCGCTGGGTTGCGGACCGCTGGCCACCATCGAACCGCTGCTGAACAAGGCCGCCTCGATGGTTGTGATCGACAAGGAGCTCGAAGACGGCGTGCGCTTTCGCTGTCGCGATGCACACGCGCTCGACCTGGACGAGGCCGACCTGGACGAGGTGCTCGCCGGTCGCCGCGTCGACGTGGTGCTCGCCCTGGACGTGATCGAACACCTGAACTCGCCCGAACTCTTTCTCGAACGCATCCGCAACGCCAGGACCATGCGCGAAGCGCGCGTCGTGCTGACCACGCCCAACGTGGCCTTCGCGCCGGTGCGCCTGATGCTCCTGCTCGGCGCCTTCAACTACGGCAAGCGGGGCATCCTGGACATGACCCACAGGCGGCTTTTCACCTTCGCCTCCCTGCAGCGGCTGGTCGAAAGCCAGGGCTTCGAGCTCCAGACGCTGCGCGGGGTGCCCGCCCCCTTCCCCCTGGCCGTGGGCGAGGGTCCGCTCGGCGCACTGCTGCTACGGCTCAACCAGGGCGCCATTGCCCTCAGCCCCGGTCTCTTCTCCTACCAGATCTACTGCGAGCTTAGACCTGCGCCCACCACAGCGCAGCTGCTCGAACGCAGCAAGCAAACCACCACCGACTACCCCTTCAGCCGCGACAGCCCGGGCTGAATCAGGGCGCCCCGGGCGACCCTTTTTCGATCATGGCCTCGACCTGCGCGCTCTGCTCACGAAAGCGCGCCTCCCCCCCCGACAGCTCCACCGCCTTCCTGCACGAAGCCAGCCCCTGCTCGGGCTGACCCAAATTCGCCAGCGTTCCGCAGCGCAGGCCGAGAACTTCCGGCTGCTTGGGATCGAGCGCCAGCGTGGCATCCATCGACTCGAGTGCCTGCCGATACTGGCCGGCGCGATGTTGGGCGAGACCGAGCTGCCTCCAGGCAGCGCTCGAGTCGGGCTCGCGGGCGGTGGCGTCGCGAAACGCTCGCATCGCCATCGGCAGGTCGCCCACCAGGACGAAGGCAACGCCCAGATTGAGCAGCGCTTCGACGCTCCCGGGCTGCAGCCGCAGGGCTTCGACCAGGTGTCCGATCGCTTCTCCAGGTCGCTTCAGCTCGATCAGGGTGGCACCGTATTCGTTGAGAATGACGGCATTGGCGTCGGGCCCCTGGACCAGGGCTTGCAGGCGTGTGAGCGCCTCGCCCTTGCGACCCAGGACTAGCAGGGCGCGGGCGATTTCGACCTGGACGGTGGGATCGTGCGGACTGGTGGTGGCTGCCGCGAGCCGATGCTGCAACGCGGACTCGTGCTTTCCCTCCCGCATGTCGAAGTCCGACAGCCGGATGTGGGCGCGCCCGGCCCAGTCGGCCTCGCCGTGAACCTGTCGGCGACGGGAGGTCAGGGGCTCGAGCAGGCTTCGGGCACGCTGTCGCTGCCCGGCGTCGTAGAGTTCACGCGCGTAGGCCGACGTCGCCTGCGGGTCCTGCGGGTCGGCCTGCCACGCCGACTGCCAGATCCGGAGCCGGCTACCGTAGTCGTCCAAGCGGGCGAGCGTGCGCGCGCCCGCCGCAAGCACCACGACCCCGAGCCCCACCGACAGCACCGCCCGCCGCAGCGAACGGGAACGCAGCCAACGAACGGCAACGGCCTGCACCAGCAACACGACATAGACGATCACCACCGCGAGCGGCAGGTACATGCGCCGCTCGGCGACGACCTCGGTCACCATCGGCAAGACGCTCGAAGAAGGCGCCAGCAACACGAAGAAGAGCAGCGCCGGAAATCCCAGCAGACCACGCCGGACAAAGACTCCGATCGCCCCAACGCCAAGCAGCGACACCAGGGCCAGCCCCGGTCCGTAGAGCAGCAGATTCTTGGCGATCGGCCAGTGGTAGCTGATGGAAAGGGGTTGCGGCCAAAATGCGAGCTTCAGGTAGTGCGCGATTACCCCTCCCTGGGTCGCGAGATTCTCGATGGCGCTGACCCCGAGGTCCAGCCCGATACCGGCCCGATCGTAGGGCTGGTTGGCCACCATGGCAGCGGCGATGGCCACTTGAATGCCAAGTCCCACATAGAGCCCCCGATGGCGGCGCAGGGCCTGGGCCCACGACGGCGCCCCGGTCGCGCGGTCTAGCAGCAGCACCGCCAGCGCCACCGTCGTCACGGTCTCCTTGGCGCCGAGCCCAGCGATCGCGGCAGCGACGGCGCCAAAACCGAAAATGGGCCGACCGGGCTCGCGGAAGTGGCGCAGCGCCAACGCGAGCGTCAGCAAGTAGAAGAAAGCTCCCAGGAGTTCCGTGCGCTGCGTCACGTATACGATGCACTCGCTCAGGAGCGGGTGAACGCTCCAGAGCAGCGCCATGGCGAATGCCAGAACGCGGGCCGAACGGCTGACCCAGGCGGCGACGCCCGGGCCCGTGAGCAGCTGCAGCAGAAAACCGTGCAGCAACAGTGCGTTGACCGCGTGCAGCGCGATGTTCACCAGGCGATAGCCCTCCACCGCCAGGCCGCCAAGCGCGTAGTTGATGGAAAAGCTCAAGGCCACCAACGGCCGCCCCGAGGTGGGGCCATTGGGAGCGGGCGACATGGCGTCGACCAGCGGCCACAGGATGCGAACCTGCGGATTGTTCACGATGGCGCTGCCATCATCGAAGAGGAAAGGATGCGACAGGGCCGCCCCGTACAGGAGCAGCGGCCCCAGCAGCACAACGGCCATGGCGAGCGCCGGGAGCGGCCCGCGCTCGCTGTGGTCATCGGTTGGGACGGGGAGGTCCATCGGCACACCTGGACGCCACCGGGCGCCGGAGCGCGGGCCGCGTTTCGCATCCGAAGTGTCGGTCATTTTTGCGGCAACTGCCGCATGGTCGGAGCGTACCCCCGTGGCCTGGCGCGGACGCCGCCCGGCAGCGCGCAAAAAAATGCGTGCTTGCGGCGCAGCGGTCCGCTTCCCGGGCCTGGCCGACATCAGTCCCCCGGCGGCTCGGGTGGGGTGCCCGCAGCGCCGCAAGCGCCACCGGGTCACCCCGGGCCACCACCAATTCCCTTGCTCAACCGGGGGGATTCTCTACTATGGTCGGCTCTCGTCGGCCGGGCCGTGACGGTCCGCGTCGGCAGCACGACCTTCACAGGCATCGGCGGTGCCTCGTGGGGAGGGCCGATGCTCGCGAGCACCCCCTGTCGGAAGTTCCAGCCCAAACGCGCAACGCTTGACTTCGGCCCCTCACGGGTACGCGGAACGGCCGCTTTGCTGCCGGCCATTTGCGCCCTGGCCCTGATGGCCAGCTGTCGCGTCAGCGGCGACGACATCGAGACCTGGAAAGGCACCGTCAAGGGCCCGGGCAAAATGGTCGCGGTGCTGATGGCCGACAAATACGAGCTGCCCCTGCGGGTCAGCGCGGGCCGGGCGCTGGTGGAGATGGAGCGCTCGGACGTGGACGGCGTGGCCGAGCTGCAGCGGGCGTTGCAGCGCCTGGAGGCCAAGCCCCGGGCTGACATCGTCGACGGCATGGCCCCGGGCCTGATCGAGCTGATGCAAGCCGGCGACAAGGGCGCCAGCAGCGACCCCAACCAGGGACCGCCACCGCAACAGATCCGCGCCAAGGACGCCGCCTTCGCCCTGATCGCCCACGCGGGCCCCGAGTCGCGCAAGGCGCTGACCGAAGGCGTGGTCGGCTGGTACACGGCCGACTTCAACGGGCGCAGCCTGTCGGGGGCCTACAGCGCCGAACAGGTGGTGCGTGCGCTGGGCTCGCCGGCGGCGGCGCTGCTGGTCGACGCCCTGGACGCCAAGATGCCGCAGCAGGCCCTGGTCAAGCTCGCGCAGCTGGTGGGCCAGCTCGGCGAAGCCGGCGCCAAGGCCGCGGCCGGCAAGAAGCTGGTCGCCATCGAGCAGACCCAGCGCGGCCCTGAATTTGTGAAGTGGCTGCAGGCCGAGATCAATGAGCAGCTGAGCGAAGGCGGCAAAAAGCCCGACCCGGCGCGCGTGGCCAAGGCCGCTGTGCTCAACCGCGACAAGTTCATCGACGAGGGCACACTGCCGGCGATGAAGCACCTGGCCTCCCAGGCCGAGGTGGCCGACCGCCTGCTGGCGATCGCGTCCGATCCCTCCCCCGCCCTGGCCGGGCGCCGCACCCGGGCGCTTCAGGCGATGGAAGGGGCCGCCCGCCAGGAGCATCTGCCGCAGCTGCTGGCGCTGGCGCTCGACACCAAGGCGCCCCCCTCGGTGCGCGACTACGCCTTCGACCGCGTGGGCGACATCGGCAGTCCCAAGGCGGTCGACCCGATGTGGCCGGTGGTGGCCGACGCGGGCGAGCAGCGGCTGCGTTGGCGCGCGGGCGAGCTGGTCCTGGCCCTGGGCGGCGCCAGCGTGGTCGAAAAGTTCTTCGAGACCCTTCCCTCGGGTGGCAAATACGAACCCGAGGAGCTCGAGGGCTACGCTACGCGCATGGGACAGATGGCGCCACTGCCGACCGCCATCGTCACCGCCCAGCTGGGCTCCGACGATTGGTGGGACCGCGTGATCGCGTTACACTACCTGGCGCGGAAAGGGAGCGCCGCGGACGTGCCGCGCATGAGTCGACTGCAGGAAGATTCCAAGAAGCCCGAGGGCAAAGGGTGGCAACCCGCCGAGACCGTCGGTACGGTTGCGAAAGGGGCTATCGCCGGGTTACGAGAGCGCCTGGGTCATGGCAAAGCGGAGAAGAAATGAGGCCCGCCCGGGCGCGCACTTCTCCGCGGCGACCTGAGCCGCACTCGAGCGCCCGCACCGCGGCCGAGGTTTTTGGGTGACCGTCGCTATGAGCACGCAGGACCAGAACAAGAAGACGCTGCGGCACTTCCAGTGCCGCGATTATTTGTGGGCCATCTTTGAGCAGATGAGTGCCGAGCTCGAATGCTCGACCGACTATTTGATCAACGAAGCGATGCGCCAGTACGCGCGCTCGCGCAACTACGGCACCAGCCGCAGCGGGCCCAAGCCCGAGCCCCAGGCGCCGGGCGCTGGAGCCCCCGCCAGCGCCCCGATTCCGTCGCTGCGCCAGGGCTCGCCCGCGACGCCCAGCGGGAGTCTGCCCTCGCCGGGTCGCCCGATGGCTCCGGCGCGCCCCGCACTGCCCAGCGCTCCGGGTCTCGCAGGGGGTGCAGCAGGACCCCAGAGGCCGGCCTCGATGCCGCCGCCTCCCCCGCGTGCGCCCGCTCCGGCGCCTCCGCCACGTCCGGCGCCGGCCCCACCGCGCCCGGCCGTCTCCGCGCCCCCGCCGCTTCCCCAGACCCCAGTCGCCCAGCATGGCGTCCACCATCCGCAGCTCTTCGTGATCTTCAACGGCCAGAAGATCCCCGTAAACAAGGACGAGTTCGTGATCGGCCGCGGCTCCAAGGGGGCGGACCTGGCGATCAAGGATGGCAACATCTCACGCCGCCACGCCGCCATCGTCTGGCACAACGGCGCCCACTACATGAAGGACCTGGGCAGCACCAACGGCGTGGAGTTCCAGGGCCGGCGCTTCGACTCCAAACGGATCGATGAGGGCGACCTCTACCGCATCTGTGACTACGAACTGCAGTTCACCTACCGCTGAAAACCTTCGGCGCAGCTCAACCTCGGGCCTGCTCCGACCACTGGACGGTGACGGCGACGATGGTCTCGCATATGCGCCCTAGCTCGGCGTCGCTGATGGTGAACGGCGGCGTCGTGTAGACGATATCGCCGAAGGGCCGCAGCCAGACGCCGCGCTCGAGGGCGCGGGGCGTGAAGAATGCGCTGGGCGCAGGGGCCTCGAGCTGCACCACGCCGATGGCGCCGCGCACGCGCACGTCGACGACGCCCGAAAGCCCGCGGCAGGGCTCGAGGCCCTGGCAGAGCAGGCGTCCGAGTTCGGCCACGCGAGCCAGACGCGGTTCGCGTTCGAAGAGGTCGAGCGAGGCGTGGGCCGCAGCGCAGGCCAGGGCATTGCCCATGAAGGTGGGCCCGTGCATCAGGGCCCGCTCAGGGTCGGCGTCGAGGAAGGCCTCGAAGATGTGACGGCGGGCCACCGTCGCCGACAGCGCCAGGGTGCCGCCGGTCAGCGCCTTGGAGAGCGTGATGATGTCGGGCACGACGCCGGCCTGCTCGCACGCGAAGAGGCTGCCGGTGCGGCCAAAGCCGGTCATGATCTCGTCGGCAATCCACAAAACGCCCTGGCGCTGGCAGGCGGCGGCAAGGGCCGCAAGGTCTTTGGGGGCGTGGAATTTCATGCCGCCAGCGCCCTGCACCAGCGGCTCGACGATCACGGCCGCCACGTTGGTACGCTCGCGCTCGAGCAAGGCCTCGAAGGCGGCGACTGCTTCGGCGCCGCGCGGGAGATCGATAACATGTTGGGGCAGGAGCGCGCCGTGGAAGAGGGCGTGCATGCCCTCTTCGGGATCGCAGACGCTCATCGCCGCCAGCGTGTCGCCGTGGTAACCGTGGCGAAAGCTGATGAAGCGCGTGCGTCCGCGCTCGCCGCGGTTGATGTAGTACTGCATGGCCATCTTCATGGCCACTTCCACCGCGACCGAGCCGGACTCGGCGAAAAAGACGTGGTCGAGGTCGCCGGGCAGGATGGCGGCCAGGCGCGCGGCCAGGCGCTGGGCCGGCTCGTGGCTGAGGCCGCCCAGCATGACATGCGGCATGACTTCGAGTTGATGCTGTACGGCCTCTCGAATGACGGGGTGGCCGTAGCCGTGGCAGGCGGTCCACCAGGAGGCGATGGCGTCGATCAACTCACGGCCATCTTCGAGCACGATGCGCACGCCCTCGGCGCGCGCGACCTGGAGCGGCGGCGCCGCCGTCTGCATCTGCGTGTAGGGCATCCACAGCTGGGGCAGGCCCTGGCCTTGCGGGGCGCCGGTGGTGGTGACCGCGGCCGGCTTCGTGGGCCGTGCACCCGCCGGGCCCGTCACAGCGGTTCGACGCCCAGGCGCTCGAAGAGGTCCTGGTCGCGTGCGCGCTGGGGGTTGTCGGTGGTCAGCAGCTTGGGACCGATGAAGACGGAGTTGGCGCCGGCCAGAAAGCACAGGGCGTGCATCTCGTCGCTCATCTGCTCGCGTCCGGCCGAAAGCCGTACGAAGCTCGCCGGCATCAAGAGGCGCGCAACGGCCAGGGTGCGCACGAATTCCAGTGGATCGAGGGCGGCAGTGCCGTGCAGGGGCGTGCCCTCGACCTGGACCAGCAGGTTGATGGGTACGCTCTCGGGATGGCGCGGGAGGTTTGCGAGCGTTGTCAAAAGGCGCGCGCGATGGGCGCGGCTTTCGCCCATGCCGACGATGCCGCCGCAGCAGACATGAATGCCGGCGTCGCGCACGTGGGCGAGCGTCCGAAGGCGCTCCTCGTAGGTGCGGGTGGTGATGATCGTGCCGTAGAAGTCGGGCGAGGTGTCGAGGTTGTGGTTGTAGTAGTCGAGGCCGGCTGCGGCCAGGCGCTCGGCTTGTTCGGCCGTCAACATGCCCAGCGTGGCGCAGGTCTCCAGGCCCAGCGCGCGCACACCTTCGACCATCTCGCAGACCTGGGCCATGTCGCGCTCGCGCGGGTTGCGCCAGGCGGCGCCCATGCAGAAGCGGCTGGCGCCGGCTTGCTTGGCGCGGCGGGCGTCTTCGAGCACGGCTTCGACGGCCATCAACTTGGTGGCCGCGACGCCGGTGTCGTGGACGGCGCTCTGGGGGCAGTACTTGCAGTCCTCGGGGCAGCCGCCCGTCTTGATCGACAGCAGCGTGCTCATCTGCACGCGGTTGGGATCGAAGTGGCTGCGGTGCGCTTGTTGGGCCCGGAAGATCAGGTCGGCGAAGGGCAGCGCGAAAAACGCTTCGACTTCGTTTACGGTGAAGTCGTGACGCAATGGGGTTGAGCGCGCGGCTTGCGGCTTGGGCTCGGGGGCTTGGGTGGCTTGCGATGTCGACATCGGGGCTCCTGCCGCGGCGGGCTCGCTCGGCCGCGGGGGGGCGGAGCATACAGCGCCTGGAGCGGAAGGTCGCGCTCGCATGGTGGTCGAATTCAGAGTATGGGGCGCCTGTGGGTTCCCTCGACGACTTCGCCCGGGACAAACTCGCGCACAGCGAGCGCCGGGGACTGCGGCGCAAGCCAGTCGAAAGCGTGGCCCTCGACGCGGTGCGCATCGAGCGCGGTGGACGCGAGCTGCTTTCGTTTTCGGGCAACGACTACCTGGGCCTGAGCTTTTGTCCCGAGGTTCAGCGGGCGGCGCGCGAAGCGCTCGAGCGCTACGGCTGTGGCGCAGGCGCCTCGCGGCTCATCACCGGCAACCATCCCCTGCTCGGTGCACTCGAGCGGGCGCTGAGCGAACTCAAGGGCAGCGAGGACGCCGTCGTCTTCGGCAGCGGCTATCTGACCAACCTCGGCCTGATCCCGGCCCTGTGTGGGCCCGAAGACCTGATCGTCGCCGACGCCCTCAGCCACGCGTGCTTGCTCGCGGGCGCGCGGCTGTCGGGGGCGACGCTCCTCTGCTACGCCCATGAGAACATGGCCGAGGTGCGCGCGGTGCTCGAGGCGCGGCGGGGGCGGCACCGGCACTGCCTGATCTTGACCGACGGCGTGTTCAGCATGGATGGGGACCTGGCCAACCTGCCCGAGCTGGCGCGCCTGGCCGAGCGCTTCGACGCCTGGCTGCTGTGCGACGACGCGCACGGCCTGGGCGTGGTCGGCGGCGGCCGCGGCAGCGCCTTTGCCCACAGCGAGGCGCTTACGATTGCGCTGCAGATGGGCACGCTATCGAAAGCCGCGGGTGGCTATGGTGGCTACGTCTGCGCCAGCCGCGTCGTCTGCGAGCTGCTGCGTACCCGGGCCCGCACCTTTATCTATTCCACCGGGCTGGCTCCGGCCTCGGCGGGCGCAGCGCTTGCGGCCGTGCGGCGTATTGCCGGCGATCGGGCATTGTGCGCGCGGCCGCTCGCGCACGCGCGGCGTTTCTGCGGGCGGTTGGGACTGCCGGCGCCGCGCAGCCCGATCGTGCCCATCGTGGTGGGCGACGGCGGGCGGGCGCTCGAGCTGTCGGCGCGGCTCGAGCGGCGGGGCTTCTTGGTCGTGGCGATCCGGGAGCCGACGGTGCCCCGGGGCACGGCGCGACTGCGCATCACTTTCAGCGCCGCTCACCGCCTCGAGCACGTGGATGCGCTGGCGGAGGCCCTCGGCGAGGAGCTGACTTGACATGGCTGGTCGGGATTGGCCGAGGGCAGGGGCGTCTGCCTACTTCGTCACCGGCTCCGGCACCGACGTGGGCAAGACCTTCATCACCGCGCGCCTGATCGGCGAGCTGCGGGCCCGGGGACGGCAAGCGGTGGGGCTCAAGCCCGTGCTCAGCGGCTACGATCCGGCGCAAGCGGCCGCCAGCGACGCCGGCATCCTGGCTGCGGCCATGGGGCGGGACGCGACCGCGGCCAACATCGACGCCCTATGCCCGCTGCGCTTCGCGGCGCCGCTGTCGCCCGACATGGCCGCGCGCCGCGAGGGGCGCAGTATCGATTTTGAGGCGCTCATCGCCTTCTGCCAGGGGGCGCTTGGCCGGGGCGACCACGACCTGCTCTTCATCGAAGGCGTCGGCGGCGTGATGGTGCCGCTGGACGCGGAGCATCTGGTGCTCGACTGGATGCGACGGCTCCAGCTGCCCGTGCTGCTGGTCACCGGCAGCTACCTCGGCAGCATCAGCCACACCCTCACCGCGGCGCAGGCGGTGACGGGAGCCGGGCTCGGGCTCAGCGCCATCGTGATCAGCGAAAGCGCTGAAAGCAGCGTCGACCTCGCCGAAACCCGCGACACCCTGCGGCGCTTCGTGGGTGGCACGCCGGTGGTGACCGTACCTCGGGATGCCGGCGACGGGATGGAGCTGGCGGTGGCGCTGGCCATGATCTGAACGCCCGGCGGGTACCTAGATGTGCTCGGCGGGAGTCATGATCCGCTCTCGGGGCCGCTACGGCGCCAGCTGCGGCGTCCGGTCCCCTTGAAATACACGGAGTATTCCGGCGGAGGCCGTCCTTGCATCTGCCATCGTATCGACCCCGATCATCGGCTCAGCACTCCCGCCGAGCACATCTAGCCGGCCAGAAATGCCCCGAAAAGCCGGGCCGAAAAGCTGCCAGGACGTTTTCGCCGCAGCTTCGGCCCGGCGATGCGGTGTAGAACCGCTGGGCCATGTCCAACGCGCCCGATACCCGCCGCGGTCTGTTGTGGGCGTTTTGCGGCTCGGCCGGCGCTGCAGCCTTTCTGATCCCCTGGAAGATCGCGGTCGAGCACGGCGAGCCGCAGCTGGCCGTGCTGATGCTGCTGAGCACGGCCGCGCTCTTTAATAGCGGCACAGCCCTGGTCAATCTGCGCCGCGCCGGCGGCGGCGGTCCGGCCGGCACCTCCTGGCGTGCGACGCTGCAGCTGTCCTGCGCCTTCGCGGTGCTGACGCTGCTGGGCAACTGGTGCAGCGCCGAGGCGATCAGCCGCATCTCGGGGGCGCTGCTGGCGGTGGTGCAACGCTCGGAGGTGATTCTGGTGGCGCTGCTGGGCGCGCTGCTGCTGCGGGAAGGGGTGCGGTCGTCGTTTTGGGTCGGTACCGCCATGGCCGGCATCGGGCTGTGGATCCTGCAACGCCCGGGCAGCACCGCAGGCGACTTCGACCCCCTGGGCGTGCTCTATGGCCTGGCTTCCGCCGCCTGCTTCGGCTCCATGGTGCTTTTGACCCGCCGTTGGGTCAGCCGCGTGAAATTGGTGCCCATGAACGCGATCCGCCTGTGGATGAGCGTGGCGCTGTGGTTTTCCGTGGAGCAGCGCATTCCACGCGGCGACGAGCTGCCCGCGGAGCTGGTCGCCGGCGGCGCCCTGGCCGGCTTCTTCGGCCCCTTCCTGGCGCGCCTGTCGATCCTGCAGTCCTCCCGCTACATCCCCGCCAACACCACCGCCCTGGCCGCCCTCGCCACACCCGTGTTGGCGCTGCTCTTTGCCTTTTTCGTGCTCGGCACCCTGCCCACCGAGCGCGAGCTGCTGGGCGGCGCGGTCATGCTGGTCGGCATCGCCGTGCCGGTGACCGCGATGTGGCTTTCGGCGCGGCGCTCGAGGTAGCTGGCGTTGCCCTGTCCCCCACTTGCCGCCCGGACGCCAATCCCCTAAGCCAGCTGCCATGCCCAGCGCCACCGACGCCGGCACGCCCGCCCCAGCGCCCGCCGCTTCCGAAGCCTCCCCCACCACCGCCCCGATCGGGCTCTCCCAAAAAGTCGGCGCCGAGGCGGTAGGCACCTTCGCGCTGGTCTTCGCCGGATGCGGGGCCATCGTGGTGCAACAACAGACCGGCGCCCTGGGCCATCTCGGCGTCGCCCTGTGCTTCGGCATGGTGGTGGCCGTCATGATCTACGCCACCGGGCACATCTCTGGCGCCCACTTCAATCCCGCCGTAACTCTGAGTTTTGCCGCCCTGGGACGGCTCGCGCCCGCCCAGATCGCACCCTACCTGGCCGGCCAGGTGGGGGGCGCCCTTGCTGCTGCGGCGCTGCTCAGGCTGCTGTTCGAAGCCGGGGGCGATCTCGGCGCCACGCTGCCGAGCGCGGGACTGGGCCAGGCCTTCGTGCTGGAGGTCGTGCTGACCTTCTTTTTGATGTTCGTGATCACCGCGGTCGCCACCGATGCCCGCGCCGTCGGCGAGCTGGCGGGGCTGGCCATCGGCGGCACCGTGGCCCTGTGCGCGCTCTTCGGCGGGCCCATCACCGGCGCCTCCATGAATCCGGCGCGCTCGCTGGCCCCGGCCCTGGTCAGCGGACAGCTCCAGCATCTGTGGCTGTATCTGACGGCACCCGTGCTCGGCGCCCTGGCCGGCGCCTTCACCTACGACAAGATCCGCGGCAACGAAGCGAGCGCCGACGACCACTGAAGCGCCGCCCCGCGGACTTGCAGGCCCGCCACCCGCGGGGCACGCTCGCGACCATGTCCGATCGCGTTTCCGCCGAACTCTTCGAGCGGGCCAGCAAGCTGCTGCCCGGTGGCGTCAATTCCCCCGTCCGGGCCTTCCGCGCCGTCGGCGGCCAGCCCATCTTCATCCGCGAGGCCCACGGCGCCGAGCTGGTGGGCGCCGACGGCAGCAGCTACGTGGACTACGTCGGCTCCTGGGGCCCGATGATCTTGGGTCACGCCCACCCCGAGGTGGTCGCCGCCGTACAAGAAGCCGCCAGCCGCGGCAGCAGCTACGGCGCCCCCACCGAGGGCGAGGTGCTGTTGGCCGAGGCCATCGCCCGCGCGCTGCCGTCGATCGAGATGCTGCGCATGACCTCCAGCGGCACCGAGGCCGTGATGGGCGCCCTGCGCGCCGCCCGCGGCTTCACCGGCCGCGATCTGGTGGCGAAGTTCGAGGGCTGCTACCACGGTGGCGCCGATTATCTCCTGGTTAAAGCCGGCAGCGGCCTGGCCACCCTGGGTGAGCCCGACAGCGCCGGCATTCCGGCGGCCATCGCCTCCACCACCGTGGTGCTGCCCTACAACGACATCGAGGCGGTCGAGCGACTGGTCACCGAACGCGGCTCGGAACTGGCGGCGATCATCGTGGAGCCGGTGGTGGGCAACATGGGCTGCGTGCCGCCGGCGCCGGGCTTTCTCGAGGCCCTGCGCGCCCAGTGTGACCGCGCCGGTGCGCTGCTGGTCTTCGACGAGGTGATGACGGGCTTTCGCGTGGCCCACGGCGGCGCCCAGGCGCGCTTCGGGATTCGCCCCGACCTGACCACGCTCGGCAAGATCGTCGGCGGCGGCCTGCCGGTGGGCGTCTACGGCGGTCGCCGCGACGTGATGCAAACGGTTTCGCCGCTGGGCCCGGTCTACCAGGCCGGCACGCTCAGCGGCAATCCGCTGGCGGTGGCCGCGGGGCTGAAAACGCTCGAGCTGCTGGAGGCGCAGCAGGAGCAGGGGCTCTACGATCGCCTCGAAGCGGCCGGCGCCGAACTGCAGTCGATCTTCGAGCAGGCCGCGGCGCGCGCCTCGCTGCCGCTGCAGGTCCAGCGCGTGGGCTCCATGCTCACGCCCTACTTCCGCTCCGAGCCCGTCACCCGTTTCGAGCACGCGGCGGCGGCCGACGCCGAGCGCTTCGCGCGCTTCCACCGCGGCATGCTCGAGCACGGCGTCTACTGGCCCTGCTCCCAGTTCGAGGCCGGCTTCGTGTCAGCAGCCCACGATGCCGAGATGCTGGAGCGCACCCGCGGCGCCGCCGACGCGGTCTTCGGCACGCTGTAAACATCCCGACACGTAGCCCCTCGGGGTTGGCCTTGGGCGGAGATTTCACGCACACTGGCGCGATGCAGCCCCTACGCCCATGGCCCCTGCTCGGCCTGCTCGCGCTGCTGGCCGGCGCCTGCGGTGATTCCTCTTCCGATGGCGACGACCAAGGCGACGCCGCCAGCTTCACGCCACTGACGAACGACGACGGCGGCGCTTCCAGCCCCGAGGCCGGCAGCCAAGGCGGTATGGACGCCGCCAGCTCCAGCGACACCACCGGCGACGACGACGCTGGCGCTGACGACGACGCCGGTGCCGAGGTCGACACCACGCCCATGTTGGGACCGGGCGACGAGGACGGCGACGGCGTGGACAACGCCGACGACGGCTGCCCCTTCGACGCCAACAAGACCCGTCCCGGGCCCTGCGGCTGCGGCAAGACCGACACCGACATCGATCGCGACGGCACCCTCGACTGCGACGACGAGTGCCCCGATGAACCGGCGCTGACGAAGATGTCCAGCTGCGGCTGCGACGTCAGCGACAGCGACGGCGACGGCAGCCTCGACTGCGTGGACGAATGCCCCGACGACCCGGCCCGCACCACGAAGGCCGCCGATGACAGCACCTGCGACAACGTGGATGACGACTGCGACGGTGTCTTCAACGAGGATGGCAGCTGCTCCCCGGTGGTGGTCTTCAGCGACGCCTTCGACGACCTCAGCGCCTGGGCGGAGACCTCCGATACCAGCGTCGCCACCCAGACCATGACCGGCAGCAACGGCTACGGAGGCGGCGGCAACCCGGTGGTCAACGGCTCCGATTGTGGCGGCAGTGGCTGCGACCTGGAGCTGGTCACGGCCCTGGACCTGAGCGGCTACATCAGCGGCACGGTCACGCTCTGGCGCTACCTGCAGAGCGGCGTCGACAGCGACGAGGGTCTGACCGTCTATGGCTGGGATGGCAGCGGTTGGGTGTTGTTGGCTGAGTGGACGGGCAGCGGCGGCGGCGACGACAGCACCTGGTACATGGAGAGCATCGCGCTGGACGCCCGCTTCATGATCGCCGACTTCAAGCTACGCCTGAACTTCCAGGGCTCGACCTCGAGCGAAGACGTCGAAGTCGACGACGTGGTGGTCACGGGTTTGTATCAGTAGCCAGCTTCGCGATCAGATCCTCGGGGCGGTCCCAGTCGCGCAGCTGGGCGCGCTCGCCGGGCTCGAGCACGAGTTCGGTGACCGGTAGCTCGCGCAAGAGCGTTTGCAGCGAGCGCACGCCCGCTGGGATGCAGCCGCGCAGGATCGGCAGCACGCGGGCGCTGTCGTAGCGCGCAAAGAGCGGCTCCCACTTGCCGCTTTGGGGATCGCGGGGGCACAGCACCGTGGCGCCAGGTTGCTCGCGCGCCAGGCGCGTCAGCAGCTGGGGTTGCAGAAAGGGCAAGTCGCAGGCCAAAGCCAGGGCCGGGCGCGGGCCGGCGGCTTCGAGCAGCGCGCACAGGCCGCCGATGGGACCGATGCCCGGTGGCCGGTCGAGCAGGGTGTCGAGACCCGCGGGATCTGGGACCGACTCGCCGCCGCCGCAGTCGGGGCTGCGGTCGTGGCTGGAGTGGCGGGCGCCGACCAGCACGCGCTCGCTGCAGCCGGCGCCATCGGCGACCCACAGGAGGCGCGACAGCAAGGTGCCGCGGCCGTCGGGGGCGGGCAGGGCGGCCTTGTCGCGGCCACCCATGCGCTGACCCGAGCCACCCCGGAAGATCCCTAGCAAAATGGAACTGTCGGCAAGCACGAAGCGAGCGTAGCATCGGCCTGCGGTGACCGCCGACGGGCAGAAACCCAACCCGATGCGCAACGTGGTCGAGGGCGTGGCCTTGCCCTACGGTTGCGACCGGAGCGCGCTGCCCGAGCCGCTCGGCCAGCGCTTCGTGGAGCTGGCATGCGACCAGGCCACGGTGAGCTTCGTGCGACAAGCCCTGGCACGCCCCCACGGCGCGCTGCGCATGGCCGGCTACCGGCTGCTGCGGACGCTGGTCTCGGACTACGACGCCTACGGTGTGCTCGGCATGTACCCCATGCACCTGCTGTCGGAAGCCCAGTTTCGGACGCTGCTCGAGGGGTCTATCGGTGGGCGGCTGCTGGACGTGGGTGCCGGCAGCGGGCGTGTCACGGCCCAGGCAGCGCCCCTCTTCGACACCGTGACCGTCACCGAAACCTCGCGCGCCCTCACGCGCTCGCTCAGGCGGCGCGGCTACCGGCTGCTCGAGTGCGACCTCGGCCTGCAGCCACTGCCGGCCGGGGAGCGCTTCGACGTGATGCTGTGCCTGAACGTGCTCGATCGCTGCCTGAGACCGCGCAGCCTGCTGCGACACCTCGGGGCGGGTCTCGAGCCCGGCGGTCGTCTACTGGTATCGGTTCCGCTACCACTGCGGCCCCACGTGCACATCGGACGGCATACGGTGGACCCGGACGAGCCGCTGCCGGCGGCGGCACCCAGCTGGGAGGCCGGCGCTGTGAGCGTGGCGGACGAAGTGCTGGCGGCCGAGGGGCTGGAGGTGTTGCGGCTCAGCCGTGCTCCTTATCTTAGCTGGGGTGATACAGAGCGAAGACTGCACCAGCTCGACGCCGCGCTCTTCGTGTGCGCCCTGCGTGGGGCTGTGTGAGCCGCGGCTGCGGGGCCGGGTCAGATCGATGTCATGAAGCGATCATGATCCGGTGGACTCGGCGTCAGGACCGCGAGAGGGGATCGTTCTAGCATCAATTACATGGAGAGAACGGGACGCGGACGGACAGTCGAGTTCAGGGTTTGGCCATCATGAGTGCGGCGACCACGTTGCCGGCGGTGGGAGGCGCGCCCCTCGGCGGCTACGAGTTGCTGTGCGAGTTGGCCAGCGGCGGCATGGCCACGGTGTATGTGGCGCGGCCCGGCCCCGGCGTGCCGGGGGCGGCGGCAGGCCATGCCCTGGTGGCGCTCAAGTGCCTGCACCCCCACCTCTGGCGCAAGCCGGGCTTCGTGGAGATGTTTCTGGATGAGGCCCGGCTCAGCGCCCAGATCCGCCACCCGAGCGTGGTGTCGGCCTTGGACGTGGGCGGCGACCGCGAGGAGGGCTACTTCCTGGCCATGCCCTACGTGGAGGGCGCCGATCTGGGCACCCTGCAGCGCTCGGCCCGGAGCCGCGGCCAACGCATGACGCCACCGGTCGTGGTGCGAATCGTTTTGGATACGCTCGCCGGATTGCAGGCGGCCCATGGCCTGCGGGACCGGCAGGGACTGCCGCTGGGCCTGGTCCACCGCGACGTCTCCCCGCACAACCTCATGATCGGAGTCGACGGTATCACGCGGCTTACCGACTTTGGTGTGGCCAAGGCGCGGGGGCGGCTGGCGGAGACCGAAGCCGGCATGATCAAGGGCAAGCTCTCCTACATGGCGCCCGAGCAGGCCTCGGGCAAAGAGGTGGATCATCGCAGCGACCTCTTCGCCATGGGCATCGTGCTATGGGAAGCCCTGGCCAGGCAGCGCCTCTTTTATAGAGAAGACCCGAGCGACTGCTTCCGGCGCCTGCTATTTGCGCCCATCCCCAGGCTCGGCGACCTCGAGTCGCGCCTGACGCCCTTTGATGCCGTGATCGCAAAAGCCCTGGCGCGCGAGCCCGGGCAGCGATTTGGCTCGGCGGCGGAGTTTGCGCGGGCGCTCGAACGCGCCGCGGTGCGGGCCGGCGGCGTGGCCGACCGTGCCTCGGTGGCACGGGTGGTCGAAGCCCTGGCGGCGGAAAAACTCAGCCACGAACGCGATGTACTCCGGCACTACGACCTCGGGGGCGCACCGGAGCGGGCGCCGGCAGCGGCCTCGGGCGGTCCCCTGTCGCCCGCTTCCATGCACTCGGGCAGCCGCCTGCGCCCCTACACCGCGCCACCCATGGCGCCCGACAGCCACGACCCCTGCGAGCGCAGCACCACCCGAAGGCGCCGGCGACCCAAGCTCCCCAAACAGCGCCGCCTCTCCCGCCTGGCGCTGCTGGCCATCCTGGCCACCGCCGGAGCCCTTTGGGCCGCATCGCAGAGCCCGGGCAGCGAAGCGGCACCTTCGGCGGAAGCGGCGCCAGAGTAGCGGCGGCGGCATCATCGCGGGGCACCGTGCCTGTTCCGCACCGCTGTATTCGCAGGGCTCCGTGCGCGCGTCCCGAGTCGTTGGCGGTACTCTTTTGTCCCGAGTTGTCCTGGTGTTCCCCCTGCCCCTTCCGTCGGCGTCGGTCGCACCCAGCAGGCTCTTGGGCCGACGCTGAAGCGAGGGGCAGGGGCGTCCCTGCACCGAGCTGAAGCTGATGGAGCCGCGATCACCGCGGGACGACTCCCGGTGGGTTGCGCGGTTTGACACAGGCCCGGGTGCGATCTCCCGTTTGCGAACCGTGGCCAGGCGCCGAGTCAACCACCGCAGACGGTGACGTCCGGGTTATTCAGGCAGGTGAAATCACCGCAGTCCACGAAGCCGTTCTCTCCGTTGTCGATGCCGTCACTGCACCGCGGGTTACGCGGGATCGTGGGGGATTGTGGCCTCAGCGGTGTAGGCAGCGTGGCATGCGGTGCCGATATGGCTGAAACTGGGGGCGCCTAAAGATTGGGTGCGGGTCTGACACTGACGCACCCTTCGCTCGAAATCATCTGAGCACCAAACCCGTCCTTTCCCCACTTCGGCTCCATTTTGGCCAGGAGTTCCCAGACCACGGCGGGAAAATCGAGGCGTTGGTGCGTAACCAGGCCGACAACGGGGACGGCAAGCACAGTGTCCAGCCACGGAAGTCCTTGCATGTCCAGATTCTCCCACAGGGAGCGGCGATTCGCACCGATTAGGGTACCACCCGAATCGGCGTGTATTTACCCCCATAAGAGCAACACCCTTCTTTGAGCTTTCGTTGCGGCGTGCCGAGCCAGGGATCGAGAGCAGCGCGAACGAGGTCGAGCGTCTCACCGATGGGCTCCGCCCGAATCTGGACGAGGTCGATGTCCTCGGAGTACCGGGCG